>JAICYD010000018.1 GCA_025934375.1 Streptosporangiaceae bacterium | reverse complement strand
GGAAACGCCGGTCCGGTTTCCGCGAGGAATCTACCGGCCTGGTCAGTCAGAAACCGGTTGGCCGGGCGGGCCCGGGATCGTTATCGTCGCCTGCGTGAGCGATCCGCGACGCCTGGACGTGGTGCCCCGGGAAGTGCTGGCCACGTTCGGGGTGGCCGGGGGCGAGCCGGCGCGGCTACCGGGCGGGCAGGGGACCACCTGGCGGGCCGGGCCGCTGGTGCTCAAGCCTGCCGACTCACTGCGGGAAGGCCGCTGGTTCGCCGAGGTCTACGACGCGCTGAGCGGTCCCGGGTTCCGGGTGCCGCCGCCGGTACGGGCGGAGACCGGGGACTGGGTAGCGCACGGGTGGACCGCCTGGCAGTGGGTGGCGGGCACTCCCGCGGACTGGTCGGGGGTCTCGCCGCGCTGGCCGGAACTGATCGCGGTGAGCCAGGCACTGCACGCCGCGCTGGCCGGCGTTCCCGCTCCGTCGTGGCGGGCCACGGTGGAGAACCGGTGGATGATCGGTGATCAGGTGGCGTGGGGCGAGCGTGACCCGGGTCCGCTGCTCGGCCCGGCCGCCGGGCCGCTGGCCGGGCAGGTGCGGGCGCTGCTGGCCGCGCTGCGGCCGGTGGACCTGCCGGACCAGCTCATCCACGCCGACCTGGCCGGGAACGTGCTGTTCGCCGACGGGGCGCCGCCCGCCGTCATCGACTTCTCCCCGCTGGAGCGGCCAGCCGGGCTGCCGCTCGCCGTCGTCGCGGTGGACACGCTGACCTGGCGCAGGGCGCGACCGGAGGCGCTCAGGCACCTGGCCGGCCAGCCGGAGATCGGCCAGTTGCTCGCCCGCGCGCAGATCTACCGCCTGGTCACCGAGATCGTCGCGCACGCGGGCACGCCCGGGACCGGCGCGGTCGCCCGAGCCGCGCAGCCAGTCACGGACCTGATCCTCGCCCGGCTCGCCCGCTGACCGCTGTCCCGTGCGAGGCCCCGAGACGAGCAGGCCCCGCCCGGGGCAATGCGGGGATTACCCCGAGACGTGCGGGGCGGTTAGCGGGGCGATGGCGGCTGGGCCACGGCATGGACGCGGACCTGGGCGGGTCGCTGGCCCTCGCGCCCTGGTAAGTGCCGGGGGGCTGGCCCTTCCGGCCCGGTACGCCTGGCGGTCACTTGCCCTTCCGCCCCGCTAAGAGCGGGTCGGCGGCCCTCCTGGCCCGGAATGATCGCGGGTCGCTGGCCCTCGCGCCACGGATCACCGCTTCACAACGGACGTGGTCGCGATATATCGTGATCGTTGGCTGGCGGCGATGGGCTGGCTGGCCGCGCGCTGGCGCCTAGCGCGACGGCCGGCGCGGCGGGGAGGCGGGGCGAGACGATGGACGTGGGGGTGGCGGTGCCGGCGGCCCGGAGCGGCTATGGTCACAGTGGCAGGGATAGGCGCGAGACGAGAGCTGGCGGGCAGCGGGTGCGGATCGGGCTTCTTGGCACGCTGACGGTGCACGATGACGCCGGCCGGCCGGTTCGGGTTGGCGGGCAGCGGGTGCGCGCGCTGCTGACCCTGCTCGCCCTCGACGCGAACCGGGTCGTCCCGGCCCACGCGCTGATCGACCGCCTGTGGGGCGACGACAGCAACCAGCCGGCCGATGCCGCCAACGCCCTGCAGTCGCTGGTGTCCAGGCTGCGCGCCGCGCTGCGCGAGGGCGGCGTCGACTCCGGCGTCATCGAATCCTCGCCGGTGGGCTACCGCCTGGCCATCGAGCCCGAGGCGGTGGACGCGATCGCCTTCGAGCGCGCGGCCCGGGCGGGCGCGCGGGCGCTGGCGGCCGGGGACGCGGCGCTGGCGTCGCGGACGCTGCGCGAGGCGCTCGCCGCCTGGCGCGGCCCGGCCCTGGCCGACGTGGCCGAGGAGACCTTCGCCGCCGCCATCGCCGCGCGCCTGGAGGAGGCGCGGCGGTCGGCGACCCTGGACCGGATCGAGGCGGACCTCGCCGTCGGCGACCGCGCCGGCGCGGCCAGCGAACTGCGGGCGATCGCCACCGCTGACCCGCTCGCCGAGCGCCCCCGCGCCCTGCTCATGCGCGCCCTGGCCGCCGCCGGCCGGCAGGCGGAGGCGCTGGCCGCCTTCCACGAGTTCCGCGGCCGCCTCGCCGTCGAGCTCGGCCTGGACCCGTCGCCCTCGCTCGAGCGGCTCCACCTGGCCATCTTGCGGCACGATCCCATCGCCGGCAACGCAGAGGCAGGCGAGACAGGCGCGGTGCCCGGGATGGGCGGGGCAGGTGGGGCCAGTGAGCTAGGCGAGGCGGACATGGCCGGTGAGGCAGCCGGTGGACGCCGGCGCGGGGCGCCGGCGCCGGGGCGGGCCGATGCGGCACGGGCTGGGGCTGCCCCGGCGATCGGGCGGCCGCGCGGGCTGGCCGCGCTGACGTCCTTCGTCGGGCGCGATGACGATACCTCCGGGGTGCTCAAGAAGCTGGGCGAGCACCGCCTGGTCACGCTGATCGGCCCGGGCGGGGTGGGCAAGACCCGGCTCGCCACTGAGGTGTGCGCGCGCCTGGGGATGCCGGCCTGGTTCGCCGAGCTCGCCCCGGTCACCGACCCCGCGCAACTGCCGTGGGCGCTGCTGGGCGCGGTCGGCGTCGCTGAGCGCGTCATCGCGCGCCAGGCGTCGGGCGCCGGGGACCCGGTGAGCCGGCTGACCGACGCCATCGCCGGGCGGGACGCGGTGCTCGTGCTCGACAACTGCGAGCACGTCATCGACGCGGCGGCCGCGCTCGCGGCCCGGGTCCTCCAGGAGTGCCCCGAGGTGACGATCCTGGCCACCAGCCGGGAGCCGCTGCGCATCACCGGCGAGGCCCTGTGCCCGGTCTTCCCGCTGGCGGTGCCGCCCGCCGACCCGGCCGCCGACGCGCCCGCCACCGTGTTGGCCACCGTGCTGGCCAACAATGCGAAGGGTGCCGCGTCCGCGCTGAAGGCCGACTTCGCGGCCGTGCGGCTGCTTGAGGACCGGGCGGCGGCGGTGCTTCCCGGGTTCGCGGTAGACGAGGAGAACGTGGCAGCGGTCGCGCGGCTGTGCCGGGCACTGGACGGGATGCCGCTGGCGATCGAGTTGGCCGCGCCGTGGCTGCGCACGCTGACCCCGCGGCAGCTCGCCGAGCGCCTCGGCGACCGTTTCGCCTTGCTCACCGGCGGGAACCGGGCGGCACTGCCGCGCCACCAGACGCTGCGCGCCGTCGTTGACTGGAGCTGGGACCTGATGTCGCCGGCCGAGCGCACGCTGGCCAGGCGGCTGGCCGTCTTCCCAGACGGCGCCACGCTGGCCGCGGCCGAACTGGTCGGGGCGACGGAGCTGACCGGGACAACCCAGGCGGGCGCGGGCGCGGAACTGTCGCGCGCCACCGTCTTGCCGACGCTATCGGGGCTGATCGACAAGTCGATCCTGGCGGTCATGGACGAGCCCAAGGGGACCGGGACCCGGTACCGGATGCTGGAGACCGTGCGGGCCTACGGGCTGGAGAAGCTGGCGCAGGCCGGCGAGGAGGCACCGGTCAAGGACGCGTTCGCCCGCTACTACGTGGACCTCGCGGAGACCGCCGACGCCAAGTTGCGCACGCGCGAGCAGGTGCACTGGTACCGCCTGCTGGCCGCCGAGCAAGACAACCTGCACGCGGCACTGCGCTGGGTGATCGGGCGAGGCGACGCGCAAGCCGCGCTGCGCCTGGTCCGGGGCCTGAGCTTCTACTGGGTCCAGCTGGGCCACGGTGAGGGCGACGTCCTGGCCCGGGACACCCTCGCCTTGCCGGTACCCGGGGCACCCAGCCTGGCGATCGCGGAGGCGCGGGTCATCTGCGCGCTGATCGCCGCCGGGTGGACCTGGGACGTGGAGGTCGTCCGGGGCGCGCTCACCGAAGGGATCGCGGACTTGCGCCGCCTGGGAGCGGACTTCGCGACCCTGCACCCGCTGGCGGCCCTCGCCGAGCCGATGATGGCGCTGTATGACGGCGACCAGGAGCTGGCCCTGTCGGCGTTCGAGCGGTACCTGGCTTCCCCCGATCCCTGGATGCGGGCGATGGCCCGGCTGTCCCGCTCGTCCTACACCAGCACGCTGGGCCGGATAGGGGAGGCGGTGGAGGCGGACTGCCGGGGAGCGCTGGAGGAGTTCCGTGAGATCGGTGACAAGTGGGGCCGGGCCATCGCGCTGGCCCAGCTCGCCGAGTTCACCGAGCTGCGCGGGGACCACGCCGAGTCGATCGCCGTGCTGGAGGAGGCCGGCGCCCTCGGCCGGGAGCTCGGCGCCTGGGGCGACCTGCCCTATATCGAAGGACGGCTGGCGACGATCCATGCCCGGGCGGGCGACGTGGACCGCGCCTGGCAGGAGTGGGCCGCGACGGAGCGGGCGGCCAGCCTCAGTAGCAACACCGACTCCTATCGCTGGCTCAGCCTCATGCGGGCCGAGATCGCGTGGCGGGCGGGCGACCTGGCCGAGGTGACCCGCTGTTGCGCGGATGTGCTCAGCGCGATCAAGGACGTCAAGGCGGCCTGGTGGCAGGGGCTGCGCGCCCAGGTGAAGGCCAGGCTGGCGATGGTGGCCCTGGCCCAGGCGGACGCGCGGCGCGCCCGCGACCTGCTCGGGCAGGCGCTGGCCGCCGCGACCGGGTGGGTGGAACGGCCGCCGCTGGCGATCGTGATCGACGCCACGGCCGTCTTCGCGCTCGCCCGCGACCCGGCCGCCGCCGCGACCTTGCTCGGCGCGGCGCACGCGGTGCGCGGCGCGTTCGACGAGAGCAGCCCGGACGCCCCCGGCGCCCGGGCCGCTGCCCGCGAGCAACTCGGCGAGCCCGCCTTCGACGCTGCCTACCAGCGAGGCCGCGGCCTCGGCAAGGAGGCCGCACTGGCGCTGGTCCGGACTGTCCTCGCGTAAGTGCGGTGCTCGCGTAAGTGCGGTGCTCGCGTAAGTGCGGTCCTCGCTTACGTGCGCCTGCGATAGACCTGGACGGCGAGCGGCGCGAAGACCAGGAACAGGCCCAGCGACCACAGCAGGGTCCGGATCACCGCGGCCGTCACCGGGCCGCCGACCAGCAGGCCGCGCTCGGCCTCGGTCAAGAACGTCAGCGGGTTGCCCTTGACGAACGCCTGCAGCCAGCCGGGCAGCTTATCCGTCGGCACCAGCACGTTGCTGCCGAATGTCAGCGGGAAGTAGATCAGCGACCCGATCCACTGCACGCCGCGCGCGCTGCCCGAGATCAGGCCCAGCAACGCCGACAGCCAGCACATCGACAGTGCGAAGCCCAGCACCAGCAGGCACGCGGCGGCCGCCGCCAGCGGGGAGGCCTGGATCCGGAAGCCCAGCAGCATCCCGAACGCCAGCGTGATCGCCACCGACAGGGCGTAGCGGGTCACGTCGCCGAGGACCGCGCCGGCCAGCGGCGCCGACCGCGCGATGGGCAGCGACCGGAACCGGTCGAAGACCCCCGTCCTGATGTCCTCGCTCAGCGCCTGGCCGGTGCCCAGGGTGGAGAAGATCACCGCGAGCACGAGGATGCCGGGCAACTCGAACTGCAGGTAGTTATGGACGTTCCCGGAGATCGCCCCGCCAAAGAGGTACGTGAACAGCAGCAGGTACATCACCGGCGTGAGCACCAGCCCGAAGATGTCCTCCGGGTTGGTCCGCAGCTTCAGCAGGCTGCGCCAGGTCAGCGTGAACGTGTTGGCCACGGCGGTCAGCGGGCTGAGCCGGCGCGACGGGGCAACGGTAACGGCCGGGGCGAGCGCGGTCACTGGGGGATCCCTTCGGGTTCAGGGGCACGATTGCCGGTCAGCGCCAGGAAGACCTCATCGAGGCTCGGCTTGCGCAGCGCGAGCTCCTCGATCACGATGCCCGCGTCGTCCAGTTCGCGGATCAGGGCAGGCACCAGCGCGGAGTCCGGCACCGCGACGGTAACCGCGCCCGAGTCAGGGGAGGTCGCCGGAGCCAGGCGGTGCCGTTGGGTGAGGATGTCCTCGATCTGCGGTATCCGTCCGGGGTCAGCCGGGGTGACCGCGAGGACCTGGCCGCTGACCTTGGCCTTGAGCTCATCCGGGGTACCGGTCGCGATGACCTGGCCCTTGTCGATCACCGTGATGTCGTGGCACAGCTGGTCGGCCTCTTCCAGGTACTGCGTGGTCAGCAGCACGGTGACGCCGTCGGCGGTCAGCCCGCGGACGATGGACCACAGCTCGTTGCGGCTGCGCGGGTCCAGGCCGGTCGTCGGCTCGTCGAGGAACAGCACGCGCGGGCGGCCAACCAGGCTCGCGGCCAGGTCGAGGCGCCGCCGCATGCCGCCGGAATAGGTCTTGGCCGGCCGCCGGGCGGCTTCGGCGAGGTCGAAGCGCTCCAGCAGCTCGGCGGCGCGGGCCTTCGCCTCACCGCGGGAGATGCCGAGCAGGCGGCCGATCATGACCAGGTTGTTGAACCCGCTCAGCAACTCGTCCACGGAGGCGTACTGGCCGGTGAGGCCGACCAGCTGGCGGACCGGGTGCGCGTCGCGCTGCACGTCGTAGCCCAAGACGGTGGCCGTGCCCGCGTCCGCGCGGATGAGCGTGGCGAGGCTGCGGACCACCGTGGTCTTGCCCGCGCCGTTGGGCCCGAGCAGGCCAAGCACCGTGCCCGTGCGGGCGGTGAGGTCGACCCCGTCCAGCGCCGTCGTCTTGCCGAACCGCTTGACCAGGCCACGCACCTCGATCGCGATGCCATCGTTGCCTGTGGCGGGGGTTTGTCCGTTCATGTCGCCCATAGTGGCCGGCCCCGCTGCCAGCCCGCGCACAATCGGCTGTCAGCGCTGGCCCGCTGGCCCGCAGCCCGCTACGAGAGCCGCGGAGCATCGCGGCCAGCGACCGCTAGAGCACGTCGAGGTCGGCCTCGGCGAGCAGGCGCGGGGCGTCTTCGGGGGCGACGAGCAGGCTCGCCAGCAGGTGCCGGGCGTTCCACTGGCCCGCCGCCCACGCCAGGCCGCACGCCAGGCCAGCCGCGGTCCCGGCGTGCACCTCCCCGTCCGCGCAGCGCCACGGCACCGGCCCGCCGTCCACGACGAGCTTGTCGTGGGCCAGGTAGGACTCGGGGGCATCGGGGAGCACCGCGGCGACGATCGCGGGCACCGGCCGCCGCTCGCCCGCGCCGCCGGCCGTGCGCTCAACGATGCCCGGCACCGACTCCGACGCCACCGGGATGTCCAGCAGCTCGGCGAGAACCAGCGACCGGTCATACGGGGCGAGGACCAGGGGCCGGCCGGCGACCAGCGGCCACAGGTCGGGGGAGTCCAGGACGAGGGCGTCGGAGGCGCTGGCCACGACGACAGCGTCGCCGAGGACCGCGCGGACCCGCTCCGGCGGGGTGGCCTCCGGGTCCGCGGCGGCCAGGGCCGCCCATAGCGACCGCAGCTGGGCGCGGTTCACCACCCGGGCGGGGTCGGCCAGCCGGCCCAGCAGCTCGTCCGCGCCACAGGGCTCGGCCAGCAGTGCCGCGAGCGAATCACGGACGCCCAGGGCCCGGGCCAGCACCCGGTCGGCCAGCAGCCGGGCCAGCAGCGGGTCCGCGGCGGCGATGCCGGCGGCATCGTCGTACAGGCCCTCAAGCAGCGGATCGGCGGCCGCGGTGCGCAGGTCCGCCGGGCAGTGGCCGCCGAGCACCGGGTGAGTCCGCAGCCACCAGGCGGTATAGGACGGCACGTCGGCGTGCCGCCCGTCGGCCAGCCGGATCCGCGTCGGGGTGGCCAGCGCGGCCCGCAGCGCCGGCCGCGTCGCGATGATCTCCAGCGCCCGCGGCCACCGGCCAGTGTCGACGAGATCCAGGTCGCGGATGGCGATGACCTCGACCGCGGCCGGGGGCAGTATCCCCCGGGAGGACGACCCCCCGTACCCCCCGCCCGGCCCGTCCAGTGCCGACGACGAGCCAGTGCCGACGAGCAGCTCGCCCGCCCACGCCGCCCAGTCCCCGGCCCCGTCGAGGTCGAGGTCGAGGTCATCGCTGAGGTCAACGTCGCTCGCGGTGAGCAGGCCGAACGAGGCCAGCACGCCCACGGCCCCCAGCACGCCCGCCCCGTACCGGGCGGCCAGGGCCGGCTCGACGGTGGCGAACGCCTCCGGGGTCACCACCCCGGCCAGTTCCCCGCCGGGCAGCAGCAGGTCGCCGGCGGGATCCCATTCGCCGTCGTCGGTGGGCAGCGCCAGGTCCGCCAGCCACGGGAACTCACCCGGCCGCACCCCGGCCGCGGCCACGAGCCCCAGGACCGCCTCCACGATGGGCGCGGGATCGTCTTCATCCACCGACGCGTCCACGGCGGCGAGCGTCGCCGGGTGATCCAGGACGCTGCGCGGCGTCGCCTCCAGCGCGCCGAGCCGGGCCAGCAACGGGTGCGCCGCGTCGGCGGCGGCGACCCGCAGCCGCAGCGGCGCCAGCCGCGCCGGGTCGCCCAGCCCCGGGCCGGGCAGCAGCACCCCGCGCGGGCCGCGGATCAGCCGCCCGTCGGCCAGCGGCACCGGCAGCGCCCCCAGTTCGCCGAGCGCCGCCGGGTCGACGTCGGCCAGCGCCGCGTACAGGCCCCGCCACCACGACGGCGGGCGATCCACCTCGGTGAGCTGGTCAGCGAGCTCGGCCATCGGCAGCCGCCGGATCCCCAGCGCCGCGTACGCCGGGTGCCTGCGGGGGCCGCCGATGAGGGCCGGCCACAGCGGCGCCAGGTAGCCGGCCAGCCCCGGCGGGGCCGTCACGTCAAGCAGCAGCGCCTCCCGGGGGGCGACGCGCGGGCTCTCATCCGGAACGGGCCGGGGCGACTGCCCCGTTCCCCGGTCAGCCGCGGCGGGCAGGAATGCCACGCCGGGCAGCCGGTCGAGGATCGCCTGGCGGAGCCGCACGTCCAGCTCCCCGGCGGCGACCGGGCCGGGCACCAGGTCAAGCAGCCCGCCGCCGGCGGACAGCTCCGGCAAGATCCGCGCGTAGGCGTCCGCGGCCCGCTCGACCAGGAAGGCGGTCAGCGGGCCGGGCGCGACGTGCCGCCGGTCGGGTGACAGCGGGAACGACGCGAGCAACAGGGCGGGCAGCCCCAGCGGCTCGTCGGAGGGCGTCGGCGCGTGCACCACCGCCGGCACCCCGTCGGGCAGCCGGGCCGGCTCGTCGTCGCCGGCCACCGGGATGGCCCAGCGCACCGACCAGGTGGCGCGGGCACGTTCCTCGGCGGGCTGGTCGGCGAGCAGTGCCGGGTCCAGCGCGCCGCCGGCGGCGACCGTCCGCCACGTTGTCGCGGTCACCGGTGAGTCAGCGGGGACTCCCGGACCGTTGGGGATGGATGTGATCGTGATCGTGACCGAATCGCCCGCGCGCCGCGCGGCCAGGACCCGCGTGCCCGCGGGCGTGTCGATGGTGACCTCGGCCAGCGCGGGCAGCGCGAGCAGCAGCGCCGGGCCGGCCTGGGCCAGTAGCCGCTCGGTGAGCGTCACCGCGGCCTCGTCGCGCAGCGGCAAGACCACCGCCGTGTCGAACCCGTCCGGCGGTGCGCTCTGAGGCGATGCGGCGTTGGTCGGGAACGGCAGCCGCAGCACCGGCACGTGGCCGGACCGGGCGGCCAGTTCGCCAGCGAGCCCGGGCAGCCCGGCCGCCAGCGCGGCTGAGCGCGCCCGTGACCACTCAACGGCCCCGCCCCGTGTAACGATTCGCGGCTCATCGCTGATCGCCGCCACCGCCGCGAAGCCAACGCCGAACCGGCCGACGCTCGCGTCGCCGTCGTCATCCCGCTTGCTGGAGGCCCGCAGCGTGGACAGCGACTCCACCCCGGCGGCGTCTAGCGGCGCGCCGGTGTTGGCGGCGGTCAGCGCGGCCCCGCCGTGCCCGCCGGTCGCCAGCGTCAGCCGCAGCGTGCCGGGGACGCCGGCCCGCGCGGCGGCGTCGGCGGCGTTTTGGGCCAGCTCCACCACGACGCGGTCGCGGTAGCCGCCGAGCGCGTAGTCTTCCTCGGCGTTGGCGTCCTCGCGGAAGCGGGCGGGCGAGGCCGCCCACGCGTCAAGGACGCGGGCACGCAATTCGGCGGTGTTAAACGGGTCGTCCGGCACGCCCCCGAGACTACAAGTCACTCGCACACGGGCGTGTACGGGACATCCGGCAGGTACTCCCGCCACAGGCTGGTGCGCACCGGGGCCTTCAGGGCCTGGCAGATGTGGGCCGCCACCCGGGACGGGTCGGTGTCCCACACACGGGTGCCGGACGGGGAGGCGGTGGCGAGCAGTCGCAGCGGCGCGCTGTAGGAGATGGAGGAGATCTGGCCCGCGTGGGTAGCGACCAGCTGAGTCGGCGTGGTCGCGCTGAATACCGTCTTCCCGGCCCCGGGGGGAATCCTCCAGAACCGGACGACGCCGTCGATCCCGCCGGCGATCAGCGAGTCGCTGGTGAGGAAGTGCACGTCGAAGATCTGCTTGCTGCTCCCCGACAAGGTGATGATCAGCGACGGCGGGTTGTTGTCGGACAGCTTGCCCTCCGGGGGCATCGAGTCGATGTACACGTTGCCATCAGAGCTGCCCACGGCCAAGAGCCGCCCGTCGGGGGAGAAGCTGAGCGAGCTGGTCGAGTCGAACGGGTGGAACTTGCCAAGGAACGTGAAGGCGGGGGCGCTGTACAGCCGGACGTCGCCGTCGATGCCGGCCACGGCGAGCAGCCGTCCGTCGGGCGAGAACGTGACCATGAACACGCCGCCGCCGAGCTGCGGCGGGTACTGCGTCTCAAGGGTGACGCCGAACTTCTTGAGCATCGTCTGGCGCGGCACCGACCACACCTGCATGCTCGTATCCTGCACCGCGGAGATGGCCAGCATGCTCCCGTCCGGGCTGAACGCCATGCTGTTGATCCGGGTGGACATCCCGGTCGGCAGCGTCCCGGCCAGCTTCTGGGTGGCCACGTCCCACAGCTGGACGGCGTCGCCGGTCTTGGTGGACGCGACGGCGAGGGTCTTGCCGTCGGGTGAGAACGCGAGCGCCGCGATGCCCTTGATCGGGAGCAACCCGGCCAGCGTCCGCGCGGGCATGCGGTACAAGGCGATGGCCGGGCCGCTGGCGCTCGAGGTGCTGATCGCGAGGGTCGCGCCGTCGGGGGAGAACGCGGTGGCGATCGAGGAGTTGGCGAGGCCGCCGAGCGTGCTGGCCTGAGTGTCCCACAAGCCGATGCTCCCGTCGTCGCTCGCGCTGGCCACCGTCTTGCCGTCGGGGGAGAACGTGACGTGCTCGACCGGGTAGCGGTGGCCGGCGAACGTCTCGATGGGGGCCGACGGGACATGCAGGTCCCACAGCCGGACCGTCCCGTCGAGGACGCCGGCGGCTAGCTGCTTTCCATTGGGGGAGAACGCCACCGAGCTCACCCCGTTGGTGCCTACCTTGAGCGTCTGGGTGACCTGGCTGGTCGCGGTGGACCACAACTTGACGGTGGGGCCACTGCCTTGCAGGCTTCCGGAGCCGAACGCAATGGCCTTGCCGTCCGGGCTCACCGCGACCGCCGCCAGCGGGGCGCTGGGAGAGGTGCTCGCCGGGTTCACCGTCGCGGCCTTGACCCGCCGGGCGACGTCCCACAGGTCGATCTCGCCGTCGTCCGACGCCGTCACCAGCGATTTGCCGTCGGGAGTGAAGGCGAGGCTGCCGGGCAGGGAGGGTACGGGCACCGCGCCGGCCAGCGTGCGGGCGGGCAGGTTCCATATCATCACCATCCCGGCCCCGATGACAGTGTCGGACGTCGAGACACCCGCCGCCAGCGTGGTCCCGTCGGGGCTGATGGCGATACTGATGACCGGGGGGAGCTTGAGGCCTGGCAAGGAGGGCACGGCGAGCGTGCCGGCGTGCACCGGATGCGTGGGGTCGGCCACGTTGAACAGCCACGGGCCGCCCCGCTGGGTGACGATCAGCGTGCGCCCGTCGGGCGTGAACACGGCGGCGTCGGCCTGGCCGGTGCGCCCGTCGGGGGACGGGAACTTGAAGTTCCACAGTTGCCGGTAAGTGGCCGCGCTCCACAGCTGCACCCGGTCATCCTGGGTGGTCCCGGCGATGAGGGTGCCCGCCGGGTTGTAGGCCGCACCGGCGAAGTCGAAGCCCTCAGGCGAGCCGTCGGGCTGCAGCAGCCGCCCGGTCATCGGCAGCGTCTGGGTGGCCAGCAGCGCGTTGCGGACCTGGGGGGAGCCCGGGTCGAGGCGGTCGGCCTGGACCGCGAACTTCAGCGCGGTGTCCGGGCGGAAGTCCGCCCATGCCTGCCCGGACACGGCCGCCAGTGCGCTGGCCTCGGCTTTCCGGAAGCTCGTGAGCGCGGCGGCCCGCTGGCTTTGCGCCTCGTCCCGCTGGTTCTGCGCGAAGACCGCCAGGCCCGCCAGGACGAGCGACAGTGCCGCCAGGACGGCGATGATGCCGTTGCGCCGCCGGGTGCCGCGGCGGCGGCGGCGCTCGGAGGCGGCCAGGAAGTCCCGGGCCACCTGGGTAAGCTCGCGGGCCCGGTCGGGGACGGCGCTCCACGCCTGCGCGGCGGCCAGCCGCACGCCGCCGTACAGGGCCGCCGTGTCCTTGCCCTCCCGTGCCCAGGTGGCGGCGGCCGCCTCGAGCTCCTGGCGGGTGAGCAGGCCGGAGCGATCCTCGTCGATCCACGTGCGCAGCCGGGGCCAGCGGCGCAGCATCGCCTCGTGGGTGATCTCCACCGCCTGGCCGCCCGAGGTGAGCAGCCGGGCGGCGGTGAACGCGTCCAGGGCGGTCCGCGTTCCCGCGGGGTCGCCGGACTGGCCGAGCAGGCTGTCGGCCGCGACCCGGCGGCGGGTGTCGGCGGTAGCGTCGCTGTCGCTGTCGCCGGCGGCCGCGCCGACCCGGACAAGGGCGAGGAAGAGCTGCCGGGCCGCCACCTGGCTGGGCTCGCCCAGCGTGGCGTAGACATCCTCGGCGGTCTGCGCGATGGCGCCCGCGATCCCGCCGGTCGCCAGGTACCCGGCGATCGTCAGCCGGTTTCCCTCACGCCGCTGCCAGGTCGCGCGCAGGGCGTGGGCGAGCAGCGGGAGCCGTCCCGGCTCGTAGCCGCCGGCCCGCGTGCTCTCGCTGGTGCCGCCGGCCGAATCACCGGACTCGTCCACGCCCAGGTCGTTGAGCAGCCGCTCGACCAGGCCCGCCTCCAGCGTCAGGCCGACCGCCCGGGCCGGGCGGACGATCGCCTGCCGCACCTCGGTGGCGGTCATCGCGCCCAGCACGACCTGCCGGGACTGCATCGCCTGGCGCAGCACCGGGTATGCGGTCGCGCGCGCGTAGAAGTCGGCTCGCATGCCGAGCACCACCAGGGCGCTGCCGGGCCCGGCGTCCGCCGCCAGGGTGGCGACCTCGTCGAGGAAGGCCACGCGCTCGGTCTCGGACTCGCACAGGGTGAAGATCTCCTCCAGCTGGTCGATGACCAGCACGATGCGCGCGTCCGAGCTGGCGGTCTGGCTGCCGGCCAGCGCCTCCAGCGCCGCGCGGAGGGTCTTGCCGGGCCGCGGCCCGGGGGTGATCATCACGCGCGGCCAGGTGGCCGCCCCGGCGGCCGCCAGCCGGCCCTCGGCCAGCGCGGTCAGCAGGCCCGCGCCGAGCAGCGAGGACTTGCCGGTTCCGGAGGGGGCGACCACCAGCAGCGGCCCGCCAGGGCCGCCGCGCGACATCTGGTCCAGGTAGCCGAGCAGGTCGCCGGTCACGCTCTCGCGGCCGTGGAACCACTTGGCCTGGCTAGGCCCGAACGCGTCGAGCCCGGGATACGGGCACTCGCCGGGCGTGGTGGCCACCCTCGGCGCCCACAGGTCGCTCAGGCCGGCGTCGGACAGGTACAGGTCCCCGCCGACCTGGATCACCACCGCGGACTCGGCCGCCGTCGCGGTCTGCAGTATCTCCCCCCGGGGATACTCCATCCGGCCCCCCGGTGGCCCCCAGCCCGGGGGGACCAGTCCCCCCGGTCCCCCCGGGGGAGGCTGAAGCCCCCCACGCTGGCTCGCGTCGTGGTCGGCCGGCCAGGGCGCGGCCGCGACGGGCGCGCCCGGGGGTACCGGTGGCTGTGCCTGCTCAGGTTCGATGCTCATATGGCCACGCCCGCCTTACGTGTCCGCATGCCTTGGAGGCAGTGCCTGTCGCTATTCAGTGCCGTATCGCCGTGATGCGTGCCGCTGTATCGGGGTCCGCTTACGCGTCGTCGCCGATCTTCGCGTTGCCCGCCACCTGGATTACGACGCTGCCGGGGGAAGCGTTCGCTTGCTGAGTGATTGTGATTGATTCGTGACGTTCCGCGTGGACTTGCGGCGCCCCCGCCTCGGGTGGCGCGCCGGGAACCGCCACTTCCGCACCAGCGCCGGGGCCGCGACCCTCCGCCCGGTGGTGGTGCGGCGCCACGACGGTGCCCGTCGGGGTGCCGCCGTCTTCCGGCTCTTGCGGCCAGGCGCCAGGGATGAGCTCGGCGTGGGCGGTGAACCGGGTGACCAGGTCGGGCAGCGAGGGGCGGCGGCCCGGCTCCTTGGCCAGGCACGCCTCCAGGACGTCGCGCAGCAGCCCGGGGGCGACCTCGCTGAGGTCCGGCTCGGCCTCCAGGACCCGGTACATGATCGCGGGCACCGACGCGGCGTCGAAGGGCACCCGGCCCATCCCGGCGTAGGCGAGCACGCAGCCGAGGGAGAACACGTCGCTGGCCGGGGTGGCGGCCTCGCCGCGGAACTGCTCGGGCGACATGAACGCGTACGTCCCCAGCACCGTGCTCGGGGTCGTCAGCGCGGTGGCCCCGGCGGGCCGCACGATGCCGAAGTCGATGATCCGCGGGCCGTCGCTGGCCATGATGATGTTGGCCGGCTTGAGGTCGCGGTGGACCAGACCGCAGGCGTGGATGGCGGCCAGCCCCTCGGCCAGCGCCGCGCCCAGCGCGCCGACCGCCTCCTCGGTCAGCGGCCCCTTGCCCGCGACGACCGCGTGCAGCGACGGCCCGGCGATGTAGGCGGTCACCATCCACGGCGGGTCGGCGCGGGGGTCGGCGTCCACGACGGACGCCGTGTGGAATCCGCCCACCCGGCGGGCGGCGTCCACCTCGCGCGCGAACCGCTGCCGGAACTCGGAGTCGGCGGTGAGGTCCGGCCGCACCACCTTGATCGCCACCGGGCGCCCGCCTGGCGACAGGCCCAGGAATACCTGGCCCATCCCGCCGCCGCCGAGCCTGCCGACGACGCGGTAGGCGCCAACCTGGCGCGGGTCCCCAGCCTGCAGCGGATCCATCGCTTGTCTTGCGCTCCCGTCCTGCGGATGGAAGGGGTGGTTACCCCCTGGGTGAACAGGCCACGACGCTCCCAACCGCAAGCCTAGGCGCAGGGCAATCATTTCGGGATATTGGCGGGCAAAATTAGGGTAAACACCAATGGGGCCTGATGGCGGGCACCGTGGGCGGGGGAGCGGCGCAGCGGCTATGGTGGGGCAGGTGGCACCGTGGGCTGAGCACGCTATCTGGTGGCATGTGTACCCGCTCGGCTTCACTGGCGCGGAGCCGGCGGCGCTGCCGCCAGGATCTCCTGCCCGGCACCGGCTCGGCCGGCTAACGGCGTGGCTGGATTACGCGGTGGAACTGGGCTGCTCGGGGCTGCTGCTCGGCCCGGTCTTCGCGAGCCAGACCCACGGCTACGACACCACCGACCACTTCCGGATCGACTCGCGCCTCGGCGATGACGATGACTTCGACGCGCTGGTCGCGGCCGCATCGGCGCGGGGCCTGCGGATCGCGCTGGACGGCGTGTTCAATCACGTCGGCCGGGCGTTCCCGCCGCTGGTGGCGGCGCAGTCGGCCGCGCTTGACGGTCCCGGCACGCCGGCGTCGCGGTGGTTCAAGCGGGATGAGGCCAGCGGGGCCCTGGCGGTCTTCGAGGGCCACCAGCAGCTGGTCGAGCTCAATCACGGCGAGCCCGCCGTCGTGGCGTACGTCACCGAGGTGATGCGCTACTGGCTGGGCCGCGGTGCGGCGGGCTGGCGGCTGGATGCCGCCTACGCGGTGCCCCCGGCCTTCTGGGCTGACGTGATACCGGCGGTGCGGCGGTCCTACCCCGACGCGTGGTTCCTCGGCGAGATGATCCATGGCGACTACGCTGCCTATGCCGACCGCGCCGGGCTGGACTCGATCACCCAGTACGAGACGTGGAAGGCGATCTGGTCCTGCCTGAACGAGCGGAACTTCTTCGAGCTTGACCACGCGCTCGGCCGGCACAACGCGTTCTGCGACGCGGGCCTGCTGCCGCAGACGTTCGTCGGCAACCACGACGTGACCCGGCTGGCGAGCGCCGTGCACGACCCGCGCCACCTGGGCCACGCGCTGGCCGTCTTGTTCTGCGTGGCCGGCGTGCCCAGCATCTACTACGGCGACGAGCAGGGCTTTACCGGCCTGAAGGAGCACCGCGCCGGCGGCGATGACGAGATCCGCCCCGAGTTCCCGCCCGCGCCGGGCGACCTGGCCCCCTACGGGTGGCCGACGTACCGGCTGCACCAGCGGCTGACCGGGTTCCGCAGCCGGCATCCGTGGCTGGTCCGGGCGCGCACCGTCACCGAGCACATCACCTCCAGCGCGCTGGCGCTGCGCGTCGTCGCCGCGCCGGGGGCGGCCGGCGAGGGCCGCCAGGTCCTCCTGCTGCTCAACACCGGCGATGACCCGGTCAAGTTCCCCGTGGACGCCGGGTCGCTGGAAGTCGCCGAGGTCCCCGACCCCGGCGACCCGCCCGCCGTCCCGCTCCTGGTGCCTCCGCACAGCTGGACCATCCTGGCATAGCCAGGGTATTTTCACGCCGAGGGCGAGGCAGTGCTGAAGTGAGGCAGTGCTGAGGTGAGGCAGTGCTGAGGTGAGGCAGTGCTGAGGTGAGGCAGCGAGGAGCGCACCTGGTGGGTCAAGTCGCCGTGCTGGGCGGCCGGTGGCTCCTGGAGCCGCTGGCCATGCTGATGCTGGCCGTCGCGCTGGCCAGCGCCGCCCGGATCACCACGAGGCGACCGCGGCCGGCCGGCCTGGCCGGCGCCGCGGTGATCGATGACGCGGCGCTGGCGCTCATGGCCGTGGCCACGGCCGGGATGCTGGTGCCGGCACTGCGCACGCTGCCCGATTCCGCCTGGGAGGTGGTCTTCGCCGGGCTGACCACCTGGTTCGCCGTCCGTTCGGTCCGCGCGGCGCGCCGCGCCGCTACCAGGTCCGCCAGCGCCCGGGCGCTCGCGGCCCCCAACTGCGCGCCGCACCTGGTGCACTGCGCGGCGATGTTGTACATGTTCCTGGCCGTGCCCGCCGTGCCCGCCGTGCCCGCCGTGCCCGCCGTGCCCGGCGCCGGCGGCCCGGGCCCGGGCGGCATGACGATGTCCGCGATGCCCAGCGTGGCCGGGCCCTCGGCGCTGTACCACGTCCTGGCGGTGCTGGGCGCGCTGGTGGTGGTCGGGTACTGCGCCCGGGATGTCGGCCACCTGTCGTCTCGGCCCTACCGCGTCCCCCGCGCGGTGGCGGCCCCTGCCGCGCTGCTGCTGTCGCACGCCAGCCGGGTCGGCTGCCGCGCCCTCATGGGCCTGACGATGGCCGTCATGCTGGTGATCATGACCTGAATTCCCGGGCGCCCGCCTTATTGACAAGTTTCACAGCCCGGTGAGGATGGGCTCATGCCGTTCTTCGATGGCCAGGCTGGCCGTGTCTACTACCGTCACTGGGCGGCCGCCCAGCCGCGCGCGGCGCCGGTCTTCCTGCACGGCTTTGGCGAGCACACCGGCTGTACCACCGGTACGGCGCGGCGCTGAACGCCCGCGACATCGACCTGTGGGCCCTGGACGAGATCGGGCACGGCCTCAGCGAGGGACAGCGCGGGAACTTCGGCTCGATCGAGGACCTCGCCGCCAACGGCGGCATGCTGGCGGGCCTGGCGGCGGCGCCGGGGTTGCCTCTGGTGATCGCGGGACACTCGCTGGGGTCGCTGGCCGCGCTGTACCTGGCCCTGGACGATCCGGCGCGCTTTCGCGGCGTCGTCATCTCCGGGGCGCCGCTGGCGCCCCTGCAATGGCTGGCGGACGCGCTCGCCAACGGCCAGGAAGAGGTTGACCTCGATCCGGGCGCGTTGTCGGCGGACCCGTTCTACCTCGACTCCCTGCAGAACGACCCGCTCGCGTTCACCGGCGCGGACGTGGCCGGGCTGTTCGGCGCGGCGTTCCCGCCGGCGTGGCGGCGGCTGGAGCGCGACCTGCCCGGGCTGGCGCCGCTGCCAGTGCTGGCCGTGCACGGGGGCGAGGACCAGATCGCTCCGATCGGCGGGGTGCTCGGCTGGCGGGACCGGCTGAAGTCGCTGCGCGTGGCCGAGTTCCCCGGCAGCGGGCACGACATCCTCAACGAGGCCGTGCACCGCGAGGTCGCCGCGACCGTCGCCGACTTCGTCCTGCGCGTCAGCCAGTAGGCGTCAGACGGTACAGGCCCAGTCCTCGGGGCTCATCCGCGGCACGCCCGCCTCGGCCTCGCCCGGCGGGGGGAAGTGGGTCCGCAGCGTGAACGCGTACGTCGTCGGGCCGTGCCGGCGCAGGTGGCGCACCCGGTCCTCCGCCTCGGCGATCGACGGGAGGTGCCCGCGCGGCACCCACCACAGCGCCGTGTAGGCGACGGTCATGTGCTCGAACCACTCCCGGCGGCGGCGCAGCACGGCGATGTGCGCCGCCCCGTACACGAACGCGCCGAGCGCCGCGACCGACTCCCACACGGACATGTTGATGAGGATGCCGCCAGCGGCGCCGTCGGCGTCCTCCTCGAACCCGCGCAACGCGGTGGCGTTCCCGTCCTCGGTCTGCAGCCGCCAGACGAAGCCGGGCGCGGCGTCCGCGACCGCGTTCACCGCGTCCAGGGCGGCGACGAAGCCGCCGATCGGGGGGCTGTCGAGCGGGGCGAGCAGGCGCCCGATGTTGACCTGCGCGAGCACGTAGTCCATTGCGGTGATCCTACGCTGTCGTGTTCCTGCGCTGTCGTTGTTCCTGCGCTGTCATCGTTCCTGTGCTGTCGTTGTTCCTGCGCTGCCTGATGCTACGCGCCTGGGCGGCGGTCCGCCGCCCAGGCGCAATCGGCGTCCGCTAGCCGGGGCCGCCTACCCCCACAGGCGCCGGGTGGCGATCTCGGCGCCCTTCGCCAGGGTGTCCAGCTTCGCCCAGGCGATCTGCGGGTGCACGCGGCCGCCGAGGCCGCAGTCGGTCGAGGCGATGACGTTCTCCCGGCCGACCACCTCCGCGAACTGGCAGATCCGGTCGGCCACCAGTTCCGGGTGCTCGACCACGTTGGTGGAGTGGCTGACGATGCCGGGCAGGATGACCTTGCCCTCGGGGAGCTTGACGTCCCGCCAGACCTTCCACTCGTGGCCGTGCCGCACGTTGGCCGCCTCGAAGGAGTACCCGCCGGCATTGACCGCCAGCATCAGGTCGACGATGTCGGCCATCGGGATGTCGGTGGTGTGCGGGCCGTGCCAGCTTCCCCAGCACAGGTGGAAGCGGATCCGCTCGGCGGGCAGCCCGCGGATCGCGTGGTTCAGCGCGTCCACCCGGACCTGGGTGAACCGCCGGTAGTCCTCGACGGTCGGCGCGGGGTTGACCTGATCCCAGTTCTCGGCGATCGCGGGGTCATCAAGCTGCAAGATCAGTCCGGCGTCGATGATGGCCTGGTACTCCTCGCGCATCGCGTCCGCGCAGGCGTACATGAGCTCCTCGTCGTCGGCGTAGAACGTGTTGCCGATCCGGGCGCAACTGGCCGGGGCGACCGAGTTCAGGTATCCCTGCGTCAGCCCCGCCGCCGCCATCGCGGTCTTCATGTCGTCGATGTCCCGCTGGACGTCAGCGTGGCCGACGTAGCTAATGGGACCCCGGCAGACGGGAGCGAGCGTCGGCGGGTTCGGCAGCGCGGCGCCCGACTGGGGGTCGGAGTAGGCGTCTAGGAATTCGTTCCAGTCGCGCCGGTCGGCGAAGCTGCCCAGCTTGACCGCTCCGGGCTTGGGCGCCGCCTGCGGGATGTCGAGGAGCGTCAGCTCCGCCAGCTCCAGGCCAGAAAGGCGCGGGAAGACGTAGGTCCACCAGGTCCCGTAGTCGTAGCGCACGCCCATCGAGTGGCCGTACTCGCCGTCATTGAGGAGGTCGATTCCAATGTCGCGCTGCCTGCGGACCACGTCGGTGACGGCCTCGCTCAGCTTCCGCTGGTACTGCGCCTCGTCGCTGAACGTGCCCTCCGCCCGCTGGCTGTTCAAGGTGATGAGGTCCTCAGGGCGGGGCAAGCTCCCCGCGTGGCTGGTCAGTATCCGGTCCGGCATCGGTCCTCCTGCGCAATCGGCCGCCGTTGGCTGTGCGGTTCCCATTCTGCGCGCCTTTACCGCTTCGGTCATGCCAAAGCGGCTAAGGCATCAGGTGTCCCCGCGCTCACTCAGAGCACAGTGAGAGCAACTTGGTCATCGTCGCCCAGTTCCGGGCGGTGCCGGTCGCGCCGGCCTTCGGCGCGCTGACCACCCGCATCAGCTGCTGGGCGAGGTCGCTTCTCCCGTAGCCGTCCGGCGTGTGCAGGTACAGCACCCGGCCGATCGCCCGCAGCTCGTCCCGCGAGCCCTTCGCAGCGCAGGCGGCGATGGCCGCCTCCAGCCGGCTGGTCAGGTCCGGCCAGGGCGGCTGGGTGAGGACCACCGCGTGCACCCGCCGGGGATCGGGCTCGTCCGGGAACGGCGTGTCCGCCACGATGCGGGCAAGCTCGTCGCGGCTGACGACGATGACCGGGGCGGTCACGCCGAGCTTGGCGCCGATGACGGCCTTCATCTCCTCGGCCAGCGCGGTGTCATCCGCGCCGGGGCTCGGAGTGAACAGCACGTTCCCGCTTTGAATGTAGGTGGTGACCTCTGCGTGGCCCAGCCCGGAGACGAGCGCGCGAAGGTCCGACATGGCCACCTTGTTGCGCCCGCCCAGGTTGATCCCTCGCAGCAGCGCGATGTGCGTGGGCATGCTCCCATTGTGCCGCCAGCGGCGGTGCCGGTGACGGCAAGGCTGGTAAGTTCCAGGTGAGCCGCGCACCTCGCGGCGGACGGGGCATGACGAGGGGAGCGGGCCGGTGACCGCGAAGATCACCACGTTCTTGATGTTCGAGGGCCGGGCCGGGGAGGCCCTGGAGTTCTACACGTCGCTGTTCTCCGGCGGCGCGGTGCTGTCGGTCACCCGCTACGGGCCCGGCGAGCCGGGCGCGCCTGGCTCGGTCAAGCACGCGCGGTTCACCCTGGCCGGGCAGGAATTCATGTGCATCGACAGCGCCGTCCAGCACGACTTCACGTTCACCCCGGCGATCTCGCTGTACGTCGAGTGCGACGATGAGGAGGAGATCGACCGGCTGTACGCCGCGCTCGCCGACGGGGGCGGCGCGCTCATGCCGCTGGGCAGCCACGGCATCGGGGCGAAGTTCGGCTGGGTCAGCGACAGGTTCGGGGTGAGCTGGCAGCTGGCCCTTCCGTAGCCCGGTGGCGGCTGCCCTGGGGCGGCTTAGCGCAGGTAGGACGCCCCGTTCAGGTCCAAGACGGCGCCGCTGGCCCATTCCGCCTGCGGCGAGGCCAGGTACACGACCGCCGCCGCGATCTCCTCCGGCGTGGCGACCCGGTTGAACGGCGACTGCCCCCGGATCACCTCGCCAGCCGGGGTGGCGAGCTCCTCAGCGGTCATGTCGGTGGCCACGTATCCCGGGGCGACCGAGGCCACCGCGATCCCGTGCGGGGCCAGGGCCCGCGCCAGGGACTGGCCGAACGCGTGCAGCCCCGCCTTGCTCGCCCCGTACGCCGGGTGCCGCGGCTCGCCGCGAAACGCCCCGCGCGACCCCACGTTCACGACCCGCCCGCCCCCGCCGGTGGCCGTCATGTGCCGCACCGCGCACCAGGTCGCGTTGGCCGCCCCGACCAGGTTGACGTCCAGCGTGGCCCGCCAGGCCTCCTGCCACTCCTCATAGGAGGACCCCAGCACCGAGTGCTCCAGGTACACGCCCGCGTTGTTCACCAGGACATCCAGCCCGCCCAGCTGCGCGGCGGCGGAATCGACCATCGCGCGCACCTGCCCGGGGCTGGCCATGTCGGCCCGCACCGTGACGTGCCCGTGGCCCGGCAGGCTCGCCGCGACCTGCTCGGCCAGCTCGCCAGCGCTCCCGTAATGGACGGCGACCCGGTCGCCCCGCTCGGCGAACGCGCGCGCGATGGCGGCGCCGATCCCGCGAGATCCGCCGGTGACAAGAACCGCGCGCTGACCCATTTGCCGAACTCTAACGGGCGAGGGCGCTCAGGCGGTCAGCGGGGTGAGCAGGCCGCTGCGGGCGCCCGGGGCATGGACGTTACTGACGGTAGGTCGCCAGGAAGGTCCCCAGGCGGCCGATGGCGTCGGCGAGCGTCTCGACCGGCGCGAGGAACACCACCCGCAGGTGGTCGGTGGACGGCAGGTTGAACCCGGTGCCGTGGGTGAGCAGGACGTGCTGCTGCTCCAGCAGGTCGATGCACATCCGCTGGTCGTCGGAGATCTTGTGCACCTCAGGGTCCAGCCTCGGGAACAGGTACAGCGCGCCGGCGGGCTTGTAGCACTCAACGCCGGGGATCGCGGTCAGCAGTTCCCAGGCGTGGTCGCGCTGGTCGCGCAGCCGGCCTCCGGGCAGCAGCAGCGGCGTGATGTCGATCCCGCCGTCCAGCGCGGCCGGGATCGCGTGCTGGGCCGGCACGTTGGGGCACATTCGCATGTTGCCCAGCAGCTCCAGGCCCTCCAGGTACTCCGCGATCGGCTCGCGCGGCCCGGTCACCACCAGCCAGCCGGACCGGAAGCCGGCCAGCCGGTAGGTCTTGGACATGCCGCCGAGGGTCAGGATCGGCAGGTCGGGGGCGAGCTCGGCCACGTGGTAGTGGACCGAGCCGTCGAAGAGGATCTGGTCGTAGATCTCATCGGCGAGCACGAGCAGGTCGTGCCGCCGGGCGATGTCCAGCAGGGCCAGGAGCGTCTGGCGGGAGTAGACCGCGCCGGTCGGGTTATTCGGGTTGATGATCACCAGGGCCCGCGTGCGCGGGGTGACCAGCGACGCGACGTGCTCGACGTCGGGGTTCCAGTCCAGGTCCTCGGCGCACCGGTAGTGCACGGCGCGCCCGCCGCACAAGCTGACCGCGCCGGTCCACAGCGGGTAGTCCGGGCTGGGCACCAGCACCTCGTCGCCCGGGTTGAGCAGCGCCTGCAGCGACATCACGATCAGCTCGGACACGCCGTTGCCCAGGTACACGTGGTCGGGGGTGACCCCGTGCACGCCGCGCCGGGTGTAGTAGCGGGTAACGGCCTCGCGCGCCTCCAGGATGCCGCGCGCGTCGGAGTACCCCTGCGAGCCCGCGACCGAGGCGGTCACGTGCTCAAGCACCGCGTCCGGGGAAAACAAGCCGAACGGCGCCGGGTTCCCGATGTTCAGCTTGATGATCTCGTGCCCTTGCGCCTCAAGCTCCCGCGCTCGCTGCAGCACCGGTCCCCGGATGTCATAACGAACGTCCGCCAGTCGTGACGCCTGCGATACCACGGGGCCCCCTCAGGGTCGGTGAAGTGCTGCTTTGTCGTGGCCGGTGCCGGACAAAATGTTACCGGCCCGTTGCGGTCACCGCGCCCGGGTATCTCCACGTGATTGGCTCGCAAATTGGCTCATGATCACGCTCGCGCCTGGCCCGCGCCTTCTGGCGTAAGTCGCGGAAATGGGGACGTTTATTCGCCCGGTGGGTGCCAGGCGAACAGACGTGAAGGCGGCATCATGTCATGAGGCCTCACGTCATGGGGCGTGCGCGGGCAGGTGGTGGGCGAGGGACAGGACACGGTCGCAGCGGGCGGATACTTCCGGGTCGTGGGTGGCCAACACGATCGAGCCGCCGTCGGCGGCGACGGCGAACATGCGGGCGAGGACGAGTTCACGGGTGACGGCGTCCTGCTCGGCGGTGGGCTCGTCAGCGATGAGCAAGTCGGGGCCGGATGCCAGCGCGCGGGCCACCGCGACGCGCTGTTGCTGGCCGCCGGACAGTTCCTGGATCAGGTGATCGGCGTGCTCGCCGAGGCCGAGCTCGGCCAGGGCGTCGGCTGCGATGGTCATCGCCTCCCTGGCCCGCGTGCCCGCCCCGCGCAGCGTGATCTCGATGTTCTCCGCCGCGGTCAGCAGCGAGACCAGCCCGTAGCCCTGCAGCACGGCCGCCGTCTTGTCCGGGAGGCGGCCGGGGGTAACCGGTTGCCCGGCGCGCCGCACCCGGCCCGCGTCGGGGGCGGCCAGGCCGGCCAGGACGGCCAGCAGGCTCGTCTTGCCCGAGCCCGACGGGCCGGTGACGGCGACCCGCTCCCCGGGGCCCACGACCAGCCCGATGCCGTCGAAGAGGATCCGGCCGCCGCGTTCCACCCGCAGCCCGTCGGCTTCCAGCGCAGGGCTCACTGATGCTCCTTCCCGGCGCCACCAGAGCCGAGGCCGCCAGTCCCGCTCAGGTCAGTGCCGCCCAGGTCAGCACGGCGCAGCAGGATTCCTCCGCCTTCGGCGCGGGTCGCCTCGGCCAGCGACCCCGGCGGGAGCTCATCGAGGACGTCGGCCGGGAGGGTCAGCGTGCCGTCCTTGCCGATCACTACGAACTCCCGGCCGCCATGCCCGGCCCCGCCGACCCGGCCGTCACGGATGGTGATCGTCCGGCCGAGCGCCGCCGCGACCTCGGGGTCGTGCGTGACCGCGACGACCGTCGTGCCGAGGCTGGCGTTGGCCGCCTGGATCAGCTCGATCACGTCGGCCGCCGACGCCGGGTCGAGCTGGCTGGTTGGCTCGTCGGCCAGCAGGAGGCGCGGCCCGTTGGCCAGGGCCACCGCGAGCGCCAGCCGCTGCTGCTCGCCCCCGGACAGCAAGCCCGCGGGCCGTCGGGCCGCCTCAGCCAGCCCCACCCGGTCCAGCAGGTCACTGGCGCGCTTGCGCTTCATCACGCGGGTGCGCCTGGTCGGGGACTGGGCGAACAGCACGTTCCCGAGCGCGGTCCGGCTGGGCAGCAGGTTACTCGCGGGGTTCTGCAGCAGCAGGCCCACCTCGCGCAGGCGCATGCTGGTCAGTGCCCGCCCGCTCAGCCCGGCCAGCGGAAGGCCGTTGATCTCGACCATGCCCGCCGTGGGGGCCAGCAGGCCTGCCAGGTGCCACAGCAGCGTGGTCTTGCCGGCCCCCGAGGGGCCGAGCAGCGCCACCATCTCGCCGGGCTCGATGACCAGGTCCACGCCGCGCAGCGCGGCCACCTCATTGCCGGGAGTGCCGAAGACGTGCACCAGGTTCTCGCACCGCACCGCCGGGGCGGCGGGCGCCGCGGCCACCGCGGGCTCCCTCCCGCCCAAGACGGTGCCTGACTCCGTGCCGCTGGCTGTGCCTGACTCTGTGCCGCTCACGGCTGTGCCTGCCTCAGTGCCGCTCACGGCTGTGCCTGCCTGAGCAGTTCCGGGCGGGCGGCGCGGACCACGGCGAGGGCGGCCAGCGTGGCGGCCGCGCTGATCGCCAGCAGGACCACCAGCAGCGCCTCGCCGACCGGGCCGGGTGGCGGCGCGTACAGCAGCGGAGGCGTCGGCACCCCGGAGCTGAACTCCGGCACGTACCGCAGCACCAGTGCGGCCGCCGCCAGCCCGGCGGCGATCCCGGTGAGCGCCCCGAAACCGAGGACTACCACCTGCTCGATCAGCAGCGACGCGCGCAGGGACCGGCGGGCCACCCGCCCCGCCAGCAGTGCCGCGTACTCGTGCCGCCGCCGGCGCCCCGCCTGGTACAGGCCGAGCACCGCCGCCCCGGCGGCCAGCAGCGCGGCGGCCCCCGCGATCGCCAGGAAAAGGACGCTGGCCAGCGCGGGGCCCTGCCGCTGGAGGGCTGCCCGCGCGTCCCCGGTCGTGGCGACGCTAGTGATCGCCACGTGAGCGGCCGCCAGCTGGGACCGGATCCGCGTCAGGGCGCCCGGTGCGGTCCACACCTGCTCGGTCACCAGCCCTCCGGTGGTGAGGTAGGCGGCGCGCAGCGCGAACGTCCGGTCCACCACGATCCCGCGGGTCGGGGAACCGGGCACCGCGGCCGCCAGCGCGACCGGCTTCACGCTCACGCCGCGCCCATCTAGGCCAAGCGTCGTCAGCGGGTCCATCGACCTGGTCACGCCGGCGGAGACCAGGGCGGGCATCGGGCTGGGCACGTCGTTTCGCTTCAGCGCCGGGCCGCACCCGCTGGGCGCGCTGAACTTCCAGTCAATGTGCTGCCCGCCGTTGCCGCCCGTCACCTGGCCACTGGGGCCGGCGCACGAGGGGTCCGGGGATTCCGGCCCGGCCAGCCAGCTCAGCGCCGGGTTCGCCAGCGCGCCGGAAAGGGGCACCCAGGACCCGCCTGCTCGCGCCTGCAGGTCCGACAGCGTGAGGCGGCCATTGGCGGGCTCGGCCGGCGGCCCGTCGATGGTCATCATCGTCACCTGGCAGGGGCACCCTGACATCGGCACCGTCATCCAGCCGTCGCGCAGGCTGCTCACCGCCACCGGGGTCTGCCCCCCGCTGGCCGTCTGCGAGATCCAGAAGGTGAGCGCCGTACCCGGCTTGACTCCGGTCAGGGCGCTGACCTTGACGCGCAGGCCGGTCGCGGTAGCGGGGATTTGCACGGGCGCGGCGGCCGGCGGGGACAAGGCGGCGGCCAGCGTCCGCGGCGGCACGGCGACGAAGCCGGGCAGCCAGGACGCGACGCTCGCGTACCGCTTCGGCTGGACGGCGAGCAGGAGCGCCTGTTTCGGCGCCCCGGGGTACTGGTCGACCACGACGGCCTGGGTGCCGTCCGGGTCGATCCGGTCCACGATCGCTCCGAGGTCCTGGCCCGGGGGCGCCTGGACGGTCAGCGCCGCGTCGGCGCCGACCTGCGCGGCGGCGACACGGCCGATGTTCCGCTGCCCGACCGCGTAGCTGCTGACCGCGAACGTGGCCAGCGCGAACGCGGCGGCCAAGACGATCGTGGTCCGCGTTCCGCCCGGCCGCCGGGCGATGTGCCGCGCGGCCAGGAACAGCGCCGTCCCGCCGCCCCGCCGGGTCGCGCCGAATGCCAGCCGGCACCCCAGCGGCAGCAGCCGTGAGGCGACCACGGCGGCGGCCAGCCCGAGCAGCCCGGGGACCAGCAGCCCGAGGGAGCCCGAGCGCGCGCCGGTCGCGTACCCGCCGGTGAACAACTCGGCCAGGCCCGCCGCCGCGCCGGTCAGCAGGACCGCGTCCAGCACCCAGCCGCGCCGGGCGGCGTCCCGCGAGGTGCGCTTCCACTGCTGGGTGACCGGGCGGGTCAGCGCGCGACGGCTGGCGGCGCCGATCGCGATGAACCCGCCCAGCGTCGCGAGGGCGGCCGCGGCGACCGCGAGCCAGGGAAGGGCCACGGGGGTGCCGGGCCGCAGCAAGATCCGGCTCAGCGCCCAGGTGGCCGCCCAGCCGGCCAGCGCTCCGGCGGGGAAGGCGAACAGCAGCAGCAGAGCCGGCTCGGACAGCCCGAACGCCACGGTGCGGAACCGCCCGTACCCGCGCAGCCGGGCCAGGGCCACCTCGGCCGCCCGCGCCTCGGCGGCGTCGGTCGCGATAAGGAACAGCAGCAGCCACGCCAGCAGCAGCAACTGGACGGTGACCAGCAGGACCGGCACGTCCAGCGCCGACCAGTCGCTTTGGGCCTGGGCCGCCAGTTGCGGGATCGTGCTGCTCGTGGCCACGTTCGCGCCGGCCAGTGACGAGTCGGTGAGGAACGCCTGCGCCGCCGCCGTCAACGTGCCCAGGTCGCGGGCGTGCGCGCTCTGAGGGTTGAGCACCCACCAGGCCGCTGCCTGCCCCTGGACCGAGGGGGGCAGGGCGGCGAACGTGGCGGCGGGCGTGAACAGCGCGTCGGGGCCAGGCGGGGCCGCGTTGACGTCAACGGAGGCGATGCAGTAGGACTCGTGCGCGAAATGGTCGCACGGGTCCGCCAGCCAGTACGCGGAGTTGAGCTCGTCGAGGGATGGCGGTGCGTACACCCCGGTCACGGTCAGCGGGCTGAGCGCCGCTTGCCGCATGGTGATCGTGTCGCCCGGCTTGAGGTGCCGCTGGGCCGCGAAGGACGCGGAGATCATTACCTGCCGGGCCGCGGCGGGACAGGTCCCGGCCGTCATCCGAAGGTGCGCGCACTGGCCGGAATGCCAGGTGATGGGGACCTGCAGCCCCTGCTGGCCGGTGAGGACCTGCGCGAGCACGTCCTGGAGGGGCGGCTGGAACAGCCTGCTCAGCTGCGCGGGGCCGCCGAGGTGATCGGCGAGCACGCCGCTGGCCGGCTTGGTCAGGTTGCCGACGAGGTCGTTGACCGAGCCCGTGGACGTCGCCTCCACGGACCGGTCGAGCACCGTCGGCGTGGCGAGCGCGTCGCGCAGGATGGAAGTGCGCGCCGCCGCGTCATACACCGGGCCGGTCGTGGCGGCGGCGGCCGCCACGACCGCGACGACCAGGATGCCGATCGACACCCCGGCCCGCTGCCGCAGCGCGCGCCATATCCCGCCGATGCCGCCCCTCACGCGGCCTGGCCCCGGCCGGGCAGCCACGCGGCGGGCTGCCCGGGCGCCGCCACCTCGTGAACCGCGCCAGTGCGCAAGTCGATCACCGTCCATCCGTGCTGCAGGTCGGCGGCCTCGGTGAGTCCCTTCGTGGTCGCCACGGCCGAGTAGATGAGCTGGGTGCCGTCGGGGGACCACAGCAGCTGATCGCAGTAAACGTCGTGGCGCCGGGGCAGCCTGATCGTGCGGGCCGTCCCGCCCGCGGCCGCCGCCGAGACGTCCAGCACCGACACCGAAGACGACTGCCGGTCGCCAGCGGCGCAGGTGGCGACCTGAGTGCCATCGGGCGACCACGCCACCAGGCCCCCGCCCGGGAACGCGGGTACCTGAGAAAGGGCCGCGCCCGAGCGGGCGACCAGGAACCAGGCGGTCTGGGGCGCCGGCCGGGGACCGGTGGTGACCGCGCCCGCCGGCTGCGGCACTTTCCGCTCCATGGCGACGACGAGCCGGCTGCCGTCCGGGCTAGGGGTCGCCGATAGGTCCACGGGCGTTCCCGGCTTCCAGCCCGCCGCGCGCAGCAGCGTGACCGCGGTGACGACGACCCGCGCCGGCTTGCCCGCGGCGATCAGCTTGATCGCCGAGTCGGCCGGTGTCGGCGACTCGCAGCTTGGTGCCGCGGCCGTGCTGACCGGTACCGCCACGACCGCGCCAGGCCCGGCGGGGTCGCCTGCCACAGAGGTGGCCAGGCCAAGCGTGGCGCCCTGCGCCCCGCTGGTCGGGTACAGGTGAGCGATCCACTT
This sequence comes from Streptosporangiaceae bacterium, assembly GCA_025934375.1. Taxonomy (GTDB): domain Bacteria; phylum Actinomycetota; class Actinomycetes; order Streptosporangiales; family Streptosporangiaceae; genus Trebonia. The sequence goes on along the minus strand of JAICYD010000018.1, from coordinate 39,045 downwards.
CTGTCCGTCGTCGCTGGGCGGGCCGTTGGTTATCGTGTCGCACTGCAAGGCGGCGACCGACCGGCTGCCGTCGGCGAAGGTCAGGTTTGCCGGGTAGGCCGCCCCGGACACGGCGCTCTGCAACTGGCCCATGACGGCGACCGACGCCGGGCCCGCCGCGCCCAGGGTGACGAGCTGCCCTTCGGCGTTGAGGAGGTACCGCCGGTCCGGGGAGGCGATCGGGAGGTCGTTGCCCTGCAGAGCGCCGGCTGCCTTGCTGAGCGCAGGACCGCGGCCATCGGGGCGGGCGGTGCCCAGCAGGCCGCTGGGCTGCTGCTCGAACACGACGACCCCGTCACCATCAGTGAACGGCGCCGCTGCCGGGGCTGGCCTCCCCGGCGCCGGCGCCGGGGCCTGCGCGAGGCGCGTGCCGAGCACGACCGCTCCGGTCGCCACGGCCAGCGCCGCCAGCGTCATCGCGGCCGGGCGGGCGGTTCGCCAGGTGTAGCGGTGCGCGGGCTCGGGGTCGACCGCCGGGAAGGGGCGCGGCGCTGGCCGGTGCACCTGACTGGCCTGACCGGTCCGGGCCGGCGCCGTCTCGGTGCCCTCCTCGTCCACGTGACCATGATGCCGGAACCGCGTCGCGGGTGACAAAGGCACTCTTACCGAGCGGCCTGCGCAACGCGCTGCGCCCCGGCACTGCGGATGGCACCGCGGTGATGCTCCGGATAGCGCTCCGTAGAGCACTCCGTAGGTCAGATTGGCCTGGCCGGCCCTACGCAAGGGGAGGGCATGCGCGTACCATCTGTGATCATGGCGGGTTACGGGGCTGGTCCGCAGGCGAGTGAGTTCCTGCAGGTGCAGACCACCACCGACTCTCGGGCCGAGGCGATGGAGCTCGTCCGGGCCGCGGTCGAGGCGCGGCTGGCGGCGTGTGGCCAGGTGGCGGGACCGGTGGCGTCGACGTACTGGTGGAACGACGAGGTCGAGCGGTCCGAGGAGTGGTTCGTTTTCTTCAAGACGACCGCCGGGCGCTACGAGCAGCTCGCGGCGTTCTTGCTGGAACGCCACAGCTACGACGAGCCGGAGGTCATCGCCGTCCCGATCGTGGGCGGCTCGGCGGCCTACCTGGCGTGGCTGCGCGATGAGACCGATCCTGCCGATAATGGCGTGCCCGCGCCCCGCGCCGCGGAAGGCGTGGCCGTCGCGACTGAGTCCCGCCCCGAGTAGTCACGCCGACGGCGGGATGTTCCAGCCACCGATCACCGGATAGCCATGCTCGGCGCCGAGGACGGACAGCGTGCCGGTATCCAGCCGGAACAATCGCCCATCGGCCGCGGGCAGCCGCAGGTAGCGGGCCGTCAGCACGCGCAGCACGTGGCCATGGGCGACGAGGATGACGTCGCCATCGGCCAGCGGGCTCGCCGCGCGGGCGAGCACGCGGTCGGCTCGCGCGCCGACTTGCTCCACGGTCTCGCCCGGATGGCCGGCGTCGCCGGGCACCACCCCGTCCCGCCACAGGTACCAGCCGGGCCGCTCCTGCTGGATCTGCGCGGTCGTCAGCCCCTCGTAGCCGCCGTAATCCCATTCCCACAGGTCAGGGTCGGGCTTCATCGCCGCGCCGAGCCCGGCCAGCTCCGCCGTCCGCACGGCCCGCGCGGCCGGGGAGGTGATGACCGCCGCGACCGGATGGCCCGCGGCGGCGCGCGCGGCGAGCACCGGCGCGAGCGCGGCCGCCCCCGCGTGCCCGGCCGCCGTCAGCGGGATATCACTTCGGCCCGTGTGCTTGCCAGCGGCGCTCCACTGCGTCTGGCCGTGCCGCAGCAAGATCAGGTCGCCCATGGTGCCCATCATGGCCTATCGGCCCCGCTGACGGTCAGCTACCCTCGCACTGTGAGGCGTGCTCGCGCGGCGTGGATGATCGTTTGCGGGATGATTGCCGTCGCCAGCCTGGCCGTCGCGGTCCAGGCCGCCCGGCACGCGAACGCCGAGTCCACTCGCGGCGCCACGCCGGCCGAGCTGGCCGCGGCCGCGACGACGGCCCTGGCCCAGCGATGGGAGCGACTGCCCGTCGGCCAGATCTTTCCCGCAACCATCGGGTACCGCTCTGAGCTGCTGACCACGGAGGCCGCCAGCAGGCTCGGCATCGGCGCCGCACTGCCTTGCGGCCAGGCGCTGGACGTGGTGCTGCAGGGCGCGGCCCGCGCCGCGGGGTGCGTCGGCGTCTTGCGCGCCGACTACGCCGATGAGCTGAGCGGCACCGTGTACACGGTGGGCGTGGTGGCGTTCCCGGGCGGCGCGGCGGCGCACCAGTTCGCCGGGGCGGTGCCGCAGGGCAGGTACCCGGCCGTCGGGCTGCGCGCCCTGGAACTGCGGGGCACCGCGGCGGCGCTGTTCAACGACCAGGCCCGGCAGGCCGCCGCCGTTAAGGTCACCGGCCCTTACGTGATCCTCGCGGTGGCCGGTTACGCCGACGGCCGGCCCGCCAGCGCCGCCTCCGAACGGCGGGACTCGGCGTTCTCGCCCGCCGCCGCGCTCGCGGCCGCGGTGATGGCACCGCTAGCTGCCCCGCAACGAGTCAGGTGCGCGACCCCGGAGTTCTCGTGCTAGCCGCCGCGTGCGCCTTGTCGGCGGGCGGCCTGCTGGCGACCGCGCTGGCGGGACTGCCTCCGCCGCCCGCTGAGCTCGCGATGGTCCGCCCGGCCGAGATGACGGTGCTCCAGCAGGTCAACGTGCCGCGCGCCTGGGACATCTCCAAGGGCGGCGGGGTGACCGTGGCCGTGCTGGACAGCGGCGTCGATACCACCGCGCCCGACCTGACGGGCAAGGTCACCGTCGGCCCGGACTACGTGGCCGGGGTGGACCCGCCCGGCTACAAGCCACCGCTGAACCACGGAACGTACATCGCCTCGCTGATCGCCGGCCACGGCCAGGGGCTAGGCCACGCCCAGGGCGTCGTCGGCGTCGCCCCGCAGGCGAAGGTGCTGTCGGTGCGGGTCATCCCGGACGACACCGAGCCGGGAGTCGATGCCTACAACACCCGCCCTGCCTACGCCGACGCCATCGGCAAGGGCATCTACTACGCCGTCCGGCATCATGCCGGCGTCATCAACATGTCCCTGGGCTCCAACCAGCCGACCGCCTACCTGCGCACCGCCGTCGCGTACGCGCTCACCCACAAGGTCGTGGTGGTGGCCGCGGCGGGCAACAACGGGGCATTCCATGACTTCGCCCCCTACATCTACCCGGCCTCGTACCCGGGGGTGGTCGCGGTCGCGGCGGTGAACGTGAGCGGCGCGCGGGCCGACTTCTCCGAGCAGAACGCCTCCGTGGTCGTCTCCGCGCCCGGTGTCGCCGTCCTCGGCGCGGGACCTGGTGGCGAGTACATCGACGCCGACGGCACCAGCCCGGCGGCGGCCCTGGTCTCCGGCGTCGCCGCGCTGATCAGGTCCCGCTACCCGACACTGTCCCCCGTGCTGGTCGAGCAGGCCCTCATCAACTCCGCCACCCGCAGGCCGCCGGGCGGCTACAGCGTCGAAGTCGGATTCGGCGAGGTGGACGCGGCGGCCGCCCTCACCGCGGCGGGCACCCTGGCGGCCCAGTCGCCGGCCCGGGGGCTGCTCCCGGGAACGGCGGCCACGGTGCGGGGTAACACGGTGCCAGGTAAGGGGGTGCCGGGTACCACAGTGCCGGGTACGGCCGCACCGGGAGCCACAGCCGCGCGCCCGCTGCCGCCGATCGTCGTCGTGCACCGCGACCACCGCGTCATCACCGCCTACGCGGCGGCGGCGACGGGCGCCGCGGTGCTCGCCGCGATCTGCCTCGCGGCGCTGATCGTCTTGGCCCGGCGGCCCCGCCGCCCGGCTGCTGGCATGGAGATGACCCTGTTCCCGCCGCCGGCCGGGCCGCCGGGGGACGACCTGATCGGGTAGCCGCCTACAGCAGGCGGCGCAGGCGGATCAGGTCCTTCATGCTCGCCTCGATCTTGACCTTGCGCGCCATCCAGGCGCGCGCGACGTTCATCGGCTGTTCCGCCAGCGCGATGACCTGGTCGCTGTCGCCGGTGATCCGGATATCCGCCTGCGGTTCACCGGGGTGAGCCTCACGCACCGGGTCGTTGCCCGCCCCGAGTACCGTCACGAACGTGACGCCAAGGTCGGGGACCGTGACGCTCATCGACCGGTCGCCGAAGTATTCCCGCCGCTCGGCCTCACTGAGCTCGCCGAGCCGCCCGGCCAGCTTCTGCAGCGCTTCCTGGCACTCTTGCGCGCTGTGCACGTGCGCCTCGCTCACTCGTAGACGGTTTCGTTCAGCGGAGACTAGCAGAAGGAAGGGCAGGCACGGCCGGGTGCGTGGCCGCGCCAGAGGCAGCGCTAAGGCAGAATCAAGACATGGATACGGAACCACCCCGCGCAGCGTCATCCGGAGCGTCGTCCGAAGTGCCAGCGGGGATGCCAGCGCAGGCCACGCAGCCCACGGGGGACCCCCGCGTCGACGAGGCCGTGGCAGGCCTGGACCGGCTCCGGGGACTGCCCCTCGATGAGCACCCGGCGGTGCTGGAGTCCGTCCACGACAAGCTCCGCGAGGTCCTCGGCGAGCTCGGCGACGCCGGCGCGCGGCCTGCCGAGCCCCGGCCCGGGCGCCCGGGCCAGCACGGCGAGCAAGGGAAGCTGGGGAGTTGACCACGCGTGCCGCGCGGGCCCGGCTGGACGCCGAACTGGTCCGGCGCGGGCTGGCCAGGTCCCGTGAGCAGGCCGCGGAGCTGATCTCGGCGGGGCGGGTCGCGATCGGCGGCCAGGCCGCCGCCAAGCCGGCCACCCAAGTCAGCCGGGATGCGGCACTCACAGTGGCCCCGGCTCGTTCGGGCGACGATGATCCTGACTACGTCTCGCGGGGCGGGCACAAGCTGGCCGGGGCGCTGCGGGCCTTCGCCGGGCTGGATGCCACCGGGCGGCGCTGCCTGGATGCCGGGGCATCGACCGGCGGGTTCACCGACGTGCTGCTGCGGGCTGGCGCCGCGCACGTGATCGCCGCCGACGTGGGCTACGGGCAGCTCGCCTGGTCGCTGCGCACCGACCCACGCGTCACCGTGCTGGACCGGGTGAACGTCCGGGCGCTGGAGCCGGACCAGGTGGCCCCGCCCCCGGACCTGGTCGTCGCGGACCTGTCGTTCATCTCGCTGACGCTGGTGTTGCCGGCCCTGGTCCGGTGCGCGGCCGAACAGGCGGATTACGTGCTGATGGTCAAGCCGCAGTTCGAGGTCGGCAAGGATAGGGTCGGAGCTGGCGGCGTGGTCCGCGACCAGCCGGCCCGCGCCGACGCCGTGCGGGGCGTCGCCGCGGCGGCGAGCGGGCTGGGCCTCGGCGTCAGCGGGATTACCGCCAGCCCGCTGCCGGGACCGGCGGGGAACGTGGAGTACTTCGTGTGGCTGCGACGAGGCGCCCCGCCGCTGGACGAGGGCGACCTCCGGCACGCGATCGAGTCGGGTCCGCAGTGACTGGCGCGGAAGACACTGTGACTGGCCGGCAAGACACTGCTGGCCTGAAGGACACTGCTGGCCTGAAGGACACCGCCGGCCTGAAGGACACTGTGCGAGAGGACAAGGCAGCCCGTGGGTGAAGCGCAGCGGACGATGCTCGTCATGGTGCATACCGGCCGCAAGCAGGCGCTCGACAGTGCCCGGCGGGTGATCGACCGGCTGGGAGTGGCCGGGATCACGGCCCGGGTCATCGACGCCGAGGCGGACGCGATCGCCTGCCCGGGCATGACCGTCGTCCCGGCGGGCGTTGAGGCGGCGGACGGCGCGGAGCTGGTCATCGTCTTGGGCGGCGACGGCTCGCTGCTGCGCGCCGCCGAGTTCGCCCGGCCGGTCCGCACCCCGCTGATCGGCGTGAACCTGGGCCACATCGGCTTCCTCGCCGAGGCCGAGCTGGACGGGCTGGCCGAGACCGTGGACCGCCTCATCGAGCGGCGCTACACCGTCGAGGAACGGATGACCGTCGATGTCGTGGCGCGCTCGAACGGCACGGAGCTGGCCCGGACATGGGCGCTGAACGAGGCCACCGTGGAGAAGGGCGCCCGCGAGCGCATGGTCGAGGTGGTCATCGAGATCGACGGCCGCCCGCTGTCGCGCTGGGGCTGCGACGGCGTCGTGTGCGCCACGCCGACCGGGTCCACCGCCTACGCCTTCTCCGCCGGCGGGCCAGTGGTGTGGCCGCAGGTAGAGGCCCTGCTGATGGTGCCGATCAGCGCGCACGCGCTATTCGCCCCCCCGATGGTAGTATCGCCGGGCTCGGTCCTTGCGGTAGAACTTATGTACGAGGGTGCCCGAGAAGGCGGCGAACGCGATGACACGGATGCAAGCGCTGCTCATAGCGACACCGGCCGCCTGGCGGTCGAGACAGGCGGTGCCGTTATGTGGTGCGATGGTCGTCGTAAGGTTGACCTGCCCCCCGGGGCCAGGGTCGAGGTCCGGCGCGGCTCGCTGCCCGTCCTGCTGGCGCGGGTGCACGCGGCCGACAGCGGTGCTGCTGAAGGCGGTGGCACTGGAAGCGGTGGCACTGGGAGCGGTGCCACTGAGAGCAGTGTCGCTGAGAGCAGTGCCGCGGCCGGCGGTGGGGAGTTCACCGACCGGATGGTCGCCAAGTTCGGCTTGCCGGTCGCCGGCTGGCGGGGCCGCTCCGCGCGGTAGCGGCCCGGGATGGGCCCCGCAACGGCGGGGCTTGGAAGGAGAGCGCTGGCGGTCATGCTTGAGGAAGTCCGCATCACCGGGCTCGGGGTCATCGATGATGCCCTGCTTGAGCTTTCGCCCGGCTTCACCGCCTTGACCGGTGAGACCGGCGCGGGCAAGACGATGGTCGTGACGGGGCTTGGCATGCTGTTCGGCGGGCGGGCGGACCCGGCGCGGATCCGGCCGGGCGCGCAGCGGGCCACCGTCGAGGGCCGGCTGCGCACGGGCGCCGACGGCAAGGTCGCCCAGCAGGTGGAGGAGGCCGGCGGCGAGCTGGACGAGGACGGCACGCTGGTGCTCACCCGCTCGGTGTCCGCCGAGGGACGCTCCCGCGCGTCGGCCGGGGGCCGCTCCGTCCCGGTGTCGCTGCTCACCTACCTGGCCGACGACCTAGTCGCCGTGCACGGGCAATCCGACCAGCAGCAGCTGCTCAAGCCGGGCCGCCAGCGCGAGGCCCTCGATAAGTACGCCGGCGGGGAGCTGGCCGTGGTGCTGTCGGACTACCAGCGCGCCTACCAGCGGCACCGGTCGGTGAAGGCGTCGCTGGCCGAGATCACCGCCGCCGCGCGGGAGCGCGCTACCGAGGCGGAGGTGCTGCGCACCGGGCTTGGCGAGATCGACAGGCTGCAGCCCGGCGACGGGGAGGACGCGGCGCTCCGCGCCGAGGAGGAGCGGCTGGCCAACGCCGACGCGCTGCACGGCGGCGCGTCCCTGGCGCACGAGGCGCTGCAAGGTGACCCGTCGGCGGGCAGCGAGGGGGCCGACGCGCTGACCCTGCTCGGGCACGCGCGCTCATCGCTGGACGGGGTCGCCCGGTTCGACGCGGAGCTGGCCGGGCTCGCTTCCCGGCTATCGGAGGCGACCTACCTGCTGGCCGACATCGCCGGCGAGCTGGCGTCCTACGTTCAGTCGGTGGACGCCGACCCGGCCCGGCTGGCCGCCGTCCAGGAGCGGCGCGCCGCGCTGGGCCGCCTGATCCGCGCCTACGGCTACGGCGGCCCGTACGGGCTCAGCGATGCCGTGGCGCAGGCCCCGCCCGCCGGCCAGGCGGCCGAGTCCCAGGAGGCCGGGGAGCCCGGGGAGGCCGTCGCCATGCAGGGGACGGTGGCGGCCGTGCTGGACTGGGCGGGCAAGGCCGCGCTGCGGCTGGGCGACCTGGACAACGATGACGAGACGATCGCCGAGCTGGCGGCGGAGGAATCGCAGCTGGCCGCCGAGGTGGCCCGGCTCGCCGAGCAGCTGTCGGCGCTGCGCGCCCAGGCCGGCGAGCGGTTCGCCCGGGACGTGACCACCGAGCTCACCGCCCTTGCGATGCCGCACGCGCGGATCACCGCCGTCCTGGCCCGGCTCGACGAGCCAGGGCCGCACGGCATCGATGACGTGGAGCTCCGGCTGGCCTCCAACCCCGGTGCTCCCGCGCTGCCGCTGCACAAGGGCGCCTCCGGCGGCGAGCTGTCCCGGGTCATGCTGGCCATCGAGGTCGTGTTCGCCGGGGCGGACCCGGTTCCCACGTTCGTGTTCGACGAGGTCGACGCGGGCGTTGGCGGGAAGGCGGCGGTCGAGATCGGCCGGCGGCTGGCGAAGCTGGCCCGCATGGCCCAGGTCATCGTGGTCACCCACCTGCCGCAGGTCGCGGCGTTCGCCGACAACCACCTCGTGGTCGCCAAGGCCAGCGACGGGACGATCACCTCCAGCGGCGTGATCCGGCTCGACCACGACGCCCGGGTCAAGGAGCTGTCCCGGATGCTGGCCGGACTGGAGGACTCCGAGTTCGGCCAGGCGCACGCGGCCGAGTTGCTCGCGCTGGCCGCCGAGCAGGCCGCCCGCGCGTGACCCGAGCGATCGCACGGGCTGACCCCTAGGGGATTCCCGTCGCACTCGCCCCGCGGGTTACTGTCGGGTTACGGCGGGTATTCAACGCTAAGCAAGAGTAAGGCGCGACGCTGCGGGCAGCGTGTCCTGGCAGAGGGAAGGTGTCCAGGATCCCCAGCAGCCGCGCACCCGGACGCCGCGTTCAACACGGCGCGGCTTGCCCGGACACGGGGGGGAAGCGTGATTGCTGCCTACCTGCTGGTGAACCTGCTGCTCATCATCCCGGTCGTCGCTAGTATCGTGCGCGCCCAGGCGCCGCTCGCCGCCGACGCCACCGGGAGCCGTTTCACCGGTGTGAACGCGGGCTGGGAGATCTACACGTTCACCGGCTACGTGAGCGCGGCCCGCTCGCATACCGACGCCTACGGCTACGGCGAGGGCGCGATCTTCGCCCGGGTGACCGACCAGCTGCGGCTCACCGACGGGACGATGGAGTACACCGTCGAGGTCGAGGACTTCGACGTGTGGCTGCAGCCGGGCCAGGTGGCGACGGTGTGCCAGGCGATCAGCGGCCACCGGGCCGAGTACATCGCCGTGATCAACGACTCGACCGGCGAGCAGTTCTACAACGAGCGCGCCTTGTGGCGAATCGCCTCCCCGGGCTTCGACCGGCTGCTGCTCGGCCTGTTCGCCGGCTTGTTCTTCTGGCTGCTGCTGGTCGCGGTGATCGCCTGGGCTCTCGTTGTCCGCTCCCAGGTGCGCCGCTTCCAGTACATAGGCGTCGGCCCGATCTTGTCCCGCGCCAACGCCGAGGCCCGTGCCCTGTCCAAGCCCTGGGCCGCCTAGCCTGCCGGTCAGGGGAGAGCGAGGGTCATGAACGTGTTGTCGCCCGTGATCGGGTAGCCGCCGAAGGTCCCGCATGGCTCGAAGCCCGCGCGCGCGTAGAGCCTGCGGGCGGCGGCGAACCCGTCCGTGGTCCCGGTCTCCAGGTACAGGCGGGTCAGGCCCCGCGCCCGCGCCACGCCGATGATGTGCGCAACGATCGACTGGCCGACGCCTCGCCCGCGCGCCTCGGCCGAGGTGTGCATCGACTTCAGCTCGCCGGTCCCGTCGCCGAGCCGCTTCAGCGCCCCGACGCCCAGCAGCTCCCCGGAGCCGTCGCGGTAGCTGAAGAACGTGATCGCCGGGTCCAGCAGCCCCGAGACGTCCAGCGCGAACGAGTGCTCCGGCGGCGTCTCCGACGCCGTGAACGCCAGGTGCCGCTCCAGCAGCGACATTACGTCTGGCCGGCGCGGATCGTCGATGACGACCCCGCCGCTCGCCAGGCCGATGCCGCCCGTCACCCCGTTACCCTCAGTCATCCGAGGATGATACGCGACGCTCGTTGCCGGGATGTTTCCCGTGAGGTCAGGGCCAGCCGGCGCCGGGGACGCCGACCTCGGCCGCGAGGACCTGGCCGCTGCCGGGCCGTACCATCTCGGCGGCGGTCATCCCTTGCCAGGTGGCGGCGGTGATGTAGAGCGTGGTGCCGCCGGGCCCGCCGAGCGCGCACGCGAAGCCGCCGCGGTCGAGGTCCACGACCCGGGTGACCTCGCCGCCCTCGGTCACCCGGGCGCACCGCTTGTTCGGCACGTCGGCGTACCAGACCGCCCCTTCGGCATCAACGCAGATGCCGTCGGGGGTACCGTCGCCCAGGCTGGCCCACACTCGCTCGCCCGAGAGCCGGCCGTCGGCCGCGATGTCAAAGGCGAGCAGGCAGCGGCCGTAGGAGTCGGCCACGATCAGCGTCTCGTTGTCGGGGGTGACCGCCATCCCGTTCGGGAACTGGATCCCGTCGGCGACCTGGCTGACCTGGCCGTCCGGCGTGATCAGCGACACCTGGCCGGGCCTGGGGGCTTCCCCGGCGGTCGGGCTGAAGCCAGCCCCGTTGACGTAGGCGTTGCCGCGCCCGTCGACCACGATGTCGTTCCAGCCGGGCCTGCCCAGGTCCGCGTGCGTGACCAGCGTCCCGTCAGCCTCCCGGCGCAGCAGCGTGCCGCGGGCGGAGTCGACGATGAGGAGCCGGCCGTCGGGCAGCCACGCCGTGCACAGCGGCAGCGACTTGACCCGCGCGATCACCTCGGCGTCCCCGTCGTGGGCCGTGTTGTCGGGACCGGGGCCGTCGGGCCCGGGCGGCGTGAGCGCCAGCACCTCACCCGCCGACCAGTCGGAGAAGTACAGCCGGCCGCGGTGCCAGCGGGGCGATTCAACCAGTCCCCGGTCGGTGAGCAGCGTAATGACGTTCATGACCCTCCTTCATTGGCGCCTTCGCCTAAGGATGGACGCTCTGGCCCGGCCGGACTCACCGGTACGGCGGGACGCGCCGTGATTACCCGGTCCGCTCCGGGCGTGGCAGTATGTGACCAGCACCCGCTAACTGGGGAGGTTGGGCGGAATGGATCCGGTCACGCTGATCGTGACGGCGCTCGCGGCCGGGGCCGAGGCCGCGCTCCAGGATGGCGCGAAGTCGGTGGTCAAGACGGCGTACGCGCGGCTGCGGGAACTGGCCAAGAAGCGGTTCAAGGACCCGGCCAACGGCGAGTACGTGCTGGACAAGCACGCCGCCGCGCCGCAGTTGTGGCGGGCCCCGCTGGAAGGCGAGCTTGTCGAGGCCGGCGCGGCCAGCGACCGCGACCTCGTGGCCGCGGCCGGGGAGCTCATGAGGATGCTGGACCCGAGGGGGTCCCAGGCGGGCACGTACACGGTGAGCATCCCCCACGCCCAGGGCGTCCAGATCGGCGACGGCAACACCCAGACCAACTACTTCGGCGTCGCCCAGAACGTCCAGGCGGGCCGCGACGTCTACGTTGCGGGTGACGACCAGTACGTCAACCGCGGGAATGCCCGCGACTGAGGCCGGGAGCCCGGGGGCCGGGGCGGCGGCGGGGGCCTGGAGGAAACGGGAGCGCGCACGGCGAGGACGGCGGGCGACCGCCGGCTGGCGCGGGAGGCGAAGGAGCGTCCCGCCGGGGAATAGGGTGGATGCGTGAGCGAGCTCAGGGTTCTCTTCATCGGTGGTTCTGGCGTCATCTCATCGGCGTGCGCGCGGGTCGCGGTCGAGTCCGGGATCGAGCTGACCGTCCTTAACCGGGGGCAGACGGCTGCCCGGCCGCTCCCGGACGGCGTCCGGCAGGTGCGGGGCGACGTACGGGACGCCGGGGCCGTTAGAGAGACGATCAAGGGCCTTGACTTTGACTGCGTGGTGGACTTCGTCGCCTTCACGACCGAGCACGTGCGGGCTGACCTGGAGCTGTTCCAGGGGCGGACCGGGCAGTACGTGTTCATCTCCACGGCGTCGGCATACCAGACGCCGCCGTCGCGGCTGCCGGTGACCGAGTCGACGCCGCTGCGCAACCCGTACTGGCAGTACTCACGGGACAAGATCGCGTGCGAGGACCTGCTGATCGCGCGGTACCGGGAGGACGGGTTCCCGGCGACGATCGTGCGGCCGTCGCATACCTACGACGAGACGAAGACGGTGCTATCGGGCGGCTGGACATCGCTGGCGCGGATGCGGGCCGGCAAGCCGGTCATCGTGCACGGCGACGGGACCTCGCTGTGGACGGTGACGCACAACACCGACTTCGCCCGCGCGTTCGTCCCCCTGCTCGGGCACCCGCGGACGGTGGGGGAGGCATTCCACATCACCTCCGATGACTTCCTGACCTGGGATCAGATCGCGCACGCGCTGGCCGCGGCGATGGGCGTAACCCCCAGGATCGTTCACGTGCCGTCGGACGTTATCAACTCGGTGGACCCGGAGTGGGGCGCGGGCCTGCTGGGTGACAAGACGCATTCGATGATCTTCGACAACTCCAAGCTGCGATCGGTGGTCCCGGGGTGGCACGCCCGGGTTCCCTTCGAGCGCGGGGCGCGGGAGATCATCGACTGGCACCTGGCGGATCCGGCCCGGCAGGTCGTCAGCCCCGAGCTTGACGCGACGATGGACAAGCTCGCCGCGGACTTCGGGGTGAGCTAGCGCGGGAGGTCCTTCGATGGGCGGCGGTGGCGAGCAGGATGTTGTCGGCGAGCGGGCGGATGACGCGCCGGTCACCCAGACGCTGGACGACATGCTGGCGGGTGACGACTCGGGGCTGTGCGCCGGGTTGCTCGACGTGCTGGCGCTGTTGTCGGACGTCGGCGCCGCCCGGTGGCTCATGCACCGGGCCGGGCACCTGGCGCTGATCGCCGCGCCGGGCGGATACGGCTTCCATGAGCCCTTCGCAGGCGAGGTCATCGACGCCGCGCTCGGCGAGCTGGCCGAGACGGGCCTGGTCACCGTCGACGAAGCCGAGTTCGAGGAGGCCGACGATGACGGCGACCTCGATGACGGCGACCTCGATGACGACGGCACCGCGGACGACGGCACCGCGGACAGCGACCCCGACGCCGGCGAGGAGGCCGAGTATCCCGATGACCTGGATGAGGATGACCTCGACGGCGATGACCCGGATGACGATGACCTGGACGACTCAGCCTTCGACACCGTGACCGTGAACCCGGACGCCGGGCCGATCATCCTGGCGCGGCACGTGATGGCAGGCACCCTCGCCGAGCTCGGCGCCCGGGCCTGCGCGCTGCTGGATGAGGCCGCGCGATCCGGGGCTGACATCGACTACGGGCTGCTCGCCGACGGCATGACCGCCTGCTGGGACCAGCTGCTGCCGCACCTTGGCGCGGCCGACGACGACCTGGTCAAGGACCTGCTGGCCATGCGCGGCTGGGGCCTGCACGCCCTGACCTTCTATGCCGATGTCAGCGAGGCGGGGATGACCGAGTTCGGCGAGAAGCTGGTCGCGGACTACGAGCTGGCGCTCGGGGCGGGCCACCCGGACGCCTGGGAGACGCGGCGGAACATGGCGCGCGTCTACCAGCGGTACGGGCGGCACGACGAGGCCATCGAGATCCTCGCCCGGCTGCGCTCGGACGTGGAGCGTGCCCTCCCCGCCGATGACGGCGAGGTCCTGGCGACCCGTTACCAGTTCGCGAACGCGTTCCTGAGCGCCGGCCGGTTCCACGAGGCGGCCAGGGAGTACACCGAGCTGCTGGCCGACGATGAGCGCGTCCTGGGAGCCGGGCACCACAGCACCCTGGCCGTGCGGGGTGACCTGGGCGCGGTCTATACCGAAGTCGGCCGGGTAGCGGAGGGAATCAAGCTCATGGAGGCCGCCGTCACCGGGCTCGCTCCGCTCTTCGCACCCGACGACCCGAACGTCGCCTGGTACCGGGAGACCATCGAGGAGGCACGCGGCCAGGTGCCCGGCTAGCGGCGCGGCTCGACGCGGAAGACGGGGTAGCCGGGCGCGATCTCGCGCAGCTTGGACTCCGGGGCCTTGGCGTTCACGCCGTCGAAGAACACGCCGACCTCGAAGAACCAGCGCTTGAGGTAGGCGCGCAGCAGCGCCGGCTTGGCCTCGTCGGCCAGTTCGACCAGGCGCACGTCCTCGGTGCGGCGGCCGACGCGCAGTTGCGCCTCGCCGTTCGCGGCGCGGACGTTGCGGACCCACTGAGTGACGCCCCGCGGCGCGACCAGGTACCGGGTGCCGTCGACGGTCAGCAGGTTGACCGGGGTGCTGCGCAGCTCTCCGGTGCTGCGGCCGCGGACGTACAGGACGCGGGATCCCCAGACGCTGATGCCCATCCTGGTCAGCCGGGCGACCGTGGCGTTGAAGACGTTGTCGGACTTGGACGGCTTGACGTAGCGCGCTGTGCTCGCCGGGCTGGTGCCGGCCGGCCTGGTGCTCGCGTTCGCGGTGTTGTCGGCGGTGGCGTTCATGTCGGCCCCTCCTCCGGGTGCCTCGCGGCCCCTCTCGTGGTCGGCGCTCCTTGCGGTGCACCGATCCTTTTCGAGAGCAACGCTCTCGTGTAAGATCAGTGAACACCAGGAGCGGATAGCTTGTCAAGAGCAGTGCTCTCGATTTTGTCTGGTGATCTGATTATTGCCTCCGGAGGTGGCTAGGGATGGCGATGAGCCAAGGGACGGCCGCGAGGCCCGCGAACCGGACAGCGACCGCCCGGGAGCGCGCCCGCGCGGAGCTGACCAGGGAGATCAAAGTGGAAGCGCGGCGCCAGCTCGCGCGGGTGGGCGCCGCGGCGCTGTCGCTGCGGTCGGTCGCCCGCGAGCTCGGCATGGTCTCCTCGGCGCTGTACCGCTACTACCCGAGCAAGGAGGACCTGCTCACGGCGCTGATCATCGACGCCTACGACGCGGTCGGCGAGGTCGCGGAACAGGCCGTGGCCGGCGGCGGGGGCGCCCGGGAGCGGTGGGTGGCCGCATGCCAGGCGATCCGCGGCTGGGCGCGCACCCACCCGCATGAGTACGCGCTGATCTACGGCTCGCCGGTACCCGGGTACCGCGCCCCCGAGGCGACCATCGGCCCGGCCGCCCGGGTGCCGCTCGCCCTGATCGGGCTGCTGCGCGAGGCCCGGCCGGGCGCCGGGCCGCGCCGTGCCCCCGATGCTGCCGGTGCCCCCGATGCTGCCGGCCGCCCCGATGCTGCCGACGGCCCGGAGGTCGGCGGCCCGGAGGTCGGCGGCGTGCTCAACGAGCAGGCGGCGGCGCTGGCGGCCGCCATCGAGGGCACGGCCGGGGACGCGGTGCAACCGGACGTGCCGGTGCGGCCGGATGTGCTGGTGCGAGGCGCGGTGGCCTGGGGGCAGCTGTTCGGGCTGATCAGCTTCGAGCTGTTCGGCCAGTACGTGGGCAGTTTCGACCCGGCTGACGAGTTGTTCCGCTACGCGGTGGCGCAGATGGCGCAGATGGTGGGGCTGTGATCACGGAGCGTGAAGTTTTCGGGGGCGGCGCGGTTACCCCCGGGGCGGGCGGGAATGAGGGAGCCTGGCAGTTGCTAACTGCCTCGTTCCGAAACGCAAAGCCCAACGGGGGGAGAAGCATGGGAACGCAAGACGTCCTGAACAAGCTGGGTGGTCAGGCCGGCCTGCAGGGTGGCCTGGACAACATCCAGAGCCTGTTCGGCGGCGGCGGCCTGCAGGGCATCGTGTCGCAGCTCACCAGCGCCGGCCTTGGCCAGCAGGTCCAGTCCTGGATCGGCAACGGGGAGAACAAGCCCGTCTCCGGCCAGCAGATCCAGCAGGCGATGGACCCGGCCGCGCTCGCGCAGATGGCGCAGCAGACCGGCATGTCGCCCGACCAGATCGCTAACCACGTCGCGCAGGCTCTGCCGAGCCTGATCGACCAGGTGACGCCGAGCGGCAAGGTGCCGTCCAGCGACCCGCTCGCGCAGGGCGCGAAGAACTTTGAAGGGCATGTTCAACCGCTAGCGCGCACGCGCTGACCGCAAGGCCAGTCGCCCCGGCTTCACGGGGCAGGCTGGCCTTCGCGCTGCGACGGCTGGTCGGCGAACTGGCGCAGCCGGAATGCCAGCTGCGCGGTGTCAGCGAGCCCAGCGGCTGGCCGCATACCGCGGTGCTCACCGCGCCGGCGCCCGGACTTGGCCCGGTCGGCGACACGCTCGTCAGCGTCCTGGGAGATCGCGGGGCGCTGGCGCCATCAAGCCGGTCTCGTTCCATGGCGCGAGGGCCATCGCCCCGAAGTGATTCCGGCGCGGAAGGGCCAACGACCTGCTCTAACCGTGTCTAGAGGGCCAACGACCGCCAGGAGTTCCGTGCCTAAAGGGACACCGCCCCGGAACTATCCGGGGCGGGAGGGCCGGTGACCTGGTTCGGGTGGGGTGGGTGCCGGGGCGGGAGGGCCGGTGACCTGGTCCGGGTGGGGTGGGTGCCGGGGCGGGAGGGCCAGTGACCTGGCTCGGGTGGGCGAGTGCCGGTCTGGAGGGTCACCCACCCGGGGGGCGGCGTACATGCCGGGGTGGGAGGGGATCAGGCCTGGGCGACGACGCCGTCGGCGAGGAGGGTGGCGGGGTCGGGGACGTTCCAGGCGTCGAGGATCTCGCGCGTGTGCGCGCCGGGCGTCGCGATGCGCCCCGGCTGGCCCTGGGTGCGCGAGAAGCGCGGCGCGGGCGCCGGCTGGGTGATCCCGTCGACCTCGGTGTAGGTGCCGCGGGCGGCCAGGTGCGGGTGCGCCGGCGCCTCCGACAGTGACACGACGGGGGAGACGCAGGCGTCGCTGCCCTCGAAGACCTTGGCCCACTCGGCTTGCGTGCGGGCGGCGAACCGGGCGGCGATCGCAGCGCGCAGCGCCGGCCAGGCGGCCATGTCGTGCTGGGCCGGCAACCCAGCGGGCGGCTCGCCGTCGAACAGCAGCGTGATGAACGCCGCGTAGAACCTGGCCTCGAGCGCGCCGACCGCCATGTGCCGCCCGTCCGCCGTCTCGTACACGTCGTAGTACGGGGCGCCGGTGTCGAGCAGGTTCACGCCCCGCTCGTCCCGCCACGCCCCGCCGGCCAGCATCGAGTAGGTCATCGTGGCCAGCGCCGCGGTGCCGTCGACGATCGCGGCGTCGACCACCTGGCCCCGCCCGGACTCGCGCGCCTCCCACAGCGCGGCCACGACGCCGAGCACCAGGAACATCGACCCGCCGCCGAAGTCGCCCAGGTAGTTGACCGGCGGCTGCGGCGGGCCCCCGGCCCGGCCGATCGCGTGCAGCGCCCCGGTGATCGCGATGTACCCGATGTCGTGCCCGGCCGCCTGGGCCAGCGGCCCGTCCTGGCCCCAGCCGGTCATCCGCCCGTACACCAGGCCCGGGTTACGCGCCCAGCAGTCGTCGGGGCCGATGCCGAGCCGCTCGGTGACCCCCGGGCGCAGTCCCTCCAGCAGCACGTTCGCCCGCGCCGCGAGGTCCAGCACGACGCCCGCGCCGCGGGGGTGCTTCAGGTCGACGACGATGGAGCGCTTGCCCCGGTTGGCGATGTCATTCCGCGGCGGGATGAGGGGGGCGCTGTCGGGCCGGTCCACCCGCACCACGTCCGCGCCCAGGTCGGCGAGCAGCATCCCGGCCAGCGGCACCGGCCCGATCCCGGCCAGCTCCACCACCCGGACCCCGGCCAGCGGCCCGCGCTTGGGGGCGGCAGCATCATCGTTGATCACACGCATGATCATCACATCCGCGGTGAGCCGCCGGCCAGTGGGTGGGTGCATGCGATGCCAGGCCGGTAATCGCCGCGCGTGGATGCCCGGCCGGCCAGGCGTGGGGGGCGACCTCATCGCGGAAGATGGGGCGGTTGCCCCATGCGGGGGGCGGTGACCGCCAGCCATCCTCGGCAGTACGACGGGGCGGCGCCGGGCCGCCTCGCGGCGAGGAAGCGGGCAAGCGCGATGGGCAAGGCGGTTATCAGCCTGACGACGGGGCTTGAGGACACGGAGAAGGTCACGGTGGCGTTCCTGGTGGCGGTGGGGGCCGCCGAGCAGGGACGACAGACGCTGATGTTCCTCACCAAGGAGGCGGCGCGGCTGGCCCTGGCCGGGGTGGCCACCGCGGTCGCCTGCGATGGCTGCCCGCCGCTGGCCGACCTGGTCCGGAGGTATGAGGAGGCAGGCGGGACGTACATGGTCTGCCCGATCTGCTTCAGCGCGCGAAAGCTGGCCGAAGCCGACCTGGTGAAGAACGCGGCGCTGGGCGGCACGATCCCGATGTGGGCGTGGATCGGCGACGAGCCGGCGACTACCTTCAGCTACTGAGCACTGGCCGCGCGGCCGCGGCCGCGCCCCCCGCCGGGCTGCGCGAAATCGCAGCTATGCCACATAATGGCAGCACCGGGAGGGGGCTTAGGGGTGGATACAACACAGTCCGGTTTTGGTCGCGGCCGTGGACGGTGAGCTCGGGGCAGCGGCGGGCCGGCTCCTTTCGAGCACCGGCGACGTCGAGGCGGCGCTGGCGGCCATCGAGGACATGGCCGCCCTCGCGCGGCGGCCCGGCGCCCAGGTCGACGCCGTGACGCATTACCTGTGCCGCTTCATCCAGGCGTGGCATGAGCTATCGCCGGATCCGTCGAAGCGGGTCACGCCCGACGCGCAGGCAGCGCTGACGCTCCTCGGCTCGCTGCCGCGCGACGTCCGCTCCTACATCCGGCTGGAGGGCATGGCCATCGCGGGCGCGAACCTGGCGGGCCTGGACTTCCGGGGCGCCGCGTTCGACCGCGTGGAGCTGACCGAGCTAGAGGCCACGGGCGTCAACCTCACCAGCGCCTGGTTCCGCGACGTCACGCTCACGGACGCGGTGCTGGACGGCGCGTGCCTGGATCACGCGGACATCATCTTCGCCGCCCTGCGGGGAGTATCGCTGCGACGAGTCTCCCGTCATGCCGCGTACATCGCCGGGTACCGGGGCGAGGACGTCACCGCGACCTACGCGGACGGGACGGGCTTTTCCATCTCGCCGCCCACGGAATGGGTCACGGTGATCCCGGAGCCGGTGATCCCCGGGCCCGCCCAGGCCGCCTCCTGGCTGAATCCGCCGACGATGCCGATACCCGTCGTCGGCGAAGTGGAGATCCCCGGGCCCGGGAATCCCGGCGGCGACGCGGTGCCGGAGACGGTGCCGGAGACGGTCCCGGAGACGGTCCCGCCACCATGGGAGCCGGTCATCTGCGGTCCCGGCGGCGAGGCGGAGGCGGACACCGTGCTGTCGGGCCGCTACCGCCTGGACCAGCTCGTGGGACGGGGCACGATGGCTACGGTCTGGCGCGCGCGGGACCTGCTGCTTGACCGGGAGGTCGCGGTCAAGTGGCTGCTGAACTGGGACTACGGCCGGCTGTCGCACCAGCTGTTCGGCCGCGAGGCGCAGATCATGGCGAAGCTGCGGCATCCGGGCATCGTGGCGATCTATGACACCGGCATGGACGGCGGCTGGCCCTACATTGTCATGGAGCTGCTGTTCGGCGGGGACCTATCCCAGCTGATGAGCTTCTACCGCCAGGGCCTCCCCGTGCACCGGGCGGTGGACCTGGCCATTCAGCTGGCCGACGCCGTGGTCGCGATCCACGAGCGCGGCATCGTGCACTGCAGCCTGTCCACCCAGAACGTCTTCGTCCAGGAGGGGGACCAGGTCAAGGTCATTGACTTCGCCATCGCCCAGGACCGCAGCGCGGAGCCGGCGCCGCCACCGGATGGCTACGTGATGGGCGTCCCGGAATACATGGCACCGGAGCTGTTCGATTCACAAGACCCGGCTTACACCGTCTCATCGGACCTGTACGGGCTTGGCTGCGTGCTCTACGAGATGCTGACCGGCGCGCCGCCGTTCACCAGCGACTCCGGGTTCCCGGGGTACATCCGCCAGCACATTGAGGAGACGCCCGCGCCGCCCCGCGATCACGACCCCGCCATCACTGAGGCACTCAACGACCTGGTGCTGGCCCTGCTCTTGAAAGCCCCCGCGGACCGGCCGGGCAGCGCCGCCGACGTCGCCGCCGCCTTGCGGGACATCCAGGCCAGCCTCCCCGGCCCGGGTGCGTTGCACCTCGCCTAGCGGATGCCCCGCGATGGCATGCCCCGCGCCAGCCGGGCTGGCGCGGGCATGGCTGAAGCGCCCCTAGTCGCCGGCCGCCACGGCCGCGTCCCCGGGGTTGGGGCGCCAGCGACGGCGCGAACGCGAACGCGAACATCAGCAGCTCCTGGCGGTACTTCCGGGTCGCGACCTGACTTCGGGTAAGCTGACGCGTCCCCGCTGTGAGCTAGGTGAATGCCATCTAGGCAGGCGTCCCGCTCGTAGTAGTAGTGCGTAGGTCGTATGGCGGGCTGAACCGGTTCGACGCCATAAAGGTCGTATCGGATACGCACTCACGAGGAGCGCAGACACATGAAGCGAGTCTTTCTGGTCGCGGCGGGCATCGCCCTCGCCGGCGGCATCGCCGCCACCCCCGCTGTCGCGGGCCTGGCGGGAAACCCGTCCTTCAGCCACGAGATCCCGGTCCCGGCGCCGAGCAATACCAAGCAGCCCGTCTTCTTCGACGATCACGGCGGCTCGACTCGGCACGTCGAACCGGGAGACGACCGCGGCAACGCTAGTTCCCCGCCGGGCGCCCCCGTCGCGGTGCCCACTGACGATCACGGTGGCCTCACCCCGCACGCCGAGCCCACTGACGATCACGGTGGCCTCACCCCGCACGCCGAGCCGTCCGATGACCACCACCGCGGCGGCAGCACCGGCAGCGGCGGCGGCAAGAGCGGCCGGGGCTAGCCAGTGACGAGCGGGCCGCCGGACGCAGCCCCGCCCGGGCTGCCATCGGAACCACCACCACCGCGCCCAGCGGGTGCCCCCGGAGTCGCTCCGGGGGCACCCGCCTGGGTCGTGCTGGTGACGCCGAACGCCGGGCGCGCCGCGGACGAGCCGCCGTCGATGTGGCGGATGGTCGGCCCGCTCGCACTGGCGGGGCTGGTGCTCGCCATCATCGTCGCCGTCGCCGGGGGGCTGGTCAGCCAGCGGGTCGCCGAGCAGCAGGCGGTGCACGCCGTCGCGGAACTGACCGACGACCTCGCGGTGAGCGTCGTGCAGCCCGCGCTCACCGACACCATGCCCGCCGACCCGGCGCAGGCCCGGCGCGTCCTGGATCCCCTGGTCCGCAACTGGGTGAACGGTTCCGGCTCGATGGTCCGGGTGAAGATCTGGACGCTCGAAGGCAAGATCCTTTACTCCGACGAGCCGCGGCTCATCGGCCAGCAGTTCACCCTGGACAGCGACGCCCGGTCCGCGCTGCTCCATCCGCACACCCACGCGGGGATCAGCGACCTGCTGCTGCCGGAGAACCAGTACGAGCGGGGCGACGGCAAGCTGCTCGAGGTCTACCGGCCAGTCTGGACGCCGAATGGCCAGCCGCTGCTCTTCGAGACCTACTTCAAGTACGACACGGTCAGCCAGCGCAGCACCGAGCTCTGGCGCGGCTTCGCCGGGGTCATGCTCAGCAGCCTGCTGGCCCTGATGCTCCTGCTCGCCGGGCTGGGCTGGCTGGTCGTGGTGCGGGCCCGGCAGGCCCGCGCCCGCCAGGATGAGCTGACGCGCCGTGCCCTGGACGCCTCCGATGACGAGCGCCGGCGGATCGCGGCGACATTGCATGACGGAGTGGTGCAGCAACTGGTGGGGGCATCCCTCATCGTGGCCGGGCACGCACAGCAGGCGGGCACCGGCGGCGACCCGCGGCAGGCGGCCGACCTGGAGTCGGCGGCCGCTACGGTGCGCGACGGCGTGACCGGCCTGCGGTCACTGCTGGTGGACATCTACCCGCCCAGCCTGCGGGCCGCCGGGCTGGGCGGCGCGCTGCGCGACCTGGCTCGCACCGCGTCCGGGGACAGCGGGCCAGCCGGCGCGGATATCGACGACGTGGTGGCCGACGCCGCGCCGGAGCGCGACCAGGAGGCGATGTTCCGCATCGCCCAGGAGGCGCTGCGGAACGCGGTCCGGCACGCCGGGGCCAGCCGGATCACGCTGCGCCTGGCCGGCGCCGAGGACGGCCGTGCCCGCCTGGACGTCGCCGACGACGGGCGCGGCTTCGAGGCCGCCCCGCAGGCCGAAGGCCATTTCGGACTGCGGCTCATGGCCGACGCCGCCCGGCACGGCGGGGGATCGCTGGCCATCCAGACCGCGCCCGGCGCGGGCACCGTGGTCCGCTACGAGGCGAGCACGCCATGATCCGGGTGCTCGTCGTCGATGACCACCAGCTCGTCCGGGCGGGCCTGATCACGTTGCTGCGAGCGGCCGACGACATCGAGGTGGTCGGCGAGGCCGCCGACGGGCAGCAGGCGATCGAGGCCGCGCGCGCGGTGCACCCGGACGTCACGCTGATGGACCTGTCGATGCCCGTCCTTGACGGCGTCGCGGCAACTAGCCAGCTGCTCGCCGAGGACCCGGGCATGCGCGTCGTCGCGCTGACCTCCTTCTCCGACCGGCAGCGGGTCACCGACGTGCTCGCCGCCGGGGCGGTCGGCTACCTGCTGAAGGACTCCAGGCCCGATGACCTGCTCGCCGCGGTCCGCGCCGCCGCCGGCGGGCACGCACCGCTCGACCCCCGCGTCGCCGGCGCCCTGCTGCCGTCGCGGGAGCCGCCTCCCGCCGAGCAGCTCAGCGACCGGGAGAAGCAGGTGCTGCGGCTGGTGGCGGCGGGCCTGGCGAACAAGCAGATCGCCCGGCGGCTCGGGATCGCCGAGAGCACGGTGAAGGTCCACACCGGCAACATCTTCCGCCGCATCGGGGTGACTGACCGGACGTCGGCCGCATTGTGGGCTCGGGAGCACCTCGGGCCGGGGCATACCTAGGCTAACCCCCGGCCGATAACAGCAAGAGGCGGGCGCGCCAGTCAGCCCGTCTCGCGAATCAGGTCCGCCGCCCGCCAGCCGATGACCATCGCCGGGGCGGCGGTGTTCCCCGAGACCTGGGCCGGCAGCACGGAGGCGTCGGCGACCCGCAGGCCCGCGATCCCCCGGACCCGCAGCGCGGCGTCCACCACGGCGTCGTCTCCGGCGCCCATCGCCGCCGAGCCGACCGCGTGGTAGATCCCCGACCCGGCGTCCAGCGCGTACTGGACGACCTGCTCCGGCGTCGCCACCGAAGGCCCGGGGAACTCCTCCTCGCCCGCCAGCTCGGCGGCCGGGCCGGACCCGAGCACGGCCCGGGCGATGCCCAGCACCGGTCCCGTGGCGGCCCGGTCGGCCTCCGTTTCCAGGAACCGCGCGTCGATCACCGGCAGGTCCTCGGGGCGGCCGCCGCCGGAATGGATCGCGCCCGACGTCTGCGGTCGCATCTGGTACCCCAGGAACAAGATCCCTGGATGCCTGGCCAGCCGGAGCTCGGCGTGCCCGGTGGCGACGGCCAGCGGCGCGAACAGGCCGTGGATGTCCGGCCGGGGCAGCCCCCGGGCGGACCGGAACTGGCACGCCAGGTCATAGCCGGCCGTGGACAGCAGCCCGGTGCGGTCGCGCAGGTAGCGGAAGGCTTCGCGGGCCTTGCCGTGCGCGGTGGCGACCCGCGCGCCCGGGTGGGCCACCCCGGCGTCCGCCGGCAGCCGGAGTTGCAGGGCCACGCCCCGCTGCTCGATGACCCGCTCGCCGACCTGCGGTGACTCCACGCGCAGGTCGGCGCCGATCGCGCGCAGGACCTCGGGGCGGCCGATGCCGGAGCGCTCCAGCAGCAGCGGCGTCTCCACGGTCCCGGCGCAGATGATGACCTCGCGCCGCGCGGTGATGTCGGTCGTCGTGGCGCCCTGCCGGACGCGAATGCCGGTGACCCGGCCACCGCGATCGCCGGAGGCGCCGAACAGCAGGTAGCCGGCGCGGGTGCGGGTGGCGACGGTGAGGTTGCCGCGCGCACTCCGTCCGCGCGGCCGGACGAAGGCGCGGTAGGAGGTGGTGCGACGGCCATCGCGGATGGTGGACGGGGTGAAGCCGATCCGGTCGCGGTCGTGGGCGTTGAAGTCGGCGACGTGCTCCCAGCCGAAAGCCGTCGCCGAGCCGAGGATTGCCTGCGTGACCGGGTCATCGGTGGCGGTGACAGACACGCCCAGCGCGGATTCCAGCCCCTGGTAGGCCGGGCCGATGTCCGCCCAGCCCCAGCCGGGGTTGCCGCGGGCCGCCAGGTCGTCCCAGTCGGCGGGCGCGCCGCGCACCCACATCATTCCGTTCACCGCCGCCGAGCCGCCCAGGACGCGGCCGCGCAGCCACGCCTCCGGCGCCCGGCCCGGCGCGACCGGCCTGGTCGGGTACCGGTACAGGTACCGGTCGCCGCGCAGCGTGTAGTAGAACCCCTTCGGGACGTGCAGGAGGGGGTTGACGTCAGCGCCGCCGTACTCGATGAGGAGCACGCGGGTGCGCGGGTCCTCGGCGAGCCGGCCCGCCACGACGCACCCGGCGGCGCCCGCCCCGACGACGATGTAGTCGTAGTCCATATAGCCGCAAGCGTAAGGGGAACCCCGGCAGTTGTTCAGCGCCCTATAGCCGCATCCCCAAGCCCGAGGTACAAGGGAAGGATGGGAACTGAGCGCGAGCCGATGTTCGATGAGCTTCCCCGGCTGGCCGGATCGGGTTACCGGCACTCCTGGGACGTGTGGGGAGCGAGCGACCAGCTCGGCACGCTGAACCGGCTCACGCCGCGGGTGGTCGCCGCGGCCGCCGGGTGCGTGCGGACCGGCGAGCGGATCGGGGTCAGCCTGCCGCTGGATGAGCCGTCGCCGCCGTTCTTCGGCCGCAAGCCAATGGCGCACAGCCTCTACCCGATGGGTGACATCGGCTGGGATGACTGGCTCGACGGCTTCTACCTGCAGTGCTCCAGCCAGTGGGACGGCCTGCGGCACATCCGGAGCACCGACGGGTTCTACGGCGGCTGGCAGGGCGACCCGTCGGCCGACCCCGGCCCGCTCGGCATCCACCACTGGGCGCGGCCGGGCATCATCGGCCGGGGCGTGCTCGTCGACCTGGCCGCGGGGGAAGAGGACGGCTACGACGCCTTCACCGCGCGGCGCTTCACCGTGGCCGACATCGAGGCGGCGCTGGCCGCGCAGGGCGTCGGGATCCGCCGGGGCGACATCTTGTGCGTGCGGACCGGGTGGATGGACAAGTACCTGGCGCTCGGGCCGCAGGCCCGCGCGGAACTGGCGGTGGCGCTGGTCAACCCGCGCGAGTACACGTGCGCCGGGCTGTCGGGCAGCGAGGAGATCAGCCGCTTCCTGTGGGACAGCGGCGCCGCCGCCGTGGCCGCCGACAATCCCGCCGTCGAGACGGTCCCGGCCGACCTGTCGATCGGGTTCCTGCACGGCAGGCTGATCCCGTCGCTGGGCTTCGCGATCGGCGAGCTCTTCGACTTCAGCGCGCTGGCGGCCGCCTGCCACGCCGACCGCCGCTACGACTTCCTGTTCACCAGCGTCCCGCTGAACGTGACCGGCGGCGTGGGATCACCCGCCAACGCGGTGGCGGTCCGCTAGGCCACCGCTAGGCCCCGGCCTTAAATGCCCCCAGGGGCGGCCGGCCATGACCGCCAGGTGCAGGGAGACCAAGGTGTCCTCCAAGTCCGGGAGCTCCTTGGTGCGGTCGGCGCGGACGGTCGCGCGGACCAGCTCCCCGGTCGCGCCGGCCAGCGCCAGGTAGGCCTCGTCGGGCACCGCGGGCCACTCCGGGTGCCGCATCCGCGCCCGCAGGTGCCACCGGCGGTTGATCTCGGCGAACCACTCCACCGCGACGTCCAGCCGCTCGCGCGCTGACGGGCCCGCCGCGGGCATGTCGACGTAGAAGACCCGGGCGAAGGCGGGCTCCTCGGCCAGGAACGACAAGAACGCCCGGCATCCCGCGCGCAGCATTTCCTCCGGGGGCGTCTCCCGCGGCACCCCGCGCGCCGCGGCGATCACCCGCCCCCGCAGCAGCTGCCCGCCCGCGCTGACGGCGGCGAGGAAGCAATCGTCCTTGCCGCGGAAATGAGCGTAGAACGCGACCCGGGAAACGCGCGCGCGGCGGACGATATCGGCGACGGTGACGGCGTTATAGCCAGCGGCGGCGACGGCCGCGATAACGGAGCGCTCCAGCCGATCCCGCTGGGAGGCGCTTACCGCGAGGGTCGGCAGCCGGTTACGACCACGCGGCAGACCCGGCTTGCCCTCGTGAGTTCGTGCAAGGCTGCCCCCTTGCGCACCTTCGGGCACGGGTCTATCGTAACGGGAAAATTCCTAAAGTACACAGCCGTACTTTAGACCGTGCGCACGTCCCCCCCGGCGTGGCGCGGAAAGGGGTCATCGGTGACAGCAACCCTGGAGAACCAGCCGTCGGGCGGAGCCCTGGGCGGTCTCTGGCAGCGCCAGCTAAATCATTATCCGGAAACGCGACCGCGCGTCTTTTACCTTGCCATCGTCGTTCTCGCCACGATCATCCTCTATTACGAGCTCTATGTCGGCGGGGCGGTGGCGCCGAACATCATCGCCGGGCTCGGGATGACGTTCCCGTTCTACGTCTACATCTCGGTCGTCGGCAACGCGATTGGCGCCTTCTCCTCGCTGATCGCCGGGCTCGGCGACCGCTGGGGCCGGGCCAACATGGTGGCCTACGGGCTGCTCATCACCGGTGGCCTCGTCCTGTTCGGGATCCCGAACGCGCACGACAAATGGTCGTTCGCCATCTTGTCCTACGTCATCGGCTTCGTCGAGGGCGTCATCCTGGTCGCCACGCCGGCCCTGGTCCGCGACTTCTCCCCGCAGCTGGGCCGCGCCTCGGCGATGGGCTTCTGGACGCTCGGGCCGGTTATCGGCAGCCTGGTCGTCTCGGTGGTATCCAGCAACACCCTTGGCAGCTTGCGCGCCTGGCAGGACCAGTTCATCATCTGCGGCATCGTCGGCCTCGTGGTGGGCGTGATCGCGATCTTCGGCCTGAAAGAGCTCTCCCCGCAGTTGCGAGATCAGCTCATGGTCTCGATGCGTGACCGCGCGCTCATCGAGGCCAAGGCCCGTGGCCTGAACATCGCCGAGTCGCTGAAGCACCCGTGGCGGCAGATGATGCACCTGGACGTGATCGGGTCGGCGTTCGCGATCGCGGTGTTCCTGATCATCTACTACACGGCCGTCGGCTTCTTCACCATTTACTTCACCTCGATCCACGGCTTCACGCTGTCACAGGCCAACGGCCTCGGGAACTGGTTCTGGGCATTCGACGCCGCGGCGCTCATCGTCACCGGGATCATCTCTGACCGGCTTGGCGTGCGCAAGCCATTCATGGTCGTCGGCGCGCTCGGCGCGATCGTCATGACGATCGTCTTCCTGAGCCTCGGCAAGGGAACCAGCCTCGGCACGTTCGCGCTGGTGATCAGCATCAACGCGGTCTTCCTGGCGATCGCCTACGCGCCGTGGATGGCCAGCTTCACCGAGACGGTCGAAAAGCACAACCCGGCGCTGACCGCGACCGGCCTGGCCGTGTGGGGCTGGATCATCCGCGCGGTGGTCGCGATCTCGATCGGGATCCTCCCGGTGGTCATCAGCGCGATGACGCCGCTGGTGGAGTACGGGACGCCGGTCGCCACGCTGTCGGCGCAGTACTCGACGCAGCTGGCGACGCTGAGCGCGATCGACACCCAGACCCTGGGCGCGCTGCAGGCCAACCCGGCCGACCCGGCCGCCGGGGCCAAGGCGGTCGGCGAGATCGCGACCAAGTTCCAGATCAGCCCGGCCGACGCGACTGCCCGGCTGATCGCGGTGTCCAAGGTGCCCAAGGCCGACCTGCTGTTCCTGCAGCAGCACGGCCCCGCCGTGCAGAAGGCCGCCACGGACGCGCCCGGCCAGTGGAAGACCTGGTGGTGGGTGTGCGTCGGCGGTGAGATCGCGTTCTTGCCGTTCATCTTGATCATGGCCGGACGGTGGAGCCCGCGTAAGGCGCGCGAGGACCAGGCCGAGCACGAGAAGGCCGTTCAGGCCGAGCTCGCCGCCCTGGAGTCGGAGAAGGCCTAGCCAGATCCGGTAAGTCAGGCGAGGTCAGCGACGGCGCGTGAACCGCAGCGCGCCGTCGCTGATCCGTCCGTAACGCAGTTTGAGCAGGTCACTGGGATAGCTCATGACGACCCGCCAGGGCGCGCGGGAGCCGGACTTCGGGAACTCGTGCAGCGAGCGCTGGATGTAGCCGGAGGTGAAGTCGAGCAGCGGCCGCTCGGTGACCCGGGGATCGGCGTTGACCGGCACGCAGCTGTCGTAGCCGCGCCTTGCCATGTAGCGCAGCAGCCGCACCACGTACTCAGCGACCAGGTCGGCCTTGAGCGTCCACGACGCGTTCGTGTACCCGAAGGTGAACGCGCAGTTCGGCACGCCGCTGAGCATCACGCCCTTGTACGCCAGCGTCTCCGGCAGCTTCACCTCGCGCCCGTCGACGCACAGCGTGATGCCGCCCAGGGCCAGCAGCCGCAGCCCGGTCGCGGTGACGACGATATCGGCCGCCAGCGTCGCGCCGGACTCCAGCCGCAGGCCATCGGGCGTGAACGACGAGATCGCGTCGGTGACCACCGACGCCTGGCCTTGGCCGATCGCGCGGAACAGGTCTCCGTCGGGCGCCAGGCACAGCCGCTGGTCCCACGGCTGGTACCGCGGCCGGAAGTGCGTGTCGACGTCGTAGCCGGGCGGCAGCCGGGCCATCGTCGCCTTCCGCAGCAGCCCGCGCACCAGCTGCGGACGGCGGCGGGCGAGCCGGTAGAACAGGGACTGCAGCGTGATGTTCTTCCACCGGGTGGCCGCGTACGCGCCGCGCTCGCCGATCACCCGTCGCAGCCCGGCGGTCATCTTGTCGGTGGCGGGCAAGGCGGCGATGTACGACGGCGACCGCTGCAGCATCGTCACGTGCGCGGCCTGCCCGGCCAGCGCCGGGACCAGCGTCACGGCGGTCGCGCCGCTGCCGATGACCACAACCCGCTGCCCGGCGTAGTCCAGGTCGGCGGGCCAGTGCTGCGGGTGGACGATCGCGCCGCGAAACCCCTCGCGGCCAGGGAACGAGGGCTCGTACCCGCCGTCGTAGCGGTAGTAGCCGGTGCACAGGTACAGGAACCGGCAGGTGAGGCTGGCCGGCTGCCCGTCATGGGTGCCGGTCACCGTCCACCGGGCCCGCTCGCTGGACCACGCGGCGGAGACCACCCGGTGCCCGAACCGGACGCGGCCGTCAACTCCGGCCTCCGCCGCGGTGTCGCGGACGTACCGCAAGATCGCCGGCCCGTCCGCGATCGCCGCCGCGGACGCCCAGGGCCGGAACCGGTAGCCCAGCGTGTGCATGTCCGAGTCGGAGCGCACGCCCGGGTAGCGGAACAAGTCCCAGGTCCCGCCGATCGCCGCCCGTGCCTCCCAGATCACGTAGCTGCGGGCGGGCAGCGCTGACTGCAGGTGCCGGGCCGCCCCGATGCCGGACAGCCCGGCCCCCACGATCAGCACGTCCACCTGATCGCTCACTGGCTTGTCATCCCGTCTGGCGCAGCCGCCGGGCGGCCTCGGCGGCGGCCGACATCTTGCTCATCGCCAGGTACCGGGGAACCCGGCGCAGACCGCAGTCGGTGGAGATCTCCAGCTTGTCGGGATCGCGGTACTGCAGGCAGGCGCGCACCCGCTCGATGATGTCCTCGGGCGCCTCGCTGTAATGAGTCTTGATGTCGATGAGGCCCGCCGACAGGATCCGGTCGCGGTCCCACGTGCCGACCAGGTCGATCTCGGCCATCTCCCGCGCGCCGAACTCCAGCGAGAACCCGTGCACGTTCGCGTCCAGCAGCGCCGGGAACAGCCACCGGTACGTCCGCTTGGCGTAGGGGAGCCGGCGGAACGAACCGAAGCAGATGTGCACCACGAACGTGCACCCGGTGATCCCGTCGACCACGCTGTTGATGACCTCGACGAGGTTCTCCGGCGTCCGGTCCTCGGCGGCGTGCGAGGGCGTCAGCGGCTCCTCGATCTGGATGTAGTCGCAGCCCGCCGCGACCAGCTTCTTGATGTCAGCCCGGATCGCCGGCACCAGCGCGTCGGCGCACTCCCGCCGGGTTCGGTAGGTCGGCGAGAAGTCCAGCTCGGTCGTGATCCCGTACGGCCCCGGCATCCCGATCTTGGGGCGCCGCGACGTCCGCGCCCTCAGGAACTCATACTCGCCGGTGAAATCCCAGATCGACTCGATGCCGTCCAGTGGCGCGATCACCTCATACACCGGGAGCTGGTCCCAGCCGATGGCGCCGAGCTTGCGTGGCGCCGGCTTCACGCGCAGGCCCGGCATGTTCCCGGTCAGCCCCTCGATCCAGCCGCCGCGGCGGTGCTCCCCGTCGGTGAGGATGTCCAGCCCGGCCGCCTCCTGGTCGCGGATCGCCAGCTCGCACGCGTCGTCCAGGAACTCCCGGTTGTCGGCGGGGCCGAACCGGCCAGACGGAGTTCTATCCTTGCGCGCCTCATCGATGATGTCCCACCAGCCGGGCCGCGCCCAGCCGCCAGTCGTGGTCACCGCCAGCGCGGACGGGAACTGGTAGTCACTCATGCGGGTAGCCCCTTCAGTGCCGTGATCAGTTCATCGTGGATCAGCCCGTTGGTCGCCACGACGTCCGCGCGGTCGGCGGAGGTGTGCGGCGCGCCGGTGAACGTCGTCAGCCGTCCGCCGGCCTCCTCCAGGATCAGCTGGCCGGCCGCGATGTCCCAGGCGTCCATCGCGTACTCGCAGTACGCCTCCAGCCGTCCGGCGGCGATCGCGCACAGCGTCAGCGCCGGCGACCCGAGGGACCGCACGCCTCCCGCGACGTGCATCAGCCGCTCCACTAGCACCGCGTACGCGCGGATCTCGGCCGGGTCGACCGACTGCGCCTGCGCCACCACCAGCGACCGCTCCAGCCGCGCGGTGGCCGACGCGCGCAGCGCAGTGCTTTGGCCAGCAGGGCCCTTGCGGAAGGCGCCCGCGCCCCGCGCGGCGGAGAACAGCTCGTCGTGCAGCGGGTCGTAGACGACCCCGGCCACCGTGGCCCCCGCCGCCCGCAGCGCCACCGAGACGCAGAAGAACGGCAGTCCGTGGGTGTAGTTCGTGGTCCCGTCGAGCGGGTCGACGTACCACTCATGGGCGTATCCCCCGGGGGGGCGACCCCGCGGGGCATCATCCGTGCCCCCCGGGGAGCCGGCGCTCCCGGCCGTGCCTTCCTCGCCGATGATCACGTGACCGGGAAAGGCCGCGAGGATCTCCCGCGTAACGGCTTCCTGTGACTGCTGGTCGGCCACCGTCACCAGGTTGGCGCGGGCGTCCTTGTAGGCGACTACGAGGTCGTCATCCCCGAGCCAGCGCATCAGCACCGCGCCGCCGGCCCGCGCGGCGTTCTCGGCGACGGTCAGCGGGTCCGGGCTCATGCTCCCGGTACCCGGAAGACGTTACGCAGCGCGTAGGCGACCGGGTCGTACGCCTTGGCTCTCGGATCCGGGGCTTTCGGATCCGGGGTCGGATCCGGGGCCCTCGGATCCGGTTCGGGGGCGGCTGGGGGAGCGGGATCCCGGTCTTCCGGGACCGCGCCTCGCTGCCCTGGTGCCCAGGTCGTCTCCGGCCGGTGCTGCAGGATGTAGACGCTGTCCGGGAACGGCAGCCCGCGCGCGATCGCCCACTCGACGTCTTGGGGCACGCCGTCGGCGGCGGCCTCGATCCTGACCGCCGCCTGGCACAGGTAGCCGACCTCCTGCGCGGACAGGCTGGCCTGCCCGGCCAGCTCCGTCGGCAGCGGCCGCAGCGCCACCACGCCGGCGTCGTCGTCGAAGACCGACCAGGAGCCCTTGGCCGAGACGTGCTCGGCCAGGACGCGCCCGCTGGACCGGTCGACTTCCCAGTGGTCGGGAGTGACCTGCCCGGAAACGACGGACTCGCCAAAGCCCCAGTTCGCCTCGACGATGAGCCGGTCCCGGTCCCCGGAGACCGGGTCCATCGTGAACACGACCCCGGCCGAGCGGACGTCGACCAGCTCCAGTACCCCGACCGCCAGCCGGTGATCCTCGATCGTTGTGCCCCCGGAACTGCCAGCGCTCCCGGCGCGGCGCCGGTACTCCAGCGCGTGCGCGGAAAAGCCGCTGGCCCAGCACCTGCGGATAGCGCCGAGGACATCCGGCAGGCCGGTGACGCCGAGGTAGGTGGCGTACTGCCCGGCGAAGCTGGCGCTCGCCCCGTCTTCGGCTGCGGCGCTGGACCGGACCGCGACCTTCAGCGCCGCCCCGCGCCCGGTGCGGCTGGCCAGCCGCGCGTGCGCGGCCGCGACCGCGTCGGCCAGCCAGGCGGGGAGCGGCTGGTCCTCGATGATCTCGCGTGCCCGCCCGGCGACGAGCGCGAGGTGCCGGTGGTGCGCCTCGTGCTCATGGTGCCTGCGGTGCGGATGCTCCGTGCTGGCTTCCGGGCCGCTGGCCAGCAGCTGGTCCAGCTCCGCGCGGGCGGCCGGCGGCAGCCAGCCGGCCAGCGCGTCGACGGTAACCGCGTACCCGTCGGGCACCCGCCAGCCCTCCTGTGCGAGCTGGCCGAGCCGGGCGACATTCGGGCCGACCCGCCCGGCATCGCTGATCCGGATGCCGGGCAGGTCAAGGACGGGGGGTACGGATGATGCTCCGCGGGGTCGCCCCCCCGGGCCAGCACCGACCGGGCCGGGGATCAAGCGAATACCTGGACGGTGCCGGCCCGGCCGTCCACCCGGATCCGGTCGCCGGTCTTGATCACCTGGGTGGCGATCGCGGTGCCGACGACGCACGGGATGCCGTACTCGCGGCTGACGATCGCGGCGTGGGTCAGGCTGCCGCCGGTGTCGCACACGCAGGCGGTGATGATGCCGAAGACCGGGGTCCACTCGGTGGTCGTCCCGCCGCAGACCAGGATGTCGCCCGGCTCCACCTTGCTGATGTCGGCGACCGTGGTGATCACCTTCGCGGTGCCCTCGACGACGCCCTTGGCGGCCGGGAACCCGCGGATCTCCGCGGTAGCCTCGCCCTTATCGCCGCCAGCGCCCTTGAGCGTCTGCAGGAAGTGCCCGGATAGCCCGAAGACCTCGATCATGATCGGGTCGGGGACAGTGTCGGGGATCGTGCCGAGCATGGTGGGCAGCTCCGGCCCGCGGGTCCGCCAGTGCTCGAAGTAGGCGCGCCGGTCCGGGATCATCGCGGTCAGCTCGGCCCATTTGGGGCCGGCATTGTTTCCGGAAGCACTGTTCATCACGCCGAACAACTCCGGCTTGAACAGGTAGAACAGGTCATCCGGGGCGTTCAGCACGCCGTCGGCGGCCAGTCGAGCGCCGAGTTCCAGCGTCACCCGCCGGGCCGGGATCGCGGCGCGCCGGTCGATCAGGTAGTTGTGCTCCTCGTTCCACCATGCGAAGTTCGCCGCCTGGTTGCTAGCCAGGGCCTCGTTGAACCGCTGCAGGTTATCGCCGCTGAGCTGGCCGCGGGCGGCGTCGATCTGCGCGTCCCGCTCGGCGACGGCAGCCGCCCGGGCGGCGTGGAAGTCGAAGCCGGCGGGCTTGGCCAGGAACGAGCCGATCGTGTACAGCGCGGCGGACGGGTCCTCGATCCAGGAGGGAGTGTCGATCCGGCAGGTCTCCTCCGTCCGCTGGCCGTACGTGGCCAGGAAGGAGTTGAAGTCCGACAGCCAGCTCGTTCCGTTCGGCATCGCCTGGATCTGGCTGATGGCCTCGCGCGGCGAGGCCGCGCGCAGCGGGCCGCCGATGCCCAGCTCGCGGGCCCGCGCGGCCAGCCGCCACAGCTGCTCGTCGGTCTTGCCGTAGAACGTCTGCTCGCCGGCCAGGAAGGACGACACCTGCGACCCCTCTAGGCCGATCTCCTCGGCCAGGGCGTAGAAGGCGAGGTAGTTGGCGGTCAGCACGTACATGACCTCGAAGTGGATGAACCAGGCGCGGCGGTGGAACGCGTACGCGTCCTGCAGCGTGACCCACAGGTGCGCGGGGTCGAGCGCCGTCAGGTCGAGGTCATCGAAATGATCGTAGGCCGCCTGCAGCTCCCCGGCGCGCATCGACCAGTAGCGGTCGAAGTCGGCCAGGATCGGCGACACGTACTGGCCGAAGCGAGCCGCCCGCGCCTGGATCTGCCACGGCGTCGCCACGTCGATGGTGCCGATGTAGACGTGCGTGCCGGCCAGCCGGTTCACCGATCCGAGGGTGGGCGGCACGCCGACGATCTCCGCGCCCAGCTGCGCGCCCCAGGTCTGCGCGTCGTCAAGGAACGCCATGCTGGCGGGCACCATGCCCTCGCTGAAGTGCAGCGAGTCCCGCAGCCAGTACCGGGAATTATCGCTGGTGCTGAACGGCCGCAGCGGGCCGGCCACGAACGGCTGGCTGCCGAAGGCTTGCTTATAGCCCGGATACAATTCCTCCCGGACGAATTCGTCGACCGGAACAACTCGTGCCTTTTCCGCAGCACCCACGGCGCGCACCGCCTCGGCTTTGAGGGGACATAATTGCCGCAAGTTTCCCCCACGACGGCAGCCCCGGACAAGTGTCCGCAAGCCGTCCGGAGCGGGAAACTTGAATATTCTGACTCCCCGAGGGTAACACAGGAAACTTTGACACCGTTTGGCTCGCGATCAATGCCGGGTAACTCCTGGCCGTCGCTGGCCCCATTGGTGCCGTCACCCTCGTGCGGGTCGTCGGTCGGGCGGGGGCGGCGCGGGTAGTCGCGGCGCTTGGTGTCCCGCAGGAACTTCTTGAAGGCTGGGTACTGGTCGCGGCCGGAGGCCTTCAGCGGCAGGAAGTCCGGGTCGTAGGAGATCCAGTCGTAGGGCCGCTCCATCTCGGAGTCCTTGCTGTCGATGGCGCGCTGCAGGCTGACCACGATCCGGTCCTCGGTGGCCAGGCCGTGCTGGGCGAGCACCGAGTACAGGCACGCCGTGTTGTAAGCGGCCTGCCAGGAGGCGGTGTGCGGCATCCCTGGCAGCCTGCGGACGCGCTCGCGGGTGGGGGCAGTGCGCGCGGGGGCATTGGGCTTGGGGGGCGGCGGTTTCGCGGCGGCCCCGTCTCGCAGGACGGCCTTAATGGCGGCGCTGTCGCCGGCGATCGCCTCCGCGACCCGCAGCGCGTGCCGGTAGTGGGAGGCCTTGACCGGGCGCAGGTTTTCGGTCTCGTTGAGCTGGATGCGCACCGCGACGAGCAACTCGGCGACGCAGGCGCCGTCGCGGAACGACTGGCGGTAGCGAAGCTGGCGGTGCGGCCGCCACACCGTGCGCTCGCTGCGGCGCACCAGCCCCGCCCACAGCACGGCCACGAAGGCCAGCTGCCGCCGGATGACCCGCAGCTCGGTGCGCGCGGCCTCCAGCAGCTGCATGCTCAGCTCGTCGGAGATCCGGTGATGGCCAGCCACGTCCTCGGAGGCGACGATGTCCTTGTCGGTGCACTCGGCGGTGGTGGTCAGCCCGCAGCGCTGCAGCACCTCGAGCACCTCGGTGAGCATGTACCGGACGGCAGCCGGGTTCCCGAACGTCAGCCCCCGGTTGGCCGCCATCTCCAGCGACATCCCCAGCCGGTACCGGCCGCGGAAGAACCGGGGGTACTGCTCCCGGTTGATCGCGTGCATGAGCAGCGCGGTCAGGTGGTTGCTGCCCAGGTCGTGCAGCTGCGCGAGCTCGTAGCGGACCACCCCGGCGCACCGGTTGCCGCCGGTGACCGTCTGCAGGATCTTGATCTGGGCGAGCCGCGAGCTGCGGACCGAGTCCCAGTTCTCCGCGTAGACGCGCTCTTGCCGGGCGATGAGCAGCGCGCCCAGGTCATGCCCGTCGGAGGCGCCGTAGCACCACGGCGGGGTTGAGCGATCGCTGGCGAACACCTGCCGGGCGATGTACCCGGCGACCATGGACGCCGTCTCGTTGAGCCCGGCCGCCGCGACGGTCTTGGACGCCACCGTCACGCCGCCGCGCGCGTCGTCCAACTCGACGGTCACCCGGGTCTCCCCGGTCAGGGCGGCGCTTCCCGCGCTGGTCCCGTGCCCGGAGGTGGCGGCGGCGACGCTGGGCGGCGCGGACGGCTCCACCCAGAAGCGCAGCTGGAACCGGCGGGAGGCCGGCCACAGCGAGCCCAGGTAGCGGATCAGCGCGCCGGCCAGGCCGGCGCCGGTGACCCCGCTGTCCTCGGCGATCGAGGCCAGCCCGTCGGTGCGGCTGCCGCCGGGCAAGATGGCGGGCGAGCGCACCTCCATCGCGGCGAGCCGGAACTTCAGCTCGGCCGCGAGCTGGTCGTGCCGCTGCCCGTCGGTGACCCCGGCCGGGTCGGCCTCGATGCTCGGCTGGCCCTGGTCCAGCTGCGAGGTGTCGATCACCGGGGCCTGCTGCCTGAACGCCCGCGACTCCAGCTGCCGGTAGCCGATCAGCAGCAGCAGTCCCAGCACGATCCACCCGACCCGGCCGGGCGCGGGGAAGTCGCCCAGCCACACCGGGTGAAACAGCGCCGCCGCGATCGCGTCGGCCCCCCGCGCGAACGCCGTCTGCAGGTCCTGCGGTGCCTGCGGGGTACTGGCCGGGTGGGTCAGGCCGTACTCGGTGACCGCGACCACCAGCACGAGCGCGGTGGCGACGGTGAACAGGCGCAGCGTGCGGATGCTGAAGTAGTTGCCGACGACGCCGAGCGCCACGGCCACCACGACGAAAACCCCCCACGTGACCCACGAGGTCATCGGCTCTCCTGCTATGAGGTCGACGGGCCGGTCACGCGGCCGCGATGACGATCCGGCTGTTGGCGAGAATCTTGAAGTCGCTGACGCAGGGCTGCTGCTGCCCCGATACCCGCCAGATCGCGTTGGCCAGGGCCCCGACGTTCTTCGTGTCATGGGCGGGCACTGAGATCACGGAACCGTTGCCGAGCCCGGTGGCCGTGATGGGGGCCGGGCTGTTGTTGACCAGCGTGATCACCACGCCGCCGCCGGGGGGTCCCGAGGCCGGGGTCCCGCACGCGACCGCCTGCGCTCCGTTGAAGTCGGTGATCTTCACGTTGCCGTTGAAGGTGGCGGGGGAATCCAGCGTGAAGATCACCACCACGGCGATGATCGCGGCGACGGCGAGGGCCGCCGCCGACAGGATCAGTGGCTTGCGCCGGCTCGGGCGCGGCTGGCCCGGCTGGGCGGGGGCGAGGCCCCCCGGCGGGCTGACCGGGACCGGGCTGCCGTGGGCGGGGCCGCCGGGGAAGCGACCCGGAGGCGGGCTGGCGATGTCGGTGGCGACGGCCCGGGGGGCCGAGTCCGGCGCGGACGTCGACGACGCCTGCTGCCGTTCGCCGGAGACGGGGGTGGAGACGGGCGCGGCGTACTGCGCGAGCGCGTGGGTGTGCTGCGCCGGGAGCCAGTCGGTGGACAGGTCGGCCCCGCCGAGCTGGGTGAGCAGCTGCTGGCTGGTCGGCCGGGCAGCCGCGTCCTTGGCCAGGCAGTGCTCGACGACCGGGCGCACCTGCGGCGGCAGGGACTGCAGTCGCGGCGGCTCGTTGACGACCCGGTACAGCAGCGCCGGCGTCGGCCCGGCCCCGAATGGCCCCTCGCCGGTCGCCGCGTAGGCGAGCACCGCGCCGAGGCTGAACACGTCGCTGGGCGGCCCGACCGTCTCGCCCTTGGCCTGCTCGGGCGACATGAAGCCGGGCGATCCCATGACCATCCCGGTGGTGGTCATCATCGTGGCCTCCAGCGCGCGGGAGATCCCGAAGTCGATCACCCGCGGCCCGTCGTGGGCGAGCAGCACGTTGGACGGCTTGAGGTCGCGGTGCACGACGCCCGCCGCGTGGATGGCGCTCAGCCCCTCGGCCAGCCCGGCGGCCAGGGACAGCACCGCGCCCGGCGGCAGCGGCCCCTGCTCGTGGACCAGCTCGGCCAGCGACGGCCCGGGCACGTACGCGGTGGCCAGCCACGGAACCGCCCCGTCGGGGTCGGCGTCGACGACCAGGGCGGTGAACATGCCGCTGACGTTGCGCGCGGCGGCGACCTCGCGGGCGAACCGCGCCCGGAACCCGGTCTCGTCGGCCAGCTCCGGCCGGATCACCTTGACCGCGACCAGCCGCCCGCCGGGCGAGCGGGCCAGGAACACCTGCCCCATTCCGCCCGCTCCCAGCCGGCCGAGCAGGCGGTATGGCCCGACCGTCGCCGGGTCCGCCGGCCGCAGCTGCGCCACCATGCCGTCATCGCCTCCGCTGGCCGTTACGGGACCGCGCTCCCTGGGGTTTCGGGTTAAAGCCATACTAAGCTGGCCAAATGCTACGGCAGGGGATAGACCGGGTTCCGGGCGATATTGTTATTTCGGCACGCTTTCAGCAAACCGTCATGTGGGCCGTGTTCATCGTGATCCTGGTGCTCGGCCTGGTCGAGTCGCTTTACGCTCAGCCCACCTCGACCGGGAAAACACAGGCCGGAGTCTTCTTCGGCGTGTTCATCGCCTTGTGCGCGCTGCTGTGGCTGCGGAGCAACCGGCGGCGCCCGCACCTGCAGGTGACCGGTCAGGAGATCCGCTACTGGGACCGCGGCGGCAACCTGTCCTTCATGCTCACCTGGAGCGAGCCAGGCGTTGCCGGGCCGCCCGTGGCGTGCCTGCTCCCGCCGCGCCGCAACGGCGGCTACTTCACCGGCCGGCGGCTGACCATCCCGGGCTCCGGCGACTACCTGAACGTGCACCCGTTCCGGGTCCAGCAGGTCCGCCAGGCGTGCGAGTCACGCGGCTGGCGCTTCAACGACGACCCGGCGCTGATCACGCACGAGGCCGGCCGCCTCGCGGAGGTGCTGCGGCAGAACCGTCAGCAGTCCCGGAGATTGCCACGGTAGCTCCGCCGGCCGCGCTAGGGCAGGGTCCACTGAGGACACGGCCCGCGGGGCGCCGTACTATCGGCAAGCCCGCGCCCGCGCCCGCGATGTCGTGGACGCGGCCGGCATAGGTGCGCAGCGCTCCCTTCCAGCCCTGCGGCGGATGGTCATCCCAGAGCACGGCGGCCAGGGATTCGGCGGGTACCGGACATGGGCTGCCGATGGGACGGTATTTTCATATATGTTTGGTTTTTGCGGGGTGATAAACCCGCCAAAACCAAACAAATATGAAAATACCGGGCCAGCGGCCGCCCCGGTACGGTACCCGCCGCATACCGGGCCGCCGGGCTCGGGGAGGACCATCCGCCGCAGGGGTGGACGGGCGCG
>JAICYD010000063.1 GCA_025934375.1 Streptosporangiaceae bacterium | reverse complement strand
GCTGCGGGCCGCCGCCGCCCACCACGCCGTACGGATCCACGACGGCCGGCGCGACGTGGCGTCCGCGCGGGCGTCCCGGCGCCGTACCGTCGCCGAACTGACCGTCGTGGTCCTCGCGCTCGGCGCGGTCGAGATGCTGCGCCGGCGCGGGGCGACGGACGGCGCCGGTGACCTGGTGGCGGTGGCCCCGGTCCTGGTCGGGGTGATCGCCGCGCTGGTGCTGGTGCGCCTGTACCCGCTGCCGCTGCGCGGGCTGGCCCGCCCGGCCAGGCGGCTGCGGGGCGCCGTCGGGCCGCTCGCGCTGGCCCGGGCGGGCCGTACCTCCGCCTCCGCCGTGCTGCCCCTCCTCGCCCTGCTGACCGCGTTCACCGTGGCGGCGTTCGGCGGGTCGGTGCTCAACGGCGTGGCCGACGCCCGCGACCGGGCGGCGCTGCTCTCGGTCGGCGCCGACGCCCGGGTGGAGGCGGAGGCCGCGCTGCCCGCCGGGCTGGCCGGCCGTCTCGGGCAGGCGCCCGGGGTGCGGGAGGTCACCGAGGTCGGCATCGACTACCAGGCCAAGATCCAGAACGGCCGCCAGTCGCTGCCGCTCGCGACGGTGGACCCGGCCGGCTACGCGGCGCTGGCCGGACGGACGGGCCTCGGCGCCTTCCCCGCGGGCGAGCTGGGGCGGCCCGACGGCGCCGAGGGCGGCTCCGAGGACGCCGTCCGGCCGGCGCTGGCCTCCCCCGCGGTCGCCGAACGGCTGGGCACCGACACGTTCCACGTGCGGCTGGCCGACGGCACCCTCGCCACCCTGCGGATCGTGCTGGTCCGCGACCGCACTCCGGCCGTGAACGGCGACGACTTCCTCGTCGTGGACCGGGCCCAACTGCCGGCCGCGGCCACCCGGCCGAACGTGGCGCTGCTGACCGGCGGCGACCTGGACGCGGGCGCGGTGCACCGGGCGGCGGACGACGCCGGCACCGTCCACCTGCGGTCCGAGGAGCGCGGCACCTACGTGGACTCCCCGCTGCAGTCCGGCGGGGAGCGCATCTACACGGCCGCCGTGGCCGCCGCCGCCGGCTACGCCGCCCTGGCCCTGCTGCTGTCCCTCGCGAGCGCCGCCCCCGAACGCGCCGCGCTCCTCGCCCGGCTGCGCACCATGGGCCTCACCCGCGCCCAGGGCCGCCGCCTGCTGGTCCTGGAGTCCCTCCCGCAGGCGCTGCCGGCGGCTCTGGGCGGCATCCTGACCGGCTGGGCCGCCGTGCGCCTCCTGTCCCCCGGCATCGACCTGACGACCCTCGCGGTGCCGGCGACGACGTCCCCGGCGGGGCGCGCGGAACTGAGCGCCGACCCGTGGTCGCTGGCCGTCCCGGCGGTGGCGGTGCTGGTCCTGGCGGTGGGGGTGGCGGCCGTCCAGGCGTGGTGGTCGGGCCGGCGCGGAGCGGTGGCGGAACTCAGGGCGGGTGACGCGCGGTGAGGGCGCGAGCGCAGACACGGCGGACCGCGGACGCGGACACGGAGGAGACCCGATGACGACCGACCCCACCCTCGCGGAGCTGGCCGACCGCGCCACGGCGTCCCGGGACCGGCCCGCCTACGGGCACGACGCCCTGATCACCTGCGACCGCCTGGTCCGGATCTTCAGCGCGGACGGGGTGGAGGTGCAGGCGCTCCAGGGACTCGACCTCCTGGTCCGGGAGGGCGAGCTGATGGCCCTGGTGGGCGCCTCGGGCAGCGGCAAGTCCACGCTGATGAACATCCTGGCCGGTCTGGACACGCCCACCGCCGGGGCGGCCCGGGTCGCCGGGCGCGACCTGCTCGCGATGACGGCGAAGGACCGCCTCGCCTACCGCCGTACGGTGGTCGGCTTCGTGTGGCAGCAGACGTCCCGGAACCTGATGCCCTACCTGACGGCCGCGCAGAACGTGACCCTGCCCATGCAGCTGTCCGGCACCGGTGGACGCCGGGCGGCGCGCGCCGAACGCGCGCTGGAGCTCCTGGACCTGATGGGCGTCGCGGACTGCCGCGACCGGCGCCCGCAGCAGATGTCCGGCGGGCAGCAGCAGCGGGTCGCCATCGCCGTGGCCCTCGCCGGCAACCCGTCCGTCCTGCTGGCGGACGAGCCGACGGGCGAGCTGGACTCCCACACCGCGGAACAGATCTTCGCCGCGTTCCGCACGGCCAACGAACACCTGGGCACCACGGTCGTCATCGTCACCCACGACCAGGCGGTGGCCGGCGAGGTCCGCCGCACCGTCGCCATCCGCGACGGCCGCACCTCCACGGAGGTCCTGCGCCGCAGCGAGGTGGACGCCGAGACCGGCCACGAGACGGTGGTGGCCCGCGAGTACGCCATGCTCGACCGCGCCGGCCGGCTCCAGCTGCCCGCCGACTACACCGCGGCCCTCGGCATGCGCGACCGCGTCGCCCTGGAACTGGAGAGCGACCACATCGCCGTACGCCCGGACGACAGCGAGCCCCCGG
This sequence comes from Streptosporangiaceae bacterium, assembly GCA_025934375.1. Classification (GTDB taxonomy): domain Bacteria; phylum Actinomycetota; class Actinomycetes; order Streptosporangiales; family Streptosporangiaceae; genus Trebonia. The sequence goes on along the minus strand of JAICYD010000063.1, from coordinate 36,604 downwards.
ACTGAGCGCCGGGGGCGGCCCGAGCGGCCTCAGCGCACGCTGATGCCCAGGGCCCCGGTCCCCGCCCGCCGCAGCGCGACGGACCCGAAGGGCGTACGCAGCCGCAGCCACGCGCCGGAGGACAGCAGCTTCGGCGCGTCCTCGCCGAGGCCGGCGCCGGACCCGGCCCCGGCCTCCGAGCCCGGCGGCGTTCGGCGCGTCCGCAGGAACCCGAGCGACTGGGCCGCGTGCACGGCCCGCACCGGCAGCCCGGTCTCCCCGACGGTCCGGGACCAGATCTCCCGCCCGACCCGGTCCAGCTCGGCCCGCGTCCGGTCCTCGGGGGCCAGCTCCTCCATGCGCGTACGGAACTCCGCCACCGCGGCGGCGACCAGCGCCCGCAGGGCGTCCGGGCCGGGCAGCCCCGCCTCGGTCCGCCAGCCCCCGCGCGGGGGCAGCACCCCGGCCCAGGGCGGCCCGGTCACCGCGCTTGGTACACCGGAGGTGGCCGCCTGCTCGTCCACGGACTCGAGCAGTTCACCGGCCGAGACGGTCACGTCGAGCGTGTCGTCGAGCCCGTTCTCGTACGGCTTGGCCAGCCGTACCGCGCGCACCGCCAGCACCTCGAAGGAGGGCGGCCGGCCGAAGACGGCCAGCGCCGTGCCGGCCGCCTGGAGGCGCACCGCGGCCGAACGGTCGTAGTGGAGCAGCCGGGAGAGGAAGGCCGCGAGATCCGCGGCCTCCCCCTCGTCGGCGAGGTGGAGCACCGTCATGCGGCGACGGCCTCCTCCTTGGCGTCCGTGTACTCCTGGAGGAACTCCCGCTCCTCGGCGGTGAGCCGCCGGGGCCGCTGTGCCTCGAAGTCGAACGGCACGATCACCGTGGAGGCCTGGACGTAGACCACGTCCCCGTCCTTGACCTCGTAGGTGAGGGTGAAGGAGGCGGCCCTGATCTCCGTGACCCACAGCTCGATGTCGACCGGGTGGTGCCGGTGGACGAGCTGCCGCTTGTAGTCGATCTCATGGCGTGCCACCACGGACCCCTGCTTGAAGTCCTTCTCCGGGCGGAACAGGAAGTCGATACGGGCCTCCTCCAGGTAGCGGAGGAAGACCACGTTGTTGACGTGGCCGTACGCGTCCATGTCCGCCCAGCGCAGTGGGCAGCGGTAGATGTGCCGCAAGATCAGCCCCGGGTCAGCTTCTTGTAGGTGGCGCGGTGCGGACGGGCGGCGTCGGCGCCGAGCCGCTCGACCTTGTTCTTCTCGTACGACTCGAAGTTGCCCTCGAACCAGAACCACTTGGACTCGCCCTCGTAGGCGAGGATGTGCGTGGCCACTCGGTCCAGGAACCACCGGTCGTGGGAGACGACCACGGCGCAGCCGGGGAACTCGAGCAGGGCGTTCTCCAGGCTGCTCAGGGTCTCGACGTCGAGGTCGTTGGTCGGCTCGTCGAGGAGGAGCAGGTTGCCGCCCTGCTTGAGGGTGAGCGCTAGGTTCATCCGGTTGCGCTCGCCGCCGGACATGATGCCGGACGGCTTTTGCTGGTCGGCGCCCTTGAAGCCGAACGCCGCGACGTAGGCCCGGCTCGGGATCTCCACGTTGCCGACGCGGATGAACGTCTCGCCGTCGGAGATTGCCTCCCAGACGTTCTTCTTGGGGTCGATGCCGGCCCGGTTCTGGTCGGCGTAGGAAACCGTGACGGTCTCCCCGATCTTGATCGTGCCGCTGTCTGGCTTCTCGTCGCCCACGATCATCTTGAACAGGGTCGTCTTGCCGACGCCGTTGGGCCCGATGACGCCGACGATGCCGTTGCGCGGCAGCGAGAAGCTCAGGTTGTCATACAGCACCCGGTCCCCGAAGCCCTTGGCCAGGTCGCTGACCTCGACGACCAGGTTGCCCAGCCGGGGACCCGGGGGGATCTGGATCTCCTCGAAGTCGAGCTTGCGGTTCTTGTCGGCCTCGGCGGCCATCTCCTCATAGCGCTCCAGCCGGGAGCGGGACTTGGCCTGGCGGGCGCGGGGCGAGGACCGGACCCATTCAAGCTCGTCGTCGAGGCGCTTGCGGAGCTTGGCGTCCTTGGCCCCCTCGACCTTGATCCGGGAAGCCTTCGTCTCCAGGTAGGTGGAGTAGTTGCCCTCGTACGGGAAGGCGTGGCCGCGGTCGAGCTCGAGGATCCACTGGGCGACGTTGTCCAGGAAGTACCGGTCGTGGGTGATGGCGACGACCGTGCCCGGGTAGGCCTCCAGGTGCTGCTCGAGCCACAACACGGACTCGGCGTCCAGGTGGTTGGTCGGCTCGTCCAAGAGCAGCAGGTCGGGTTGCTGGAGCAGGAGCTTGCACAGGGCGACGCGCCGCCGTTCGCCCCCGGACAAGGTGGTGACGTCGGATTCCCCGGGCGGACAGCGAAGCGCGTCCATCGCCTGCTCAAGCTGGCTCTCCAGGTCCCACGCGTTCTTGTGGTCCAGCTGCTCCTGGAGCTTGCCCATCTGCTCCAGCATCTCGTCGGAGTAGTCGGTCGCCATCTTCTCGGCGATCTCGTTGTACTCGTCGATCAGCTTCTTGGTCTCGGCGACGCCTTCCTCCACGTTGCCGAGTACCGTCTTGTCCTCGTTAAGCGTGGGCTCTTGCGGCAGGATGCCGACGGTGTATCCCGGCATCAGCCGGGCCTCCCCATTGGAACTGTGCTCCGTCCCTGCCATGATCTTGAGCAGGGTGGATTTACCGGTGCCGTTCGGGCCGACGACGCCGATCTTCGCCCCCGGCAGGAAGCTCAGGGTGACGTTGTCGAGGACCACCTTGTCCCCGTGAGCCTTGCGGACGCCGCGCAGCTGGTAAATGAACTCTGCCATGATGTCAAGCCTATTGGCTCCGCCTCGCTGGGACGTACACGCCTGCCATCCAGGCCTTCCGCCCCTTGCCCGGCGCGCCAGCGCTAAATGGTCAGGGTCGGATACGGCGTGCGGGTTATACAAGCAGACCCGGTCGCGACCGGTGTGCTTGGCCCGGTAAAGGGCCAGGTCAGCGGCGGCGAGCAGCTCGAAGAGCTCCCGTCCGTGCTGGTGAAGCGCGGCTACCCCGATAGAGATCGTGGCCCCCACGCTCCCGTCGTCGGCCAGCACGGCGAGGGCGCCTGCGGCCCTGCGGAGCCGCTCGGCGATCCCGCATGCCTCGGCGGCCCTGGTATGCGGCAGCAAGATGACGAACTCCTCACCGCCGAACCGGCCCACGATGTCGGACTCGCGCACCTGCTGGCGCAGCTCGCTGGCCAGCGCGCGGAGCATGTCATCACCGATGAGGTGGCCGTGCGTGTCGTTGATCTCCTTGAAGTGGTCCACGTCGGCGAGCAGCAGTGCGAGGGAGTCGCCGCGCCGCAGCGCGCGGGCGATCTCCGCGTCCGCCTCGCGCTGCCAGGTCGCCGCGTTCAGCAACCCTGTCTTCGCGTCGGTGCGGGCCGCCGCGGTGAGCTGGGCGTGCATGAGGCTGCGCTGCAGCAGCAGCGCCGGGGGAAGCGCGACGAGCAGCAGCAGCGGGCTAATCCCGCAGGCGATCGTTACCAGGATCCCCACGCAGATCTCGGTAAGGTCGAGCACTGTCCGCTCGCGGTCCCACAGCTGGTCGGCAAGCCGGCCGGCCGGCTCGGCGAGCTGCGCGGCGACCGCGACCACGCACGTGTTCAATACGGCGAACACCAGCGCGCAGCCGATCGCGGCGGCCACCTCGTGCGGGCGCAGGTACCCGGCACGGCCCGGGGTAAGCAGGTGGAACAAGGCCGAGGCGGTCGCCCCGGCCAGCCCCAGCGCGGCGGAGCTGAAGACCCGGCGGTACAGCGGCGTTCGCTGGATCCGCACGGCCAGTATCACGCCGAGGATCGCCGGAGCCACCATCGCGTAGCCGGGCGGCAGCAGCAGCGCCACCGGCAGCCACCACGCTGACAGCAGGTCACGGGAGATACCCGAGGGCTGCCCCAGCCGCCTGGTCACCTCGATGCACATCGCCCCGCAGGTCATCAGCAAGGCGAAGAGCACCAGGTCGCCGGTGCGGGGCCGCATCCTGGCCAGTTCCCAGCCCGCGAGGGCCACGTCCGTGGCGACGACTGACAATACGTAGGCGATGACCGCAATCGGCATCGCGAGCAACGGCCAGCACCATGGCCACCGCATGAAGCGCCAGAATCCCCGCTGGCGCTGCCTGATCGCGTCCTGGACCGCTGACATGCCTCCGCCTGTCGTCTCGTCCGCTCCCACTGCCCCGACGCGTGCTCTGCACAGCACCGCATGAACGCTTGCTTGACCCTAGATAACTCCAAGTCACACATTAATAGCTCAGCGTGCGCCTGGTGGGGTGAACGTGTATGTTGCGTCAGCGAGCGGCCGCGCGGATCCTTCGGATCGCGAGGCTGGCAGGCCCCGCGATCCGAAGGATGTGACGGGCAGACCTTATTGAGGTTTCGAGAGGCCAACGGGGGGCGAAGCCCTTTGGGGGCGGCTGCGGGGGGACCTCGCCAGACCGGTGACGGAGAGAGGGCAATGGCAGGCGTGATCTGGGGTTAGAAAGGCGCGGCCTCGGTTACCAGCGCCGCGACGGGGTCTGTCGCCGCCGCGGCGGGTAGCTCACTTTCGCCCGGCTCTCCGGCCCGCGCCCGGTCGCCGTCCCAGAACCGACTGCCATCCGCGAACGGGTCGCCATCCCTGATCGCGGCGTCGTCCTCGAGCGCGGTGTCATCCCCGAGCGCGGTGTCATCCCCGAGCGCGGTGTCAGCCTGGAACGGATCCCCGCCGGCGCTGGCCGCGACGTCCCTGTCCGCTTCGCCGGCGTCCGCGGGATCCGGGGGATCCGCATCCCCGTCATCGAGGGCATCCATCTCCTCGGCGGCGGCCAGGTCGCGCCGCGCCGTCTCATCCGAGCCGAGGCCAGGGGTCCTGCCTCGCTGGAAATGGGTCCATCCCATCGAGGTGTCATGGCAGATCGTGTCCGCCTCGATATCGATGATCCGGCGCCGCTCCCCGTTGCCGTCTATCCAGGTCCGGCTCCTGAGCTTGCCCCAGACGATGACCGGGTCGCCCTTGCGCAGCGAAGCGCTGGCGTTCGTCGCCATCCGCCGCCAGCAGTTCACGGTGAAGTACGAGCTGGCGAGGTCACGCCACTCTCCCTCGCGATCGGGGCGCCGGGGCGTCACGCCGATCCGCACCCTCACGAACGGCTGGCCCGACCGAGTGTGCCCGAGCCTTGGGTCGGCTACCACGTGTCCGGCCATGATCACCATCGCCGTCTGGTTCATGTTGACCTCCTCGAGACCGGGCCGACGGCACCCGCCGCCGGCCTCATGCATCCACGGTGGCCGAGGCACCCGGAGCGAGGAAAAAGGAATTCAGGGCCTGTGGATAGCGCGCCCGATTTGTCGGCGGCCTGTGGATAATCATTTGCGTCAATTCCACGGACCAAGTACTGTGCAACGCTCGTGAGGCGGGTTTCTGTCATCGGCACGCCGGGGTCCGGTAAGTCCACGCTCGGCCGCGAACTGGCGAGCGCTCTCGGGGTTCCCTTCCTGGAACTCGACAGTGTCTTCCACCAGCCTGGATGGGTTCCGCTCCCGAAGCCGGAGTTCCGGGACAGGGCCCGCGCGGCCACCGCCATGGACGCCTGGGTGATCGACGGGAATTACTCGGCCATCCGCGACCTGATATGGGAGCGCGCCGACACGGTCGTCTGGCTCGACCTCCCGAAGCCAATCGTGATGCGCCGCCTAGTCTGGCGTACCTTCCGGCGCGCCGCCAGGCGGCAGGTGCTGTGGAACGGTAACCGGGAGCGGTGGCGCAACTTTTTCAGCCTCGACCCCGAGCAATCCGTCATTGCCTGGGGCTGGCGAAAGCACGCCGAGTACCACGCCAGGTACGACGCGGCGAGCCGGGACCCCGCCAATGCGCACCTGACGTTCGTCCGGCTGGGCAGCGCGCGCGAGGTCAGGCGCTTCCTCGCCGCCGCCCGCCCCTCCCCCGCTCCGGCCGGCACGTGACGGTGGCACCGATGGCAAGGCCGGGCGGGGTCGGAGGGACCGGCTAGGACGGCTTTAGGCGGGGACTAGCTCAGTCGGCGCGGCTATGACGTCCACCAGGGCGCCGTTGCGCATCACGGTGATCGGCATGGGCTTGCCGATCGCCTCGGCGAACATCAGCCGCTGCAGGTCCTGCGCGGTGGCGACCGGGTTCCCGCCCACCGTGAGCAGCAGGTCCCCCACGCGCAGGCCCGCGCGATCGGCCGGGCCGCCGGCGACGACCTGGGCGATGCGCAGCCCCGTATCGCGGCCAAGCCGCGCCCGCCACGGGGCCGTCACCGGCGAGGGGGCCACCACCACGCCAAGGTAGGCACGCCGTACCCGGCCCTCGCGCATCAGCGCGGAGACGATCCGCCGCGTAGTCGCGTTGATGGGGACCGCCAGCCCAAGGCCGACCCCGGCGACCGCCGTGTTGATCCCGACCACGCGCGCCCTCGAGTCGGCGAGCGCCCCGCCGGAGTTGCCGGGATTCAACGCGGCGTCGGTCTGGATCACGTCCTCGATCAGGCCCCGGTCACCGGCCGGGAGCGACCGGCCGAGGGCGCTCACCACGCCGGCGGTCACCGAGCCGGCCAGCCCGAGCGGGTTTCCGACCGCGACCACGAGCTGCCCGACGACCAGGTCGTCGGCCTCGCCCAGCTCAGCCGCCTCGGGAACCGGGCCGGACGCGCGCAATACCGCCAGGTCCGACAGCGGGTCCGCGCCAACCACCCGGAAGGAGGTAGTCGTCCCGTCAGAAAACGCCGCCGTGCCAGCGGTCGCGCGGCCGACCACGTGCGCGTTCGTTAGCAGGAACCCGTCGCCGGTGTAGACGACGGCCGACCCCAGGCTTTCTCCCGAGCCGCGGCCACCGGGCCCCGGGCCGCCGCCGCGCGGCACGCTCACGCTGGCAACCTTCGGGGTCAGCCGCGCGGCCACGCCCGCGACGGTCCGCGAGTACGCGTCCAGGGCATCGTTATCCACGATTGCCTCCTTACGAGCATTACACAATTACATTGTAAGTCGCCTGGGTAAGGATGCGCCCCCGCGCGGGAAGGGACCCGAGGCAGGGGCAGGGGCAGGGGCTAGGGGCAAGGGCTAGGAGCCAAGGGGCAAGGGTGAGCGGGTCGCGAAGCAGCGAGCGGCCGCCGCAACAGCAGCAGCAGCGACATTCGCGGCGCTGGCGCTGGCGCCAGCGCGCCGGAAAGCGAGCCGCCTAAGCTGGGGCGCTGGCGCCGCAGCCCCGGCGGCCGTGGCGCCTGACCCGGGTCGGTGGCCCTCCGGCCCCGGCAAGATCCGTGTCGATGGTCCTCGCGCCACGGATCCCCTGGCGGTCGTTGGCCCTCCCGGCACGGATAGAGCGGGTCGCTGGCCCTCCCGGCCCGAAACAACCCCGGGTCAATGGCCCTCGCGCCACGGATAAGCCAGGTCGATGGCCCTCGCGCCTGGCTGCACTAGCAGGGGGGCTGAGGGGCCGGTTTGTACGCCTCGGGCAAAAAGCTTGAATTTGCCTGGGTAATGGGGTTGGAATTAGGGCACAATGCCCCGGCCCATCGCTCACCTGGCAAACCTCGACCTGAACCTCCTCGTGGCACTGCGCGAGCTGGTCCGGGAGCGCAGCGTGACGCGAGCGGCCGAGCGGCTCGGGGTGACCCAGCCGGCCGCCAGCGCGGCGCTGTCTCGGCTGCGGCGCCACTTCGGCGACGAGCTGCTGGTCCGCGAGCGCGGCGAGTACGTGCTGACCGCGCTCGGCAGCCAGCTAGCCGAGCAGGTGGACACGGTGTGCGCCGCGGCGGAGCGGCTGTTCGCGACCAGCACGCACTTCGACCCGGCTACTTCCGAGCGGGAGTTCACCCTGCTCATGGCCGACTACACGATCATGGTGATGGGCGAGGCGCTGTCAGCGGCGGTGCAGAAGGCGGCGCCCAAGGCCCGGCTGCACATCCGGCTGGTGCGCGAGTCGCTCGGGTCGGAGTACAAGGACGGCATCCGGTTCATCGACGGCATGGTCGCGCCGCCGGGGAACGGGTTCAGCATTCCGGACGCGCGGTTCGCCGAACTGTTCCGCGACCGGTGGGTGTGCCTGGTCGACGCGGCCAACCCAGTGCTCGACATCCCGGGCCTTGGCCTGACCGACCTGGCGCGGCTGCCGTGGGTCGCGCCGTACTACCGCAGTGACCAGAGCCCGCCGTCGGTGCCGGTGATGCGGCAGCTGGTGGCGCTGGACATCCACCCGACGATCGCCGTGCGGGTGGAGAGCTACCTGGCGGTGCCGTACTTCGTGGCGGGGACTGAGCGGGTGGCGCTGATGCAGGAGCGGCTGGCGACCAAGCTGGCCCCGCAAATGAACCTGCGGGTGATCGAGTGCCCGGGCGGGCCGGCCCCAATCGTCGAGGCGTTCTGGTGGCACCGGCAGTACGAGGACGACCCGGCGAGCGCCTGGCTGCGCCGCCTGATCGTGGAGACCGCGCGCAAGCTTTAGGACGCTAGCGGTTGAGCGCCGCGTAGCGGGCCTCGGTGGCGGCCTTCTGCGGCTTCCACCACCACTCGTTGGCCCGGTACCACTCGATCGTCGCGGCCAGGCCCTCTCGGAAGTCACCGTAGACCGGAACCCAGCCGAGCTCGGCGCGGATCTTGGCCGAGTCGTTGGAGTAGCGCAGGTCGTGGCCGGGCCGGTCGGGCACGAAGTCGAAGGCGTCGGCGGGCTGGTCCATCGCGGCCAGGATCGCCTCGATGATCTGCCGGTTGCTGCGCTCATCGCCGGAGCCGATGAGGTAGGTCTCGCCGCTGCCGCCGCGGTCCAGGATCAGGTGCACCGCCGCGTTGTGGTCATCGACGTGCGTCCACTCGCGGACGTTCAGCCCCTCCCCGTAGAGCTTGAGGCGCTGGCCAGTCAAGACGTTGGTCACCTGCCGCGGGATCAGCTTCTCGACGTGCTGGTAGGGGCCATAGTTGTTGGCGCAGTTCGACAACGTCGCGGTGATCCCGTAGGAGCGGACCCAGGCGCGGACCAGCAGGTCGCTGGCGGCCTTGGACGCCGAGTAGGGGCTGGACGGGTCGTAGGCGGTCTGCTCGGTGAACTTGTCGGTCCCCTCCAGCGCCAGGTCGCCGAACACCTCGTCCGTCGAGATGTGGTGCAGCCGGACGCCGTGCTCGCGGACGGCCTCCAAGATCGTGTACGTGCCGACGATGTTCGTCTGGATGAACGCGGCCGGGCCGGCCAGGGAGTTGTCGACGTGCGACTCGGCGGCGAAGTGGACCACCACGTCGGAGTCGGCCACGAGGCGGTTGACCAGCGGCGCGTCGAGGATGTCCCCCTGGACGAAGCGCACGCTGCCGGCGACCGGGTCCAGGCTCGCCTGGTTGCCCGCGTAGGTCAGCGCGTCCAGGACGGTCACCTCGTAGCCGGGGTGGTTACGCACCGTGTAGTGGACGAAGTTCGCCCCGATGAAGCCGGCACCGCCTGTGACAAGCATCCTCATGGCAGGCCATCCTACTGGGGCCTCAGCGAGGTTCCGGGGCGGGTACCGGTGAGGCATAAATCGCGTTGATGCACGGTAGTCGATTATTTTGTTTGCTAGCGCGGCCTATCCGATTTTACGTTCAGCGCATGCCGCATGCGCTGACCGAGCTTCGCCTCAACTCCGCTACCCGACCGCCGCACCAGGCGATTCCCGAGGTCAGCGCCGATGTGTGCGTCGTCGGAGCGGGCATCGCGGGATCGACGGCGGCGATCGAGTCGGCCCGCCTGGGGCGCCGGACCGTCCTGGTTGACTCGCTCCCGCTAATCGGCGGGCAGATGGTGCATTCGCTTATCGGGCTTTTCTGCGGGGTATTTGGCAACGCCCCCGAATACGCCCAGCTCACGCACGGGATCTTCGACGACATTTTCCGCGAGCTGGCGCCCGGCGGCGACCTGCACTTCGCGCGCAGCCACACCACGACGGTGTTCTACAACGAGGTGGCGCTCGGCCGGTGGCTGGAGCGGACCGTTCACGCGCTCGGCATCCAGGTCATCACCGGCGCCGTGCTGACGCACGCGGCGCTGACCGCCGATGGCCGCCTCACCTACATCGACCTCGCCACCCGGTTCGGTGACCTGCGCGTGCGGGCGGACGGCTTCGTCGACGCCAGCGGCGACGCCGCGCTCTCGTGGGAGGCCGGCCTGCCGTGCTGGGTGCCGGAGCGGGTCATCTACGGCTCCCAGCAGGTCATCGTGGAGAACCTGAACGAGGAGCACCGGCCAGAGCCCGGCGCGATCGACGCCGTCTTCGCGGCCAAGGGCGAGGAACGCGGCCTGCTGCGGCGCGGCGGCCTGGCGTTCTTCTTCCCCGGCCGGGGCACCGCGGTGCTCAACGTGACCCACATTGACGCGCCGCTGGACCCGCTAGACGCCTCGCGGGCCATGTTCCAGGGCCGTGACCAGGCCGACCGCGCCATCGCCTTGCTGAAGGCCGAGTTCCCGAAGGCCTTCGGCGATTCGCGCGTGCGCGCCTACGGCTTCCCCGGCCGCCGCCAGACGCGGTGGATCCAGGGAGGTCATCAGCTGACAGTCGAGGAGGTCCGCAACGGAACGCGGTTTCACGATGCCGTGGCCCGCACCGCGTGGCCGGTGGAGTTGCACGACCGGGCTGACGGCTACGTGTGGGAGATGTTCGACGCCGATCACGTGCACTACGTGCCGCTGCGGTCGATGACGCCGCCCGGGGCCACCAACCTGGTCGCGGCCGGCCGCTGCGTGGACGGCGACGCGGCGGCGCTGTCCAGCGTGCGGGTCATGGGCCCGTGCAGCGCGATGGGGGCGGCCGCGGCGCACGCGCTCGACCTCGCCGGCCGCTCCGGTGCCGACGGCGGGGTCCATGACATCGACATCGCCGAGTTGCGGCACCGGCTCGCCGCCAATCTCGGCGCCCCCGGCGCGGGAGGTGCGGACTAGTGCTGCTCACCGACGACGAGAAGCGGATGCGCGATGGCGCCGAGGGGCCTGCCGTCGCCGCCGCGATGGACCTGCTGCTGCGGTATGGCCGGGCGGTGGGGGCTGAGAGGCTGTGCGAGGTCCGCAACGTGGCGGGGACGATGACCCAGCCCTCCCCGGTGAAGGCCGCGCTGGTGAAGGAGGGCGGCTGGGATAAGGCGTTCGCGGTCATCAACCTCGACAGCGACGGCGACTTCGCGATCCCGGACATGCGGGTGCCGACCTGCCAGCTGCAGCATGGCTTCGGGGCCGACGCGCTCGGGATCGTGCCTTACCCCAAGCAGAGCATCGAGCTGCAAGCGGACGCCGAGGCGTTCTACGGCCGCCACGGGGTGAACATCCTCGCCACGTGCACGCCGTACCAGGTGGGGAACCTGCCGACGTTCGGCGAGCACTGCGCGTGGATGGAGTCCTCCGCGGTCATCTACGCCAACTCCGTGCTCGGCGCGCGGACCAACTGCGAGGGAATCGCGTCCACTGGCGCGGCGAGCCTCACCGGCAAGGTGCCCTGCGCGGGCAACCACCGGGACGAGAACCGGCACGGCACGCACCTGATCGAGGTCGACCCGCGCACGGGCGTGGACAACTTCCTGGACTGGGGAATGCTGGGCTACTTCGCGGGCGGGATCGCGGGTGAGGACCACCCGGTGATCACCGGCGACTTCGGGCGCCCTGACATCAATGACCTCAAGCACTTCGGGGCCGCGGCCGCCACCTCCGGCGGCGTGGAGCTGTACCACATCCCCGGCATCACCCCGGAGGCGCTGACCACCGAGGCCGCTTTCGGGGGCGCGGTCCCGGCCGACGGCTACGGGTACGGCCCCGCGCAGCGCCGGCACGTCTACGAGACGCTGAACGAGATCGGCGGGAGCCCCGATGTTGACTTCGTGCTGCTCGGCTGCCCGCACGCCTCGGTGGATCAGGTGCGCCAGGCGGCCGCCGCGCTGGAGGGCCGCTCGCTGAGCGCGGGCACCGAGCTGTGGATCATGGTGCCCCGCGCGCTGCGCGAGATCGCCGACCGCAGCGGATACACCGCCGTCATCACCCGGGCCGGCGGCCGCGTGCTGACCGACTCCTGCCCCGCGATGTCCCGCACCGCCCCGGCCGGGACGCGGGTGTTCGCCACCGACTCCGCCAAGCAGGCGCACTACCTGCCCGCGATCCTCGGCATCGAGGCGTGGTTCGGAACCACCGAGGAATGCGTGGACGCCGCCGTGACCGGCCGCTGGAGAGGAGAACTGCGCCCTTGAGCACTCCGTCTTCCCCCTCATCGCCGTCGCTGGCGGCCGGGGCCAAGCTGACTTTGCGCGGGCGGATCGTGGTGCCGGGCATCGCCGTGGGCGAGGCGATGGTCTCCCCCGAGCCGATCTCCGGGTGGGGCGGGATCGACCCGGCGAAGGGCACGATCATTGAGCGGCGGCACGCGCTGTTCAGCGCCTGCTTCACCGGCAAGATCCTCGTCTTTCCCAGTGCCAAGGGGTCCTCCGGCTGGGCGGGGTTCTTCCAGGCCACCCGGCTCCAGGGCACCGCCCCGCTGGGCATGGTCATCGCCCGGATCAGCGCGAAGTCCGCGCTCGGGGCGGTGGTCACCCGCGTCCCGACCCTCACTGACCTTGACGATGACCCCTGTCGGGTGATCGCCACCGGCGACTACGTCCGCATCGACGCGGACTCCGGCTACCTGGAGGTCTACAAGGCATGACCATGCGAGAACTTCGCTCGAACTACGAGCCGGGGACGTCCCGGTGGGCGACGCGACGGGCGCAGTGGCTGGCGCTCGGGCTCAGCGATGAGGACATGCGCAAGCCCAAGATCGCGATCGTGAACTCCTCGTCCCAGCTGGCGATCTGCTTCTCCCACCTTGATGAGATCGCCCGGCAGGCCAGGCGGGCCGTCGAGGCGGCGGGCGGGGTGGCGTTCGAGGTGCGCACCGCCGCGCCCAGCGACTTCATCCACAGCGCCGGGCACCGTGGCGGCTACATCCTGTCGGCCCGCGACCTGATCACCAACGACATCGAGGTCGGCGTCGAGGGCGCGCAGCTGGACGGGATGATCTGCCTGGCCTCCTGCGACAAGACCGCGCCCGGCCAGCTGATGGCGGCCGCCCGGCTGAATATCCCGACGATCGTCGTCGCCTGCGGCTACCAGCAGAGCGGCAGCTACCGGGGGCGGCACTGCGACATCGAGGACGTGTTCCTGGCCGCCGGGCACGTCGCCAACGGCAAGCTCAGCGTGGACGAGCTCACCGAGATGAGCGAGAACGCGGTCCTCGGGCCGGGGGTGTGCGCGGGGATGGGCACCGCCAACACGATGCACCTGGCCAGCGAGGCGCTCGGGATGGCGCTGCCCGGCTCCACGCCCACCCGCGCCAACGGCGACCGCATGTGGCAGGCGGTGGAGGACGCGGCGACGCGGATCCTTGCCCTCGTCGAGGCGAACGTCAGGCCGCGCGACGTGCTGACCCCGGCCGCGTTCCGCAACGCGGTCACGTGCGTCCTTTCGGTCAGCGGATCGATCAACTCGGTCAAGCACCTGCAGGCGGTCGCGGCCGAGGCGGAGGCCGGCGTGGACGTGTACCGGCTGTTCGAGACGCTCGCGGACCAGGTGCCGCTCGTCACGGCGATCCGGCCGAACGGCGAGGCGCCCATCGAGTCGTTCGAGGACGCCGGCGGCACCCGGGCGGTCATGAAGCAACTGGAGCCGCTGCTCGACGGTTCCGCGCTCACGGTGACCGGGAAGACGGTCAGCGAGAACCTGGCCGACTACGAGGTCGCCGACCCGGAGGTCATCCGGCCGCTGAGCCGCCCGCTGGGCCGACGGCCGACCATCGTGCTCGTGCGGGGCAGCCTCGCCCCCGACGGGGGGATCGTCAAGCTCGCGGTCGCCGACGACCGGCGGCTGGAGTTCACCGGCCCGGCCCGCGTCTTCGAGTCCCCGGATGAGTCGCTGGAGGCCGTGCGCGATGGCCAGGTCCAGGCCGGCGAGGTCGTCGTGCTGCGCGGCCAGGGGCCCACCGGCTCGCCCGGCATGGGAATGGCGTCCCGGCTGGTGTTCGCGCTGGACGGCGCCGGGATGACCGGGCAGGTCGCCGTCGTCACCGACGGGCAGCTGTCCGGCCTGGTCAACAAGGGCATCGTGGTCGGTGAGGTGTCCCCGGAGGCGGCCCGCGGCGGCCCGCTCGCGCTGGTGCGGGACGGGGACGTGATCCGGATCGACGTGCCGGGTCGCACGGCCGACCTGGACGTCCCGGCCGATGAGCTGGAAAGGCGGCGCGCGGCCCTGCCGCCGCGAGCGCCGTCTGCGGAACGGGGCTGGCTGTCGGCCTACGCGCGGCTGGTCCGCCCGCTCCCCGAAGGTGCTGTCCTCCTGCCCGATCCGCAGGTTCGGCCGTGACCGGAATACAGGAAGAGGCCGCGCGGGGCCGAGCCGGAGGGGCGCAGCGATGGATGGACTGAGCCGGAGTGACCGAGGAACGAGGGAGCGGAGGCGAGGGAAGACATCGCGCGAAAGCGTCCCGGAGGCTGAGCGCGCCCCTGGGGTTGGGGCACGCGGGGAAGCAGAGCGCGCCGTCGGCGAGCGTGGCCTGCTTTCTGGCCACGCGGGAAGCACAGCCGGCGAGCGTGGCCTGCTTTCTGGCCACGCGGGAAGCACAGCACTGCGGGTGGCGAGCCTGTCGGTCGCCTACGGGAACGTGACCGCGGTGCACGATGCCTCGTTTACCGTGGCCGACGGCGCGGCGTGCGCGATCACCGGGCCGAACGGGAACGGCAAGTCGTCGATCCTCATGGGCATCACCGGGATGGTCCGGCGCAAGGGAACCGTGGAAGTGTTCGGCGCGGCGGCACCCAATGGCGATGTCCGGTGGATGGCACGGCACGGCCTCACCCTCGTCCCCGAGCGCCGCCAGCTGTACCCGGACCTGTCCGCGTGGGACAACGTGATCCTCGGCTGCTACACGTGGACGCGCAGCATCGCGACGGCGAGGAACTCAGCCCCGTTTGGCAGGGCCATCGAGCTTTTCCCGGAGCTCAAGCCGCACTTGCGGCAGGTCGCCGGGACGCTGTCTGGCGGGCAGCAGCAGATGGTCGCGATCGCGCGCGGCCTGGCCGCGAACCCGAAGATCCTCGCGGTCGACGAGCCGTGCCTGGGCCTGGCGGAGGCCGTCGCCCAGCGGGTGTATGAGGCGCTGGCCGGGATCCACGCGGACGGCACGACGCTGATCATCGTGGAGGAGGCTCCGAAGCGCGCGCTGACCCTGTGCAGCCAGCGGGTCGAGGTGCGGAACGGAGTGACCGCGTGAAGCTTGGCAACCTGATCATCGCCGGAGTCGTCACCGGGTCGATCTACGCGACCTTCGCGGTGTGCGTGGCCGTCTGGTACCGGGTCTCGAACATCCTCAACCTGGCCGTCGGCGACTTCGCCATGGTGGGCGCGCTGTGCGTGGACAGCCTGTACCGGGTGCGCGGCCTGCCGCTGTGGGCCGCGATCATCACCACGCTGCTGATCGTGTCCGTCTTCGCCTGGTTGTACGACATCATCGTGCTGCGGCTGGCGGTCGACGGGCGGGGCCGGGCCGAGGGCATCGTGCTGACGTTCTTCTTCACCTTCGCGCTGTCGTTCTTCATCGACGGGGTAGCGAAGATGGCCTTCGGCAGCGACGTGCACGCCGCGCCCGCGCTCTGGAACGGGGCCTCCATCGCGGTGGCGGACTTGCACGTGGCGCGGGCCGGGATCTTGGTGCTCGCGTGCGCTCTGCTGATCGGGGGGCTGTTCTGGGTTTACATCCGGTTCACGCTGGGCGGCAAGGCGCTGGAGGCCTCCGGCGAGAACGCGCTCGGGGCGCGGATCGTCGGCATCGACACGCGGCGCTACCGGCGGTGGATCTTCGTCGGGACGGCGGTCATCGCCGCGGTGTTCGGGATCGTCGAGTCGCCGATCACCGGTTACACGTACCTGTCGGGCGCGACGATCTCGCTGACCGGGTTCCTCGCCGCCGCCTACGGCGGGTTCCGTAAACCCGGGCGGGCACTGCTGGCGGGACTGTTCATCGGCGTGCTGGAGGCGCTGCTCGGCGGCTACGTGTCCGCCGAGTACGGCACGACGGTGATGTACGCGATCCTCGCCGCGCTCGTGCTCGCCTGGCCGCGCGGCCTGGGCTTCGAATCCGCGGTGTCGGGATGAGCGGTGTCGGGACGAGCGGTGTCGAGATGAGCGGTGTCGAGATGAGCAGAGCGGGGATGAACCGCGTCGCTGGCCTGCGCGGGATGGGACTCGGGCCGACCGCTCTGGTGCTCGTGGCCGGGGCCGCGATCGTCTTGATCTGGGGCCAGGAGTACGCCGGGTCGGTGTTCGTCTTGTCGGCCTGCTACGCGATCGTCACCGCGGGAATGGCGGTGCAGATCGGGTTCTCCCAGCAGATCGCGTTCAGCCAGTCGGTGTTCATGGGGGCGGGCGCGTATGGCGTGGCGTTGCTCAACGGCAACCTGGGCATGTCGGTGCTGGAGGCGACCCCGCTGGTGATGATCGGCGCCGGGATCGCCGCGTTCGCGCTCGGCGTCGTGGTGACGCGCGCGTCCGGGCTGGCGCTAGCCGTGGCGACCTTGATGCTGCCGCTGATCGCGGTCGGTTACGTGACCTCGGCGTCGTACCTGGGCGGAGCGGTCGGGCAACCGCTCACCGGGACGCTATGGCCGGGCGACTCGCAGGCGTCGGTGGCCGTCGGCGGCGGGCTCGTAGTGGTGGCGTTCCTGGCCATCGCGGTGTTCGTGGCGTCCCGGGTGCTGCGCTCCGACATCGGGCTGGAGCTGTTCGTGCTGGGCGTCGACGAGCGGACCGCCGCCGCGATGGGCGTGCGCACGCCGCGGCGCAAGCTGGAGCTGTTCGTGCTCGGCTGCGTGTTCGCCTCGCTCGGCGGCGCCGCCTACGCGGGGACGCAGCAGTTCGTCCCGGAGACGATCGTGGACCCGACCGCCGAGCTCGCGCTGCTGATCATGCTGTTCATCGGCGGCCGCCGCTCCATCATCGGGGCGGTGGTCGGGGCGCTGGTCATCCAGTACCTCCAGGGCGCCTCGTCGTGGGTGAGCGTCAACATCCTGGTCGTCGAGGGCGTGGTGCTCACGGTCGTGCTGCTGGTCGACGCGGAGGGCCTGGCGGGAATCGCGACCGCCGCCGTCGCGTGGCTGCGCGGGCGACTCGGCGGTTCCGGGGCTGGAGGGCCATCGACCCGAAGCCATTCGGGGTCGCGGGGGCCATTGACCCGCTCTATCCGTGGCTGGAGGGCCATCGACCGCCAGGCGACCCGTGGCAGCGGGGCCATCGACGCGGAACTATCCGTGCCGGAAGGGCCAGCGACACGGGGGGAAGCGGCCGTGCCGCGGGGCAGCGACGCCAGCGACCCGGCGCTCGACCAGCGCGATGGCGCCAGCGCCCCGCTATCACCGGCCCGCGGCCAGGCGCTGCTGGAGGTCAGGGGCATCGGCAAGGAATACGGCGGGCTCACCGTCTTGGACGACGTGTCGATCAGCCTCCCGTCACATGGCCTGTTCGGGCTGTGCGGGCCAAACGGCGCGGGCAAGTCCACGCTGCTGAACGTCATCGGGGGCAGCGTCCGCGCCGAGCGCGGCCAGGTGCTGCTCAATGGGACCGACATCGGCAGGCGCCCTCCGCACGAACGGTTCGACCTCGGCATCAGCCGCACCTTCCAGGCGGTTCATCTGGTCAAGGGCCGCACCGTCTTGGACAACGTCGCGGTCTCCTGCCTGGCCAGCCATCACGCCAGCATCATCACCCGCATCACCCGCAGCCGCCTGGCCGACGCGCGCGCGAAGGCGGCCACGGCACTGCGCGACCTGGGCCTGGCTGACATCCAGGACCGCGAGGTCTCCTCCCTCACGCTGGAAGCCCAGCGGATGGTTGAGCTCGCCCGCGCGATGGCGCCGGAGCCCCGGCTCCTGCTGCTGGACGAGCCGGCCTCCGGGCTGTCGGAGGAGCAGCGCCAGCGGCTGGCCGTCACGCTGTCGCAACTGGCCGCCCGCACCTGCGTGCTGCTCGTCGAGCACGACCTCGACCTGGTCGCCCAGGTCAGCGAGCGCATCTTCGTCTTGTCTCAGGGCCGCCTCGTCTTCGACGGCGACCCCGAAGGCTTCCGGGCATCACCCGTCGTCACCTCTCTACTAGTCGGCCTATAAGGAGGCTGAATCATCATGAAGCGAAGATCAAAGCTGATCCCGCTCGCCGCCGCGGCGTTCCTCGCGGTCACGGCGCTCGCCGCGTGCAGTTCCGGGGGCGGAGGTTCCGGGGGGTCGAACTCGCAGATCATCGCCTGCGGCGACCTGGCCCTGTCCGGCCCGTACGCACAGATCGGGCAGACCGACAACTGGGGCGCGACCGCCTACTTCGACTACATCAACAAGCACGGTGGCATCATGGGCCACCAGGTCAAGTACTTCAACCTGAACAACCAGTCCAACGCGGCCAACTCCGAGCTCAACGCCAAGAAGTGCATCCAGACCTACCACGCCAACGTCATCATCGGCCCGGAATCGGGCGCGGACACCGAGTCGGCGATGCCGATCGCGATCGCCAACAAGACGGTCCTCATCAGCTTGTCCTCGGGCTGGCAGTCCAACGGCTACCCGGCCAGCCAACTGAACTCCTACGGCTTCCCCGGCTTCTACGACGTCTTCTACCAGGACCAGTACGACTCGGTGCAGAACCTCATCGTGCCGCGGCATTACCAGCGCGTCGCGCTGATCGAGAACGACTGCGGCCCGGTCTGCCTCGCCAACCAGCAGACCGTGCAGGCACTGGCCAAGCAGTACGGCTTCCAGCTCGTGTCCACCCAGATCGCCCCGCTCGCCGCGACCGACGTGACCCCGCAGGTGACCAACCTACTGGCGGCCAAGCCGGACATCATCTTGTTCGGCCTGGTGCCCGGCACCCCCTCGATCACCGCGATCCGCGCGATCCGCACGCAGGACCCGAACATCCCGATCTCCGAGTGCTCCGCGTGCGAGCTGCCCAGCTTCATCGCGGCGGCTGGCGGCGCGTCGAACATGAAGAACATCTACGTCCTGGGGTCGATGTCCCAGTGGCTCGACAAGGCCAAGCAGGGCACCACTGACCAGGCCAAGGCCACCGCCGCGGGCCTGCAGCAGTACATGGACGGCATGAAGGGCGCCGGCCTCGGCAAAGAGGACCAGATCGACAACAGCCAGGAAGGATGGGACGCCGGCCTGGAGATCAACTGGGCCATGACGCAGGCAGGTACGGTCACCGACGAGACCAAGATAATGCAAAAGCTCCAGCACCTGAACATCAACACGCTGGGCATCGTCTGGAACCGCACCCCGGATAACTACGAGAACATCACCCAGGTGCTCTCCGCCATGGAGGTCATCAACTCCGACGGGTCGGCGACCCTGTTCAAGTAGCGGCCAAGGTAACTTATGGGAACGGCCCCTGGATCCCAGGGGCCGTTCGCCTTTGGCCACTACGGCTAACGGGACGGGAGGAATCGCCTACCTCGATCGTCGCGAGGCGAAGCGAGCCTGCGAGCACAGCTTCGAGCGATCCGGCAAGCCGCGGAGGGCCCGCGCGGTTTCCGCGTGCCCTCCCGGCGAGCCGGATGTACGGACGGAGGCTGCACCAGTTAGGGGGTCTGGGGGATTGGTGTGTACCCCCCAGGGAACCCAGCGGCTTCCAGGGAGGTGCGGAAGTGCTCGTACACCTCGATCTCGCGGCCGACCGGGGTGAGGACCAGGTCGCGGGCGACGGCGTTGACGCGGGCGTGCATCTCGGTCTCGGCGCGCTCTTGTTCCCGCTCGGCCGCGACCAGTGCCATGTTCTGGCAGCCGGACGCGGTCAGCCAGCCCAGGAGCAAGACGGCGGCGGCCGTGACGAGCAGCCACGGGATCAGGGAGGTATCGGACAGCAGGGCGTTCTGGCCGGACGCCCCGTGGCCGGCCGCGATCACGGCGGACCAGCACATGCCCGCGACGGCGAGCGCCACCAGCAGCCACTGCCACAACGCGATCAGCTGCCACCAGCGGGGAACCCGGCCCTTGCCCTTGCCCTCGCTCCCCGCGTCCACGGCCGCGGTGAGCGCGTCCGGCACCTGCGCCGCGCCGGAGCGAGCGACGTCGCGCAGTGACCGCGACCACGGTGCAGGGAACTGCCCGCCAACCGCGTCGGCGAACCGGGTGATGGCGTTGTCAACCTCGGACTGCTGCGGCGCCGGGCTGCGGAAGGCCGCCGGCGCCAGGAAGGCCGGCGGGGCCTGCCGCGGGACGGTGCCGGCGCTGGGGCCGTCGTGGGCGTCGGACGCGGCGATCTCCCGCAGCTCGCGGACCGGGTCACGCCGCCTGCGGGCCAGCCTGGCCACCGGCCACCCGGTGTACCGGGCGGCCTGCGCCTCGCGGGCGCTGACCATCGTCTGCGCCACCGCGAAGATGCCCGCCGCTTGGGCGAACGCCTCGGTCAGCGCGCCCGCGGGCTCGTCGGGGATGAACGAGGCCGGGTCCGGGAGGTCATCCTCTTGCGCGGATCCCTCGGGCCGGGCATCCTCCCATGGCGGCCGGGTCACCGCGACGGGCGCGGACAGCGGCTGCTGGTCATCCCAGGACGCGGCTTCCCAGGGCGCCCTGCCCCTCGCTACGGGCGGGACGCCTGCGTCGGCTAGCGCCGCGGTCGCGTCGTCGCCCGCGCCGGCCATGCCCTCCTCCGGGCCGCCGGCCTCACCGGGCTTAGCGTCGCCATGGGCAGTTCGCCCGGCTCGTTGGGGCGCTACTCGCTCTTTGGCGTGGATGGCGAAGCCGCCCGCGAGCGAGTCGATGTCGGCTGAGATCCGCTCGCTGGCCGCGTGCTGCGCGGAGACGGCGCTGGCGAGGACCCCCCGCAGCGCGTCGAGGCCGGCCCCGGTGCGGGCGGAGATGGGCAGCACGAGGGCGTCGTGCAGCCCCTCGGCGTCCAGCAGGCGACGCAGGTCCTGCTCGCAGTCATCGACCTGCTCCGGCGGGAGCAGGTCGATCTGGTTGAGCACCACGGTGATCACGCTGGCGTGCCCGGCGAGCGGGATGAGGTAGCGGCGGTGCACGGAGGCGTCGGCGTACTTTTGCGGGTCGAGGACGAAGATGAGCATGTCCGCGAGCTTGGTCAGCCGGTCCACCGCCGCCATCGACGCGGTGACCACCGAGTCGTGGTCGGGAAGGTCGAGCAGCAGCAGCCCGTTCAGCGCGGACTCCCCGGAGTCCAGGGCACTCGCCCGTGCGTAGCGGTGGCGGCGCTGCACGCCCAGCCAGTCGAGCAGCGGCCCGGCTCCTTGCATCCCCCACACGCAGGCGTGCACGTGCCTGGTGGTCGGCCGGGTCACGCCCGGCGGCGAGAACGTCGCCCCCGCCAGGGTGTTGAACAGGGTGGACTTGCCACTGCCGGTGCCGCCAGCCAGCGCGACGACGGTGTGGCTCCCCGACAGGCGCAGTCGTTCGCCGGCCCTCCGCAGCAGGGCCTCGGAGTCGTCGATCAGGGCCGGGCTGATCCCGTCGCCGCCCGCGCGAGGCTTGCCGATCTTGACAAGCTCGGCGAGGGCGTCGAGCCGGCGGGCCAGGTCCTTCTCCGCCGCCTGGGGCGGGACGACGGCGGGCAGCGCGCTCATCGGGCCGCCTCCAGCGAGTACTCGGCCTGGTACAAGCGGACCGCGGCGACCGGGTCGACCGGGCCGGCCTCCTCAAGGATCTCCACGAACCGCAGCAGCTCCTCATCCAGCAGCAACTGGACCCGGTCGCGCAGGTCGGCCCGGGCACGGGCGAGCAGGTTGGACACCTTGGAGGCGCCGAAGGACTGGGCGAGCATCTCCAGCGGGATGGTGACGATCTCATCGCCAGCGGTGGCCACGCCCCGCTCGGTTCCCTGCTCGCCAGCGGCGGGAGCGGCGCCAGCGCTGGCCTTCGCGGGCACGCCTTCGCCCAGGACGCCGATCAGGGCGAGCATGGCGAGCGGCTCGATGTCATGGCCACCGCGGCCGCCTGCCTGGTTGGCCTGGTTTTCCGACTGCAGCAGCCGTATCAGGTGATCTTGCCAGGCGCCGATGGCGCGCGCCGCGCGCGCCGGAAGGTCGGGCGATGACCGGTCGAGGCTGGCGGCGCGCTCGTCGCCGGCCCGGGAGCCAGCCGCGCCGCTGCTGACGGCGAAGCTCGCCGCCCAGGCGGCGCTTTCGGCGCCGAAGGCGGCGGTGAACTCCCGCTCGGTCCTCTCATCCCGGACCCGGTCCGCCTCCACGGCGGCCAGGAGCGTGGCCCCGGCGATGTCGGCCCGCCAGGCCGCGAAGACCCGCTCGGCCGCTTGATCGGCGACCGATACCACCAGCGACTCCAGCGCGGAGCGCAGCGCCGCGTCCAGCGCGCTGGGCCGGGCATTGCCGATGCCCTTGCGGGCGCGCTTGCCCTTGCGCACCCGGCCCCGGGAGCGCAGCGCGGCCCCGAGGTCGCCGCTGTCGGCGTAGTCCTGCCAGCGGGCCAGGACCTCTCCGCGCAGCAGGGAGGCCTGCCGGGTGCGCTGATCGAACGACGCCACCGCGTCGGTATACTCGCCGTCGGCGATGCGGCGCAGCCGCAAGCGCAGCGTAACCTGCGCGTCGACATGCGCCGCCAGCCTCGGCACCCGGATCTTGAAGGTGTCCAGGACGCCGGCCATCGTCTGGCTGAGCACCGCGACCCGGCGGTCGGCCTTCTGCGCGGTCTCGGTGAGCCATTCCTTGACCGGCTGGAAGACCTCCTGCGGCAGCATGCTGTCCACCACGCCGGTCTCCGGGATGACGAACCGGTTGTTGGCCGTGATCCCGTTCGCGTCCAGCATCGCGTGGAAGTGGCTGACGAGCTCGGTGCGGTGGCTGCGCGGCACCCTGGACAGCACGACGCCGAGGGCGGCTCCGCGCTCGCGCGCGTGCTGGAGGATCTCCCAGACGGGGGCGTCCGCGTACCGGCTGGAGCTGGTCATGAACAGCCACAGGTCGGCCGCGTCCAGGAACTGGTAGGCGAACTCGCGGTGCGAGGCCGCCACCGAGTCGATGTCGGGCGTGTCGAGCAGCGCGAAGCCCTTGGTCATGCTCTCGCAGGCCGCCAGCACGAGCAGGCCATCGCGGCCCGGCCGGGCCAGGCCCTCCTGGCGGACCCGCGGCAGCGTGGGCAGGAAGATGTTCTCGGCGAACCAGTGCATGTCATCGGGGTGGCAGGCGAGCACGGGCGAGTTGGTCGTCGGCCGCCGCACCCCGGTCAGGCTCACCTGGGTGCCGACGATGCTGTTCACCAGCGTGGACTTGCCCGCCCCGGTGGAGCCGACGAGGGCGACGAGGATCGGGGCGGCCGACTGGCGCACCCGGGGCAGCAGGTAGTCGTCGATCTGGGACAAGAGCTTGGCTCGCTCGGCGGAGACGTCATCGGCGCCGGGGATGTCGAAGACCAGGGGAATCGCCGCGACCCGCTTGCGCAGGTTGAGCAGGGCGGCCTCAAGCAGCCGCGCGTCTACCCGGGCGCGGGGCATCCTGCTGGGTGGCGCTTCTCCTGGTGGCACTGTTTCAGGTGGCACAGTGCTGGCCGACACAGTGCTGGCCGACACAGTGCTGGCCGACACAGTGCTGGCCGGCGATTCGCCCACGTCCTGGTCATTCCCGGCCCCGGCGGGCTGCTCACCCGCCAGCCGGGGACCGTCCCCGGGCGCGCTCGCGCCGGGCTGCGGCTCGTCCTGGGGGTCGTGCTCCCCTTCGGCCGCTGATCTCCCCTCGGGATCTGCTTCCGCCTGTCCCGTAGGCGGCGGGATCACGACGGGCAGTATTCCACCAGCGTGCGGCGCATCCCCGGCGGGGGACTGCGCGCCAGCGCGCTCCGCCTTGGGTGACGACGACGGATGCGCCGTCACGCCCCTTCCTTCCATCATTCCCGCCTGAGTTGACTCGTCTTCCTATCCTCCGCCCGCAGGTGGCACCAGCGGAGGCGTGGTAGCCACGTCGCGCGCGAGCCCGGCAAGCTCCGCCGCGATGGTCACCACTTCACCGATAACCACGACGGCCGGGGGCCGGAGGCCAGCGTCCGCGACTCGCCTCTCCATATTCTCCAGCGTTGCGTACATAGTTCGCTGCGTGGGCATGGTACCGTCCGCGATCACCGTTACGGGAGTGGTCGCCGCCCGCCCGAACCGGATAAGCGCTTCCGCCACCGCGCCCAGGCGATTCACGGCCATTAGCAGGATGAGGGTGCCGGTACCGCGCGCAAGCGATTCCCAGTCAACACTAGATCGCTCGTCGCCGGGTGGCACGTGTACAGATATGACATGAAAATCCTGGACGATCCCACGATGCGTGACCGGAACTCCCGCGGCGGCGGGCACGCCAACCGCGCTTGTCACGCCAGGCACAACTGTTACAGGGATGCCAGCCCGCAGGCAAGCGAGCATTTCCTCCCCGCCCCGGCCGAAAACGAATGGGTCCCCGCCCTTTAGCCGGACCACGAACCGGCCGCTGGCGGCATGGGAGATGAGCAGGTCGTTGATCTCCCGTTGGGTCATGGATCGCCCGTAGGGGATCTTCGCGGCGTCAATGACCAGGACATCCGGCGGCAACTCGGCGAGCAGCTCGCGCGGGGCGAGATGGTCGGCGACGACCACGTCGGCCTCCGCTAGCAGTTGCCGGCCGCGCACGGTGATTAGCCCCGGGTCGCCGGGACCGCCGCCGATCAGCGCCACCCCCGGCCGGCGCCTTCTCCAGTGCCGCGCGCTGATCGTCCCCGCGCTCAGGCCGTTGGTGATCGCGTCCCTGACGGCGGCACTGCGCCTGGGGTCCCCGCTGAGCACGCCGACCTGGACGCCCGCGGCTCCCCCGGCCGCCGGGGTCCAGGCGGATGAGGCTCCGGCATCGTCGGCGCGCACGCACCAGACGCGCTGCGCGTCGGCCTCCAGCGCGACCTGCTCGTTGACCTCGCGCCCGCTGGCGCAGGCGCAGGCGAGCCACGCGCCGGCACAGTCACCCGGCTGGTAGGCCCGGGCCAGCCAGGTGATCCGTCCGCTGGTCGCGAGATCCTCCAGGCCGGGAGTTATCCCCGGCGATACCAGCGTGATGTCGGCCCCGGCGGCCAGCAGCGCGGGAACCCGCCGGGTGGCGACCGCCCCGCCGCCAACCACGACCACCTTCTTGCCGCCGAGGCGCAAGCCGAGCAGGTACGCCTGCTCCCGCTCGCCCGGCTGGCCCGGGTGGTCTGGCTGGTTACGCTGGTCCGCCACCGCCGCCTCTTCCGTCTTGCGATGTCTCCCGTCGCGCAAAGGTATCCGAAGGTGGTGCTCCCGCTCGCGGGGAGGCCGGACGCTCGGTTACGGGAGGGGCTCGCCGGAGGCCACCCGGAGCAACGCGGTGAAGGCCGCGGCGGCGACGGCGGGACCGCCCTTCTCCGACACGTTGGTCAGCGCCGGGAGGCCGCTGGCCCGCAACTCGTCCTTGGCCGCAGCCGCGCCCGCGAAGCCAACGGGGAAACCAATGACCAGCGATGGCTCGACGACCCGGCGGAGGATCTCGATGAGCGCGTCCGGGGCGCTGCCCACGACCCAGATCGCGCCCGGGCCGCACTCCCCGAAGCCAAGCCGTATCCCGGCGGCCGGGAGGGTTATCCCGGCGGTCCTGGCTAGCCGCGCGGCCAGCGGCTCGGCCGCCTTGCAGGTCACCGGGTACCCGGCCATGCTGACCGCGACTGGCGCGGCGTCGGCCACCACGGCTGACCGCGCCGCCAGGGCGCGCACCCCGTCCTGCAGTGCCGCCTCGTCGCAGACGAGGTCGGTGACGTAGTCGAAGTCGGCGCTCGCGCACAGCACGCTCTCGGTCACCGCGCGGGTCAGCGGCGGCAGCCCGCTCAGGTCGATCCGGGACCGCAGGACGCGGTACGACTCGGCCTCATGCGGGTCATCGCTCACGGCACAGAGCCAACCACTACGGGCTCGCCATGTCCACGACCTTGTTCAGCTGTGTTTAACGTCAAGGTTGCATTAACTATTCGCCCTAATTTGCGATATTTAACAGCGAGCTGGTCAAACACAGCTTCCGAAAGCAACGCGCCAACTGCGGGTTCCTCACGCGCGCGCAACGGATGACCAGTAGACTTGCTGGGCGGCGAGCAAGCTGCGAACAGGAAGTCTGGTGCGTGAGCCTGCCAGACGGCGCCGTAGGCCAATGACGGGCGAGCGCCGGCTGATGGCACCCGATGGCCCTACGCGCGCGCCCCTGCGAAGCCGTCTTCGGACACAGCGAAGCCGTCTTCGGACACAGCGAAGCCGCGTCATCGAATGGAGCACGCATGCCACTCGGATACCAGCCACCCGGCCGCGTCCTGGTCACAGGAGGGTCGGGCTTCATCGGCCGCAGGGTAGTCCGCGCCTTGCTCGCGGCCGGTCACGAGGTCACCGTCGCCGACCTGCGGGCCTCGCGGGAGAACCCCGTGCGGAACGTCACCGGTGACCTGTGCGACCCTGAGGTCGCCGCGCGGGCGGTGACCGACGACACCGCCGCGATCATCCACCTCGCGGCCGTGACCTCGGTACTGCGCTCAATCGACGACCCCGTCCACGTGCACATGGTGAACGTGGACGTCACGGCCCGCCTGCTGGAGCTTGCCCGTGAGAACGGCGTCGGGTCGTTCCTGCTCGCCTCCACCAACGCGGTCACCGGCAACGTCGGCCAGGCCACCATCAGCGAGCGCACCGTGCCGCGCCCGCTGACCCCGTACGGTGCCACCAAGGCCGCGGGCGAGATGCTGGTCAGCGCCTACGCCAACTGCTACGGGATCACCGGCGCCAGCTTGCGCTTCTCCAACGTGTACGGCCCGGGGATGGCGGAGAAGGACAGTTTCATCCCTCGCCTCATGCGCGCGGCCCGCGACGGCGAGGGCGTCCAGGTGCGCGGCGACGGGACCATGCTCCGCGACGTCGTGCACGTCGATGACATCGTGGCGGGCATCTTCGTGGCCTGGCGCAGCGGGCACACTGGCCCGCTGATCCTGGCGGGCGGCAAGTCCGTCACCGTCAACGACATGGTCGCCGCCGCCCGGCGGGTGACCGGGCGGCCCATCCCCGTCGAGAACGTGCCCGTCGGCCCCGGCGAGATGCCCGCCGTCGTGGTGGACATCAGCGCCGCTCGCGCCCTCGGCTACCAGCCCACGATGGACCTGGACACGGGCCTGGCGACCGTATGGCCGGAATTCGACCCGAAGGGCGTGACCGTTTGATGGAGCCATCTTCCAGGAGGTCGGACGGTAAATCCCCCCGACCCTACGCCAGCCCGGCTGATGTGCGGATCGACGATGACGCGCTGCAGGTCATGCGGGCCAGCTACGGGAAGCGGGCCGCCGAGCTGCCGCCGGTCGCCCTGGTGATCGCCGCCTACAACGAGGAAGGCGCCATAGGGCCGGTCATCGAGGCGCTTCCTCGCGTCGTGTGCGGGATGCCCGCCGAGGTCATCGTGGTGGCGGACGGCTGCGCCGACTCCACCGCCAAGGAGGCCGACGGCGCGGACGCCATCGTCTGCGACGTGCCGGTCAACCGCGGCCAGGGGGCGGCGCTGCGCCTGGCTTACCGGATCGCCCGCGAGGGCGGCGCCGAGTACATCGTTAGCACCGACGCCGACGGCCAGTACAACCCGGCGGAGATCGAGCCGCTCCTCGCGCCGGTGGTCGCCGGGAGGGCCGATTTCGTGACCGGCTCCCGGCGGATGGGCAGCGAGGAGACGAAGGACCCGGTCCGCAAGGCCGGCGTCCGGTTCTTCGCGCTGCTGGTGAGCACGCTGACCGGCCAGCGGATCAGCGACACGACGTTCGGGTTGCGGGCCATGCGCGCGGATGTCACCAGAGCGGTCCTGCTCGAGCAGCCGCAGTACCAGGCATCGGAGCTGCTCATCGGGATCATCACGCACGGCTACCGGGTACTGGAGCTCCCCGCGACCATCCACAAGCGCCAGGTCGGTGCGAGCAAGAAGGGCCACAACTTCATCTACGGCCTGCGCTTCATGCGAGTGGTCGTCGGCACCTGGTGGCGCGAGCGGGGCGCGGCGGGGCGCTTAGCGCGACCCGAGGGTTCCAGGGGGTGTCCCCCTGGACAAGCACAGCCCTCGCTTTCGCTCCCTCGTCCCTCGGTCGCTCCAGCTCAGTCCATCGGTCGCGGCGCCCCGCCGCCCCTCTTCCCGCGCGGCTACAAACCAAGCCGCGCTCAATCCAGCGCTACTGCGGGCGGCCGGCGCGGTGCCCCCGGCTGCCCGCTCCGGCGTGCGGCCGGGGCGGGACAACGTCCGGGTCCGCCGCGGCGGCCTGGGCGGCGGTGCGCGGCTCGGCGAACACCACGTAGTGGAAGATCACGAAGCGGGTCAGGAACGTGATGAAGTTGGCGACCAGGAAGAAGAAGCCGACGAAGACCACGTGCTCGGCCCCGCGCAGATGCAGCGACGCGGCCACGTGGTAGCCGAGCTTGGTGCACAGCGTGAGGATTACCACCACCAGCGCGGAGATCACCCAGAACGGCACGGTCTCGCGCAGGAAGTCCGGCTTGCCCTTGCGCTCCCAGGCCCACCGGCTCATCAGGTAGCTGACCACCGCGCCGACGAACCAGCTGAGCACCGCGGCCCGCCCGGCCGTCAGGTGGAAGACGCCGTCGCATATTGCCAGGGTGCCTTCGCTAGCAGCCAGCGCGGTGAGCGCGGCCCGGGCGAACCGGGTGAAGCGCACGCCCATCGTGGTGCGCAGCTTGGTCCACAGCACGATCCTCCAGCGCGCGGCCGGCCGCCAGGTCCAGGCAGGTGACATTGGGATTCCTCATGTGGTGACGTACGGTAGTCAAGTATCTACGTATACAGCACATAGGCCACGTCTCTCATCGGCTAAGCGCGCCTTAACAATTTACTAGTGTTGCTGGACTCACCGCTGGTCAATGCTGCCCCCCACGGGCGGCTTCAGTCATCGGCGCTGCCGGTTTGACCGGAACTGCCGGGACTGGCATGCCAGAAGTTTCGCGGAGCGTGCTTGAGCGCGGCGCCCGGTCCGCCGGTCTCGGCCCACGGGGACAGCGCGAAGCCGGTGCCGTAGACCATCGGCTGGGCGGGGGGACCCGGACTGCCCTGGCCGCTTGTCACGCCGGGGGCCACGCCAGTGTCCCCGGCGGCCATCGCGGCCCGCACCGCTGGCATCCCCTGGCTCACGCGGATCTCATCCAGTGCGGGGATGTCCCAGCATTCGGCCCCGTTCACGGTGACGGCGACGGGCGCGGCATCCGGGCGGACGAGCGCGCTCCCGGGCCCGCCGCCGGTTCCCGCGCCGGAGCGGCGGACCTTGCCGCGAACCAGCAGCAGCCAGGAGCCGAACAGCCGGGCCGCGCAGCGCTCCTGGACCGACTCGAAGAACGCCAGGTCCACCAGGCCGACCGCGTCGTCCAAGGTCGCGAAGATGATTCGCTGCCCGGAGCGCACGGCCGGGGTCTGCGTCGCCACCTTTACCCCGGCGACCAGGACTGTCTCCCCCGGCCGGCAGCGGGCCAGGCCGGTGGACCGGACCACGCCGAGCTCGGCCAGCAGGGTGCCGTAGAACTCCAGGACGTGCCGGCTGACGTCGAAGCCGAGGATGTCCAGCTCGGCCGCGACGCGTTCGGCCGGGTCCAGGTCGCGCAGCTGGCCAGCCGGAACGAGCCCGGCCAGCCAATCGTCGGTGACCGCCCCGTCGAAAAGCTGGAGAGCCTCCCCGCCGGCACCGCTTGAGCTAGCACTGCCCGCGCGGGCCCGGCCGCTCGCCCGCGACGCCGCCCGGTCGAGCACCCCAACCCGCGCGAGCAGGTCTCGCCGCGTCGGAAGGGGGGAAGGGGACGCGGGTGCGGGCGGAGGCGCCGGGCCGGGGACTGGCGCGGACAGGAACCCGAACCCGGAGGCAGCGTCAGCGGGCGGCTGGGAGACGGCACCAGGGGCTGGTTCGGGGGGGAACTCAAGGGCCGGCTGGGGGTCGGCGGGCGGCCGTGGAGCGGAGCTGGGGGCTGGATCGGGGGCCGGGTAGAGGGAGTCGAAGGCGCCGGTGAGGACGAGGCGCTCGGCGATGGGGCGGGAGACGCGGGCCCGGTCCCAGAAGTCCCGCAGCGACGCGTACGGCTGGCCCGCGACTATGCGCTCGACCTCGGCGTCGCTGATCCCCTTCACCTCGCGCAGCGAGACCCGGACGCCCAGCTGAGGGACGGCGGCCGCCGAAGGGGCGCCGGCAGGTGGCGATGAGGGGGAAGCGGCCGGGCGGGCCGGGCGCGAGTCCGGGAGGAGGGGTGCGCACGAGTAGTCAGCCGGGAACGTTGGGGGGAGATCCGCTTGGACTTTCCACCCGTCTCCGGAGGTATTCACGTCCAGGGGCAAGACGGGGATGCCGGAAAGCCGGGCGTCGGCGACGATCACGCGCTTGGGGTACATGCCGGGGTCGTGGGTGAGGACGCCGGCGTAGAAGGCGGCCGGATGGTGGCGCTTGAGCCAGGCGGACTGGTAGACGGGGATCGCGAACGCGGCGGCGTGCGCCTTGCAGAAGCCGAACCCGCCGAACGCGGCCAGCACCTCCCACACCTGGTCGATGACCCGCCGGTCGTACCCACGGCGGCGGGCCGCCGCGCGAAACCACGGCTCGGTGCGCCGCGGGCCGTGCTCGGTGGACAGGTGACGGCGGACCAGGTCGGCCTCGTCCAGGCCGCAGCCGGTCATCTCATCGAGGATGCGCAGCACCTGCTCGTGGTAGACCACCACTCCCCCGGTCTCGGCCAGCGCGGCGCGCAGGCGCTCGTGCGGGAAGGACGGCGCCTGCAGGCCGTGCCGGGTGCGCAGGAACGGGCTGATCATGTCCGAGCTCACCGGGCCGGGCCGGAACAGCGAGATGTCCACGATCAGGTCATCGACGGATGCCGGGGCCAGCTTGCGGACCAGCTCGCGCTGACCGGGCGATTCGATCTGGAAGCAGCCGAGGGTCTTGGCCTGCGCGATCATCGCGTAGGTGGGAGTGTCGTCGCGGGGGATGGCGTCCAGGTCGGGCGCGCTCTCGTCGCCCTCGGTGCGGGCGATCTCGGTGATCGTGTACGCCATCGCGGACTGCATCCGCACGCCGAGCACGTCGAGCTTGATCACCCCGGCGATCTCGGCGTCGTCCTTGTCGAGGTGGCTGAGCGCGAAGCCCTCGGCGCTGCGCTGCATCGCGGTGCGGTCCCGGAGCGTCGCGTCGGACAGCAAGATCCCGCACGGGTGCATGGCGACGTGGCGGGGCAGGCCATCGAGCTTCTCGGCGATGCTGAACACCATGGCCAGCTGCGGCGTGGCCAGGTTGCTGGCCTTCAGCTCCGGAAGCTCGCGCAGCGCGCTGGTGATGTGCCGGGCGCGGATGTGCGGGAACGCCTTGGCGATCCGGCCGATCTCATCCGGTGGCAGGGACATCGCGGCGGCCACGTCCCGGATCGCGCTGCGTGCCCGGTAGGTCTCCATCATGGACACGCATGCGGTCCGCTCCTCTCCGTAGGCGTCGAAGATGACCTGGTACGCCTCCAGCCGCCGCGCCGACTCAACGTCAAGGTCGATGTCGGGGAGGGTCGTCCTTATCGGCGACAAGAAGCGCTCCATGAGCAGGCCGTGCTCCACCGGGTTGATGGCGGAGATGCCGAGCAGGTGGTTGACGTAGCTGCCGGCGCCGGAGCCGCGGATCGCGCACCGGATGCCGCTGGCCCGGATCCGGTCGGCGATGTCGGCGACCGTGAGGAAGTAAGGGGCGGTCCCGGTCGCGGTGATGATCGCCAGCTCGTGCTCCATGCGATCCCTGGCGGTCCGGGCGGCGCGCCGCCCGGACATGCCCGGCCGGCGCGGGGGCAGGGCGGACTCGCAGCGGATCCGGAGTTCCCGCGTGGCCTCCTGGGCCATCGCCTGGGGAGATACAGCCTGGGGAGATACAGCCTGGAGGGATACGGCCCGCTGGCCCCCGGTTGCCTCGGGCATATGAGGCCTGCCGATGCCCAGGTCACGGACGGGGTCAAGGCACAGGCGGCCAGCCAGCTCGGCGGTCTGCCGCAGCAGCGCCCGGGCGGTGCCTCCAAGGGCGGTGCCTCCAAGGGCGCTGGCGATGCGCGTGGCGATGGCGGCCATCGTGGGCGCGTCGGCCAGGAAAGCGCGGCTATTGCGGGCTTGGGCGCGGGCTTGGGCGTCGGCTGGCTCCCGGGCGGTGACCGCGGGCGAGCCGAGGGGCACCAGGTGCCGCGCCGCGTCCAGGACCTGGGCGACCCTGCTGTCAGCCGGCTCCAGGTACCTGACCGCGTTGGCCAGGACGGCACCGGTGCCCCGCTGCGCGGCCAGCTCGGCCATGCGGGCCGCCCGGTGCGTGCTGCCGGGTGCGTCGAGGTGATCAACGATCTCGACAACGGCCTCGCACCCGAGCCCGAGCCAGCGGTCCAGGGCACGCCGCGCGAGGTCTGAGCGGCGGGCCGCGACGGCCTGGCCAACATCGCTGGCCGGGCCGAGCAACACGATGAGGCCGGCGGAGTGCTGGGCGATCTGCTCGGCCGTGACCACCGGGGAAGCGTCGGCGTCGGCGGTGGCGTGGGCGGCGGTGACCAGGCGGCATAGCGAGGCCCAGCCCTGCCGTCCCTCGGCGAGCAGGGTAACCCGCGCACGGGCTTGCGGGAGGCGAAGGGCCAGGTCAGCGCCGAGGACGGGCTTGATCCCGGCTTCGGTGCACGCCTGGACGTGCTTGAACGCGCCATACAGGCCGTCGCGGTCGGTCAGCGCGAGCGCGGGCATGCCAAGCTCCGCCGCCCGGGCGACCAGCGCCGCCGGGGTCGCCGTGCCGAAGCGCAGCGAGTATGACGACGCCACGTGCAGGTGCGTGAACTCCAATGCCGTGCCCCGCCGGCGACTTTCGCTCAATCGACCACCCGCCGCAGGGCCCAGGCATCGGCGGCCACGTCGCGGCACAGCTCGTAGGTGCCCGCGGGGAAGCCCCGCCCGGCTGACGCCTCAACGCGCCAGTACTCAAGCTCCGGCTGTCCGGCTATCTCCCCGGGGGACGACCCTCCGGGGGCCGGGTCGGCCGGGTCGGCCTCCCGCCACCACTCGCGGTTGACCGCCCAGTGCTCCAAGATCGAGCGCACCGTGTAGAGCCTCCCCCGCCACACGAACCGGGTCGGCCGGCCATCCTCGCGCGCCTGGACCTCTACCGGCTCCCGGTACACCCTGCTCATGCGCTGCCCCGACTTCCGCCCAACACCTGGGGGAAGACAGGCGTCCTTACATGTTCTAAAGCCCAGCTCAGCGGGCTACCGATCGAATATAGGTTCATCCGAACAGGTAGTCAAATACTAGCGGGCACACTGCACATATGTCCTAGTTTCGGATAAGTCTATATAGCGGCCACACGGAGCCTGGCCGCGGCATCGCCCCCAGCCCGGGGCGATGCGGCAACCACCCCAGGACCGAACGGGCGGGAAGAACGCGAGCGGCCCCCCGGCCAGCCGGGGAGCCGGGGAGCCGCTCGGGTTAGCCCTTTACGGCTGGGCGGACCAGCCCGGCATGGGGAAGGCGGCGAGCAGGCCGCGGACTTCGGCGGCGACGCGGTCCAAGGTCGCCTCGTCGTCCTTGATCGCCGCCGTGATCGCCTCGTCGATCCAGCCCGCCAGCGCCGGCATGTGCGACTCGTCCAGGCCGCGCGTGGTGATCGCGGGGGTGCCGAGCCGGATGCCAGACGGGTCGAACGGGCGGCGCGGGTCGAAGGGGACGGTGTTGAAGTTCAGCTCGATGCCCGCGCGGTCCAGGGCCTTGGCGGCCGGCTTGCCCCCGATGCCCTTGGAGGTCAGGTCCACCAGCAGCAGGTGGTTGTCCGTGCCGCCGGAGACCAGGTCGTACCCGCGCGCCTGCAGTGCGGTGGCCAGTGCCTTGGCGTTGGCCACGATGGCGGCGGCGTAGTCACGGAAGGACGGGGCCGAGGCCTCGCGCAGCGCCACCGCGATGCCCGCCGTCGTGTGGTTGTGCGGGCCGCCCTGCAGGCCAGGGAACACCGCCTTGTCGATCGCCGTGGCGTGGGCGGCGTCCGTCATCAGCATCGCGCCGCGCGGGCCGCGCAGCGTCTTGTGCGTGGTCGTCGAGATCACCGGGACGTGCCCCGCGGGGGACGGGTGCGCCCCGCCGGCGATCAGGCCCGCGATGTGCGCGATGTCGGCGACGCAGACCGCGCCGGCCTCGGCGGCGATGGCGGCGAAGGCCGGGAAGTCAATCGTGCGCGGGATCGCGGTGCCGCCGCAGATGAGGATCTTGGGCCGCTCGCGCAGGGCGACGTCCCGCACCTCGTCCAAGTCCACCCGCCCGGTGTCCTGGCGCACGCCATAGTGCACGGCCCGGAACCACTTGCCGGTTATCGAGACGCCCGCGCCGTGCGTCAGGTGCCCGCCCATCGGCAGCGACATGCCCATGATGGTGTCGCCGGGCTGCGCGAAGGCCAGGTACACGGCGAGGTTGGCCGGGGAGCCGGAGTAGGGCTGGACGTTCGCGTGGTCCACGCCGAACAGCGCCCGGGCGCGCTCGACCGCGATCGTCTCGATCGGGTCGATGATCTGCTGGCCCTCGTAGTACCGCTTGCCGGGGTACCCCTCGGAGTACTTGTTGTTGAGCACCGTGCCGCACGCCTCGAGGACAGCGAGCGAGACGTAGTTCTCCGACGGGATGAGCCGGATCTTCTCGGCCTGCCGACGAGCCTCGTCGTGGATGAGCCCCGCGATCTCCGGGTCCGACGACTCGATCTGCGGAATGGACGGCTGGTGCATGGCTTAGTACCTCCTCGCAGAAGACCCTACCCTCTGGGGGGCGCGCACCAGCCCCCCAGACCCCAACCTCCACGGGGTCCCGTCCGAATAATCCGGCTCGCCGGGAGGGTCCCCCCGAAACCACGGGAACCCCTCCGCGGCTACCGATAGCTTCTGGGCATGACCACCACAATCGTCTTGGACTGTGATCCGGGTATTGATGACGCGCTGGCCATCGCGTTCGCCCACGGGCACCCCGGGGTCGAGCTAGCCGGGATAACGACCGTGGCCGGGAACGTGGGGCTGGCCCGGACCACGCGGAACGCGCTGTCCGTCGCGGACTTCGTGGGCGCCACGACCGTCCCGGTGGCGGCTGGCTGCGCCACCCCCCTGCTACGGCCCGCCCTGGACGCCTCCAGCGTGCATGGCGAGACGGGACTGGGTGGCGCGGTGCTGCCCGACTCGGCGCGCGGCCCCGAAGGCGAGCACGCGGTTGACTTCCTCATCCGCACCCTGGGCGCCGCCCCGGGTGAGATCACGCTGGTCGCGACCGGGCCGCTGAC
Source organism: Streptosporangiaceae bacterium (assembly GCA_025934375.1). Lineage (GTDB taxonomy): Bacteria > Actinomycetota > Actinomycetes > Streptosporangiales > Streptosporangiaceae > Trebonia. The sequence continues at coordinate 1,262 of JAICYD010000063.1, read as the reverse complement.
CAACATCGCGATGGCCGTGCGCAGGGAGCCCCGCCTGACCGAGTGGGCCCGCGACTTCGTGATCATGGGCGGCTCGGCGGGGCGCGGCAACATGACGCCCGCTGCCGAGTACAACATCTGGGCGGACCCGGAGGCGGCGGCGATCGTCTTCGACGCCGGGTGGACGGTGCGCATGATCGGCCTCGACGTGACCTTGCGGGCGCTGGCCACGCCGCCCATCCGCGAGCGGATGGGGACGCTCGGACGGCTCGGCGCGACGCTGCTGCTGCCGTCGCTGGCCGAGTATCACGACCTGCCCGACCCCGCGGTGCACGACGTGTGCGCGGTGGTGTCGGTGGCGGTCCCCGAGGTGTTCGGGTACACGGCCGCCTCGGTGGCGGTCGAGACCACCGGGCGCCTCACCTCAGGAATGACCGTTACCGAGTTCAACCCCGCCACGCTGCCCAACGCGTCCGTGGCGACTGACATCGACGTCAACCGCTTCTGGGACATGGTCCTGCGGACGTACCAGGCGCTCGCGGACACGCTCGGCTGAGCGGCGCCGCGTGGCGCCGCCTAAGGCACGGGCGGCGGCAGGCTGGCCGCTAGCCCGGTCAGGCTCCACGCAGAACATCTCGTGGGCCTCCACGGCCTGCTCGGCGACCTCGACGAGGTCCGCGTACCCCCACGCCTGGCCGTCCAGGCCGGGCGCGCGCACCCACGCCAGGCCCGCCCGGCACCAGACCGTGAGCTCACCGCAGACGGCGAGTACCGCGGTGTCCTTGGCAGGCTCGTCGGCGCGCACCATCGTCTCGCCGAAGCCGCGGGCCGACAGCTCCGCCTCCAGCCGGGTCATCGCGACAGTGGCGGGGATCGGCGGCCCGCCCGGGCTCTGCCCGCCCGGCCCGCCCTGGACGACGAGGAGCGGCGACGCGGAGGGCGCCGTGGACTCCGCCAGCGCCCGCGGAGCGGGCGTCGCGAACCACACGGCCTTCCCGCGCAGGCTCCAGCCGCCCAGGCGCGCCCGGGTGAGGTGGTACCCCCAGCGCCCGTGGGACATCTCGTGCACGACCTCAAGCCCCCGGCCGCTCATCGAGTCCGCGGGTGCCCGCTGCCCGCCCGGGCCCGGCGCCCCGCCGCGGACCCAGCCTGGATAGGCGTCGAACACCTTGCACACCAGCTCGCGCTGCTCCCCGCTGCCCCGCAGGTACAGCCAGAGCTCGGAGCTGCCGGGGATGTCCCGCGCCGAGCCTTGGTCCCGCTCGGCGCGCCGGTCACGCTCG
>JAICYD010000205.1 GCA_025934375.1 Streptosporangiaceae bacterium | reverse complement strand
CGGAACCGCTTGTGGCAGGACTGGCACTCGGTCAGCGGGTCGGTGAAGTTGCTGACGTGGCCGCTGGCCTGCCACACCTCCGGGGCCAAGATGACCGAGGAGTCCAGGCCGACGATGTCGTCTCGCTCCTGCACCATGAACCGCCACCACTGGCGCTTGATGTTGTTCTTCAGCTCGACGCCGAGCGGACCGTAGTCCCACGCCGCGCGCAGGCCGCCGTAGATCTCACTAGAGGGGTAGACGAAGCCCCGTCGCTTGCTCAGGTTGACGATCGCGTCAAGGCGGTCACTGCGTATGGCCATCGGGCTCTCCATCCGGCTGGGTGTCGGCGGGCGCGCTGCGGTTCGGTCGCCGGCACTTCGCTGCGGCGACAGGGGCGCGGTCTCCGTGTGGAACGCGGTCCCGGGCTGGAGCGCGCGGGGCCGTTTCCGGTTACGATCCCCCAGCTTATGAGCCCCGGCTACCGAACGCGAACTGATAAGAGCAGGTGCCCCGGCTCCCTTCTCCCTTATTATCCCCCGGAGAACACCGGGCCGCCGACGAGGTCGGTGTCGATGTTGAGGGTGAACCCGCCGATGGTCATGTCGCGCGGGCCGATGTACTGCTTGTTCCGCTCGGTCAGCGGCCACGGCGGGCTTCCGGTCCCGAGGGTGGCGTGACCGTCCCACAGCGCGGTCCACACCGCCTGCGGCGGGGTGAACCCGGCCCGCCTGGCGACCGCCGCCGCCTGCATGTCGGCGATGCCGGAGTCGCGGCTGGAGTAGACGCCGGAGACGTAGCCGCGGATGGTGAGCTGCCTGGTCCAGGCGCCGAGGAAGGCGAGCACGGCCGCGGTGCAGCCACGGCCGCCGGCGTACCCCTCCATGTCGTAGTAGATGGGTGACCCCGTGGGCAGGCCGAGCGTGATGGCGTCGCGCACGGCGTCATCGGCGACCGCGCCGCCTTCCGCGGCGGCCCGGGTCGGCATGATCAGGTTGCCGTAACCGGTGCAGGGCGCTTGCGGCCCGACGTAGGTCGGCAGCATTGACCAGCCCATCGCGGCCGCGGACCTGATCCAGGCGGGCGACAGGTTGCCGAGGTCGCAGGCGACGTTGACCCCGCCGATGTATATGCCGGCCACGGCGTAGTCCCGCCGCCACGCCTTCATCGCCGGCAGGGACGGCGCGGTGCACGCGTCGAAGCCGGGCAGCGGGCGCCCGACCGGAGGGACCGGTGCCGTCTCCACGATCGCGGTCGGCCACGACGACGGGAGGCCGTGCCACTGGATGCTCGCCGGCTGGACGGTCGCCGGCTTCTCGGTCGCTGGCCGGCCTTTCACTGGCCGGGGCGCGCTGTCCCGCGCCCCGGGTACCTGGCCGGCGGCCGCCCGCCGCCCGAGCTCGCGCGCCCCCATCGCCTGCGTTCCCGTGGGCGCCGAACCGGCGGGCGCCGGGCGCAGCGTGCCGAGCACCAGGCGGATCAGCGCGGGGTCAGCGCCGTAGGTGGCCAGCACGGACGCGCCCCCTGTGCCGCCCACTGCGCCTGCCGCCGTGATCTCGTGCGCGGCGGCGTCACCGCGCGTTACCCCCGGGGCGCCGGCCGGGGCCGGGATGATGCTCACGGTCTCGGTCCGGCCGATGAGGCCCGCCGGGCACTGCTGGTCGGGTCCCGGCGTCCCCAGGTACACCGCGTGGATGTCGTACCGGACGCATCGCGCCGGGTCGGTGTCTAGCCGGTACACCGGCCAGTCGGCCGGGACGGTGATCTCGTACCCGGCGTAGCTCACCGTTCGCGTGGCGGCGGAGGCGGCCGGGCCGGGCCTGGCCGGGCCGTCCAAGGCGGCGACCGCCGCGGGCGGTTCCACCACCGACGCGTCCATCACCGTCCCCGCCCCGGCGAGCAGCAGCCCGCTCCCGATGATGGCCGTGATCTTCCCGGCAGTACGCATTAGCCCTCGGCCCCCGCTCTGCGCGCAGCATTAGCGTCGCCTGATTCCCTATGCGCGCTCTACCCTATTAGCGGGGCATGGACCGGTTGGCTATTGCCGCTTCCCAGGCGTTCAGATTACCGGTGAGTACGCGGTGGCCACGCTACTCCCCCGAGCGGAGAATTTGCCGTAGGCGACACTCGGCCCCGGCGTTTAAGGAATTTTATTGGTGCCGGAATCGGCCGTAAAATTGGGAATCGCTCCGCCATAGCGGCGGTCCCTGCCTGCGTAGATCTCGCATGCACGCCACAGGTGGCGCCGGTCGAAATCGGGCCAGAGCGTGTCGAGGAATACCAGCTCCGCGTAAGCCGACTGCCATAGCAGGAAATTAGACAGACGCTGCTCACCGGACGACCGGACCCATAGGTCGACGTCCGGGATATCCGGCTCGTCAAGGTATCGAGCGAATAGCTTTTCGTCGATACGATCGGGCTTGATCTTTCCCGCCGCCACCTCTGCGGCGATCGCCGCGGCCGCGTCGACGATCTCCGCCCGCCCGCCGTAATTGCAGCAGAATTGCAGGGTCAGCACGGTATTGCCCGCCGACAGCTGCTCGGCGTCCTCAAGCTCCTCGATGACGCTGCGCCACAACCGGGGCCGCCGCCCCGCCCACCGGATGCGGACGCCGCACGCGGCCAGTTCCTCACGGCGGCGGTGGATGACGTCTCGGTTGAAGCCCATGAGGAACTTGACTTCCTCGGGGTGCCGCTTCCAGTTCTCAGTGGAGAACGCGTACGCCGAGATGTACTCGATGCCCAGCTCAATCGCGCCCATAAGGACGTCCATCAGCGAGTTCTCGCCCTGCTTGTGCCCTTCGGTGCGGGGCAGGCCGCGCTCCTTCGCCCACCGGCCATCGCCGTCCATGACCAGCGCGACGTGCCGGGGCACCAGATCCCGGGGGATGCCCGGCGGCCGGGCTCCCGCCGGGTGCGGGTACGGCGGACGTATCTCGGCGCGGGCGTGGCCGGCCAGGGTGGACGGGCGGGGGGGCTTGCTCAAGCGCGCTCCACGTGACGCAACGACCGGATCGAGTGCTCAAGGTGCCACTGCAGGTACGCGGCCACCAGGCCACTGCACTCTACCCGGTGCCTGCGCTCGCTTCGCATCGCGTCGTCCCAGTCGCCGCGCAGCAGGGCCCGCATCAGCGTGATCGTCTGCGGGCTCGGCGAGGCCGCGCCGGGTGGCCGGCACGACTCGCAGACCATCCCGCCGGACCCGATCGCGAACGCCGTGAGCCTGCGGTCCGCGTTGCCGCAGCGGGCGCACTCCCCCAGTGACGGCGCGTAGCCCGCGACCGCCAGCGAGCGCAGGAAGTACGCGTCCAGGACCAGCCGGTGATCCCGGCCGATGGCGGCACTGGGATGGGTGGCGGCGGGGGCGTCGGGGTCAAGGCTGGAGGCGGGGGCGGGCTCGGCTGCCTCGCCGAGGGCCCGCAGGCCGCCGATGAGCAGCAGGAACTGGCGGATGGCGGGCTCCTTTTCCACCGGGGTCAGCCGCTCGGCGGTCTCCAGCATGGCCGCGCCGGCGGTGTACTTCGGGTAGTCGGCGGCCAGCGGCGGCCCGTACGCCCGGATGGCCTCCGCCTGCGTGATGACGTCCAGCGAGCGGCCGGGGTGGATCATCAAGTCGACGTGGGTGAACGGCTCCAGCCGGGCGCCGAACCGGGACTTGGTGCGGCGCACCCCCTTGGCCACCGCGCGGACCCGGCCGTTCTGGCGGCACAGCAGCGTGACGATCCGGTCGGCCTCGCCTAGTTTCTGCGTCCGCAGCACGACCCCGTCATCCCGGTAAACCTGCACGCTCCATTATCGGCCAGAACGCCAGGGCCTGCGGCGCGGTGAGGTGACTAGCAGGCGGTCTTCGCAGGCACCACCGCAGGGAGGGGGGACGGGAGCGTGGCCGGGGCGCGCAGGACCATGTAGCCGGTGGGCTTGTCGTACCAGACGACCGTGTAGCCCAGTTTCTTCAGCCAGGTGATCCGTGCTTGCTGCTTGCTGGCGTGGAAGAACCCGAACTGCTGCGTCTTGTCGTTGGCGACGATCCACGGCGCGGTCACCGCGGTGTCACCGTAGCAGTCCCACACCTCGACGGTGTCCCGGGTCAGCAGGAACGGCCCGACGTTCCCGGTCGTCTCCACGACCACCCCGGGCGGGATGAGGGAGGCGGCGTGGGCTTCGGCGGTGGCCACGGCGTTGCGGTGGAAGAACGACGGGTGGAGCATCTGCCACCAGCCGAAGAACGGCAGGAACGCGATCGCGGTCGCCAGGAACAGCACCGTGATGAGCGGGGCGATCTTGCCCACCGCCCAGTCGCCCGCCTTCCGCGCCCGGGTTCCCTGCCGGGTGGTCGACCTCCATCCCCAGGTGAGCCACTTGTCGAGCCGGACCGCGCCGTCCACCGCGCCCAGCGCGATCGGCACGACCAGGTAGGCGTTGTAGTGGAAGGTGTTGGTCGTCCAGTTGGGGAACTTGCTGTTGAGGAACCGCTCGAGGATCAGCGGGATGGCCGGCAGCGTGTACGGCGACAACAGCGACAAGAACAGGAACGGCGCGAACAGCTCAAGCTCGGTGTGCAGCTTGAGCCGCGGCGTGAACAGCTGGCCCGCCGCATAAAGCGGGTCGGTGACGATGCGCCTGACCGCCGCCGGGGCGTTCGGCCCCAGCGACCTATACGCCCAGTAGTAGTCGGCCCGCCCGCCCATGGCTGGGATGAACACGTAGATAGCCGCGGCGCTGTAGGCGACGCCGATGACGATCATCGCCACGCCGATCAGCCGCTGGCGCGGGATGTCGATCGCGCGGGTGATGATCAGGCACAGCCCGATGCCGGCCAGGAAGAATCCCATGTCCTCCTTGACCAGCAGCAGGACGACCATGGCGGCCAGCGCGGTCTTCAGCTTGCCCTTCTGCAGCCGCTCCAGCGTTATCGCCATCAGCACCGGGGCGAAGGCGACCTCATGGAAGTTGAACGCCGCGGCCCCGGCGATCGGCCAGCTGATCCCGTAGGCCAGCGACACGCAGTAGGCGCCGATCGTCCCCTTGCGCCCGCCGCCGAGCGCGGTGCGCGTGAACGACCAGATGAACGGGATCGCCAGCGCGAACAGCACCGCCTGGGCGACCAGCAGGTCCCTCGGGTCGTCATGGATCCAGATCAGCGGGGCGAGGAGGGCGTCGATCGGGGACCAGTGATCCCCCAGGACCGAGAAGTCCGCCACGCCGAAGTTGTGCAGGCCCTTGGCTATCGAGTAGCCCGGCTTGAACTCCGAGTAGGACTTCACCGCCTGGTAGAAGATCCCCAGGTCGTAGATCGCGGTCCGCCCCGTGTAGTACATGGTGAGCGAGAACGCGGAGTAGATGACGGCGAACAGGCCCGTCACCGCGCCAACCATGACCTTGTGCCCTGGCCGCCGCCTTACCGGGAAGCTTCCGGTGTCCGCCGGCGCCGACGTCGTCGTGCTGTCCACAGTCACTGATGCGAGCCTTTAACCGTCCAGGCGCCCGAGAGCGACAAGCCCAACCCCCCGGTCGGGGAATTTACGCTGCAGCCCCCGCAATGGCGCGGTGCCCATCCTATTGACCGTGCCGACCAGGCTCCCCCCTGGCTGGTACAGGCGGCCCGACGCGGCGGTGCGCTCGGCGACCGAGCTGGACGCCTTCGCCAGCCGGCGCTTGCCGAGCACGTTGCGCCCGGCCTCGAGCAATTTCCCCAGGGGAAAGTTATACCTGCGGACAACGATACTGGACAACCCGGCTCCCGCCAGCAGCTGCGACATCTGCTCCGGGCTATACCTGCGGAAGTGGCCCACGTACTCGTCCATCGGACCGTACCGGTCCTGGTCAGCGGGTACTGACAGTAGCATCCACCCGCCGGGGCGGACGTGGGTGGCCCACTCCTTAGCCGCGGCCACGTCATCCTCAATGTGCTCAATGACCTCAAAGGCGCATACAAGGTCGAATTTCTCATCCCCGAGCGCTTGGGTGGAGGTGTTAAGTACCCGGCCGGGCCGCCCGGCGCCGTGGCTACTCTGCCCGACCACTTCGATCCGCTGCCGGGCCACCTCGTAGGAGGCCTCGTCGGGCTCCAGGCCAAGGTAGTTGTAGGCGCTCGCGATCCTCGCGCCGAACGCGCCGCGCCCGCACCCCACTTCCAGGACATCCTTGACGCCGGCCGGGATCATCCGCGTGACCACGTCATAGCGCAGCCAGGCGCTTGGCGACAGCGGGGCCACCGCGTCCAGGCGGGGTCCAGCGATCATGGGAAGCTCCTCAAAAGGGAATGGGAGGGAATGGCTACGCGAGGTGGGCAAGCGAAGCTGGAGACGGCCTCCTCCGGTGCCGAGACTCCCGTATGATACGAGTTGCCGCAGGTACGGGACGTCCCATTTGAACGACTTGTTATCACATGGCGTCGTACAGGCACACGAGTGTCGTTCCCGGACAGCGGGCGGGAAACCCCCGCTGGGGGCCTGCCCGTCATCTGACCGCCATGCAAAGTTAGGCAGACACGCACACATGGCCCTGCTTCGCCGCATCATTGGCAGCCGACTCGTCCGGTACGGGTTCGTGGCGGTCACCGTCGGGCTGGGCAGTTACGCGGTGGTCAGGGACTGGCACAAGATGGGACCCGCCCTCGGCCGCATCGGCCTGCCGATCTCGCTGGCCTCGCTCGCCATCACGCTGGTGGCGCTGATCGCGTCCATGTGGACGTGGCGGGTACTGCTGGCCGGGCTGGGGTCACCGTTGTCGTTTGGCGTGGCGGCCCGGGTGATGCTCGTCGGGCAGCTCGGCAAGTACCTGCCCGGGTCGGTCTGGCCGGTCCTGGCGCAGATGGAGCTGGCGACCGAGCATGGCGTGCCCCGCGCGCGCACCGCCACCGCGTCTTTGCTCAACATGCCGGTGGCCATCCTCACGGCGCTGCTCGCGGCGCTGGTCACGCTGCCGTTCACCGGCGGGTCGACCGGGTACCTATGGTTCATCGCCGCGACGCCGGCGCTGCTGGCCTGCCTGCACCCGAGGGTGCTGAACTACCTGATCGCGCGGATGTTCAAGCTGGCCAAGCGCCCGCCGCTGGAGCAGCCGCTCACCAGCCGGGTGATCGTCACCTCAGCCGCCTGGTCGTTCCTGTCCTGGCTGCTGTACGGAGCCGCCCTGTGGCTGCTGGCGATCCGCGTCGGCGTGCCGGCTGGCGTGGGGTACCCGCTGTCGGTCGGCGCGTTCGCGCTCGGCTTCGCCATCGGATTCGTCATCATCTTGGCCCCGGCCGGGGCCGGCGTCCGGGAAGTCGTGATGATCGCCATCTTGTCCCACCCGGTGGGCGTCGTCGCGCCTACCGTGGGCGCGGTCGTGCTCGTCTGGCGCGCGGTGACGGTGGTCGGCGACCTGATCGTGGCCGGAGCCGCGCTGAGCTGGCCAGGGGGGCGCCCGCGCCCTACCGCCGCCCCTGCGGCTGACGTTCCCGCCGGAGCGTCGAGCGGCCCGGAGCGCTAGCCCCGCGCTAGCCCCGCGCTAGCCCCGCGCTAGCCCTCGCCAGCGCGCAATCGCTCGCTCCTGCGTTTGGTTTCCCGGCGCCGCGGCGCCGGGAAACCAAACGTTCGCGAATCTGGCCCGCTAGGTTGCCCGAGGGCTAGCGTCGTTAGCGGCGGGAGCGGTTCACGGCACTGAGGATCGCGCGCATGCTGGCGGTGGCGGTGTTGGTGTCCACCCCAACGCCCCAGTAGACCTTGCCGCCGCCACCCTGGTCTTGGCCGGGGGCGCCAGGGGGGTTGTCCCCCCTGGCGCCGACAGAGCACTCGACGTAGGACGCGGCCTGGGCGTCGGTGCCCTCGGTGAGGGCGTGCTCGGCGTAGTCCAGCACCCGGACATCGATGCCGACCGAGGACAGCGCGGCGCAGAACGCCGAGATCGGGCCGTTGCCGATGCCCTCGACCTCCTGGGCCTGGCCGTCGACCGAGATCTCGGCGTGGAGCACGTGCTTGCCGTCGACGACCGACGACGACTGGTGGTCGAGCAGCCGTACCGGACCGTCAGCCAGGTAGGTGGCGGTAAACGCGTCCCAGATCGCGTCCGGGGTGACCTCGCCGCCCTCCTCGTCGGTGTGCCGCTGGATGACCTTGGAGAACTCGATCTGCAGCCGGCGCGGCAGGTCCAGGGAGTGCCCGGTCTTCATGACGTAGGCAACGCCGCCCTTGCCGGACTGGGAGTTGACCCGGATGACCGCCTCGTAGGACCGGCCGACGTCGTGCGGGTCGATTGGCAGGTACGGCAGGTCCCACTTGTGGTTGCCCGGGCCGTCGCCAGCCGCCTCGACCTCGGCCTCGAAGGCCTCGAAGCCCTTCTTGATACCGTCTTGGTGCGAGCCGGAGAAGGCGGTGTAGACGAGCTCGCCCGCGTAGGGATGGCGCGGGTGCACCGGCAGCTGGTTGCAGTACTCGACGGTGCGCCGGATCTCGTCGATGTTCGAGAAGTCGATCATCGGGTCGACGCCCTGGCTGAACAGGTTCAGGCCCAGCGTGACCAGGCATACGTTCCCGGTCCGCTCGCCGTTGCCGAACAGGCAGCCCTCGATCCGGTCGGCCCCCGCCATCACGGCCAGCTCGGCGTCGGCGACCGCGGTG
>JAICYD010000175.1 GCA_025934375.1 Streptosporangiaceae bacterium | reverse complement strand
GACGTCGATCTACGCGACCACCGCCGGCACCGGCGGGACGCAGACGCTGAACGTCACCGGGACCGGCCGCTACGTGCGCATGTACGGAACCGCCCGCGGCACGCAGTACGGCTACAGCCTGTGGGAGTTCCAGGTCTACGGAACGACGGGCACGGGCGGCTCCTGCGTCACCACGTCGAACGCGGCGCTGAACCACCCGGCGACCGCGTCCTCGCTGGAGAGCGCCACCTTCCCGGCGTCGGCGGCCGTTGACGGGAACACCGGGACCCGCTGGTCCAGCGCGTTCTCCGACCCGCAGTGGATCCAGGTCGACCTGGGCGCCAGCCAGAGCGTCTGCCAGGTGACGCTGACCTGGGAGGCGGCCTACGCGACGGCGTTCCAGATCCAGGTGTCGGCCGACGCGGCCAACTGGACATCGATCTACTCCGCCACCACCGGCACCGGCGGGACGCAGACGCTGAACGTCACCGGCACGGGCCGCTACATCCGGATGTACGGAACCACGCGGGCGACCCCCTACGGATACAGCCTGTGGGAGCTCGCCGTCTACACCACCACGGGCGGGACGACCGGCGGGGGCGGCGGGGGCGGCGGTACCGGGGTACCGCCAGCGTCGTTCTGGGGTAACACCAGCGCGATTCCCACGGCCACCAAGGTACTGGAGCTCAGCATCGTGAACCAGACTAACGGCCAGTACCCCGACAGCCAGGTCTACTGGAGCTTCAACGGGCAGACCGAATCCATCGCCCAGCAGCCCTACATCGACATGCCGGCCAACTCGGCCGGGCGGATGTACTTCTACCTGGGCTCACCCAACAGCCAGTACTTCGACTTCATCGAGTTCACCGTGGGTGCGTCGTCGATCAACGTTGATACCACGCGGGTGGACCGGTTCGGGCTGAAGCTGGCCATGCTGCTGCACGGCAAGGACGGCTCCACCCAGCAGGTCGGCGAGAACTACGCCACCTTCCAGGAGAGCCGGTCGGCGACCTTCACGCGGTTCCAGAACTCGGTGCCGGCGCAGTTCAGGGAACTGGCGACCGACCAGGCTCCGTTCGGCATCCCCTCACCGGGCAACGACCCGGCCTTCCAGCCGGGCGGGGCGAACGCGAGCTACTTCACCAGCTACGCCGCCGCGAACGGGGACAGCTCCGACACCACCGCGCAGATCTTCGGCTGCGGCGGGACCCTGGCGGGCAATCCCCAGCTGTGCGCCGCGCTCAACCGGCACGTGGCCGGGCTATCGGCCACTGACCAGGCCAACCCGGCGAACTTCTACCAGTCCGCTCCGGCCAACTACTACGCGCAGTTCTGGCACCAGAACGCGATCAACGGCCTGCAGTACGGGTTCCCGTACGACGATTACGCGGGCCAGTCGTCCGACATCTCCGTCACCAACCCGCAGTACCTGGTCGTCGCCGTCGGCTGGTAGCGGCGCAAAGCCCAGTGGCCCTCCTTCCGTTGCCGGTCCCGCTTCCGGAACGGGGGGAGGGCCGCTGCCCGCGGTGGATCGCGGCCTTGATAGAAACCGGGCATGGATGCTCCGCTGAGTGGCGTGGTACCGGTCGTGCCGACGATCTTCCGCGAGGATGAGAGCCTCGACCTGGCGGGCACGGCCCGGGTCGTGGATTACCTGATCGACGCGCAGGTGGATGGGCTGTGCTTGCTGGCCAATTACTCCGAGCAGTTCGCGCTGACCGATGACGAGCGGGACGCGATCGCCCGCGCGCTGCTGGAGTACGTCGCCGGGCGGGTGCCGGTGATCGTCACCACCAGCCATTTCAGCGCGCGGATCGCGGCGGCGCGCAGCCGCGCGGCGCAGGAGATGGGGGCGGCGATGGTGATGCTGATGCCGCCGTTCGTGGGGGCGACGCTGAGCGTCGCCGGGCCGGGCGTGATCGATTACTTCCAGGAGATCGCGGACGCTATCGACATCCCGATCATGGTGCAGGACGCGCCGCTGTCATCTACGCCGTTGCCCGCTGGCTTGCTGATTGACCTGGTCGCGCAGGTGCCGCGGGTGCAGTACGCCAAGGTCGAGGTGCCGCAGGCGGCGGAGAAGCTGCGCGCGCTGACCGGCGCGCTGGGCGCGCGGCTGCCGGGGCCGTTCGACGGGGAGGAGTCGGTCACGCTGATCCCGGACCTGGACGCCGGGGCGCGCGGCACGATGCCCAGCTCGTCGGTGCCCGGGGAACTGGCGGCGATCGTGCGCCGCTACCGGGCGGGTGACCGGGCCGGCGCGGTGACTGACTGGGAGCGGTTGCTGCCACTGATCCACTTCGAGAATCGCCAGTGCGGGCTGCGCGCGCAGAAGATCTTGCTGGCCGAGGGCGGGATCATCGGCTGCGAACGCACGCGGGCGCCGCTGGGACCGGTGTCGCCGGGTACCCGGCGCGGGCTGCTGGAGCTGGCGGCGGCGCGGGACCTGCTGATCATGCGGTGGTCAGGCTGACAACGATGGCGGGCCGGTGCCGGGGTGACCGGGGTCACGGGAATAAATGTGCTGCTTAGTGGTTGAATTTGGGTGAAGCGAAGGGGAGTAGCTCCCTAGCCGGTGCGTCGACATGCTGGCCCTCCGGGGCCCGGCGGCCGGGAGCCGTGTGCGGCTTGAGCGAGACCTTCGGGCTGTAGTCGCGTGCGTCGCGCCGGAGTCCCCTTACGCTGAACCTCGCGGGATTCACGGCGCGGCCCCGGAGTGAGGAGCCTTCCCGATGAGCCTGGCCATCGCGGCAACCGTGTTCGCCGTCATCTTCCTGGCTGAGCTACCGGATAAGACCGCGCTCGCCAGCCTCGTCCTGGGCAGCCGGTTCCGGCCGTCATGGGTATTCGTCGGGGTTGCCGCCGGGTTCGCGGTGCACGTGGGGCTGGCGATCGCGGCGGGCAGCCTGCTTGGCTTGCTGCCGCACCGCCCGCTGGAAATCATCGTGGCGGTGCTGTTCGCGGCGGGGGCGGTGCTGTTGCTGCGCGGCCGTCACGAGGACAGCGACGAGCACGTGGAGGTGCACGGCAAGCAGCCCGGGTTCTGGCGGGTGGCGGGGATGAGCTTCATGGTGATCTTGGTGGCCGAGTTCGGCGACCTTACCCAGATCGCCACCGCGACCCTGGCCGCCCGTTACCACGACCCCATTTCCGTCGCCGTGGGAGCGACCCTCGGGCTGTGGGCGGTGGGCGCGATCGCGATCGCCGGCGGGCGCGGCCTGATGAAGGTCATCCCGCTGGCGTGGATCTCGCGGATAGCGGCGGTCATCATGCTGGCGCTGGCCGGGGTCAGCCTGGCCGCGGCGCTTTCCTAGGGCGGCGCTTTCCTAGGGCCGGCGGCTTCCTAAGGCGGCGGCTTCCTAGGATGGCAGGGCGTCGCGGCAATGCGCGGCAATCTGGAAGCCTTTAATCACCTTAATCGGTTAATGAAATTAATAAGATGATTAAAATGACCGGCTTGGCGTCCCTGGCCATCTGAGCGCCTAGCCGGTAAGCCCTTACCGAAGAGCACCGTGAACAGAACCAGCACGACCGTGGTGACGGCGAGGACGCCGTGGATGATGATTACCGGGCGCGGGAAGTGCCGCTCCGGCGGGACGGTGACCAGCCGGCTCGCCGCGGAGCCGGGCGCGGTGTAGGCGCGGTATACGCCAATCCAGCGGACCGCCATGACCAGGCCCAGGACGGCGACGACGCCGAGGTCGCCGACTGTGGCCAGCGCCAGCCCCTTCTCATCGCCCACCAGGTAGAGCACCCAGAGCATCAGGCCGCCGATGCCCAGCAGGGCGTGGGCGGAGATCACCGGCACGGGCAGGCGGGTCGCGGCCGCCGACTGGAACTCGCGGTCGTATTCCATGAGCCAGATGACTAGCAGGACGAGGCCGAAGACAACGGTGGCAATCCAGGTAAACGAGGCTGCAGCGCTCATTAGAAGCTCCCCCCTGAGGGCTCGGAGAGTCATCCTAACGGCTGAGGTCTGATAAGGCGATAAGTCAGGACTAGTTTTTGTTTGGCTATGGGCCAGCAGCTGAGCAGTGACGAGCAGAGATGAGAAGTTCGCGAATAATGAGGGTTGACTCTGTTGCTGTTTTCGGATCGCGGGCCTTGCGGTCAATTACCGTGAGTGACATCCTCGTCACATGACGAATAACGGCAGCAACAAGGTCCTCGTCGTCTTGACCAGTCACGACGACTTGGGCGGAACCGGCAAGAAGACGGGCTTCTACGTCTCCGAGACCGCCCATCCATGGCGCGTGTTCAGTCAGGCCGGGTACCAGGTGGACCTGGTCAGCCCGGAAGGCGGCGAGCCGCCGCAGGACGGCGCGGACCGGTCCGACCCGATCCAGAAGGCGTTCCTCGACGACGCCGAGATGTCCCGCAAGCTCACCCACACGCTGCGCCCGCAGGAGGTGGACCCGCGGGATTACGCGGCGATCTTCTTCGCCGGCGGTCACGGCACGATGTGGGACTTCCCCGACAACGCCAGGCTGGCCGGCATCGCCCGCGACATCTACGAGTCGGGCGGCGTGGTGTCGGCGGTCTGCCACGGCCCGGCGGCCCTGGTGAACGTCACCTTGTCGGACGGGAGCTACCTCGTGGCCGGCAAGGAGGTCTCCGCGTTCACCAACGAGGAGGAGGCCGCCGTCGGGCTCACGGGCGTGGTTCCCTTCCTCCTGCAGTCCGCCCTGGAGGAGCGAGGCGCCAAGCACGTGAGCGGACCGAACTTCCAGCCGCAGGTAGCGGTGGCCGGCCGCCTGGTCACCGGCCAGAACCCGGCCAGCGCCGGCCCGGTCGCCGAGCAGGTCGTCGCGGTCCTGGCGAAGAACGCCTAGCGCCACGATCCGCGAAGGCTGACGGTCGGGCCGCGATTCGCGGCCCGACCGTCAGCGTTGGCTTTCCGGGCTTGGCGCGGTTGTAGCGTTAGCCGGTGAAGATCAGGGTGCGTACCCTGCGCATCGGCGCCCGGGAGTTCCGGTGGACGGCGGAGGCCTGCGGCTACTACGACGTTGCATCGGACTATCACCGGTGCGTACGGGTCCGCGTGTGGGGTGGCGGAAAGAACGGGTGCAGGCTGCGCGCGGACCTGGAGTCGACGGATCCGGGTCCCTGGGCCGGCGTTCCGGATTCTTCGTATCCCACTCCCCGTGCCGTGCGCGCCATCGTCGACTATGCCCTCGTGAACGGGTGGGACCCGGCGGCCACCGGCGGGTGGCACGAACTCGGGACTGACGCGGCAGTGGAGGTACCGGGCTTCCCGGATCACCGACCGGCTGTCCGGCATGCAGCATCTCCGGTACTGATGGGTTGACCGCGCCTAGCCCAGGGATGAGGGAGTGCCGTGCCTGACCTGAAGGATGAGCTGCATCGCAAGCTTCGGGAGAGCCGGGAGGTGTTGCTGTCCAAGCTCGATGGGCTGGGTGAATATGATCGCCGCCGGCCCCTGACGGGGACTGGGACGAACTTGCTTGGCCTGGTGAAGCACCTGGCCGGGCTGGAGTACCTGTACCTGGGGGAAGCGTTCGGCCACCCCGCCCCGGAGAGCATGTCGTGGGTCGAGGATGGCTCGATCTGGGAGGGCGCCGACATGTGGGCCACGGCCGAGGAGTCCAGCGATTACATCATCGGGCTGTACCGGCGCGCCTGCGCCCACGCCGACGGGGTGATCGCCGCGCTCGACCTGGAGGCGCCGGGGTCGGTGGCGCACTGGCCAGCGCAGCGGCGGGAGACGACCCTGGGCTTTGTGCTGATCCGGATGGTCGCCGAAACGGCCCAGCACGCCGGGCACGCGGACATCGTCCGGGAGCTCATCGACGGGAAGGGCGGCGCTGATCAAGATTCCTTCGGCGAATCCACGTGGCGGGAGTACATCGCCGCGGTCCGGGCCGCGGCTGACAGTTTCCGCCGCTGAGGGGTAAGTCCGGCCTGACGCCGGCGATGATATTCGGGTGAAAATCCGGCTTTCTGGAGACGTGATGGCCTCCGGGCTATGTTCGGGCCGGCGGCGACGAAGCCGGTGGGCGCGGCGGCGACGCGGGCGATCAGCGAGGGCCGGTGGGCGGCGGTGCAGCTCGCCTCCGCGGCCAGTGACGTGCTCGGGCCGGAGCAGCTCGAACGAGTCCTCGCCCTGCGGCCGGCTGAGGGCGCTGACCTCGTGCAGGGGCCGGCGTCGGTGCGCGGGCAGCACCTGCGGCGGGTGCTGGACCCGGTGCCGGGTTCGCGCAGGCTGGAGCTGGTCCTGGACCTGTGGTCGGAGGTGGAGAAGCACCGCGCCGGGCTCGCCCGGCGGGAGCGGCTGCTAGCCACCCAATCCCGCCGCAATCGCGTCGAGGACCTCCTCAAGCGTCGGCGGCACGCCGACGACGAGCTGATCCTGTCGTTGCTGCGGGTGGTCATGCCAGGCCCGGAGCCGCCCCTGGCCGACGTCGCCCGGTGGACGCCGCCCAGGACCTACTGGCATGGCCGGCTGCTCGGGCTCGTCCAGGACGCGCAGGCCACCACCGCCCTGCTGCGGACCGCGGTCGCCGTCACCGACCATGGCCTGGATGAGGGGCTGGCTCGCTGCGACAAACTGCTCCGCGCGGCCGATGGGCTGCTTCCCGCATGGGTCGCATCCGCGGCGGCGCGCAAGGTGCCGGGCCTGACCGGCTTGCCGGCCCGGCCCGGGGCCTATGTCCGCGACATCCGGCGTCGGATGTCTGACGACAAGCCCAGGGATCACCGGTTCACGGCCTTCGTGCGACCCCGGCTGGCCTGTGCGCGCGACTTCGCCACGGTAGTCGTCAGGACCGCCGAAGAGCTGCTGTACGAGGTGGACGACATCCCGGGTGCGATGCTGCGGGGCTGGGCATCGGCGGACCTGCGGAGCTGGCGGGCGGACGTCGGGTACAGCTCGGTGCGGCCGCCAGCCGAGTGGGGCGGCATCCCGCTGCTGACGGTCGAGGTACTCGGGCAGGGGGAACCGCTCTCACAGCGCCTTGCGGCCGCGCCAGGCGCGAACGCCGCGGACGTGGAAGTCGTCGGCGACCTGCTGTGGTACGCCGACATGCTCGACGCGCTGGCCGCCTTGCACGGGCATAGCGCGGCGGCGCTGGGCCCGCTCGGCTTTGGGTTCCCATGGCTGGACCACGATCCCTTGCTGCCACCGGAGCCGCTGTCGCCCCGGCGGGACTCCGTTACGCTGGCCGTCTCCAGCGCGGCGCAGCTGGTAGCGATCGGCGGCGTTCCGCCCGGCCGTGCCCGGGCCTGGCGGGAGTTCACGGACGGGCTGCTGGCCAGTGCCCTGATCACCGAGGCGATCACCGGTGAGTTCCAGGTCCCGGCGCCGTTCGCCGCCGTCGACCAGACGGCGATCGCGGGTACTGGCCTGCGCCTGCGGGTGGCGCGCACCGCCCGCACGCTGGCCGAGTGGTCGGACTACATGGGCAACTGCATCGCCGGGCAGAACTACGCCGACAAGGCCCGGGCGGGCCGCAGCATCCTGACCGGCCTGTACGACAAGGACGGATTGCTCGTCGTCAACGCCGAAGTGGTCCCGCGCCGGCCAGCCGCCCGCGGGTGGCGGGTCAACGAAATCCAGGCGAGGTTTAACCACGCGCCCGACCATGACGTCGAACGGCGGTTCCGTGAGTGGGTCGACGCCGTCCCCGCCGCGCCCGCCGCCGAGAGCGCGCCCGACCTGCCAGACGCCGCCCCGCGGGTCCGGACCGGGCCGCGGCGCCCGGTACGCCACCAGGATGGTCGCTGCGCAGGCTGGTCAAGTTGCCGGCGATCGCCGACGCCTACGCGCTGGACCTGGTGGCCCGCCGCGTGCGCGCGGCGATCGGGAACCTCGCTGCCGACGACGACGCGGTCATCGCCCGCGCCCTGGCCGGCCGGACGAGTGAGCCGCTGCTGTGCGCGCTCACCGTCATGATCGTCTGCCGTTCCCCGGGGATCGACCTCATCACCGTGGCGGCGCCCCGCACGGTCTCAGTGCCCGGCTACCCGGCGACGGCCCTCGACGACGAGAACGGCCCCTGGCAGCAGGCTGTCCCCCACGCCCGCGACCTGGGCGCGGACACCACCGCGTTCTGGGGGGAGATCGCCGAGCACGGGCTGCGAGTGCCGGCTTCCTGGCTCGCCGGAGGCGGGTGGACGGCGCTCTGGGGAAGGGCTCACAGGTAGTCACGGCGCGGTCCCGGCCAGGCGGTCGGCACCGGAGTGCAGCTGTCCGTCGCCCGACATTTTGTGTTGAGGCGTGGTTAGTCGTCATTTGTGCCGGGTAGCCGCGCGCCCAATTGGACGATCGAACTAGGCAAAGGAGGAACGTCGTGCCTGATGCACCGCTGGAACGTCTGACCCCGGAAGAAGTCGCAGCCGAATGTGGAACCTCGTTGCCGGCGAAGGAAGTCCTGTCACTGCTGGACCTCAACGCGAACATCGACCTGCTGCTCGACCTGGCGGCGCCAGTTGACCTCGCGATCGGGGCGAACGCGAACATCGCCGCGCCCATCAACGCCGCGGTGGACGCGAACGTGCTGTCCACTGACTCCGCCGCTCAAGCAGGCGCGGTCCAGGCCGGCGCGATCCATCAGGGCATCCTCGGCAACGCGACCGCGACCTCGGACCAGACGAGCTCGATCGGCCAGGGCACGTCCGGCGCTGGTGACACCGGCAGCGGAGCCACTGGCACAGGGGACACCGGTACTACCGCGCCAGCTGGCGGGGCCACCGACGTGTCTTCGGGCTCGCTGACCGATGGCAACCTGCTCAACCTGAACGTCAACGTCAACGGCAACCTGCACCTCGCCTCGCCGATCAACGGCGCCGTGGCCGCCAACGCGAACGCGGCCGTCCCGATCGACGCGGCAGTCTCGGCCAACGTCGGCAGCGTGGACTCGTCGTCGGTCGCCCTGTCTCAGCAGGACGTGTCCATCGACCAGGGCATCCAGGGCGATGCCACGGCGACGGGTCATCAGGACTCAGGGATCACCCAGGGGTCCACGCCGGCCGGTACCGGTGCGTCCACGCCTGCGACCGCGGTGGATAGCGGTGCGGCCCAGCCGTCTAGCTGAGGCATCCATGACGACGCTGGATACTAGCGCCGCCCCTATCGGCACTGTGCCCGCTCAATCCGCGGGCGCCCCCTCCGCGGCGGCTGGCGGCGACGCGGCGGGGGCGTCCGTGCTTGAGCGCGCGGCGGACCTGCGGTTGCTCGGCGCCCAGCGCGGCTCCGGGTACCGCGTCCCGCCGTCGCTGGTGCAGCGGGCCGACGGGCAGGTCGTGCAGCTGACCCCGCTGCTGTACGCCGTGCTGTGCGCGGTGGACGGCAGCCGCACCGAGGGCGAGGTCGCCGCCGAGGTCTCGTCTCGGGTCAGCCGGGCAGTCGTTGCCGAGGACGTGCACGCGCTCGCAGAGCGGCAGTTGCGACCGCTCGGCCTGCTGAAGCGGGCCGACGGCTCCGAGCCGGCCGTCCGCAAGGCCAATCCCCTGCTCGCGCTGCGGTTTCGCTATGTCGTTTCCGATCCGCGGCGCACGCGGCGGCTTACCGCGCCGTTCGCGGTGCTCTTCCACCCGGCGGCGGTCGTGGCCGTCACCGCCGGCTTCGCGGCGGTCGCCTACTGGGTGCTGTTCATCAAGGGCCTCGCGTCGGCCGCCTCGCAGGCGTTCGCGAAGCCCGGCATGCTGCTGGCCGTCTTCGCCATCACGGTCGCGTCGGCCGGCTTCCACGAGTTCGGGCACGCCGCGGCCCTGCGCCGGGGCGGCGGGATGCCAGGTGCCATGGGCGCCGGCCTGTACATGGTGTGGCCCGCGTTCTACACCGACGTGACTGACAGCTACCGGCTTGGCCGAGGGGCGCGGTTGCGGACCGATCTCGGCGGCCTTTACTTCAACGCGCTGCTGGCCCTGGCGACGTTCGGCATCTGGACGCTGGTCCGGTGGGACGGGCTGCTGCTGGTGATCGCCACGCAGATCCTGCAGATGCTGCGCCAGCTCCCGCCGCTGCTGCGCTTCGACGGCTACCACGTGCTCGCCGACCTCACCGGCGTCCCTGACCTGTATCACCGCATCGGCCCGACGCTGGCCGGCCTGTGGCCGACCCGGTGGCGCAGCCCGCAAGCGCGCGCCCTCAAGCCGTGGGCGCGGGCGGTGGTCACGCTCTGGGTGCTGCTCGTGGTCCCGTTGCTGCTGATGACCGCGCTGGTCATGATCGTGACGCTGCCGCGCATCCTGGCGACCGCCGCGCACAGCCTCACCGTCCAGTCGGTGCTGCTCGCGGCCCGCTGGGGGCACGGTGACTGGGCCGGCGTCGGGGCGAAGTCCCTCGCCGTGGCCGCGATCGCGCTGCCCGCCCTCGGCGTGTGCTATCTCCTGGTCCGGCTCGTCCGCCAGATCGTCGGCGGCGCGCTGCGCAAGACGATGGGCAAGCCCGGAAAGCGGGCGGCCGCGGCGGTGGCCGCGCTGGCCGTGATCGCCGCGCTCGCCTGGGCCTGGTGGCCACGCGGTGAGTACCGTCCGATCCAACCCAATGAGCGGGGCGTCATCCAGCAGATCGCCGCGCCGACCTCGGTGTCGTACTACTTCAGTGCGCCAGCGGCGCCGCCAGGGCCTGCGGCGGCGGTGCGGCCGGGCGCCCGGATGACGGCGACCACGGTCTGGCCGCCGGATGCCAGGCAACGCCCGACGCCGGGGCACCCGCAGCTGGTCATGGTCCTCATCCCCCGCGATCCCGCGAAGCCGACCTGGGTGTTCCCGTTCAACCGGCCTGCCCCGCCGGGGCCGGGTGATAACCAGTCGATGGCGATCGCGACGCGTGATGGCAGCGTCGTCTACGACGTCGCCTTCGCGCTCGTCACGACAACCAAGGACACCGTCCTCAACGGCAACGAGGCCTACGCGTTCGCTAGCTGCGCGCACTGCGCTGCCGTCGCGGTCAGCTTCCAGGTCGTGCTCATCATCGGCGACGCCCACGCGATCGCGCCCAAGAACGTGTCTGCCGCCGTGGCCTACAACTGCATCAGCTGCCTGACCGCGGCGATGGCGATCCAGCTCGACCTGTCCTTGCCGGCCGCCCCCCAGGGCTCGACCGCGGCGCAGCTCGCCGCGTTGTGGCAGCAGGTGCGCACCTTCGGCAAGCACATCAGCGCGTACAGCCTCACCGAGATCCGCGCGCAGCTGCAGCGGTACGAACGGCAGATCGAGCAAATCCTGCAGCCGCCCGCTCCCGCCAGCCCCACGGCCGTGCCCAGCACGGGGTCGCCGGGAAGCACTGCCCCGTCGTCGTCCCCCGGGTCGTCCCCGGCTGCCACCGGGACCGGCGCGAACGGCACGCCAAGCACGCCGGCGTCGGAGTCGCCGACCAGCCCGGCACCGAGCCCGCAGCCATCGGACAGCCCATCCGGTACCGGCAGCCCGACTCCCGATCCCAGCGGCACGGCTGCCCCGTCGTCGAGTCCCGCGCCTGCGCCGGCTCCCTGAGCGGTAGAAGCGTCACTGAACCGGTGAACGGGTCGTTGGCGCGCGGGTCTTAGCCGGGCGGCCCGCTGGGGTCGGGGCGGGCCGCCAGCGAGTGAACGCAGGGGCGCAGCAGCCTGATGACCTGCTCGGGGTCGGCGGTGGCAAGCTCGTCGGACTTGATGAGGTGCCGGGAGACCGTGATGCCGAGCGTGATGGCGCTGATGATGGCGGCCCGCAGGTCCGCGTCGGCGGCGGGGATGGCCTGGGCGATCTGCGCCTCGTAGCGGGCGATGCCGGCGCTGGCGGCGCTGGCGGCCTCGGGGTTGGTCAGCATCGAGCGCAAGAGGGCCAGCGACGCCGCCGGCGCGCTGGCGAGCCGGTCGGCGAGCCCGGCGAGGATCTGCTCGGCCGCCTCGGCCGGCGTCCCGCTGACCTCGGGGACCGGAGCGGCGTCGATTACGCGCCGGTACAGCTCCTGCTTGGACCCGAAGTAATGCATGACCAGGCCCGCGTCGACTCCGGCGGCCGAAGCGACGGCCCGGATGGTGGCCCGGTCGTACCCGGCGCTGAAGAAGACCTGGGTCGCGGCGTCGAGGATGCGCGCCTCGGTACGGCGGCGCTGCTCGGCGCGCGAGGTGGGCGAGGTGGGCGAGGTGGGCCGGGAGGTGGTCATCGTTTCATTCTACGAGTGTTGACCGAAGGCGTTATTTCATTCTACGCTTGTTCAATGAACGGCTCATGGCCGAACTGCCCGAGCGAAGGGAACCGCCCCATGTCTACCGTCACGCACGCCGATGTCCTGGCCCGGCGCCGCCACGTGATCCTGAACGGGGATATCGACGGCTTCGTTGGCCTGTTCGCGCCCGATGGGGTGATCGAGTCGCACTTCGCGGGGCCGCCCGGCAAGCCCGTGCGCGTGGAGGGCCGGGAGGCGATCCGCGAGTACTCCCGGCGGGTCACGGCGTCACCGCTGCGGATCGAGGACTTCGAGATGGCGGAGCTTTACCAGACCCAGGACCCGGAGGTGGTGATCGTGGAAATGCGGACGAAGGGGACCGTGACCACGACGGGCCGGAAGTTCAATGTGTTGTCTGTCCAGATCATCCGTATCCGGGACGGCCGGATCGTGCACTCCCGCGACTTCGCCGATCCCCGGATCCTGGAAGAGGCGTTCGGGGACGCGCGTCCGGGCAGGTGACGTGGTCCCGGCGGCATCCCTTACCGCCCGGTTCGCGCCTGATGTACCCGGCGCCTGGTGAGGGCAACTCCGGCCAGGACTAGGGCGATACCCGCAAATCCTGCGTGCTCACCGCCCAGCGCGCGGCCGGGGCACGGGGCAGGCGCCCCTGTCCGTTCGGTAGGAAAAGAAATTATTCTCTCGAACGGGCTGGGGCGCCTGCCTTCCCCTAACGCCGTTTTGCCCGAGGCGCGGCTAGACGGAGCTCGTGATCACCGCGAACGGCGCGCCAGCCGGGTCGGTGGGTATCGCGAACCGGCCCACGCCTGGGATGCCTGAGGCGGGGATGGCCACGGTACCGCCCTCCCGCGAGGCCGCGGCCGCCGCGGCATCACCGTCGGCGACCTCGAAGTACACCTGCCACGACGGGGTCACGCCCGCGGCCGCCATCTCGGGGGTAAGCGGCATGACTCCGCCCTGGGCGCTCTGCTCGCCCCCCGCCGGCGGGCTTGATCGCGGTGTAGGAAGCCGATGATGTCGGCGGGAACGCCGGCCTGCGCTCCAGGCCTTGAGCGGACCGCAGGCCGGCAACTGAAGCTGGCCAGATACCGCATCCGCGGCCATGACCGGTGTCAGGCCCTGCCGAATGCTCGCACGCCGCTGATGCCGGCGGGTCAGCCGACTGGCCCGGCCCGCGTGCCGCGACGGTATGGCGCGTTATGCCTCAGAGCGGGCGGACGTTCTCCGCCTGCGGTCCCTTCTGTCCCTGGGTCGTGTCGAACTCGACCTTCTGGTTCTCATCCAGCGACCTGTAGCCGGAGCTGGCGATCGCGGAGAAGTGCACGAACACGTCCGCCGTCCCGTCATCGGGGGCGATGAAGCCAAAGCCCTTATCCGCGTTGAACCACTTCACTGTTCCTGTTGCCATTAATCCACGTCCTCTGTCGGCGCCATGACGCGATCTGCCGCGCCGACCGTGAGTTTACCGGTCCTGGCTCCCACTACGGCCCACCTTCGGTCCCCGTTTTCCGCAGCACTCGCCGCCGCGCCAGCCCAAGCACCCGGCCAGCGAGGACTCGGAGGTCATTGCCGGCGT
>JAICYD010000037.1 GCA_025934375.1 Streptosporangiaceae bacterium | reverse complement strand
TGAGCTGGCGGCGGCGTACGAGCTCTGCTTCGCCGGCGCCGCCTGCCTCCAGGTGTGGCGGGCGGGCGCGCAGCGGCACGCCGGCGAACCGCTGTGGCGCGACGGGCTGTGGGTGCGCGGCGCGCTGCGCGAGCTGTCGGCGAACCTCGCCGACGTGCTGCGCTGCCCGCGGCCCGAGCCGCTTCCCGGGGACGCGCAGCTGGATGACCTCCTTACCTGCTGCCTCGTGGAGGCAGCGATGCGCGGTGCCCCGGTCAGCCCGTTCGGTGCCGCCATGAACTTGAGCACCGGGCCGCTGCCCGCTCCGGGGCCAGCGTGAGCGCCGCGGAGCTGGACCGGCTGCTCGGCGATCCATGGGACGACGCCAACCCCGCCGGGTACGCCGCGATCCTCGCCGGCGATGAGTGCGGCGAGCCAGCCGGGCCGGTCACCGAGCTCCTGAATGCCTATGGCATCGGCGCCGAGCTCGTGCCGCCCGAGCTCGGCGGCCGGCTGGCCGGCGCCGACGATCTCGCCCGGGTGCTGACCACGCTGGCCCGGCGTGACGCTCGCCTGGCCGCCAGCTGGGCGTTCGGGCCGCTCGAGGTGGCCTTGCAGGCGTGGCGGTCGGGGTCGCGGGAACGGCGGCAGACCATGGCCGGGCTGCTGCTGGCCAACCAGCGGCCCGCCGGCCCGCCGGGCGCCGCAGCGGGGCCAAGCGGGCTGGTCGCGCAGGCGATCACGGCCCGGCTGGGCCTTGGCCCGCTGGACGCCGCGCTGCGCGCGGCCCTTGGCAACTCCCTGACCCGGCGGCTTTACGACGGGCTGGTCGCCGACCTGCCCTACGTCCGCGCGACGATCGCCCGCGCCTATGCCGACCTGCTCGCCGTCGACGCGCTGACCGCGGCCGTCCTCGGGGCGATCGAGCCCGCCGCGGACGCACTGCCGCTTTACGCGCCGGCCGCCGACTACCTGGCCGCCCGGCTGGCGGCTGACGCTTTCGACGGCCTGCGCTCGGTGCTCGGCGCCCGGGCCTTCCTGCGCGCCGGGCCCTTCGCGATCTTCCAGAAGGCGGCTCGGGACACCGCGGCCATCGCCGTGCTGCGCGGCACCCAGCCCGGCCGCCTGACACGGATCTGGCGGGGGCTGGTCTCGGCCGGCACCGGCGCCGACGCCCTGCTCGGCTGCCTGGACCAGGCCGTTGACGTCGCCTGGCCCGACGACCGCGTGCGCCTGCTCGCTGCCCGGCTCTCCCGCGAAGTGGTCGCACTGCGGGGCGACCTGGTGCCGGCGACCGGGCCCGGGGCGGCCCCCGGCGGGCCGGGGCGGGAACTCGACGTGGCCGCCCGGTATGCCTTGCTGCTGGCGGCCGCCTGCGCCCTGGCGGCTCCTCAGGGGGACCTGCCCAGCGACGCCCTGGCGGGGGTACTGGACCGGCTGACCGGGCGCCTGGGCGGGCCCCCGGCCCTCACTACCGCCGAGCGCACCGACGTTGAGCATCAGCTGTCCGAGATTGCCATTGAGCGTTACCAGGCCCGCAAGCCCTTCGACCTGACCGCCCGGTCAATCCCGGGCTGAGGAGGACAACCCATGGCCGAGCCGCAGCCAACTGCGCGCAGCCTGACGCCCGCGGCGATCGAGGCGTACCTGGTCGAGCGCATCGCGTTCTACCTGTCGGTCCCGGCCGCGGACATCGCGCGCGACGTGCCGGTCACCGAGTACGGGCTGGACTCGGTCTACGCGGTCGCGCTGTGCGGCGACATTGAAGACGACCTCGCGGTGATGGTCGAGCCGACGCTGCTGTGGGATGTCGACACCATTACGGCCCTGACCCGGTACCTGACGGAACTGGCGGGCGGGGGGGCTGCGGTGTGACCGGCCCCGTCGCCGCCGTGGCGGAGCCGAACCCCTGGCTGCCGTACCCGCCGCGCGCCCTCGCCCAGACGTCCCTGCGCCTTTTCTGCTTCCCCCATGCCGGCGGCGGGGCCAGCGCCTTCCGCGGGCTGCGGCAGGCCAGCGGGACCGGGATCGAGATATGCCCGGTGCACATGCCCGGCCGGGAGGACCGGCGCGGCGAGCGCGGGTGCGCGGACATGGCCGGGCTCGTTAGCACCGCCGCCACCGCGCTGCTCCCGCGCCTCGACGCGCCGTACGCGCTGCTGGGCGCCAGCATCGGCTCGGTCATCGCGTTCGAGGTCGCCAGGTACCTGGGCTGCGCGCTGTCCCGGCCGCCCGAGGCACTCATCGTCGCCGCCTGCGCCCCCCCGGGCCAGGCTCCCGCGCGGCTGCCGCGGGTCGGCCACCTGGCGGATGAGGAGCTGGCGCGCTTCCTGGCCGCGCAATTCCAGGGGATTCCCGAAGAGATCTTGCACAACGCTGAGCTCCTCGAGTACTTCATGCCGGTCATCCGCGAGGACCTCGAGCTGATCCAGGCATACCTCCCGCCGCCACTGCCGGCGCTGTCGTGCCCGGTGATCGCGTTCCTGGGCGCCGACGACCCGATCTCGGCCAGCCTGGTGGCGGGCTGGCGCGCGGTGACGACCGGGCCGTTCGAGCTCCTGCGGCTGGACGGCGGGCACTTCGCGGTCTACCAGCACGCGGGCACGGTGCTCCAGGCACTGCGGACGGCGGTCGCCCGGTGAGCGTGCCCCCCGGCCCGCCGGGAAACCGGACTCCCCCGGACGGCTACCTTGACCTGGCCGCCGCGGTGCGCGCCCATGCCGCCACCGAACGGGACCGGCGCGCCTGCGTGATCCTCGACCATCACGGCCGGGAGACTGGCGTGCTCAGCTACCGGGAGCTGGACGAGCGGGCCCGTAGCACGGCGGCGGTGCTGCGGCGGCAGGCCGGGCCGGGTGAGCGCGCGCTGCTGATGTGCGGGACGGATGCGGAGTTCGTGGTCGGATTCCTCGGTTGCCTGTACGCCGGGATCATCGCGGTCCCGGTCCCCAAGCCGGAAGGCTACGCCAAGGGCGCGCGCCATTGGGGGCGGATCGCGGGCATCGCGAAGGACGCCGACCCGGCGCTGATCGTGACCAGTGGGGACATCGCCAGCCGGGCGGAGCTGGCGGGCCTCGGGGCACGCGCGACCGTGCCGGTCAGCGATGCCTGGGCGGGCTCGGCGGGCCAGTGGAGCGACCCGGCGCTGTCGCTAGCCGAGCCGGCTTTCCTGCAGTACACCTCCGGCTCCAGCGGCGACCCGAAGGGCGCCGTGATCAGCCGCCGCGCGATCGCGGCCAACCTGTGGGCCATCACGGCCGGTTTCGGGCTCGCCGCCCATGGCCGCGACCTCACGATCGCCAGCTGGCTGCCGCTCTACAACGACATGGGGATCATCCAGCTGCTGCTGCCGCTGGCCAACGGGGGCCTCAGCGTGCTGATGCCCCAGGTGGCGTTCTTGATGAAGCCGACGGCGTGGCTGGAGGCCGTGAGCCGGCATGGCGCGCAGCTGTGCAGCGCGCCGAACTTCGCCTACGACCTGTGCGTGGACCGGATCCCGGCGCAGCGGCGCAGCGAGCTTGACCTGTCCGCGCTGCTGCACGTCACCTGCGGCTCTGAGCCTGTCCGGTACCCGACCGCGGAGCGCTTCGCGGCGGCGTTCGCGGTCGCCGGGCTGGCGCCGGGCACCTTCGAGCCCGCGTACGGCCTGGCCGAGGCGACGCTGTACGTCACCGGCGAGCGCGCGCCCGGCGACCCGCGCTACCTGGACGTGGATGCCCTCGCCCTCGGCCATGAGGGCCGGGTGGCCGAGCCAGGCGATGGCCGCGCGCTTCGCATGGTCTCCAACGGCCGCGTGGCGCGTAACCTCTCGCTGCGCATCGTCGACCCGGACACCGGCCGGGAGAGCCCACCGGACCGGGTCGGCGAGATCTGGGTGGCCGGGCCGAGCGTCGCCGATGGCTACTTCCGGCGGCCAGACGCCTCGGCGGAGAAGTTCGGCGCGCGGCTGGCCGGGCACGATGATCCGGCGCCGTTCCTGCGCACCGGTGACCTCGGCTTCGTCCGCGACGGGCAGCTGTTCGTGGCCGGCCGGCGAGACGACCTGGTGATCGTCGACGGCCGCAATCATCATCCGCACGACGTCGAGCTCACCGTGACGCAGAGCCACCCGGCGCTGTCCGGAGCGCTGGCTGTGGTGTTCGGATACGAGCGAGATGGCCAGGTGCACGTGGCGGCGCTCGCCGAGACGGTGCCGGGAGTCCTCATCGCGGAGGGGACGGTGCCGGCGAAGGAAGTCGAGCGGGCGGTGCGGCGCGCGGTCTCGGCGGAGCACGACCTGCGGGTCTCGGCGGTCGCGCTGCTGAAGCCGGGCGCGATCCCGCGGACGACGAGCGGGAAGCCCCGGCGCCAGGAGAGCCGGCGGCTATTCGCGGCCGGGTCGCTCAACGCCTGGTGAGCCGACCGGGCGGGCGTCAGCGGCGCCGGGGCACCAGCCGGACCGGCAGGTGCTCAAGCCCGTTCACCACTATGGAGCTCAGGAGCACCGGGGTGCCGTCGAGTTCAATCCCCTCGGTATTGTCCAGCAATTCCTCGTAAAGCAGTCGCAGCTCCGCTCGCGCGAGCGCGCCGCCGAGGCAGAAGTGCTCACCGGCCCCGAGGGCCAGGTGCCGGTTCGGGTGCCGCCGCACATCGAAGCGATCGGGGCCGGTGAACACGCTCTCATCCCGGTTGGCCGACGGGTTCCACAGCGTGACCCGCTCCCCCGCCTCGATCTTCTGCCCGCTAATTTCCACCGACGTGGTGGCGGTGCGCATGATGTGCGTCGCGGTCGAGGTCCACCGGAGCACTTCCTCCACGGCGGATGGCAAGAGCGTGCGGTCATCGGCCAGCGCCTGCCATTGATCCGGGTGCTGGATGAATGCCAGCATCCCGCCAGCGCCCGCGATGCGCGTGTTCTCGGTTCCGCCGACCAGCAGGTTGTCGCAGTTCAGGAGGATGTCGTCCCGGGACAGCTTGACGCCGTCGATCTCCGTGGCGAGCAAGGCGCTGACGAGGTCATCCGCCGGCGACTGGGCACGGCTGTCTAGCAGGTCCTCGAAATACTGCAGGATGTCGAGGTGGGCGATCCGGCGGGTCAGCGCGTCGGCGCCACCGAATGCCTGGTTCGTCAGCGCGAATATCTGCTCCCAGTTATCCCGCGCGACTCCCATCATCTTGCAGATCACGTACAGCGGTATTCGCGCCGCGATCTCCGAGACGAAATCACAGGCTCCCTGCTCCAGCGAGCGCATGATCACGTCACGCGCGACATCACGCATCTCGGCGTCGAGCATGCGGACCGCGCGCAGCTTGAACCACTCATCGACGCGCGCCCGCAGCTGCTTGTGCCGCGGCGGGTCAGTGAGCGCCAGGGTCCGGCCGCCGCCGGGATCTTGCCCGTGCTTTTCCGGGCGCAGCAGTATTCCGCCCGCCGAGCTGAAGGTGACTGGATCGCGGTATACCATCCGCACATCCTCGTACTTTGTCACGATCCAGAAGCCAGGCAGCTCCCCGGGCGGGTTCCACCGCACCGGATCATTGTGCCGCAGCCATCGCCACACGGCATACGGATCGCCGGCCGAGTACAGTTCCGGGTTTACCAGGTCGATTTCCATTAGCGCGTCAGCCCTTCACATCATGTGCAGCGCCCACAGCGCCGCTTCGATCTCGCCCGGCGCGGCCTGCGCGCTCTCGGCGGCTTCGGCCGCGGAGCCGGCCCCGTCAGCCGGGCACAGGTCGCCGTCGTCGGTCAGCCGCACCTGGCTGAGCTGCTCGGCGGGGCCGGCCACGAACCGGCGCAGCACGTGCCCGTACGCGCGCGCGTACGCCTGCGCCACCGCCGGCTCGATGATGTCCGCGTTGTACTCGGCGGTCAGCCAGATATCGCGCTCGGCGATCAATATGTCGAAGACCAAGGCGGCCTTGGCGAACATCCGGGACGCGGCGCTCACGCTCACCTGGAGGCCACCGGGACTTGGCAGGCCGGCTGCGCGGTCCAGGTTGAACAGCACCGCGAAGACCTGCCCGCCGGCCCCGTCCCCCATCGGAACCCGGTCCCGCAGGCTGGCGATCGAGAAGTCGGGATGCTCGTGCGCCGCGGCGAGGGTGCCTCGCAGCGCGCGGAGGTAGTCACCGACCGTCGCCGCGCCGTCGGCCCGGCTGCGCACCGGAATGGTGGTCGCGCAGTTGCCGACCACCCGCTCGCCGCCGGGGTACCCGCGGCGCGCGAACGGCACCCCGATCACCAGGTCGGCCTGCCCGCACAGCTGGTGCAGCAGGTGCCCGTAGGCGCCGAGCAGCACGGTGAACTCGGTGACGCCCGCGCGGGCGGCCATGCCGGGCAGCTGCGCGGCGACATCCGCCTCTACCGGGTGCCTGACCACGCCGAGCTTGCGGCCGCCGGCCGAGGGCCGGGCGGACGGCAGGGCGGATGGCAGGGCGGGCACGGGTATGCCGTCGGCGAACTGCTCCCGCCAGTACCGCAGGCTGTCCTGGAACGCCGGGCCCGCTTCCCGGCGCCGCTCCCAGGCGACGTGCTCCCGGTACTGGACCGGCGCGGGCAAGGCGGCCGGCCGGCCGCTCACCGCGCCCTCGTAGCCGGCGGCGACCTCAGATAGCACCACGTCGAACGACCAGCCGTCGATCATCGCGTGATGAACGCCGAGGTATAGCTGGTGGTGCCGCTCGGCTATCCGCAAGATCACCGCCCGCACCGGCGGGCGGGAGCTGAGGTCGGGCACCTCCATCGCGCGGACCTGGTGCCAGGCCGCGAGCTGGCGGGCCTGGTCCGGCCCGGCCTTGCCGGTGAAGTCGGCCACCGTGACGTCGGGTACCTCGGGAACGGTGCGCTGCCCCGAGCCGTCCGGGTCGATGACCGCGTGCAGGACGTCATGCCGGGCCAGCACCCCGGCGACCGCCGATCGCATCGCCGCGAGGTCCAGTTGGCCGCGCAAGTCGATGAGGACGCCTTCCCAGTAGGCGCGCGAGTAATCAGGCCCCAGCCGGTCCAGCAGCCAGAGCTCCCGCTGTATCCGGCTCAGCGGCCAGCCGCCGGCCGCCGGGACGGTCGGCGCCGGGGCACCGGGCACGTCACTGGCCGCGTCCGGCTCCGCCGTGGTGGCGGGCGCGGGCGTGGTGGCGGGCGGGGGCATGGTGGCAGGCGCGGGCGGGGCGGCGGTGGCCGGACCGCCGCGCAGCAGCTCGAATGCCTGGTTCATCACCTGGGCGTGCACCTGGAGGAACCGGGTGACCGCGGACCCGCCCGGCGCCGTCATGCCCGGTTCCGCATGGCGCTGTATATCTCTGCGCGCGGAAGGCAAAATATGCGCGAGACGGTATTTCCTGGCATGGTCAGGCCGCCTCCAGATATGTAACTCCGCTGGCGGCTGCCAGCGTGCCATCCCGGCTTTTCAGCGTCAACAAGGGCATGTTCAACCGAGGATCCTCGCCAGTTGAGCGGCACTGGCCGAGCGGTACCGTGAGCCACGGCGACCGCCAATGATAGATGAACCCCCGTCATAGGTGGATTATAGGATAGCAATTACCAAGGGCGAGGGGAGTTCCCGGCTCAATGATCAGAAGCACAGGATCCAGCTTCAGCCTGAGGATCGATGAATCGATCACTCGGGAAAATGTCAAGTCCGGTACGGTCCGCCGCATTCTCCCGTACGCTAGGCGATACCGTTGGCAAATTGCCTTGCTAATATTCTCCGCGGCATTGGACGCCGGCATCACGGTCGTCATCCCGCTCACGCTTAAGCTTGTGATCGATAACGGCATCCTGCGCCACCGGGCCGACTACGTGACCGGGCTGGCCGCCGCGATGGCCGGGCTGGCAGTGATCGACGCCGTCGCGATATTCCTGCAGGCCTCATACTCGGCCAAAGTCGGCCAGGGATTGATCTACGATTTGCGCACCGAGCTGTTCACCCACGTGCAGAAGCAGCCGGTCGCGTTCTTTACCCGCGCGCAGACCGGGTCACTGGTGAGCCGGCTCAACAACGACATAACCGGCGCCCAGCAGGCGCTTACGCTGCTGCTCACCCAGACGATGGCGGCCATCATGACCCTGGTGCTGGTGCTGGCCGCCGTTTTCTACCTTTCCTGGCAGATCGGCGTCTTGGCGGTGGTCTTCATCCCGTTCTTCGTCTTCCCCGGCAAGCTCATCGGCAAGCGACTGCAGCGCCTCACCAGGGAAGGGATGCTGCTCAACGCCGAGATGGGGACGATGACGACCGAGCGCTTCAGCGTGGCCGGCGCCCTGCTGACCAAGCTGTACGGGCGGCCTGAGGAAGAAACCGCGGTGTTCTCGCGCCGGGCGGGGCGGATCCGTGATGTCACCGTGGTGGCGAACGTCTACGGGCGGGCGTTCTTCGTCGTGATCACGCTGCTGACCTCGCTGACCACCGCGCTGGTCTACGGCATCGGCGGCAACCTGGTGATTCACGGCGTCTTCCAGCTCGGCACCCTCGTCGCGCTGATCACCTTGCTCGGCCGCCTCTACGGCCCGGTCAACCAGGCTGGCAACGCGCAGGTCAACGCGATGACCGCGCTCGTCAGCTTCGACCGGATCTTCGAGGTGCTCGACCTCAAGCCGCTGATCACCGAGCGGCCGGGCGCCAGCGCGCTGCCGGGGGTCAACGGGGAGGGGGCGCCAGGGATCGAATTCGACTGCGTGTCGTTCCGCTACCCGAACGCCAGCGAGGTGTCGCTCGCCTCACTGGAGTCGGTCGCGCTGCCCATGGCCGAGCGTCCCGATGACACCTGGGTGCTGGACGGCGTCAGCTTCCGGGCACCCGCGGGGAAGCTGACGGCGCTCGTCGGCCCGTCCGGCGCCGGGAAGACCACGATCACTCACCTGGTGCCCCGGCTGTACGACCCGGCCGAGGGGACGGTGCGGATCGGCGGGCGCGACATCCGCGACCTCACCCTGCGCTCGCTGAACGAGACGATCGGCGTGGTGACGCAAGATGGCCACCTGTTCCACGACACCATCCGGGCCAACCTGATGTACGCGCGCCCGGGCGCGGCCGAACAGGACCTGATCGAGGCGTGCAAGGCGGCGCACGTCTGGGAGCTGATCGGGTCGCTGCCCAACGGACTGGACACCGTGGTCGGCGACCGGGGCTACCGGCTGTCGGGGGGCGAGAAGCAGCGCCTGGCGCTGGCCCGGCTCCTGCTCAAGGCGCCGCCCGTCGTGGTCCTCGACGAGGCCACCGCGCACCTGGACTCTCAGTCAGAGTTCGCCGTCCAGCAGGCGCTCAAGGCCGCGCTGGCCGAGCGGACCTCGCTGGTTATAGCGCACCGGCTGTCCACGGTCCGCGATGCCGACCAGATCCTCGTCATCGACGGCGGCCAGATTCGAGAGCGCGGCACCCACGATGAGCTGCTGGCCGCCGACGGGCTCTATGCCGCCCTGTACCGGACGCAGTTCGCGCACCAGGCCGAATCCCCGACGACCCCGGTCACCACAACGGATTAACCCAGTGCGCGTAGTCGTAGGCGTCCAGAAGGCGAAGGTCATTGATGCCCCCGGTGTCTTCCAGGTGGATCTCGCTGACCACGGTTCCCTGCTCGCGCTCAATCAGCTGGATCCACGAATCGCCCAGGTGGCGATCACCGCGGGACAAATACTCAGAGATCGCGACGATGAAGTACTCCTCGGTCAGGGCGAAACCGCGCGGGTAGCCCTCCCGCGTCAGTGGCAGGCGATAACCGGAGTCTGACCGCACCTCCCCGGTCTTGGAGCTAAGCCAGAACAGCTCCCCGCCATGGCGCGCGATTCCGTGAATGTCCGCGCCGACCCGGCGGCGCACGTTGAGCAGCCGGAACTCGGCGGCGTCGTACTCGTTGATGAAGGCGGGACCGCCGTGGCCGTGCGCCGTCACGAACAGCCTGCCCTCGGCCCACAGCAGCGAGTTGAAGTGGTACTTGTCGTTCTCGTCGAGAGCGTCGTCGGTGCCGTAGGCGTGCATGTCGTGATTGATCAAGTCGAATTCCACGGGATCGCCCGCCTGGCCCGTCGGCACCCCGATCAGGGAGTTCGTCCACGGGCTGGCGACCCACACCCGCTGCGCGTTGTAGGCGATCTGATGCGCGTTCACCTGGACCCGCCACGGCTCGACGCGCCGGAATTCTAGCTGCCGGTCGAATACCAGCAGCTGCCTGTTGTTGACGATGAACGCCTCATCAGCACTCCAGGTAACGCCGAACGGCCGGCAGTGCGCGCGGCCGACGATGGTCGGGTCGACGAACTCGGGGCGCACCGGAATCGAGCTGACCTCACCGTTCTTGAGGTCGATGACCAGCGCGAGGCGCTTCATGTCAGAGATGGTCGCGAGGATGATCACTGGAGGCCGCCTACCCTTACCATTGCCATTCGTGCTGGCCGTACAGGTGGTCGGCCTTGATGCCGTGCTCCGCGCACCAGGTCATGAACTCCTCGACCTGCTTGAGCTGGAAGGAGTCCTCGTTGTAGGTGGTGGCCATGACGTGCCCGACCAGCCAGGCCTCCTCGCCCATGGCGTACACGTACGCCTCGCTGGCGCCTAGCTCGGTCATGATCGCCGCCGCTTGCGCCGCGTTCGATCCCGATAGCGTCCGCGAGTCGCTCATCTTCTTGGTCACCGGCTTGGTGAACAGTGCCTGGTACAGCCAGGTGAGCGGCGCTCCCGCGCACTCCATGCCCAGGAACGCCACGTCGAAGGTGCCGACGTGGTCGCGCATGTACCGGTAGAGCCCGGGGGCGATGCCGGAGGAGTCGGCCCCGATGAAGACCTTCCGGCCGGCCAGCTCAACGCAGTACGTCGACTTCGCCCGGATATCCAGGTCCGCGTGCTCGCCGAGGAACGGCAGCGCGGTTACCTTCCCGCTGGGGAACTCCACCTCGGAGAAGTCGTCCACCTCCATCACCGGCAGTCCCACGTGCCGCAGGTACAGGGCCAGCGACGGGTCGGCCAGGTTGCCGCGAGACGACCGCGGCACCACGACGGCGCCGACCCGGCCGCGCAGTGACAGCAGCGTCTCCAGCACGATGTGATCTTGGTGGCCGTGGGTGATCAGGACCAGGTCGATGTAGTCGGGCACGTCCCGGTAGGTATACCGCCCGGTAGCCGAGGAGTCCGAGCTGACCCACGGATCGGTCATGACCGTACCCTGGGGCGTCTGCAGCACCAGGCAGGCATGGCCGAAGTAGCGGATCCGCCCGCCCGATTCGATATGCCGGTCAGCGGCCAGGTCGGGCTGGTCGGCGAGCAGCCGGCTCATCGCGGCGGCCTGGTCGTCATCGAGTTCCAGCATCTCGCGCAGCCGCGTCATCGTGGTGCCGTGCACCCGTGACCTGAAGAGCTCCTCCAGCCCGGGGTGCCGGAACGGGATCGCCAGGTCCAGCGCATCCGGTGACGGTAGCCGGGGCGTGCTGAGGATGAACGGGCGCTCTACGCCGGTTTCGAGGGAGAGCTGAACCGATTGCCGCTCCTCGGCGTAGAAGCTGCTCTCGTAGATCAGCGGCTCGATGAACCGCACCGCTGCCTGGTTGTTGGTGTCATACGCCAGTTCCACCAGCCCCGACAGCGAGGCGGGCAGCTTCGGGTACAACGGGGTGAGGTCGAACCCGGTCGCCCCCTGCCGCACGATTTCCTCGGCCTCGGCGATGGCCGCGGCGAAGGCGAGCATGTCCGCCCGCTCACTCTTGATCGAGGCGAGCAGGTCGCGCATCTCCCCGCTGCGGCTGGCCGCCACGTTGACGAAGAACCCGCCGCGTAGCGCCGGGTTCCGGCATGCGTTTATATGGACCTGAGGCGACTGCAAGTACGACTCAATGAGCGGGACCTGCGCGAAGGCGAGATTCATCGCCGCCTGTACGGGCGCCACATTGTGCAGCCACGCATAAAATCGGTCAACTAGTGGCTCGACGATTGCATCCGGCCTGAAGAACCTCGGCTCGTCAACCATCCCTGCTCCCTTCATCGGGAATCGGCCGCATGCTATCTGAACACGACCACTCATCATATCTTTGCGGGATCATCATGACGTGCTGGCCATCTGTTCTTCAATACCGTGATCCCCCCTTGATTGCGTTCAACTGTGACGGCCGCCCAGTTGAACGGCCACGCGGCCGCCGTTACTATGCGAGGGATCGTGCCCTGCTATTACCGTGCACGTGGATCGCAGGCGGCCGGGATAAAGGTGGCGTCGATTGAGGCGGTTACCAGAGAATTTCGCGGAGGGTATTCATGAACGAACTGACTCAGCGCCTTACCGTCGAGCAGCCGGTCGTCATGGGCGGCTCCAAGCCCACGGTGGAGGAACTGCGCGAGCGGACGGGCGACATGGGGTACGTCTTGATCAAGTTCACCGAGACCCGGGGCGGGACCGAGCTCGGCTTTCCCCTGGACCGGGCGGCCACCGACCTCAGCGCGGCTGACTTCGACGCCGCCACCGGCCGTGTTCACGTCGAGGGCACGCTGATCCTGAACGACGACCCGGTCCGCTGCATCGCCAACCTTGACCTGGCCACGCTCAAGGGCGCGGGCCGCCTCGCGCCCGCCGACGCCTCCGAGGTAGCCGACGAAGACTAGGGCCGGGCGGTGCCCGGCCCCGCCGGACTTGTGCCCTGCCACGCTGCGGCCGTGGCAGGGCACAAGCCTTGCCCCTGGTGCCGCGGCGTTTGCCGCGGCGACGTTGCCGCCGTGGCGCTAACAGGTGCCGCACTCGATGTCTGGCCACGTGAG
Source organism: Streptosporangiaceae bacterium (assembly GCA_025934375.1). Lineage (GTDB taxonomy): Bacteria > Actinomycetota > Actinomycetes > Streptosporangiales > Streptosporangiaceae > Trebonia. The sequence goes on along the minus strand of JAICYD010000037.1, from coordinate 40,746 downwards.
CAGGGTCGAGCCCCAGGTCAGGCCGCCGCCGAAGGCGGTGAGGGCCACGAGGTCGCCGGGCCGTAGCAGGCCGCGCTCGGCGCCGTGCGCCAGCGCGAGCGGAATGGACGCCGCGGCCGTGTTCCCGACCTGCTCAATGTTGATCAGGCACCTGTCCGCGGGAATCGCCAGCCGGGCGGCGACCGCGTTGAGGATCCGCAGGTTCGCCTGGTGGCAGACCAGCCAGGCAACCGCGGCGACGTCTCGTCCGGCCAACTCGAGCACCTGGGTGGTAGACCGGGCCATCACCTCGACGGCCTGCCGGTATACCGCCTGGCCGTGCATGGCGAAATACCGCTGCGAGTCATCGGCGGCCTCCGCGTGCCGCAGCCGCGAGCCCCCGGCTGGCACCATGATCAGGTCAGCCCCGCGCCCGTCGCTGCCGAGTACGAAGGGACCGATCTCCCCCGCGTCGCCTGCCTGGCCGGCGCGGAGCACCACTGCCCCGGCGCCGTCTCCGAAGATCGCCCGGGTTGCCCGGTCCCGGGGATTCACGATGGCGGTGAAGACGTCGGCGCCGATCACCAGGACGTGCCCGGCGATGCCCGCCGTGATCAGCCCGGCGGCGCTGGCGAGCGCGTAGAGGAATCCGCTGCAGACCGCCGCGATGTCGAAGGCGGCGATGTTGCCCAGCCCGAGCCGGGCGGCGACCTGCGGGGCGGTCGCCGGGCACGGCCGGTCCGGCGTCGTGGTGGCCAGGATCAGCGCGTCGGCTGCGTCCAGGCCAGCGGACTTCAGCGCCCGCTGCCCGGCCTCGACCGCCAGGTCCGATGTCGCCGTTCCGGGGGCTGCCACGTGTCGCCGCGCGATGCCCGTCCGCGCGCGTATCCACTCATCAGAGGTATCCAGGACGGCCGCGAGCTCATCGTTGGTCACGATATCCGGCGGCACCCAGGCACCGAGGCCGCACAGGACAGGTGCCCGGGCCGACCGGAGCGACGCGCGAGGATACGTCTGCACGGCGCCGGTCATCTCACCGAATTCGGGCTATTATTCCGGAACTTCCGCCCCCTTTTTGCCGCCGGCGCCATTGCCGTTCCCCCGCTCCGCCGCGTCTGCTTCCATTGCCCTGATCAGGCTCTTCGGGCGCATATCGGTCCAGGACTTCTCAATGAAGTCGAGGCATACCTGGCGCCCGTCCTCGCCGAAGATCACCTCCCAGCCCTCGGGAACGGCGGCGAAGACTGGCCATAGCGAATGCTGCCCTTCGTCGTTGATCAGGACGAGGTATTTGGCGTCCGGATCTTCAAAAGGATTAGTCACTGGTATTCCCCTTCGCCTAGCCATTGCCTGGCCCCACAAACCGGCAACAGTCTCACTTCCAGGCGGAAAAATTGTCAAGCTGCCGTCGCCCTAGGACAGCGTTCGACTGCTGCCGCGGCCCAGTTGAACGCCTGCGGCGGAGCGCGCCGGCGCGCTCCGCCGTCAGTTCTTGTCGAGGAATTCGATAATCGCCTCGTTTACTTCCTCCGGGCGTTCCAGATAGCCGAGGTGCCCGCAGCGGGCAACCGGCACGAAATCGCAGTTCGGGATGATCTCCGCCACTTCAGCGCACAGGTGCGGCGGGCAGACGAGGTCGTCGGCGAAGGAGATGACACGGCAGGGCGCGGTGATCGAGCGGAGTACCGCCCGGCGGTCGGACACCAGGTCAACGCCGGCCTGCCCGTTGGCGGCAGCCCGGCGACGGGTGGCCATCTCGAAGACGTCCAGCCACACCGCCGCCGCCGTGTCGTCGTTGAGCGTGGCGGGCGAGAACATCTGCACGACCGAGGTTGGCGCGTCATAGGCGGGTGGCAAGGCGATGCCGCTGTCGGCCAGTACCCGCTCGGCGCCCGACAGCGCCCGCCGGACCGCGTCCGACCGCCCGCGCATGGCGATCAGCACGCAACTGGTGACCAGATCGGGGCGGACGGCCGCGATCTCCGTGGCGATAGTCGCCCCCATCGAGGTTCCTACCAGGTGGCACGGCCCGAGGTCCAGCGTCGTGATCAGCCCCACGGTGTCGGCGACGAGATCGGCCAGCGAGTACATCCCCGGCGGCGCGTCGGACGGCGGGATGCCCCGGTTGTCGAACGTCACGGCGTCGTACCCGGCTCTCTTCAGCGCCGGAGCCTGGTGCATCGTCCACACGGTGCCACTGGCCCCCGAGCCCATGATCATGAGCACTGGCTGGCCAGGGCCCGTGCGCTCATAGGCAAGCCGGATACCATTGCTGAACACGTAGGGCATTGAGTTACCGCCTCAGCTGCCATTTGTTGAGCTGATCGAAGGTATTCGAAGATAGCGGGTCGGCAATCAGGCGCCTAGATAGGCGAGGACCGCCAGAACGCGCCGGTTGTCATCATTGGAGGGCTGAAGGTCAAGCTTGGCGAAAATGGACGCCGTGTGCTTGGCCACGGCGCGCTCGGTGATCACCATGCGCTGGGCAATCGCGGCGTTGGAGCGGCCCTCGGCCATGAGGGCCAGCACCTCACGCTCGCGTGGGCTGAGCGCGGACAGGCTGCCATCGCCGGTATTGCGGGCCAGCAGGCGGGAAATCACCTCCGGGTCCATCGCGGTGCCGCCGCCGGCGACGCGACGGACCGCGTCGATGAACTGGGCGCTGTCGAACACCCGGTCCTTGAGCAGGTAGCCGATTCCCCCCGCGCCGCCGGCCAGCAGCTCACGGGCGTAAAGCTGCTCCACGTACTGGGAAAGGACCAGGATGGGGAGGCCTGGATGGTCCTTTCTGGCCTGCAGGGCGGCGCGCAGTCCCTCGTCGGAGAAGGTGGGGGGCAGCCGGACATCCACGATCGCCACGTCGGGGCGTTCCTCGTTGACGGCGCTGAGCAGGTCATCACCGTTTTCCACGGCGGCGGTGACGGTCATGCCGTGCGCCTGCAGCATCCTGGTCAGGCCGTCGCGGAGCAGGAACAGGTCCTCGGCTATGACGGCGCGCACGGGACCTCCACGGTAATCACGGTCGGCCCGCCCGGCGGGCTGGTAACCGCCAGGACCCCATCGAACGCGGCGAGCCGCCGCTCGATCCCGCGCAGCCCGGAGCCCTGGGCCGGGTCGGCGCCACCGCGCCCGTCATCGGCTACCGTGATCTTCAGCATGGTGTTCTCGCGGCGGATGTCGATCCACGCCTGGCTGGCCTGGGCGTGCTTGGTCACGTTGGCGACCAGTTCGCTAACCGCGAAGTAGGCGGCCGACTCAATTGGCGCCGACAGGCGGGCCACCTGCTCTGGGTCACTAGTCAGGTGGATGCGCAGCGGGGTGTCGAGCGCCAGCGCCTTGATCGCCTCTGGCAGGCCGCGGTCGGCCAGCACCGGCGGGTGGATGCCGCGGACGAGCTCGCGTAGCTCCCGTAGCGCCTTGGCGGAGTTGTCGCGCGCCTCGAACAGCAGCGCCCTGGCCGCCTTGGGGTCCTCCTCGATCAGGTTGCCTGCCGCGTCCAGGGTCATGCCCATCGCGACCAGCCGGGCCTGCGCGCCGTCATGCAGGTCACGCTCGATCCGGCGGATCTCCGCGGCGCCCGCGTCGATCGTCTCGGTCCGGGTCCGCGACAAGTGCTGGACCCGCTGCTCAAGCTCAGCGGTCCCGGCCGGGCCGAGCAGCATGCTAGCGAGCGCGCCGTGGGCGCGCAGCAGCCAGGGCGCGGCGTACAGGCCGGCCGCGGTCAGGGCCGCGCCGGCGATCAAGATGGACCCCGTGCTGTTGCCCGGGTAGGCGGGCGGCGGTATCTGGGGCAGCACGCGGGAGCCGATGAACACGACCAGGCCGGCGACGACCGCCACGACCGGGACGAGCAGCACGACCCCGCCCAGGCAGCCGTCCACTGCCATCCACGCCAGGTCCCGCCGGGCCGCCGGGTCGTCGCGCAGCTGCGCGATCGGCCGCCAAAGCCCCCCCCCGGCCGGCTCGGCCAGGTACGGCGCGGCGATGGGCGCCTGGCACCACCGTCCCGACAGCGCCCTGGCCATGGTGGCCAGCGGGCGGATGGCGCTCGCGGCGGCCGGCAGCAGGCAGGCCCACAGCGCGAGCCCGGCCGCGGCCACGCCGAGAGCCTGCGCGACGCGCCAGCCGCTCCCGCTGAGTGCCACCGAGATGCCGATAGCGAGGGCCGGGCCGCCGGCCATCACCAGCACCAGGCCGAGCCCGGCCAGCGCCAGCACGGCCAGGGCCAGGCACTGGGCCACGGCCAGCACCCGGTCTGGCCGCAACGGCTTGCGCATCTTCATAGTCCCAGTCTGGCGGCGACGGTGCGGGCTGGCAGTGACGCTAGCCACCCGTTTCCCGGAGTGTACCTAGGTCCACCCGGCCCCAGGCCGCGCGGGGAACGCCTGTACCTGGCGGCTGAGGGCGCCCATAATGGCGCAGCCAGGGTGAATTACCTGCGAATTTTGCATGGCCCGGGCAGGGTGGCTCTCGATCCGCAGGCTCGTTGCCTGGGGAACTCGCGCACGCGTCCCGTCGCTGGCCCTTGATCTTGCCCGGGGTACGGGGATAGGGGTTAGGGTGAGGTCTGCGGGTATTGCCGCTGGCGGGTCAGGTGGCAGGCGGGGATTAGGCGGCGCCTGCTTCGCGCGGGTTTTTTCAAGGGGATCGTGGAGGCGTCGGTGACGGTGCAGGCGGAACGGGAATTCCACAGTTTCCAGGCAGAAGCGGTGCAGATCCTGGACCTCATGGTCCACTCGCTGTACAGCAATAAGGAGATCTTCCTGCGCGAGCTGATCTCGAATTCCTCGGACGCGATTGACCGGCTGCGACTGGAGTTGCTATCGCGTTCGGAGGTCCCCGAGGCGGAGGGGCCGCTGCAGGTCCGGGTCAGCTATGACAAGGACGCCGGCACGATCACCATCGCCGACAACGGCATCGGCATGAGCCGGGACGAGGTGATCGCGAACATCGGCACGATCGCCAAGTCCGGGACCCGGGAGTTCCTGCGGTCGCTGACCGGTGACCAGCGCCGGGACGCGGCCATGATCGGCCAGTTCGGGGTGGGCTTCTACTCCTCGTTCATCGTCGCCGACAAGGTGGTGCTGACCACCCTGCGGGCCGGCCTGGAGCCGGGCGAGGGGGTGCGCTGGGAATCGGATGGCACCGGCGAGTACATGCTGCAGACGGTCGAACGGCCCGACCGGGGCACCACGATCGTGTTGCACCTGCGCGACGGCGAGGACGACCTGCTGAACGGGTGGCGGCTGCGCTCGATCATCGAGAAGTACTCCGATCACATCAGCGTGCCGATCCTGATGCCGGGCGAACTCGAAAGCAGCGCCTCCGACAACAGGGCCTCCGACAACAGGGCCTCCGACAACAGCGCCTCCGACAACAGCGCCTCCGACGACAGCGCCTCCGACGACGGGGCCGGGGAGGACGCGGGCGAGTCGCCGCCGGACATTACCGTCAACCGGGCCTCGGCGTTGTGGACGCGGCCGAAGGCCGATCTCACGGACAAGGACTACAACGACTTCTACCGGCACATCGCCGGCGAGTTCACCGATCCGCTGGCGTGGGTGCACGCCAGGATCGAGGGGATCTACGAGTACACGCTGCTGCTGTTCATCCCGTCCACCGCGCCGTATGACCTGTGGGTGGCCGAAGCCCGCCGCGGGGTGCGACTGCACGTGCAGCGGGTGTTCATCATGGAGGACACCGGGCAGATCCTGCCGAGGTACCTGCGGTTCATCCGCGGCGTCATCGACTCCAGTGACCTGCCGCTGAATGTCTCCCGCGAGATCCTGCAAGGCAGCCGGGCGGTCGACAACATCCGGAGCAACGCGGTGAAGAGGGTGCTGCGGCGCCTGGCCGAGCTCGCCGACAGCGAGCCGGACAAGTACGCGACGTTCTGGAAGGAGTTCGGCGCCACCTTGAAGGAGGGCATCGCCGACGACTATTCCAACCGGGACGAGATCGCCGGGCTGCTGCGGTTCACCTCCACTAAGTCCGCCACCGACGACCCGGACACCTCGCTGGCCGACTATGTCGCGCGGATGAAGGAAGGCCAGCAGGACATTTACTACCTACTGGCCCCCTCGCTGGCTGCGGCCAAGTCCAGCCCGCACTTGGAGGCGTTCCGGGCCAAGGGCGTGGAAGTGCTGCTGCTTGGCCAGGGGGTGGACAACTGGGTGGTGTCCAGCCTGCGTGAGTTCGACGGCAAGAGGCTGCAGTCAGTCGCCCAGGGGGCCGGGGACCTAGGCGAGCTGGCCGATGAGGAGGAAAGGCAGGCCAAGGAGCAGGCCGACGCCGAGTACGCGGAACTGCTCGGCAAGCTGAAGGCCTACCTGGCCGGCCAGGCGTGGGACGTGCGCCTGTCCACCAGGCTCACATCGTCGCCAGCCTGCATCGTCGGCAACGAACCGGAAATTGACATCAACTTGATGCAGCGGCTGCGCGGAACGGGCCTGCCGCGGCAGGCGGTGCTTGAGCTCAACCCGCGGCACCCGCTCATCCAGCGGCTCAACGACAGGCGAGACGGCGAGCATATCGGCGAATGGGCGCAGGTCCTGTTCAACCAGGCAGTGCTCACCCTCGGCGCCCGGATCGAGGATCCCACCACGTTCGTTCAGCGGCTGAACAGCCTGCTGGTGGCGCTCACCGACGAGGAGGGCGGCTGAGCACGAACCCGCCAGCCCGGCTGCTTGCCGTCAGCGACCTGCACGTCACCTTCCCCGCCAATCGTGAGTTCATCGCGAGCCTCCCGGCGTCCCCGCGCGACTGGCTGCTGGTCGCCGGGGACGTGGCGGAAAAGGCGGCGGACATCGAGTGGACGCTGCGCGCACTGCGCGCGCGGTTCGCCACCGTGGTCTGGACCCCCGGCAACCACGAGCTGTGGACCCTGGGCACCGACCCGGTCCAGCTGCGCGGTGAGGCCCGGTACCGGTACCTGGTGGCGATGTGCCGCGATGCCGGCGTGATCACCCCGGAAGACCCGTTCCCGACGTGGCACGGCCCGGGCGGGCCAGTGGCGATCGCGCCCCTGTTCGTGCTCTACGACTACACCTTCCGCCCGGACGGCACCGCCACCAAGGACGAGGCGCTAGCCGTGGCGTACCAGACGGGCATCGTGTGCACCGACGAGGCTGTCCTCCACTGTGACCCCTACCCGGGCGCCGACGCCTGGTGCCACGCGCGCGTCGAGGTGACCGAGCGCCGCCTGGCAGCGCTCCCGCCAGGCACCCCGACGGTGCTGGTCAGCCACTATCCGCTGACCCGGGAGCCAACGCGGGCCCTCCGTTACCCCGAGTTCGCCCAGTGGTGCGGCACCGACCGCACCGCCGACTGGCACCTGCGATTCAACGCGCAGGCCGTGGTCTACGGCCACCTCCATATTCCCGCCACCACCTGGCAAGACGGCGTCCGCTTCGAGGAAGTCTCCCTCGGATATCCCCAGGAACTGGAGCTGAACCCGCGCCGACCACGCGCCCTGCGCCAGATCCTCCCGCCGCAACCCACTGTGACCACCGGACAGGCCGGCCACTTCAGCGAGAATGAGGCCAGCTAGCCCGCGGACCACTGCATTTCCCTGCGATAGAGCTGCAGCGCCTTCCCCGCGCACACGAGGGCCTCGGGGAGCCGGTCCTGAGCGCGCAAGACCTTGGCCCGCTCGAGGCTTGGCTGCGCGGAAGATGGCTCCTCACCGAGGCGGCCCGTCAGGTCGATAGCCGCGTCGAGGTGGCGATAGGCCGCTCTGTTGTCACCCAGCCAGAACCTCAGCCAGCACAGGTGATGACGAGCCAGGGCCTGCCCGGTCAAGTCGCCGAGGCGGTTCGCGGTGGCCAGGGCCGCCTCCTGCGCGTCTGCCAGCTTGTGCCAGCACTCCTCGCCGCGCAGGTACCAGCCGACCGACCACGGCAGTTCCCAGGCATGGGGGTCGTAGCCGCCCTCGGCGGCCTGGCTGATCATCGCCAGCAGGACATGCCGCTCCCGCTCAAGCCATTCAGCGGCCTGCCGGGCACTGCCGATCTGCTCGGGCACGACTCCCGGCCGCACCGGGCCAGTCGCGCGCTGGACGAGGTAGGGATACAGCAGGGCCGACGCCGTGCTCGCGGTGTACAGGTAATGGTCGAGCAAGCGGTAGGCGGCGGCGCATCGCTCGGCCTCGCTAGCGTGGGCCCGCGCCGCTTCGGCCGCGTACGCGCGCAGCAGCGCGTGGCACGCGTAACGGCCGGGGAGGTGCTCGCTGAGCAGGTTCTCATCGCACAACTCGGTCATCGCGAAGTAGGCCTTGGCCGGGTCCAGCCCGGCCAGGCTAGCGGCCGCCGCGACGGTGACGTCGGGTCCCGGGTGCATCCCCAGCATCCGGAACATCCGCGCCGCGGTCTCGCTCAGCCGCGCGCGCGACCACGAGAACACCACGCGGACGCTGGTGGCGGGCTCACCTGTCTCCAGCGCGTCCAGCCGGCCGCGCTCGTCGCCCATCTCGGCCGTCAGCGTGGCGAGCGGCAGCCGAGGGAGCGCCGCCGCCCGGGCGGCGGCGTCGCACAGGGCCAGCGGCAGCCGCGCGCACAACTCAATCAGCTCACCGACCGCCGCAGGCTCGGTGATCACCCGGTCGCTACCCAAGATCTTGGCGAGCAGGCTGTACGACTCCCCCTTCCCCAAGACACCCAAGGTGAGGAGGAACGCCCCGTCCGCGGCGGCCAGGCCAGTCAGCCGGTTGCGGCTGGTGACCAGCACCATGCACCCAGGCGACCCCGGGAGTAGCGGGCGCACCTGCTCCGCGTCGCAGGCGTTGTCCAACACGATGAGCATCCGTCGGCTGGCTAGCTCGCTGCGGTACAGGGCCGCCCGCCTGTCAGTGTCGGGGGGGACCCGCTCGGCTGGCACCCCGAGTGCGATCAGGAACCCGTACAAGGCCTCCGATGAGGTCACCGGCACACCGGAGGGACAGAACCCGCGCAGGTTCACGAACAGCTGCCCGTGGGGGAAGTGGTCGGCCACCTGGTGCGCCCAGTTCACCGCCAGGGCGGTCTTGCCGATGCCCGCCATCCCGGTCAGCGCGGCGACGGGCACCTCTCCCGGCTCTTGCGAGGCCCGGGCCAGCAGGTCAGACAGTACGGTGCGCTCCCGGTCACGCCCGGTGAAGTACCGTACCGAGGCGGGCAGTTGCCTGGGGACCTCAGTGCGGAGCGGACGGTGCCGGTCTGCCCGCTTGGGGCTCGCCATGGGGATGTCCTGGCGGAGCACCCTCAGGTGCGCCTCGGAGAGCTCGCCACTGGGGTAGATCGCGAACTCCCGGTCCAGGCGATCGCGCAGGTCCTCGTATACGCGCACGGCGGCGGCCTGCTGCCCCGCCCCGGCCAGCGCGATCATCAGCCGGGCATGCACCCGTTCGTTGAGCGGCTCGGCCACCGCCAGCGCGTGCAGGCGCGGCAAGACCCGGTCATGCAGGCCCTGCCCGCAGGCGAGCTCGGCGTATCGCAAGAGGCCATTGGCGAGCTGGCGGCTCAGCCTGGTGACCGCGGGCTGGTGACGGAGCACGTCCAGGCCGGCCAGCGGGTCGCCACGGCGCAACTCCAGTGCTCGCTCATACAGGTCACACGCCGTCAGGTCATTCCCTGCTGTCCGCGATGCCTCCGCCATGGCCACCAGGTCCCTGAAGGCGAGCAGGTCCAGCTGGCTACTTGACAATTGCAGCCGGTAGCCGCCTCCGGCGGATACGATCACCCCCTCCCCGGCCGCCGGCCGCTTGCCCGGCGGGGCCAGGAGCTTGCGGAGCCTGCTGACGTAGGACTGCACCAAGCTCACCGCGGTGCTCGGCGGTTCCTGTCCCCACAGCACGTCGATGACGGTATCCCGGCTCACCGAGACGCCTGGCTCGGCTGCCAGCAGCCCGAGCACCACGCGCTGCCCGGGCGGCCCGAGGTACAAGGGCGTACCGTCCATCCATGCCTCCAAGGGCCCCAGCACCGCCAGCCGCAGCCCTTCCCCGGAGCCCGGCGCGTCGCTCTCCCCGGGCGACCCAGTATCAGGCGAGACTGGCTCACGCGCGCCGGGGCGCCGTCGTGGCGGGGCTTTTGCCGCGGAGGCGAGATCTGCCGCCTGGCGGGGGTCCAGGGAAAGCGCGTCCGCCAGCGCCGCCAGCGAGCCCCGGCGGGGCCGGCAGCGGCGCCCCTGTTCGAGATCCCGGAGCGCGGCGAGGCTCAGTCCCGCCTTCGCCGCGAGTTCGCGTTGTGTCAGTCCAGCCCGATGGCGGTGACCTCGTACCATGTCCGCCAGCCGTGCATCCAGCTCAGTTTCCCCTAGGCCCATTGCACCCTCACCGTGCCCCGTCGCATGGTCCTATCTTATTACGTTACAACCGTAATGATCCTTTTGTAAGTGATTTAGGTGCGATTTCAAATAGATATTCCTAAAGTCTTCTTCAGGTGCCGACGAACCCCACGAAAGACCCAGCGCATCCGCCACCCCGGCCGTCACCCCAGACCCAGCGCTTCGGGCATGCGGCGTGCGGTCCCGCGCCAGTGGCGCGGTTGCGCGCTAGGCCGGGAATCATATTGGCCACCGGGCGGAGCTCCTGAACTACTGCGCAGTCCAGGAGCGATGCACTTCTCGGCAATATCGCCAAAAGCCACGACCGCATTGATGCCCTCGCAGGTCTGCGCGGCTGCTGGTGGGTGGGCGGCGACAGGACGTACTACGGCAACCAGGTGCTCAGCTTCCCCGCCGGAGGGTCTTTGCCGAGGAAGGCAACGCGGATCGGCGACCGGTACGGCAATCCGGCGTCAGCTGACGACCAGGGAACCGCCAGCGGCGTCTCATAGGGTCGACGCTAGGTCAGTGACGCTCGACCAACCATCCGAAGGGAACCCGCCGTGGAACAGTCAGCTGATCACGACTCTCAGGCAGGAGGCCAAGCAAGCGATGCCGCGCCTTCTCAAACAGGTGTTCATGACCTGGCCGAGCAGGTTACCAGTCGCAGCATCGTGGAGACCGTCCCCCTGCTCTCGCTTCGCCCCGCCGACTCGCCGCGATTGAACGGCGAGGACAAAGCGCATATCAAGCGGCTCGCCGAGGCCGACGCGCCCCTTCCGCCGATCCTGGTAGACCGGGGCACTATGCGGGTCATCGACGGGATGCATCGACTGATGGCCGCCTCGATGGTGGGCCGGGAGACGATCGACGTCATCTTCTACGAGGGCCGGGAGGACGACATCTTCCTGCACGCCGTCCAGGAGAACGTCACCCACGGCCTTCCGCTGTCCCAGGCTGACCGCCGCGCCGCCGCGGAGCGGATCATCGCCACGCACCCGCACATGTCCGACCGGGCCATCGGGCAGACGTCCGGCCTGGCGGCGAAGACCGTCGCTTCCATCAGGAAGCGCTCGACCGAGGGACTGCCGCAGGCCAATGCCCGGATCGGGAGGGACGGCCGGGTCCGCCCCCTGGACAGCGCGATTGGGCGGCGGCGAGCGGCGGAATTGCTGGCCGACCAGCCGAGCGCGTCATTGCGTGACGTAGCCCGCGCCGCCGGCATATCCCCGGCGACGGCACTCGACGTGCGCAAGCGCCTTGAGCGCGGGGACTCGCCGGTGCCCGGCAAGCCAGCCAGGCACCGGGACCCGGCCGATGCCGTCGGCGCTGGCCCAGCCGCCGGTGCCGCGGGAGCCGGGCCCGGTGCTGGCGCGGATGCCCGCGACACGGGTGCGCTGGCTCCGCTTCGCTTCAAGCCGAGGCCGGCCGCCAGGTCAGCGGCACCGCCCGATCCCGCGGACACGGTGGAGAAGCTCATGCGCGACCCGTCCTTGCGAAACAACGAGCGGGGGAAGGGAATGCTCCGGCTGCTGCACGTGAACGCGATCGGCGCGGGCCAGTTGCCGGACGTGGCCGCGATCGTGCCGCCGCACTGCGTCGTCATGATGACGACGCTTGCGCGTCAGTACGCCGTGATGTGGCAGAACTTCGCTCAGGAACTGGACGGGCGAGCGCGCATCATCGACCCCGTCGGCAGCATCCGGTAATTCACGCGCTCACGGCAACGGGAATTCGCTGGCGACGGGGGCCGTGGCCAGCGGGGCCGATACTGGAGTGGGAAATCTGCCCGCTCCGGTTCCCGTGCGCGCGGGAACCGGAGCGAGCTGCGCGGACTTAGTTACGGCAGCTTCCACTGCTGGTTGGCGTTGCCGGTACAGTCCCAGATCTCCAGCTGGGTTCCCGAGCCTCCCCAGCCGGTGTCATCGAGGCACTTATTCGATTGCGGGTTGTAGAGGGATCCGTTGGATTGCGGTATGAAGACCTGCGCGGCGGTGGTGTTGCAGTCGTACAGGTCTACCGTTGTCCCGTCGGCGGTGCCGCCTCCGTTGATGTCCAGGCACTTGCCGAGGGCGTGCAGGGTGCTGCCCGCCTGGACCACGGTCCACTGCTGGGCGTTGGTGCCGTTGCAGGTGTAGACCTGGACGGGCGTGAAGTTGGCGGCGTTGGCTCCCCGGACGTCAACGCACAGGCCTTGATAGCCGGTGATCGCCCCGGTGCCGTTGCCGGTCCCGCCGCCACCGCCGCCACCGCCGCCACCGCTGCTGCCGCTGCTCGTGGAGTACGCGGCGACGTAGGCGACGCTCATCGTGCCGCCGGAGGCCGTCGAGCTGGTCGGCGTGGTGCACCCGCAGACGCCGTTCGGGTAGCCGCCGCCCATCGCCAGGTCCATGATGATCGACAAGTTATGGTCGAACGCCGCCTGCCAGGTCGCCGTGCCGACCTGGGCCTCGGTCACGGTGAAGTATGAGCTGCCGTCGAGGTAGAAGGTGACCGACTCGTTGGACGTGTTGGTCCGGTTCAAGATCATCGTGTAGGTGTGATAGCCGGACTGGCAGCCGGAGCAAGCCCGCAGGCCGCTGCCGATGCCGTTCGGCTCGTTGCACGGGCCAGCCGGGTCAACGCCGCAGTGGATGGTCCCGGAGACCTGCGACAGCGCGTTGACGTCCTCCATGATGTCGATCTCGCCGTTCTCGGGCCATTGGCCGGGGCCAAGCATCCAGAACGCCGGCCAGTAGCCCAGCCCGCCGCTCGGCTGCTGGATCGAGGCGGTGACTTCCAGCTGGCCGCCCGCGGGGGCGCCCACGTTGGCGGAGGTGGTCTGGACGCGGCCAGAGGTCCACGAGCCGCCGCTGCCGAGCGCCGTGATGTCGAGATTGCCGCCGCCGTCGAGGTGGACGTTGCTCGTCGAGGTGGTCATGGTCTCGATCTCGCCGGTGCCGAAGTTGGAACCGGGCCCGGTGTCGTACATCCACTGGGAGTCGATCCCGGATCCCGAAGAGCCGTTGAAGTCGTCGCTGAAGACGGTCGACCAGCCGGATGGCGGCCCGGGAACCGCAGCGGTCGCCGCCACCCGGGCCGGCGCGGCGGGGCCCGCCGGGGCCGCCAGGGCCGAGGCGGCGGGCGCCATGGCCGCCGTCACCGCGATGACCGGCGCGATGACAGCGAACGCTAGCCCGCTTCTGGGACGCCAGTTTCTGGCGCGCTGACTGATATACGTGACGCGTTGTGATATGCCGGGCATATCACGGCCTCCTAACCCCGCTCCAGGGTTTTAAATAGGAAACTTTCCTATTCTTAGCGCGAATGTAACGTCACGGTTTCACCACGTCAATCGGAACGATCGTTAAAAAACCGTAAACCACCAGTTACCTTCATTATCGCAAGCACACGCCAAAGAACGCTCAAGCATTCGAGGCCCGGGCGCATACCGCCCTCGGCACGGGACAGGACGCGGCTCGCGGGGCGCATGCGCAAGCGTTCCCGCCTGGCCGCTCCGCTCTCGGGGGTGGGCTGCCCGCTTTGCGGGACTGGCGGGTGCGTGCTCCAAGGCGCCCGCGTCACGGGCCGGGCGGCCGGCACCATCGAGCCCTTCGACCAGGCCGCGCGGGCAGCCACCGCGCTCACGCGAAGCCGGTACCCCGGGCCTGCCTCCGCGTCGCGGGAAAGTGATTAGTTCAGGCGATCGGCTCGCGCTGTTCCCCCGCGTCCGGCCCGCCCGTCCAGCCGCGGCGCAACGTGGAGCGGGAGGGGCTGCGTACCAGCGGGCGGTGCCGGGCCAGTAAAATCGACGATGCTCCAGATGATGCCCTGGCGTGGAGGCACAGCCTTCCCGAACCGCCGTGGTGCCGCGGCTAATGGCTTCTAGCCCGATTTTCGCGACTGAGGAGTCTTCCGCGTGCCTGAGCCATCTGCTGATATCGCCGCGGCCGCCCTCGCCGGGGACGCGCCCGGCCCTCCCCCGCCGCGCCCGGCCCGGCTGGTGCCGCCGCGGGCGGACCGGCGGGAGATCGCGGCGATCTTCGCCGGCGGCGCCATCGGGACGCTGGCGCGGGCCGCGCTCGCGCAGGCGTTCCCGCATCCGGCGACGGCCTGGCCGTGGCCGACGTTCGCGGTCAACATCGTGGCGGCGTTCGCACTCGGCTACTTCGTGACCCGCCTGCAGGAGCGGCTCCCGCTGTCGGCCTACCGGCGGCCGCTGCTGGGCACCGGGGTGTGCGGCGGGCTATCCACGTTCTCCACGATGCAGGTGGAGATCTTGAAGATGATCAGCGCGGGCGCTTGGGGGCTGGCCGCCGGGTACACGGCGGCCAGCATCGCGGCCGGGTACGCGGCCATCCACGTGGCCACCGCGATGGTACGCAGGGTGCGGGTGCGGCGATGAGCGAGCGTAGGGGCACGGCGATGAGCGAGCGCAGGGGCGTGGCGGCGCCTGGACTGAGCGGAGCGACTGAGGGACGAGGGAGCGCAGCGAGGGAAGGCGCCGCCCCTGAGGCGTCCCTGAGCGAGCGGGAGGCACAGTGCGAGCGGGAGGCACAGTGCGAGCGGGAGGCACAGTGCGAGCGGGAGGCACAGTGAGCGCGCTCGTGTGGGCCGCGGTGGTGCTGATCGGCGGGGCCGGCTCGGTCGCCAGGTTCCTGGTCGACGGCCTGGTGTCATCCGCGGCCGGCCGCGACTTCCCGTTCGGCACCCTGGTGGTCAACCTGTCCGGCTCGGTGATCCTGGGCCTGCTGGCCGGGCTGGCCCTCAGCGACACCGAGGCGCTGCTGGCGGGAACCGCCGCGGTCGGCTCGTACACGACGTTCTCGACCTGGATGCTGGAGACGCAGCGGCTGGCCGAGGAGCGCCAGCTCCGCAAGGCGGTCCTCAACGTGGTGGTCAGCCTGGTGCTGGGGGTAGCCGCCGCCGCGCTCGGCCGCCTGATCGGAACTCATCTGTGAACGGCCCCGCCGTGGTGAGCGGCCCCGGCGGCGGCGAGGATGCTGTCAAGCTGACCAGCTACTTCGGCGAGCGGCGGCGCACGCCGGGATCCGGCGGCGGATTCGCAGCCGACGCGCTGCTCGACTTGTACGGGCGGGAGCAGGTGGCGACCAGCATCCTGCTGCGCGCGGTCGAGGGGTTCGGGGCCAGGAAGCATCCGCGTACCGACCGGTCGCTGACCTTGTCGGAGGACCTGCCGCTGGTCGCAGTGGCGGTTGACCGCCGGTCCCGGATCGAGGCCCTAGTCGAGCCGACCGCGCGGATCACCGGGACCGGGCTGGTCACCCTGGAGCGGGCGCGGCTGCTGGCCGGCGACGTCGAGCCGGTGACGCTGCGCGAGGGGGTGCGCGAGGAGACCAAGCTGACGGTGTACCTGGGCCGCCAGGAGCGCGTGTACCGGGTCCCGGCGTTCATCGCCGTCTGCGACCTGCTGCACCGGCGGGGCATCGCGGGGGCGACCGTACTGCTCGGCGTGGACTGGACCGCGCACGGCACCCGGCAGCGCGCGGCGTTCTTCAGCCGCAACGCGGGGACGCCGATGATGGTCATCGCCGTCGGCACCGGGGAGCGAATCGCCCGGGCGCTGCCAGAGCTCGGCGCCCTGCTGCGCCACCCGCTGCTGACGCTGGAGCGGGTCCGCATTTGCAAGCGGGATGGTGAGCTGCTCGGCCCTCCCCCGGCCCTACCGAGAACAACACTGCCCGGCAGCGGCGACGCCGGGATGCCGGTGTGGCACAAGCTCATGGTCTACACGTCGGAGGCGGCACTGCACGAGGGCCAGCCCATCCACCGGGCGATCGTCCGGCGGCTGCGCGCCGCGGGGATCAGCGGGGCCACCACCCAGCGGGGCGTCTGGGGCTTCCATGGCGACCACGCGCCGCACGGCGACCGCCTGCTGCAGCTCGGCAGGCGGGTGCCGGCCGTCACCGTGGTGATCGACGCCCCGCAGCGCATCGCGGCGGCGTTCGCCATCATCGACGAGCTCACCGCCCGGCAGGGACTGGTCACCAGCGAGGCGGTCCCGGCCCTGCGGGGGGCTACCAAGGTCGGGTAAATCACCCTACTTCGTCACCGTGAGCGGGTGCTTGGCCGACGTTGACGCGCTGTAGACCTGGCTGCCGCCGTAGCCGGCGGTGAGCTGGTAGCTGCCGATGCGGAGCTGGCTGGCCTTGAGCGTGCAGGTTCCGTTGCCGCCGGCGAGCTTGATCACGCAGACCGTGGCGGTGCCCGCCTTCACGGTGACGGTCCCACTGGGTGTCCCCGAGGTCCGCGCCTTGACGTGGACGGTGAGCTTTTCGGTCTGCTCGTGGCCGGAGCGGATCTTGGCGGCGGACAACGCCAAGGCGGTGGAGGTAACGGTGGACTGATCGACTACGAACGCCCGCAGGTGCTGGCTGGCGTCCCCGAAATACCCGCCAGCGGCGCAGTTGCCGGGCGACACGCACGTTACTGAGGTAACCGCTGCGGGGACCGACGGGACCGGGATGCCGGGCACCCGCCGCGCATTTCCCCAGGAGCTGTCGATCTCGTTGCCGATGAGCGTCCAGACACCGCCGGCGGCGGACCCGCCGAGGGCGCAGTCGCCGGCCGCTCCGCAGGACAGGGAATTGAGGCGGGTGACATTGCTGGGGTTGATGGTGGGGCCGAATACCTGCTGCGCGATATCCCAGCCGCCGCTGCGCTCGTCCGCGACGTACGCCTGCTTGCTGCCCGGCGGGTCCAGGAACGGGCCGCTGAAGGTCCCGCCGGTCGAGCAGAAGCCCGGGGCCCGGCACGAGATCGCCACGGCTTCGGCGTCCCCGTTGACGTTCAGGCCGACCAGGCCGGGCAGGACCTGGAACGGGCCCCAGGTGCCCTTCTCGTCGGCCACCCACACGTCCTGGCGGGAGTTGTCGGGAGCCCGGTAGGTGCCGGTGACCGCGCACTCGCCCGCCCGCGCGCAGGACATCGCGGTGGGCTGGGCGCCGTTAGTGTTCGTGGAATCGACGCCGGCCAGGGCGCGCGGTTGCCCCCACGTCCCGCCCTTCTCATCGGCGGTGAAGGGAAGGGTTTGGTTTATCTCGTCGTGGTAGGACCCGGCGAGGGCGCAGACGCCCGGCGTCACGCACGAGACAGCGTAAGCGTCGGCTTCAACGTCGCCGTTGGCGTTGAGGCCGCTGATGCCGGGCACCTGGATCGTCCGCTGCCAGGTTCCGTTCTTCTCGGCGGCGATGAACGGGTGATGGAAGTTGGTGAGCGTGGTGTAGGAGCCGACGGCGACGCAGTTACTTCCCGGCACGCACGACAAGGAGTTGACCGACGGGTCGTCCCCGCTGCCGGTGCTCAGCGCGGCCAGGCCGGGCAGTGGGATCGCCGTTTGCCAGGCGCCGTTCTTCTCGTTGGCGGCAAACCACTGATGGTGCCCGCTGGCGGAAACGTAGAAGCCGATGACGGCGCAGTTGGGTCCCTGCGCGCACGCGACGAAATCGGTCGTCGTGTCACGCCCCCGGCTGAGGGTGGCGAGCCCGGGTATCGGGTGCGCGGCGCCCCAGGTTCCGTTCTTCTCGTCGGTGACGAATGCCTGCCAGTGCTTGTTCGCGCCCTGGTAGTCGCCGACCGCGGTACAGGTGCCCGCGGCCATGCAGGCCACCTGGTTCACCTGGGAGCCGTTCTTGGCGAGGGCCGCGAGGCCCGGTATCAAATGGGCGTTGCCCCAGGCGCCCTGCTTCGCGCCGACGATGGGCTGCGCGGTGGGCGCGGCGTGGACGGCGAGCGTCGCGCGGGCCGTCGCGGGGACGGCTGAGCGCGCTCCGGGACTGGCCGTGCTGCCCATGGCGGTCGCGCCGGCCGCCAGGACCGCCGCCGCCGCGGCGGCGAGCATGCTGAGCTTCATGAAGACTTCCTGCCTGCCATCTCGAGTCCGTAGCCAGCACTGTGACATCGGGCGCTGAAACGGCTCTGGCATCGCGCTGAAATTGCTGGTGCGATTTGTTTTACGCGCCCGGCTGTCCGGCGGCCGCCGGGCGGGGCCTTACCGACCGAGCACGATTTCGCTGTGCACCACCCGGCCAGCAACGGCGGTCAGGGCAATGCCGGGGGCCGTCAGGCGGGCCGGGTCGCACGTCAGCGGGTTGGCGTCAACCAGGGCCACGTCACCGGGCTGACCGACGGCGATCCGCCTGCCGTCGACGGAGGCGGTTATCGCCTCGGCGACGGTGATGGCCTGGCCGGGGTGCCACGGCTCGTCGCCCGGGTGCCCGCGGTGCGCCGCGGTGGCGATCGCGAGCCACGGGTCAAGCGGCGCCACCGGCGCGTCCGAGCCGAGGGCGAGCCGGATTCCGTGGTCGAGCAGGGAGCGGAGCGCGAAGCAGCGCTCCGCCCGGTCGGCCCACACCCGGTCCATCGTCGGGCGGTCGTCGAGGAGGTGCGCGGGCTGCACGCTGGCGGTCAGGCCGAGGCGGGACATCTGCGCGGTCGCCGCGTCGGTGGTGAGCTGCGCGTGCTCGATCGAGCCGCGGGCACCGGTCACCGTGTAGGCCGCCAGGGCAGCCTCCAGGGCGCGGTCGCCAATGGCGTGGGTCGCGACCGGCAGGCCCGTCGCCCGGGCCTCAGCCTGCAGGGCGACCAGCGCGTCAGCGGGGAGATTAGGTGCCCCGAAGCCGCCGGTGTCGGCATACGGCTCATGGCACCAGGCCGTGCGGGTGCCCAGCGACCCGTCACTGATGATCTTGAGCGAGCCGACCGTGAGCCGGTGGTCGGCCCCGGGCAGGCAGGCGCCCCCGCGCAGCCCGGCCGCGCGGACCGCGCCGAGTTGGTCGGCGTACGGCGACCAACGGACGCGGAGCAGGTCACAGCCCTCGTGCCAGCGCTGCGCCCAGTCGGCCCACGGCGCGCCGAACTCGAAGTCAACGAGCCCGACGATTCCCTTCGCGGCCGCGTCGCGCAGCACCTTGCGGTAGTCGCCGGCCGTCACGGGACCCTCGAACGTGGCCACTTTCGGGTAGGCGGCGAACCACTCGGCCTCGGCGACCGTGCCGTCCCGGCGTGGTAGGCCGAGCGCGTCCAGCGCGGCGGTGTTCAGCCAGGCATGGTGGAAGTCTGCGTTGATGAGGACGACGGGGGCGCCGGCGCAGACGGAGTCGAGCTCGGCGACCGTGACCGGGCGCGACCAGGTCCCGGCTCGCTGGCCCGTCCCGATGACGGGACGCCCCTCCCGCGCGGCCTGGGCGACGAGGGCGAGCACGTCCTCCGGGGACGACGTCCGCGACAGGTCCAGGCGCCGCGCCGCGAGTGCCCACTGGCCGAGGTGCACGTGAGCGTCCCACAGGCCGGGGATCAGCCAGCGGCCGTCCCCGTCCGCCACGACAGCGCCGTCCGGCGCCAGCCCGGGGCCTAGCCCGGCGATGACGCCGTCGCGGATCAGGATGTCAATCGGGCTGGCGGCACCGTCATCGGCCGGGCTGTCCAGGGGGACGACGCGCACCCCGCGCAGCAGCAGAGACGACATCCCGCCATGATCGCAGCCCGCGGGCTCGCCGTCGACGGCGCTTGCGGGCCTCGCAGCCCGCGCGCTGCCCGGAGCCTGGCGTGCTCGCATCGTTAACGACCTATTGCGCACGGAGCCGGGACTCTTGACGGGACCTTATTACACCCCTTAAATCAAGGGCTGAAATAGCTACATGGCTTCCTGGGAGGAGCCAGCCCATGCCCGTCTCACGAGTACCGGAAAATCACTTCAGGCAGCGCGCCCGGCGCGCCCGCGGAGCTCACGGCATGAAACTTTCATGGCCCGGGACGCTCAGCGCCGCAGATCGCGGCATTCCCGTCAGCCCACCAGGCAGGAGGCTACCCATCATGGACCACAACGGGCCGGCAATGCCGGCCGCCGCCACGCGGCGGCGCGTCGTGACGGTGCTCGCGACCGTCTGCGCGCTTTTCGGCGCCGCCTTCGCAGCTGGGATCGGGGTTGCCCGGCCAGCCTCCGCGACGACCGTGCCGCCCCCGCCGTCCGGCTGGACGACCGTGTTCAGCGACGCTTTCTCGGGCACGGCCGGCTCGCCGGTGTCGTCGGCGAACTGGAAGTACGACACGGGCCCCGGCTCTAGCTTCGGCACCGGCGAGATCGAGACCATGACCAACTCGACCAGCAACGTCTTCCTCGATGGCAGCGGTCACCTCGTGATCAAGGCCATCAAGTCGGGCACCTCGTGGACGTCGGGCCGCATCCAGACGCCCACCGCCAACGTGGGCGCACCCGCGGGCGGCGAGCTCGAGGTCACCGCGTCGATCGAGCAGCCGAACCCGGCCAGTGGCCTGGGCTACTGGCCCGCCTTCTGGATGCTCGGCCCCGGATCGTGGCCCTCGACTGGCGAGATCGACATCCTCGAAGACGTCAACGCCTTGTCCGAACGCTCCGGGACGTTCCACTGCGGCGTCGACCCCGGCGGCCCGTGCAACGAGACCAACGGCATCGGCAGCGGCCTAGGGGCCTGCGGGGGATGCCAGACCGCATTCCACACTTACACGGTGATCGTGAACCGCACCAACACCTCCGCCGAGTCGATCACCTGGTTCCTCGATGGCACCCAGTTCTTCCAGGTCAACGAGAACCAGGTGCCGGTCGCGACGTGGCAGGCCGCCATCGATCACAACTTCTCGATCATCTTTGACCTCGCGATGGGCGGCGGCTTCCCCAATGGGGTCTGCGGGTGCACCAGCCCGTCGAGCGCCACGACCTCGGGAGCGGCCATGACCGTCGCCTACGTCGCGGCCTACCAGAAGGCGGCCGGCGGTGGCGGCGGTAACACCGTCACGGTCACCAGCCCCGGCAACCAGGCCGGCACCGTCGGCACGGCGGTCAGCCTGCAGGTCCACGCGAGCGACTCGGCGTCGGGCCAGACCCTGTCCTACAGCGCGACCGGGCTGCCGGCGGGCCTGTCGATCAACTCCTCGACCGGCCTGATCTCGGGCACGCCGACCACCGCGGCCACCTCAAGCGTCACCGTCAAGGCGGCCGACGGCACCGGCGCGTCCGGATCCGCCGCGTTCAGCTGGACGATCAGCCCCAGCGGCGGCGGGGGCGGGAAGCTGTGCACCACCACCGCGACCGCCAGCATCTCCGCCGACTGCTTCACGGCCAGCCAGGGCACCATCTCCGTCACCTCGACCACGGACGCCAGCCCGTCCGGCGTGGACGGCAACCAGGCCGCGCAGCTTTCCAACGGCGAATATCTCGAGTACGGCAACGTCAACTTCGGGACCACCGGGTCGACTCAGTTCGACGCCCGGGTCGCCTCGGGCGCGGCCGCGGGGGTCAGCGGACTGGTGGAGGTCGTGCTCGATAACCCGGCCAACTCCGCCGTCGGGTCCTTCGCGGTCGGCAACACCGGCGGCTGGAGCACCTGGAAGACGATCCCGGCGAACATCACCAAGGTAACCGGCACCCACAACGTGTACCTGAAGCTCGTCTCGGGCGCCGGCGGCAACCCGCCCTTCGTAAGCCTGCACTACTTCACCTTCCCCGTTTCCTAGAACCGGCTGCTGGCCGCGCCCCGGGTTACTCCGGGGCGCGCGCCAGTTCCACCGGCTGGAGCCGCAGCGAGACGGCCGCCGGCGCGAGGCTGGCGAGCAGCGCCGTCAGCAGGCAGCCGAGCGCGATCAAGATGACCGGCTCCCAGGGGATCACGATGTGCAAGACGGGCGCGGATGAGGCGAGCGCCCCGCGCAGGCCGCCGGTGACGGCGGCGATCACTGCCGCCGCGAGCGCGATGCCGAGCACGCTGATCAGGGCCGCTTCGAGGGCGATCATCCGCAGCACCTGGCCGGCCGTGGCCCCGGAAAGCCGCAGCGCGGCGAACTCCTGCTTCCTGGCCGCGTTCGCCATGACCAGGGTGTTGGCGATCGCGATCCCGGTGTAGGCCAGCGCCATGCCCAAGATCGCGATCAGGGCCAGCTTGTTGAGCCGGTCTTGTTGCGCGCCCGTCGCCGACAGGTAGCCGCTGGCCTTGATGACCGTTCCGCCGCCGGCCGCCGCGGCGGCGCTGACGGCCTGCCCGGTGCCCGGGCCGGCGCCCGGTGACAGCCGCAGGTAGACCGCGCTCGCCAGCGGCGCCGAGCTGTGCGCGTCTCGCAGTGCCCACGGCAGCAGCATGGTCTGGTCCAGGTCGAGCTGGTCGGCGTACACGGCTACCACGCGCAGGCTGACCGGGGCCGAGTCGGCCAGCCAGACGGGGATGACCTGGCCCAGCCGCCAGCTGCCCGCGGGCACCGCGACCGTGCCGGTCCCGGTGAGCGCGGCCAGGCTGCCGGCCACCAGGGGCAGCTTCTTGACGCTGGGCAGGGCGGGACCGGGAACGTATTGGCCGGCCCAGTCTTCGGGGCTGCCGCCGCTGTCGACGTACACGGTGGTATCGGTCACCGGGACGGCGGCGCTGACGCCGGGCACCTTGCCGATCGCGGCGACGGTCGCGTCGGCCAGCCCCGGCCCGCCGCCCGGGGCGACCATCGTGGACGCGGTGATCCGGCTAGCCGCCGCTGCCTGCTGCGTCTGGCCGAAGGTGAACACGCCGGCCATGAGCGAGCCGGCGATGCCGACCGTGAGGAGGATGGGCGCGACGGTGGCCGCGGTGCGGCGGACTCCGGTCGCGGCGCTGCGCGCGGCCAGCATGCCGGTGGCGCCGGCCAGCGCGGACAGCGCCGGCGCGATCAGGCGGATCAGCGGCGACGCGAGGACCGGAGTCAGCATGGCGAAGCCGAGCGTCAGCAAGATCGACACCGGCAGGAACAACGCCGCCGTGTCCGCCGAGTGGCTGTGCCCGCTGACCGCCATGAGCGGTACCGATCCGCCGAGGGCGGCCAGGCCGATGAGCCAGCGGGTGACCGGCATGACCCGCCGGTCCACCGCCGCCTCGCGCAGCGCCTCAGCCGGGCGCACCCGGGCCGCGCGCCGGGACGCCAGCCACGCGCCGGCCAGGGCGATCAGCAGCCCGGCACCGAACGCGGCGGCCAGCGGCCATAGCGTGAACCGCGCGGTGAACCCGGGCGGGGCGAACCCCACGCTGGCCAGCCAGCGCGCCCCCGGCGCGGCGATGATCGCGCCGAGCGCGTCGCCAGCCAGCGAAGCGATGACGCCGACGGCCAGCGCCTCGCCAAGCACCAGCCGGCGGACCTGGAGCGCGCGGGCGCCGGCCGCGCGCAGCAATCCGAACTCGCGGCGGCGGACCGCCACCGCGTAGGCGAACGTGCCGGCCACGACGAAGACCGAGACGAACCCGGCCAGGCCCGCGGTCGTGCCGAGCAGCGCCGCGGTGACGGACAGGAGGTCGGCGTCCGGGTCCGGCTCGGCGTCCCGCCGGTGGTCCCCAGTCAGCACCCGCAGGTCCTGCCCCCGGGTGAGCGCGGTCACCCGGGCCAGGAGCGCGCCGGATGACGCGGCGAAGTGATCGCCGCGCTCGTGGCTGGTCAGCGCGATAGCGTCGATCCGGCCGCCGGCCAAGCGGGCGGCGACCGGGCCTGCGGCGTAGCTGGCGGGCTGCGCGGTGGTGCGGATCACGCCGCTGACGGTGAATCCGCGCGGCCCGGCCGCCGTCTGCGCGGTTACCTGGTCACCCGGCCGCAGGCTGGTCGGCGCGGTTACCACGAGCTGGCCGGGGCCGCGCGGGGGCGCCCCGGACACCCACGTGTAGCGGTGCAGGCTGGCGGCGGCCCACGGGTGAAGGGTGTCGCCGCCGGCGCCGGCCACCTGGGCGGGTGCCGCGTAGTCGACGACCACGTCCGCGCCGAGGGCGGACAGCCTGGGGACGAGGCTGCCGGGGACGGCGCGCGATCCTTCGGTGCGGACGGTGTTGGTCTCCTTGTCGTCGCCGGCGCCGCTGGTGATGGTGACCGAGTCCGGCCCGGACACCACGACGCCGGGGGTGGTGAACCAGCGTGGTGGCCCCCCGGCGCCGACGGTGCTGGCCAAGGCCAAGATCACGGAGCTGAGCAGCGCCACGCCGAGGGCGAGGGCGACGAAGCTGCCGGCCAGGCTGCCGGCGCGGGCGCGGGCGGTGTGCCAGGCGAGGGCGATCATGGCTGGCTCGCGACGGTGGCTTCGAGTCCTGTCATGTGGGCCGCCACTGACTGCGGCGTCGGACCGTGCAGTTCGCCGCACACTTGCCCGTCGGTGAGGAAGACGACCCGGTCGGCGTACGAGGCGGCGACCGGGTCGTGGGTCACCATGACGATCGTCTGCCGCCGCGGGCCGGCCATGCTGCGCAGCAAGCTGAGCACCTGCCGGCCGCTGGCGGTGTCCAGCATGCCGGTCGGCTCGTCGGCGAAGATGACCTGCGGGTTGCTGATCAGCGCGCGGGCGATGGCCACCCGTTGCTGCTGGCCCCCGGACAGTTCGGCCGGGCGGTGCTTCGCGCGGTCGCCGAGCCCCACCGACTCCAGCGCGGCCCGGACCTCACCCCGGGCCGGGCGCCGCCCGGCCAGGCGCAGCGGCAGCGCCACGTTCAGCTCGGCGGTCAGGGAGGGCAGCAGGTTGAAGGACTGGAAGACGAAGCCGATATGGTCCCGGCGCAGGATCGTGAGCTTCTTCTCGCTCAGTGACCCGAGGTCGTGGCCGGCCACGCGGACCTGGCCCGAGGTGGGGCGGTCGAGGCCGGCCGCGCATTGCAGCAGGGTGCTCTTCCCCGAGCCCGATGGCCCCATGATGGCGGTGAACGTGCCCGCCGGGAGGCTGATCGTGACGTCCCGCAGCGCGGTCACCGAGGCGCCGCGCTTCGATCCGTACACCTTGCTGACCGCGTGCAGCGTCACCGCGTGTTCCTCGGTGGCCTGCGTTTCCTGCGGGCTCACGTGTCACCTCCGTACGGCTGCTCTGTTCTTTAGCAACCGTAGGAACTTGACCGGCTGGCCTCACTGCCGCTGGACCCCGTATCCGGGCGGGGGTTAACCCCCGGGGCGCCGCTACCTGCGCGCAGCTACCCCGGAGAGACCCAGAGGCTGCTATCGGGAAGCGTGTACTGAATTCACCAATGGTTGAACTATTTCCCGCTAGCTGGCCCATGATTACCGGGAACCGCCACGATTGGATTACCGGTCACCGGCCAGCCGCCGATCCAGGTCAGCGGCCGGATCTGCAGCCACGCGTCGCCCGCGGAGTACGCGTCGTAGTAGTGGTAGACGAGCCAGTCCTGGCCGCCGCGGGTGCTGAAGACGAACGGTGACCCGGGGCCGATCATGCCGGCGTCGGTGCCCTGGACCTCCATGCCGCCGCCGCTGAGCATGCCGGTTCCCTCGGCGTCGGTGTACGGCCCGGTGACGCTGACCGAGCGGCCGACCTGGATGTGGTAGGTGCTGCTGATGCCACGGCAGCAGTTATCGATGGCCACGAACAAGTAGTAGTAGCCGTCGTGGTAGACGATGCCAGCTCCCTCCTCCGGGTCGGGGAAGGGCTTGGCCGCGATGGAGTTGACGGTCGGCGTGGACGTGGCGGGCTTGCCGGTGGCGGGGTCGAGGCTGATCAGCTTGATCCCGCTCCAGAACGACCCGAGGACCAGGTACTTCGACCCTCCTGCGCCGGTGACCAGCGACGGGTCGATCGCGTTGAAGTTGTCCGACGACGAAGTGCGGAACACCAGCCCGTCATCGGTCCAGTGGTAGCGCGGGCTGCGCGGGTCCAGGGTTGGCGTGGTGGCCAGGCCGATCACCGAGTTGTTGGAGCCAAAGCTCGACCCGGCGTAATACAGGTGCCACAGGCCGTTGTAGAACGAGATGTCGGGTGCCCAGAGGTTGGGGATGTTGCCGAGCGCGTCGGTGATCCATGCGGGCTTGTCGGCGAAGACCGTTCCGGCGTACGTCCACTCGCGCAGGTTGCGCGACGTGCGGATCTGGATGTTCCCGTTGCTGATGACCCCTGGCGGGTCCCCGGTTGAGAAGACGTAGTAGGTGCCGCCTTCCGCGGCCATCGTCGGGTCGTGAACGAAGAGGTACTGGCTGGCCGGGTTGGCCGGCTGCGCGGCTTGCGCGGCGCGGGCCGGCGACGCGCCGTTCGCGGTGGCGGCGAGCGCTCCGGCCGTGCCGCCGGCTAGCAGGGCCGCCACGCTCAGGATGAGCACGGCGAGCCGCGCGGGCCGGTTCCGCCATTGGCGGCGGGCGAATGCGGTGAATGGCATGTTTCCTCCTGGTGGGGCATCCCCGATCATCGAGGCATCCGCGGAACGGCCATGCTGGTGTCGGGATCGAAGAAGTGGATGCGCTCGGTATCGACGCGGAAGGTGACCCGCTGCCCGCGGCGGACCGCCGAGCGCGAGTTGGTGCGGGCGATGCCGTTGTGCGTCGCCCCGGCGAGCAGCCCGGCCTCGGCCTCTCCGGCGGCCGCCGCGAGCATGCTCGCCCCCGCCGCCGTGGCGTCGATCGAGAAGAACACGTGCGCCTCATCGCCGAGCTCCTCAACGACCCGGACGTCGGCGACGAGCGTCGCCATGCCCGCGTGGCCTGCTCCGGCGCCGCCGTCGAGCTCGAGGTGCTCGGGCCGGATCCCGGCTATCACCGTCCGCCCGCGATAGGGCGCCAGCAGCGTCCGTGCCGGGCCGAGGCTGAGCCGCTGGGATCCGAGCAGGAGCTCATCGCCGGTCACGGTCGCCTCGTAGAGGTTCATTTCCGGAGAGCCGATGAACTCGGCGACGAACAAGTTCGCCGGGCGATCGTACAACTCACGGGGCGTCGCGTACTGCTGGAGCTCGCCGTCGTGCAGCACGGCCACCCGGTCGCCCATCGTCATCGCCTCGACCTGGTCGTGGGTGACGTACAGCGTCGCCGCGCCGATCGCCTTGTGCACGCGAAGCACCTCAGAGCGCATCCGCACGCGCAGCTTGGCGTCCAGGTTGGACAACGGCTCGTCCATCAGGAACACCGACGGCTCGCGGACGATCGCCCGGCCCATCGCGACCCGCTGCCGCTGGCCGCCGCTCAGCTGTCCTGGCTTGCGGCCAAGCAGGTCCATGAGGCCAAGCGCGGCCGCCGCCGAACGGACGCGGCGCTCCCGGTCCGGCTTCGGCACCTTCTTGTTGATGAGCGCGAACCCGATGTTCTCGGCCACGGTCAGGTGCGGGTAGAGGGCATAGTTCTGGAAGACCATCGCGACGTCGCGCTGCCGCGGCGAGACGTCATTGACCACCAGGTCGCCGAGCCTGACCGTTCCGCTGGTGATCGACTCCAGCCCGGCGACCATGCGCAGCGTGGTCGTCTTGCCGCACCCGGACGGGCCGACGAGGACGACGAACTCGCCGTCCCTGACTTCCAGGTCAAGCCCAGCCAGGGCGCTGACCCCTGATGAGTAGACCTTGGAGAGCTTCTCCATCGAGATAGCAGACATACGCTTTGTGCCTTTGCCTTGGTCCGCGACTGCGTTAGCGGGCGAGCTGTTCGCTGGCGACTGTGTTCGCTGGCGACACTGTTAGTTGGCGACACTGTTAGTGGCGACACTGCTAGTTGGCGACACTGCCGAGCAGCAGGCCGCCTCGCCAGTACCGTTGCAGGAGCGCGAAGAGCGCGATCATGGGGACGATCGTTACCAGCCCGCCCAGCACGAGCAGCGGGTACAGGTTGGCGTCGCCCGAGTTCCCGGCGTGCTGGGACCACAGGCCCATCCCCACCGTCACCGGGAACAGCTGGTTGTTGCTGAAGATGATCAGCGGCAGGATGTAGTTGTTCCATGTGCCCGCGACCGACAGCAGTAGCACGGTCATGAGGCCGGGGACCATGAGCGGCAGCGCGATCCGAAGGAAGATCCGCAGTTCGGAGGCCCCGTCGATGCGGGCCGCGTCGATGAGCTCGCGCGGGATGGACAGCTCCACGTAGGTGCGCATCAGGTACAGCCCGACCGGCACGACCATGGACGGCAAGATCATGCCCCAGACCGAGTTGATGAGGTGCACCTTGGCGTAGGCCAGGTAGAGCGGCACGGCTACCAGCGTGATCGGGACGAGCAGCCCGGCGATGATGATGGCGAAGAACGCCTTCGAGCCGCGGAACTCGAACCTGGCGAAGCCGTAGCCGCCGAGCACGGCGAGCACCGTCGCGCCGATGCCGCCGGACAGCGAGTACAGGACGGTGTTGAGGAACCAGTTGGCATAGGTGCCGTCCCCGTCGATGTCGCGGAAGAGGTTCGCGAACGTGTGGAAGAACTCGAACGGCGAGGCGAACCAGAAGCCGAACGACCCGAAGATGTTCGACTGGGTCTTGGTGGAGTTGATGATGACCCAGACCACCGGGGCCAAGGTGAACAGGGCAAACAGCACGCAGCACGTCGTGAGCGCGGTGACGGTGCCGCGCTTGAGCCCGTAGAGCTCGACGGGGATGGCGGCGTCTCGTTCGACGAGCCGCTCGCGGCGCCTGCGCTCGCGCCGCGTTTGCGAGTTCATCGCCGCTGCACTCATCACTGCTCCCTTCTTCGGCCGCGAAAGCCTAGTGAGGCGACCGAGATCGCGACGATGATGACCGCCAGGACCACTGCCATCGCCGCGCCGAGCTGGTACTGGCCGTTGGAGATGGCCGTGCTGTAAATGTCGATGACCGGGGTCCAGGTGTTGGTGACCACTCCGGCCTGGTAGTTGTTCAGGATCGTCGGCTCGATGAACAGCTGCATGGCGCCGATCGTGTTGATGAACACCAGCATGATGATCGCCGGGCGCACCATCGGCAGTTTGATCCGCACGATGATCCGCCACAACGGCGTGTCGTCGAGGATCGCGGCCTCGATGACGTCGCGCGGCACCGACTTCAGCGCCGTGTACAAGATGATGCAGTTGTAGCCCGTCCACTCCCAGATCGCGATGATGATGATGGACGGGATCATCAGGTTCCCGGACAGCCAGTTGAAATTGTGGAAGCCGATCGCGTTCATGAGGTGGTTGAACGGCCCGTAGGCGGGATCGAGCAGGAAGCCCCACATCACCGAGGAGACCACGATCGGAACCGCGAACGGGATGAAGTAAACGGCGCGAAATAGCGGCCCCCACCGCGCGACGCCAAGGTCGAAGATGGTGGCGAAGAAGAACGCGATCGCGAGCATCACCGGGATCTGGATCCCGCCGAAGATGATGACCCGGATGACCCCGTCCCAGAAATCCCCGGACTGCAGGACGGTCGAGTAGTTGGCGAAGCCGCTGAAGCTCGTCCCGCCGATGAGCTTGGTGGTGTAGAGGCTCTGGTAGACGGCGTACCCCAGCGGCGCGATCATGATGAGCGTGAAAATGATCATGAACGGCGTCACGAAGGCCAGCCCGGCCCGGCCTTGCCGTCGTGCGTAGGCGGAGCGCCTGCGGCGTTTGCCCGGCGTG
Organism: Streptosporangiaceae bacterium; assembly: GCA_025934375.1. GTDB lineage: Bacteria > Actinomycetota > Actinomycetes > Streptosporangiales > Streptosporangiaceae > Trebonia. Next base: position 11,182 of record JAICYD010000037.1, on the reverse strand, counting down.
CTCGGCGGGGTGACCGCCGGGGCCGAGGGCCGCAATGCGGTTTCGCTCACTGTGTCCCCCGCTGGCTCATTAACTGTCCCTTCTTGTCCCGGTGTGCGGTGGCCGCCCACCGGGACGATTCGGCTACTCGGTGTCGCGAGGGACTCAGGTGGTGACGTTGAATCCCTGAGACTTCGCGTAGGCGGTCTCTTGCTGCTGGAAGGCCGTGAAGGCCTGCATCAGCGTCTGCTTGCCGTTAACCACGGCGCCGAAGGTCGTCGCGCCCTGGGTGAGCACCTGGGTCATGAACGGCGGCCACGTGGTCAGCGGGATGCTCAGCGCGCCGGCGGAGAACACCTGGTTGGGCTGTGAGGTCCCGGAGATCGGGTACGTGAGTGCCTTGAATGACGAGGACTGCAGCGTCGGAAGGTAGGTCGGGAACAGCGAGGACGGCGGGGTCTTCACGATGCTCCATGACTGGTCGGTGGCGGTGAGCCACTCCGAGAACTCCGCTGCCTGCGCCGGGTGCTTGGACTGGGAGAAGACCGGGTAGGTGGAACCGCCCCAGTCTGTGCCCACCTTTGCGCCCGCGGTCCACTGCGGAAGGGCCGCCGCGCGCCATTGCCCCACCGAGTGCTTCACGTTGGGCGCGAAGTACGACGGTGCCCAGGCCGAGTAGATGGCCCCGCCCAGGGTGCCGGTGTCCAGCTCGGTGCTCTCCTGCGGGCTGAGGTCGGCGATCGCGGACACCGCGTGCTCATCGAGGAGCTTTTGCCAGTACGCGGCGAACTTCTGCTGGGCCGGGCCGGTCCAGTTGATCGTGAGGTTGGCGCCCCCGGTGTACTGGAACGGCCAGGCTCCAGCCTGAGCCATCATGTCCATGAGCCACTGCGGGTCGTTAGCCGGGAAGTTGATGAGGTAGGCCTTGGGATTCTGGTTGTGCAACGTGACCGCGTCCGCGGCGAACTCATCCCAGGTGGCCGGCGGGGTGATTTTGTACTTGGCGAGCGTCTGCTGGTTGTAGTAGAAGCCCATCGGGCCGAAGTCGCTGGGCATCGCGTAGACCGCATTGCCCTGGCTGACCTGGGACCATGCCCACGGCGCGAAGAGGCTCTTGTACTTGTTGGCCCCGTAGGGGACGAGGTCGACCAGGTACTTCTGGATTTCGTAGGACGGCAGCAGGTCGAACTCGACCTCGGCGACATCCGGTGCGCCGGTGCCGGCCTTGAGCGCGTTGTTCAGGGGCACGTACTCGCCGGTGCCCGCGCCCGGGTCCTGGAGCGTGACGCAGACGTCCGGGTGGGTGGAGTTGAACTCGTTAACGGCCCGGCTCATACCGGGCACCCAGGCCCAGAACGTGATGTGGGCGGAGCTGGATGAGCAGTTGCCACCCGCCAGGACGGGGGTCCCGGTGGGACTGGCGCTGGCACTGCCGCCGGTAGCGGCGCTGCTAGCCGGCGCGGAGGTGGTTCCACCGCCGCCGGATGAGCTGGAACCGCCGCTGCTGCTGCACGCGGCGAGCAGCGTGACCGCCGCGACGCCGGCGATTCCGGTGGCGGCGAACCGGTTGGTTCTTCTCGGAGAGCTTCCTCTCGACAACATATGGGGGCTCCTTCGCTGGCTTGTTGTCGTGGCTTGCGTACGCCTGAGGGAATGGCAAGCCCCGTTCTCACCGCGTCGGGTCAGCGGCTGATCGCTGCCTCGATGAGGGTGAAGGACTGGGGTGGCAGGGTCAGGACGACGGTGCCGTCCTTGGGGTGCTCGGTTCCGTGTTCCATGTGGACGGTCTCGACGTCGGGCAGCACGCGAGGTTCGCCTGGCTCGCCGGCGGTGATGGTCTCGATCTGGGCTGGTCCCGCGAACGTGAAGTCGCGTAGGACGATCTGCGCGGTCCCGGCGTTGACGGGGTCGCGGTTGACGAGCGTGAGCGCCATCCGATCGGTGTTAGCGCTCACACTGGCGGCAGCGTCGAAGGACGTGAAGGGGCCGATGTCGGCCACCTTGTAGGGCCACCGGCCGGGCGAGCCGGGCCATACCGGGTCGAGGTGGGATCCGTAGACGTACGCGTCCACGGCGTTGTCGAGCGCGGCCCGCGCGTGCAGGAGCACGGGGTAGTAGATGGGTTGCACGGCGGCGGCCTCGGGCGAGGTGACGATCGGCGCGATCGCGTTCACCATCTGCGCCAGGTTAGCCATCTTCACCAGGCCCGCGTTCCTGATGAAGATGTTCAGGTAGGTGCCGACCGCGAGCGCGTCCGCGAACGTGTACCGCTCCGCCAGGTCCACGGTCATCTTGCGGTACCAGACGTTCCACTCGTCGTAGGCGATCTTCGGCGGCTTCTCGATCTTGTGCCGGTAGGCGGTGTGCCGGATGTGCGCGATCGCCGACCTGATCGCGCGCTCGGCCTGATGCGGTTGCAGGACGTTGGTCCAGTAGTCCTCGCTGCCGGTGTAGATGTGGATCGAGTGGTAGTCGACCAGGTGGGCCAGGCCCTCGATGACGATCCGATCCCACTCGTTCCAGCCGGTCTTGCCGCAGCTGACCAGTTCGATGCCGGAGTCCAGGAACTTCAGCGCCCGCGCCCACCGGGTGGCCTCGCGCACGTACTCGTCGGCGGACATCGCGCCGACCTGCCACTCGCCGTACATTTCGTTGCCCAGGCCCCAGAGCCGGACCCGGTAGGGGTCGGCGTGGCCGTGCTGCCGCCTCTTGTTCGCCCAGTAGGTGTCGCGCTCGCCGTTGCAGTACTCCACCCAGGCGAGCGCCTCTTCCAGCGTCCCGGTGCCCATGTTGAGGCAGATGTACGGCGATGTCTTGAGCTCGTCGCAGTAGGTGAGGAACTCGTCAGTACCGAAGCGGTTGGACTCGGTGCCGCCCCAGGCCAGTTCGGGACGCGACGGCCGGCTGTCCTTCGGCCCGATGCCGTCTTGCCAGTGGTAGTTGCTGACGAAGTTGCCGCCCGGCCAGCGCAGCACGCCCATCCGCAACTCCCGCAGCAGGCTCAGCACGTCCTTGCGGAAACCGCGGTCGTCGCTGAGCGGCGATCCCTCCTCATACAGGCCGCCGTAGATGCAGCGGCCGAGGTGCTCGACGAACCCGCCGAAGACGTTGCGGTCGACTTGTCCGAGAACGCGGCTGGGGTCGATGGCGATCCGGGTCACTCATTTGTCCTTTCGCGGGGCGCCGCGGAGGCGCGGACGACCAGTTCGACGGGGAGCAGCGGGGGCCTTTCCGGAACCTGCTCGCCGGCGATGGAACGCAGCAGGAGGTCCACGGCCTGCCGGCCGGTCTCCGCCAGCGGCACGCGGACCGTGGTCAGCGGCGGCGTCATGAACTCGGCGAACGGGATGTCGTCGCAGCTGACGATCGCGACATCCTGCGGGACCCGGCGTCCCGCCCGGAACAGGGCGGACAGCACGCCCATGGCCATGATGTCGCTGTGCACGAAAATCGCCGAAATATCAGGCGAACGTTCGAGCAGGAGCCTGGCCGCCTCCGCGCCTCCCTTCGGTGACCAGTCACCCTCGGCGACCAGGTCCTCGGGTGCCTCCAGCCGCGCTTCGCGCAGCGCGTCCTCATAGCCGTGCAGCCGGCTCCGGGTGACCCGCCGCCGGAACGGTCCCGTGACGGTGCCGATCGCGGTATGGCCGAGCCCGATCAGGTGGCTGGTGGCCAGGCGGCCGGTCTCGCGGTGGTTGGACCCGACCAGCGGCACCCCGCCGCCGGGAACGGCTTGCAGCGAAACCGCCGGCACGTACTTGCGCAGCAGGTGGGCGACCTCGGTGTCCTCCTCGATTTCGGGTGCCGCGGCGATAATGCCGTCCACGCGCCGCTCGATGAGGGTCCGCACGATGGCGGCGCCGTCGGCGCCGCCCACCCGGAGGTGGCCGACGAGTACCGAGTGACCGTGCCTGCGGGCCTCCTGCTCGGCCGCGACCGAGGCTTGCGCGATCGCGATGTCGGTGGCGTCGCTGGCGACGAGGCCGATCGTGGCGGTGGTCCGCTGCACCAGGGACCGGGCGATGGTGTTCGGCCGGTAGCCGAGCTCGTCGGCGGCCGTCAAGATGCGCTCGGCCGTCTCCGCGGAAACGCGCACATCGCCGCCGTTGAGCACCTTGCTCGCCGTCTGGAAGCTGACGCCCGCCCGCGCCGCCACCTCCTTGATCGAGACGTACCTTCGCCGCGCCATCCACTCCCGTCCTTGTGCTCCATGATGTTGCTCTGTGTTCGCGCTCGCCCAGCCGGCCGCCCGGTGGCCGGCCGAGTTGGACGAACGTTCGCTCACACCGTAAATCTGGTGAAAAGCAGCGTCAAGGGGTCGCCTGGTGCTTACCGCAAATAAGCGGCACCAGGCGCGCGGGGACGGCGTCGGCCGGAGTCGGCGGGAAATGCCCAGGTCGCGGGGGTGGCGGTATCAGTTCGCGGTGTTCGCGGGCGCGGTTGCGATCTCGATCGCCGATAGGGAGGCGTTGCGCGGCGGACCGGCAGTCCCAATCCGAGGGGCGCCGCGACAGGCAGGCATGGACCGGCAAGCCAGGGGTAGCGCCACCGGACCAGGCACGCGGAGGGGGCGAGGCCCGCCGACGCAGCGCACAACGGAGGCAACGATGAGCGAGTTCGACAAGCTCAAAGATGAGATGAGCAGTACGCGAAGGACCATCCGGAGCAGGTGCAGCGTGAGTAGGGGCCGGGCCCCAGGACCCGGCTTGCCGCGAATTCCATGCACAGAAAGGAAAAACCGTCATGAATGAGGAAACGCGCCCCTTCGCGGCGCCAGGCCAGTCACCACCGCCCCCGTCCGCCACGTCGGTCGCCCGGGACGAGGCCGTGGCCGTAGGCCAGTCAGCGGGCCAGGCCGGACAGCACGTTGCCCAGACGGCGGCCGATCAGGCGCGGGAGACGGCGGCGCAGGCGACCCGCCACGCCCGGGACCTGCTGAGCGAGGCCGGCGCGCAGACGCGCGACCAGGCCGCGACCCAGCAGCAGAAGGCGGCCCGCCAACTGCGCGGCCTGGCCGGGGAGCTGCAGGAGATGGCGGATAAGGGCGGTCAAGGCGGGCTGGCCACCCAGGTGGCACAGCAGGCAGCCTCACGCATCCACGCGACCGCTTCCTGGCTGGAGCAGCGCGAGCCAGCCGACCTACTGGCGCAAGCGCGGGATTTCGCCCGCCATCGTCCCGGCGCGTTCCTGGCCGGCGCCGCCGTGGCGGGCCTTGTGGCCGGGCGGCTGACCAGGGGAATCGCTACCGCGACGCGCTCAGGGAGCCAGCCCGACCCGCAGCCGCGATCCCAGGGACCGGTGCCGCCGGCGGCCGCGACGCCACCGGACGTTCCGGCCGTCGTGCCGGGGTATCCCGCCGGCGAGATACCCGCGGCCGGCTCCGGTGCCGATCCGTATTACCCCGCGGGAGGCGTCAGCGCCCCTGGCTACCCGGCAGAGGACCTCGCCCCTGGTTACCCGGCGGCCGACGTTCCCGCCCGGGAATACCCTTCGGGCGGCGTCCCCGCCCAGCCCTACTTCACCCCGGCCGACCCTGACGACCCGGCCGACCCTGACGACCCCGCCGGTTACGGCCGGGGTGGGAGGCAGCCGTGACTTCCCCGTCCGCGCAGCCGCCGATGGTACCCGGCGGTGATCACCGCGACGTGGCCAGCGCTTCCGTCGGCGAGCTGGTCGGCGGGGTCGCCCAGGACCTGTCGACGCTGATGCGCCAGGAGCTCGCCCTGGCCAAGGCCGAGGTCAAGCAGGAAGCGCTCAAGAGCAGCAAGGCAGCGGCGATGTACGGGGGGGCCGGCTTCGCCGGGTACATGGTCTTGCTCTTCGCGTCCATCGCGGCCTGGTGGGGGCTTGCCAACGTCATGCCGAGCGGGTGGGCCGCGCTCATCGTCACCGCCATCTGGGCGGTTATCGGCGCCGTGCTGTACCAGGAGGGACGTCGCCGCGCTCGCGAGATCCACCCGGTTCCGCGGCGGACCGCCGAAACGATCAAGGAAGTGCCGGACACGCTTAAGGGGGCGGTGGGGAGATGACCATGCCGACCGATCCGGATCAGCTCCGCGCCGAGATCAATCAGACCCAGCGGGAGCTAAACGCGGATGTCAATGCGCTGACTGAGAAGCTCAGCCCGCAGCGGATCATTCAGCGGCGGATGCGGCGGACCCGCTCGGCGCTGACAAACGTAAAGGACACGATCATGGGCAACAGCACCCACGGTGTTTCCAGCGCCTGGGAAACGACGACGTCAGGGGCCTCCGGCGCGGGTGAGGCCATCAGCTCCACCGCCTCGGCCGCCCGGGACAACGTGGCCGGGGCCGCCTCAGCGGCGGCGGACGTGGCGCAGTCGGCGCCGGACCGGGCGCGCCGCCGCGCTGAGGGCAATCCGCTCGCGGCCGGCCTCATCGCGTTCGGCGCGGGCTGGCTCGTGTCCTCCCTGTTGCCGGCCAGCTCGGCCGAGCAGCGCATGGCGACCCAGGTCAAGGACGTGGCCACCGACAAGGCCGAGCCCCTGGCCGGGGAGCTGCGCCAAGCCGGCCAGCAGGCCGTTGGCCAGCTGCGCGAGTCCGCCCAGCAGCACGCCGAGGCAGTCAAGCAGACCGCGACCCACGCCGCCTCCACGGTGGGGGAGGAAGCTCAGTCCGCCGCCGCGCGGGTAGGCGACCAGGCTCAGCAGGCAACCAGCAGGGTAACCGAGGAAGCCAGGCCGAACCGCGGCTAGGTAATCGCCAGCCGGTAGCCCACCGACACGGTCAGGCAGTGCGCCGCGTTGGTGAGCATCCGGCAGTTCCCGTCGCATCACCCCCATCACCTGATGCGGTGAGGCTAGCCTCCCGGCAAAGCCGGGGGCTGCGCCCAGTGCGGTCGCGACCCGCTAGCGGCTTCGATAGATGCCAGGCGCTCATCACGAGGATGCGCCCCGGTCGCGAAGGGTAAGGCGATGTTCCCACGCTTTCCGGCCCGGCAGCCCAGCCTGCCGGCCACGTCGATCCGGCGGCGCACCGCGCTGCTGTCTGGCATCGGGCTGCCGCTGGGCTTGCTCGCCGCCAAGGCCACGCCGGCGCTCGCGCTCCGGCCGGCGGCATCCCGGCTCAGGCTGCCGGCGCCGACCGGCTACTACCGGATCGGCACCACGTCTTTGCACCTGGTCGACCCGTCCCGCCCCGATCCGTGGGTGCCCTCCCAGCAGACCCGGGAGCTCATGATCCAGCTGTGGTACCCGGCGGACCCGGTCGAGGGCTACCTTCGCGCGCCGTACATGACGTCCCGCACGGCGCGCGCCTACGAGAAGTCCCAGAGCCTCCCCGTCCTCAACTGGCCGGTCACGGCCGCGCACCTCGGCGCCCCGGTGCACCCGCGCGAGCGCGGCTGGCCGGTCGTGTTGTACTCACACAGCCTGGGCGGCGAGCGGTTCGAGACCACGTCCCTGGTCCAGGACCTGGCCAGCAACGGCTATGTCGTGGTCACCATCGACCACGTCCACGACGCCGGCGTGGTGGTGCTCCCGGACGGGCGCGTGGAGAGCGTCGCGGTCCCCGAGTTCACCGACGCCAACCAGGCTGAGCTGAGCGCGAAGGAGATCGGGTCCCGGGTCGCCGACGTGCGATTCGTCTTGGACCAGCTCGCCGTGATCAGCCGCGGCGGCAATCCCGATCACGAGCGCCGGCCGCTGCCGCAGGGGCTACACGATGCGCTGGACCTGCGCCGCGCGGGAATGTTCGGCCAGTCCGACGGGGGCTCCACCACCGCCCATGCCCTGCACGCCGATGCCCGCCTCACCGCCGGCGTCGACCTCGACGGCACCCTCTGGACACCGCAGGCGGTGGCCGACTCGGACCACGCGCTCCTGCTATTCGGGCGGCAGGACCTGGATCCCTTCGAGGCGGCCACCTGGGCGCAGTTCGAGGCCAGGCAGCGCGGCCCCCGGCTCCAGCTGAACCTGACGGGGTCCAAGCACGACACCTTCACCGACTTCGCCCCCCTGCTGTCGCAGGTCGCGCCCATCCTCGGCAGGCCGCCAAGCTGGATTATCGAGGGGATCGGCACCATCAACGGCCTGCGGGCGGTCGCCGTCGAGCGCGCCTACATCGGCGCCTTCTTCGACCGGTACCTGCGCCACCAGGACAGCAGCCTGCTGCGCGGACCGTCACCACGCTACCCCGAGGTCGTGTTCGCGCACTGACAACCCCGGGGCCGGCCCCCCTCATCTCGACGTTGGCCTGTGCGGCGTGACAATCTTAACCATGAGGCATCCGGACAAACGGACAGTATCTATCCCATTTGCTCCAGGTTGCATAGGGGTTGCCGTAGCGGGTGAAGGGAAGCGTGATGCCGTCGGGGTCGGCAAGCCGGGCATCCTGGCGAGGTCATGCATGGCTCATTCCCGTTGCCCTTGGCGCGGTCGCGACTGGCTATCTTTCCTGGGGGGCCTGGGCTTCCGCCCATGATCCCCGTTGGCTCTACATTGACCAGGCTTGGTGGCGGATCCCGCTGCGCCCGCAGCAGGATGGGACCCTGCTGGGCACGGCGGCGCTCTGGCTCGGCGGGCTAGCGTGCTTTTGGTGGCCGCGCCGATTGCAGGGCCGCCTGATCGGGCTGATCACCGTCGCGGCGATGGTGGTGATCGGAGCGGTACTCGGGATGGCGTCACTGGTACCGTGCCGGGGCGGCATGACGAGAGTAGCGGTCAGCGCCTGGCTGCTGCAGTTGTACGTCGGGCAGCCACCGCCCGCGTACGCCCAGGGCCAGGCGTGCCCGGGGCAGCCACCGCTGGCGCTTCAGCTGGCGCAAGTCGTCTGCCTGGCCGCGACCTTCATCGGCGCGCTGACAGTGCTGGCGGCGCTGTGGCGGCAGCCCGCCGACCGCCTGCGCGTGCGGTTCGTGCGCGACGTGACGGTGGTCACCGGACTCGACGGCCTCGCTGTTCCGCTGGTGAAGCGGCTCGCCCAGACCAGGAATCCGCGGAACGTCATCGTCATCGAGCCGGACAAAGACCATCCGCTGCTGAAAGAGGCCCGGCTCACGGGCGCTCGCGTCATCACGGGCAATCCCGCCTCGGAGCAGCTGCTGAAGCCCATCATCTCCGGCTGGCGCCGCCGCTGCGCGCTGAGCTACCTTTACGCGCTCGGCAGTGACGTGCCGGAAAATGAGGCCGTCCTGGGCGTGGCCGCCAAGATCATGGACCGGTTCCGCCCGGACCCAGAACGTCAGCCGCACATCGTGGCGCGCATCGACGACCTGCGGCACGCCGGATCCTGGCGAGGCGACCATAGCGGTACCCCCGACGCGTGGTTTGTCGATGCCATTAACCCGGCCGAGCTGACGGCGTGCACCCTGGTCAGCAGGGTCCTGCGCGGCGGGGCGCGGCAATTGGCGATATGCGGCGATAGCACCCTGACGATGGCCGTGCTGCTCGAACTGGCCCGCCGCGCCTGGGAACAGGCGGAACTCGCCAAGGCGGCGGCGATCGGGGCCGCCACCGAACTGACGGCGACTCCCGCCGGCGACAGCGCGCCTGACCGCGGCCGGCCGCGGCCGGACCTGGCCCCGATTTCCGTGAAGCGCGTGATCCTCATGGACCCGAGGGCAGCCGACATCCTGCGCGAGTACGTGAGCTCGGCGTCGCGCGCGGTCCTTGATTCCGCACCCGAGATAGAGTCACGCCCAGTGCCGTGGCGCGATCACCTTCTCACCACGCTCGATGCCCTGGCTCCGGTCGGCGCCGCCGCCACCGCGGTCATCATCGTCGACCGTAACGCGTCGGCCAGCATGCATGAGGCCGGACGCGTGGCCCGGCTCCACCCCGGCACCCCGGTCTTCGTCCAGGTGGCGTCGGGCGAGGGAACCGACGAGGCGGTCTTCGACCTCTTGCACCCCTTCCAGCAAGGCCTGCTCGTCAACGGCGACGTGCCCGAGGACGCCTGGACACGGGTCGCCCGCCACTGGCACGAGTGCTTCCGGCTCCGGCACCCGGTGGCACCCGGGGACCCGAGGATGTACGGACGCCTTCCCTGGGATGAGCTCGACCAGTTCATCCGGCAGGACAACATCCTGCAACTGCGGTCGATCCTGTCGGCCGTCGCGGCGCGCGGCCGCCAGTGGGTCCCCGTCCGGATGGTGCCCCCGGGAAGCTACATCGAGCTGACTGAGACGGACGTGGAAGAGGTCGCCCGCGCCGAGCACACCCGCTGGTACCGGCGGCGGCAAGCGGCCGGCTGGTCGGCCGGGGACGATCACGGCGGTGCTGACGGCCAAGTCAGCGCCTCCGTTCGCAGGCCGGCGCGCTCCAATGCCAGTGTCATGCCATGGCCGGATCTCCCGCCAGCCAGGCAGGCGGCGGTCCGCGAGTTCCTGCGATCGCAACTGGCGCAGCTCGAAGACGTTGGCTACGCGGCCATCGTTCCGCCGGGAGGCCCCCCGGAAGCCACCCAGTTCCGCCGCATAGGAACCGTCCAGGCCAGAAAGCTGATGGCACCTCAGGCCTGGGAGCGGCGTTGTTCTGAAGAAAAAGGGGAACAGTTGCAAGGGGAGGCGGGCGACTGGCATGTTCGCGACGGCTTCGGCGATGTGCGGACCGTGGGGAATGCCGAGTTCCGGCAAAGCCATGAACCGCTCGGCGGCGAGCTTTGGCGGCGCGTCGGAATCTTCAGCGCCTGGCGCGCCCGCGAGCGGCTGGTCATTAGGACGAGAGAAGGCCCGGCCACCGCCCACCCGGGAGACTGGGTGGTCGAAGGGGCACTCGGCGAGCGGTGGCCAATCACCGACAAGCAGTTCACGAGAACCTACCGGGCCAGCGACAACGCGGGTTGACCAACGCCCCGGCCACCCGTGACAGAAAGGAGACCACGAGGACCAACGGGGTATCCGCACGGAGCCCGCCGCCAAGCGCTACGCTTACGACTGACTGTTGGGCAGCGTGTGCCAACTTGTGACATGTGGGGATGACGGCCATTTCTGAGGTTTCATTTAAGCAATGAAGTTCTTGCAAGTGATTTAAAGCATCCCAAAATACGTTATTCACCTATCAGGAGTGGAAATGGATTCTTCAGCTTCCGGGACACAGATCGACTCAGCCCTTTCCGACCTCCGCGATCTTCCACTCGGAAGACGCGTGGACCCCGCGACCGCAACTATTCTCGCCGACCGGATAATGCCGCAAGAAGGGGTATCCGCTTTCAATTCGGCACTTTAAGCGGGATTTACCCCTTAC
>JAICYD010000024.1 GCA_025934375.1 Streptosporangiaceae bacterium | reverse complement strand
GTCATCGTCGCCACCGGGACGCTGACCGGGAAGCCGGTGACCGGCAACCCGGCCACCGCGGGGGCCGCCGCGTTCTACCGCATGACGCTGAGCTCGGTGCAGACGCTGCGCGGCCCGGCGGTCGCGTCCGGGTCGACCGCGTGGATCCCCGGTCCCGCCCCCGGCGCGACCGCCAGCGTGACCAGCGCGCTGCTGGCCCCGGACGGGCGGCTCTTCGCCATCGTGTGGCCCAAGGCCGCGACGCACGACCTGGTCGGGCCCACGCTGCGGCTCGCGCCCATCGTGGGCACGGACGTGGTGTTCACCCCGTCCGGCTGCTGGGACGTGACCGCCTTGCAGCCCAGCCAGTACCAGGCCAACACGCCGCTGCAGTCGGTTCCCAGGGGGACGCCGATCGGCGGGGCCAACCAGCCGGCCGAGAACGGGCTGTACGCGGTCCCGCTGACCACCGTCGAGCAGGTCGTGGCAAGGGCGTGAGAGCCCCCCCGGGTAAGCGCGCTCCCGGCCGCGGCGGACGTGGCCGCCATCGCCGTAGACGGCGGGGTCGGCCGCGGCCGCCTCTTGCTGTTATAGTCGCCGCTGACCCGGTCATCCGGGCGGCCGTCGATGTGGGATGCTCGTCCTCATGGGTGAGTCGCCAGGCTTCGTTGCGCATGACCTGCTCGTGACCGGGGCGAAGCTCGTCGCCACGTGCGATCCGGCCGGCCGGGAGCTGCCCGGCGGGTGGGTGGCCGTCAAGGACGGCCTGATCTCCGCGGTCGGGTCCGCCGCCGACGCGCCGCCGGCCGCCGCGTCCGTGCTGGACGCCTCCGGCTGCCTGGTGACGCCCGGGCTGGTGAACACCCACCATCACATGTACCAGAACCTCACCCGCTCCTACGGGCCGGCGATCAACGGGTCGCTGTTCTCCTGGCTGAGCGTGCTGTACCCGCTGTGGGCGGGGCTGGATGAGGAGTCGGCCTACCTGTCGGCGTGGGTCGCGCTGGCCGAGCTGGCACTGGGCGGCTGCACCACGTCGATGGACCACCTGTACGTGGCGCCGTCCGGCGGTGGTGACCTGTGGTCGGCGCAGATCACGGCGGCGCGTGAGCTGGGCATGCGGTTCCACTGCACTCGCGGGTCGATGACGGTCTCGCGGAAGGACGGCGGGCTGCCCCCCGATTCGGTGGTGCAAGGCGACGATGAGGTGCTCGCCGACAGCGAGCGGCTGGTCGGCCGGCACCACGACCCCTCGTGGGGCGCGATGATCCGGGTGGCGCTCGCGCCGTGCTCGCCGTTCTCGGTGACCCCCGCCCTGATGAAGGCGACCGCCGAGCTCGCCGAGCGGCTCGACGTCCGGCTGCACACGCACCTGGCCGAGGACCCGGACGAGGACACGTACTGCCTGGAGCGGTTCGGCAGGCGGCCCGTGGAGCAGTTCGAGGAGGTCGGCTGGCTCACGTCCCGCTCGTGGGTGGCGCACTGCGTCTACCCCAGCCCCGCCGAGGTGTCGCGCATGGGGGCCGCCGGGGTCGGCGTCGCCCACTGCCCGAGCTCGAACATGCTCCTGGCCGGCGGCGGGTTCGCCCCGGTGCGGGAGTTCCGCGCGGCCGGCGTCCCGGTCGGCCTGGGCTGCGACGGGTCGTCCTCGTCGGACAGCTCCAGCTTGTGGATCGAGTCGCGGGCGGCGCTGCTGCTGGGCCGCCAGCGCAACGGGCCGGGCGGCATGACCGCCCGCGAGGTGCTCGACATCGCCACGCGCGGCGGCGCCGCGTGCCTGGGCCGGCCCGGCGAGATCGGCGAGCTGTCCGTGGGGGCCGCCGGCGACCTGGTGTGCTGGCCGCAAGAAGGTGTCCAGTACGCCGGCGCGCTGGTGGATCCCGTTGAGGCGTGGCTGCGCTGCGGCCCGGTGGCCGCCCGCCACACGGTCGTCGCCGGCCGGCCGGTCGTGCGCGACGGCGCCCTGACCGTGCCGGGCGTGGCGGACATCCTGACCCGGCACGCGGCGGCGGCCGCCCGCATCCAGGGCCTCAGCTAGGCTCAGCCGCATGACATCGATAGCACCCAGGCGGGTGTGCGTGACGGGAGCGGCCGGGAAGGCCGGGCGGGCGGCGGTACGGGAACTGGCCGAGCACGGCTACGACGTGGTGGCCACCGACGTCATCGCGGCCGGCGGCGGGGGCGCGCGCCTGCTGCGCGCCGACCTGACCGACTACGGGCAGGCGACCGAGGTGCTGCGCGGCACCGACGCGGTGGTCCACCTGGCCAACATCCCCGCTCCCGGCCTGGCCACGCCGGCGGTCACGTTCATCGACAACGTCACGATGAACTTCAACGTCTTCCACGCCGCCGCGGCCCTCGGCCTGGCCACGGTGGTCTGGGCCTCCAGCGAGACGACGCTCGGCCTGCCGTTCGGCGGCGGCCCCGAGCAGTTCCCCGGCGCGTCCGGCGAGCTGCGCTACGCGCCCGTCGATGAGGGCCATTTCCCGTTCCCGGCCACGAGCTACGCACTGTCGAAGGTCGCCAGCGAGGGGCTCGCCGAGCAGGTCGCCCGCTGGTCGGGCATCCCGTTCACGGGGCTGCGCATCTCCAACATCATGGAGCCCGCCGAGTACGAGCGGTTCCCGTCGTTCTGGGCCGACCCCCACCTGCGCAAGTGGAACCTGTGGGGCTACGTCGACGTCCGCGATGTCGCCGCCGCGTGCCGCCTTGGCCTGGAGGCCGACCTCGCCGGCAGCAACAACGTCATCATCGCCGCGGCCGACACGGTCATGAACCGCCCCTCCCGCGAGCTGCTCGCGGAGGTCTTCCCCGGCGTCCCGGTCACCCGCGAGCCCGGCGAGATCGCCACCCTGCTGGCGATCGACCGCGCCCGCCAGCTGCTGGGCTACCAGCCTCGCCACTCCTGGCGCGACCACATCGCCGCCCGGTGAGCCGGGCTACCGGGGCGCCCAGGCGAAGGCGGTAACGCTCGGTACCGTGACCGACGCGGGGGCGGCACCGCCGGAGATGGTCAGGGCGGTCGGCGCGCCCCCGTTCTTGTCGGTGGTGCCGGCTATCTCGGCTAGCCACTGGCCGGGGCCGTAGGCGGCCTGGAAGACACCGGCGCCAGCTCGCACCCAGGTGCCGCCGGACAGCTTGCACACGATCGGGGCGGCATGGGCGGGGACGATAGTGCCCACGCCCGGCAGCGGGGCCACGCAGCCGTGCGTGCTGGGGAGCAGGGACACGTACGGCGTCCCCGCCTGGTCAAACCACATGCCCTGGACTTCCCAGCCCAGGCCGCCGCCGCCCGGGGGCATGGCCGGGGTGGCGACCGTGCCCGTCGCCGCCTGGAGCACCTGGGCGACGGTGCTGGTGCACGCGGCGCCGCCTGACCGCGACTCGTCGAACTCGAACGTGCTCCCCGGCGCGTTGACGGCGAAGTCGCCGAGGGATTGCCCGTAGATATCGCCAGGCCCGGTCCCCTGGTCCAGGACCCTGGTTCCGTACTTGGTCGCCTGCCCGGCCGGGTTGACGCGGTAGAGCAGCTCCGTCCCGGTGCCATGCGCACCGTAGTGGGTGCCGTAGGTGACGATCACGTCGGCCGGGGAGATGGCGGCGAGCACGGAGAAGACCGTGCTGACGTGCGCGGCGATCCCGGTCACTGGTAGCGTCACTGGCTGGCCGTTCCCCGACGCGGGGAAGACCAGCAGCTCAGGCTGGGTGGCTACGGTATCGCTGAAGCCCTGCTGGCTGACGCTCACCGCGTGGCTGCCCTGGAACGCCAGCCTGGCGCACTCCTGGCAGGGCCAGGACCGCAGCGTCCATGACCCCGGCCTCGCGGTGGCGACGTACACCGCCGAGCCGCTCGTCCAGCCCAGCTGGGCCCCGTCAGCCGACCAGGCCAGGGCCGGGAGGTAGTACGTGAGCTGGAACGACGCCAGGGTGCGGGGCGTGCCGGTCCCGCACCGGACGACCACCGACCGGGCCGCGCTTAGCTGGGTGCCGGTCAGGTACGCGAGCGCCGGAAGGCCGGACGAGCCGCACGCGGCACTGGACAGCGTGGCCGTGGCGGTCGGGCGGGCGCCGGACGCCGCGGGACTGGCGGGCCCGGCAGTGGCGGGCCCGGGAGTGGCGGGCACAGCCAGCGGGGCGTGCTCGGTCGCTCGTGAGATGCCGACCACGCTGCCAGCGACGATGCCGATCACCGCCGCGGCGATGCCGGTGTAAATGAACGCGTGCGCGGCGACCGCGCCCTTGGCCTTGCTCAGCCAGGTGACCGTGGTGGAGGTGCCCGAGCCCGCCCCCGCCGCGGCCCCGGCCGCCGAGTACGCCGCCAGCCCCAGCGCGGCCGCCGCCAGCTGGGCCCGCCCCGCCGTCTCCCAGCCCGCGCCGTAGGCCGCCGCCGTCGCCTCCAGTTCCGCCAGGAACTGCGCCGCGTCCGTCGGCCGGGCCGCCGGGTCCTTCGCCATCCCCCGCGCGACCAGCGGCCGCAGCCGCTCATCAACCCGCTCCACGGGGACCGGGGCGCTTTCATGCTGGACCGCTAGCCGGGCCAGCGGCCCGGTGAACGGCGCGCGGCCGGTCAGGCACTCGAAGAACACCGCCGTCGCCGCGTAGATGTCGCCGGCCGGCGACGCCGGCCCGCCCGCCCACTGCTCCGGCGCCATGTACAGCGGGGTACCGCCGGACGCCGCCTGCCCGGCCCGGGCCGCGATGCCGAAGTCGGTCAGCTTGCTCTGCCCGGAACCGTCGACCAGGACGTTCTCCGGCTTATAGTCACGGTGCACGATCCCCGCCGCGTGCGCGGCCGCCAGGCCCTGCAGCGACCCCTTCAGCACCAGCAAGGCCGCCTCCGCGCTGGCCGGGCCCTGCCGGGTGATCATGTCATGCAACGAGACCCCGCTGACCCGTTCCATGACGATCGCGGCTCCCTGGCCCGGCGCCTCCGCGTACTCGAAGATCCGCACCACCTGCGGGACGCTCAGCGTCCGCAGCAGCGCGGCCTCGGCCCGGAATGCCTCCAGGAAGCCGGGCGCGGCCACCAGCCGCGGCGACAGGTACTTGATCGCCACCCGCGTCCCGCTGGCCAGGTGGACCGCGGCGACCACCCGGCCCGACGCCCCCGCCCCCAGCTCCCGCTCCTCAGCGAACCCGGGCACCGCCCACATGCTCATAAGTACTGGAACGCCGCCCGCCGAGCCTGATACTGCCCACGCCGGACTGGTGAAGACCATTTAGCATCGTCAGGGTGCGTTCACGTGGGACTCCGCCACCGCCGAGGCCGGGCCCGCTGGCGAACACGACGCCGGTGTGGAAGCGTTCCTGGGTGCCGGTCGCCCGCGCCGAGGAGGTACTGGACAACGTCCCCGTGCAGGTCCTGGTGGCCGGGGATGCCTGGGTGCTCACCCGGATGGACGGGAGGCTCACGGCGTTCGAGGACCGCTGCCCGCACCAGCGGTCACCGTTGAGCGACGGCGCCGTCACCCGCGCCGCCGACGGGACACCCCGCCTGTCGTGCGCCTACCACGGCTGGCGATTCGACGCGGCGGGCCGCTGCGACCTGATCCCCGGCCGCGGCGCGCGGGGCAGGTTCGGCAAGCGCGCGGTGCTGCGCCCCGCCTACGGGGTCACCGAAAAGTACGGCCTGATCTGGCTGGCCGGGCGCGAGCCGCTGGCGCCGCTGCCGGAGTTCCCCGAGTGGGCCGGCGACGCGATCGACGAGGCCCGCGCGCGGGCCGTCCGCACCCAGGCCAGCGCCGGGCAGGTCGTCGCGGGCTTCCTGGACGCCGCCTTCACCATGCCGTCCCGCGACGGCGGGGAGGACTACGCGCCCCGGGTCATCAAGACCACCGGGCCGCACGCCACCGTCCACGCGCGGCTGGAGCTGCCGCGCGCGCGGATCGCCATCCTGCTGGCCTGCCAGCCCGAGGACTGGGGGTCAACCCGCGTGTTCACGCTCGTCACCCGGGCCGGGCCGGCCGGGGACGCGACCCGGCTGGCGCGGTTCCTCAGCGCGGCCGACCAGTCCCTGCTGGCCGACCTGGCCACCCTGGAGCGCGGCGCCCGCGCGGTGATCCCGCTGGAGGACCGCGGCGCCGAGGCGGGCGCGCCAGCGGACCGCCTCAGCGTGGCGTGGCGCCGCGTGATGGCGCGCGCCGTCTACGATCAGCGTCATGGGGTATGACGAGGCACTCGCCGGGCGGATCCGGGACCTGATCGGGCCGGACCCCGAGCTGACCGAGAAGAAGATGTTCGGCGGCCTGGCGTTCCTGATTCACGGCAACCTGGCCATCTCCGCCAGCGGGCACGGCGGCGTCCTGGTCCGCGTTGACCCGGCCCAGTCCGACGCCCTCGTCGGGGCGACCAGCGCCACCGTCGCGGTCATGCAGGGCCGGGAGATGCCCGGCTGGCTGCGCGTCGACGAGGCGGGCGTCGCCACCGACGCCGACCTCGAGCCATGGGTCGACCGCGGCGTCGAGTACGCCCGCTCGCTGCCCGCCAAGAAGGCGAAGAGGTAGCCCGAGGGCCGGTGTCCGCTAGTCGAACGCCGGCTTGCGGTCGCGGCTGCGCTTGAGCTCGAAGAAGCCGTCGGCCTTGCTGACCAGGACCAGGCCGTCCCATAGCTCGCCGGCCGCCTCGCCCTTGGGCGCCGGCGTGATGACCGGGCCGAACAGCGCCTTGCCGCGGATGCGGAGCACCGGCGTGCCGACGTCGAGGCCGACCTCATCGAACGCCTCGTGGTGCGACTTCTTGATGAAGTCATCGAACTCGGCGGACTCGGCGGCGTCGGCCAGGAACGCGGGCAGCCCCGCCTCCGCCAGCGCCTCCGGGATGACGTTCGGGTCCTCCCGCCGCGCCTGGTTGTGCAGCCGGGTGCCGATCGCGGTGTACAGCGGGCCGAGCACCTCCCGGCCGCCGTCCAGCGCGGCCGCCGCGCAGACCCGCACCGGCCCCCACGCTCGCTGCATCCGTTCTACGTACTCTTCGCTCAGCCCCTTGCCCTCGTGCTGCACGAGGTTGAGGTAGGCCAGCGACATGATCCGCCAGTCAACCTGGACCGGCCGGACCTGCTGCACCTCCAGCATCCAGCGGGAGGTGATCCACGCCCACGGGCATAGCGGATCGAACCAGAACTGCACGTCTTCCGGGGTGGGCACTGTGGCCGGCTGCTCCGTCATAACCGCGCCAACCGCCCGCGAATGCCGCTGATTCCCAGATTGCCGTGCCAGACTGATCCTTGTGCGGACTTACGGGGTTCGGTTCGACGTGAACTGCTCGATCTTGTTCACCGAGTTGCCGTTGCTGGAGCGGCCCGCCGCGGCGAAGGCCGCAGGGTTCGACGGCGTGGAATTCTGGTGGCCGTGGGACGAGCGGCCGGTGCCGACCGACAAGGAGGCGGACGTGTTCGTCGCCGCCATCGAGAACGCGGGCGTCGAGCTGGTCAGCCTGAACTTCCTCACCGGCGACGTCACCGCCGGGGAGCGCGGGCTGCTCTCCGCCCCCCACGCCAGGGACGCGTTCCGCGCCAACATCGAGGCCTGCGCCGGGCTCGCCGCCCGCCTGGGCTGCACCCGGCTCAACGCGCCCTACGGCAACCGGCTTGACCCCGCCGACGCGGGACTGACCGCGCGGCAAGACGAGGTGGCCATCGAGAACCTCCTGCTCGCGTGCCAGGCGGCCGCCAGGGGCGGCGGATGCGTCCTCATCGAGCCGATCAACTCCGTGGACCTGCCGGGCTACCCCATCGACACGCCCGCCAAGGCACTGGCGCTCATCGACAGGTGCGAGAAGGCGCAGCCAGGCGTGCCTGTCGCCAACCTCGCGCTACTCGCTGACCTGTACCATCTTGCGATGATGGGCGAGGACCCGCGCGGCACGCTCGCGCGCCACGGCGACCGGATCAGCCACGTGCAGCTCGCCGACGCTCCTGGGCGGGGGGCGCCGGGCACGGGGTCGGTGGACTTCGAGCCGCTGTTCGCGCAGCTCGCCGCGCAAGGGTACGCCGGCTACGTCGGCCTTGAGTACCTGCCCGGCGACCCCGCCGACAGCGCCGCGAGCCTGGCCTGGCTTTCCGGGACGCGGCTGTGAGCGGCGGGCGCGACGACGGCCCGGGGACCCTCGTCATCCGCTCGGCCCGCGTCGCGCTGCCCGGTGGCGACGGGCCGGCGGCCGTGCTCGTCGCCGACGGCGTCATCGAGGAGGTCCTGGCCCATGACGCCCGGGTGAGCGCGGCCGCCGACGTTGACCTCGGCGATCTCGCGCTGCTGCCCGGGCTCGTCGACTCCCACGTGCACGTGAATGAGCCGGGGCGCACCGAGTGGGAGGGGTTCGCGTCGGCGACGGCGGCGGCGCTGGCCGGGGGGATCACCACGATCTGCGACATGCCGCTGAACTGCGTGCCGGTGACGACCTCGGTCGCGGCGCTGGAGGCCAAGATCGCGGCGGCCCGCGGGCAGTGCGCGGTGGACGTGGCGTTCTGGGGCGGCGCCGTGCCCGGCAACGCCGACCAGATCGCGCCGCTGCTGGCCGCGGGCGTCGTCGGGTTCAAGTGCTTCCTCATCGACTCTGGCATCCCCGAGTTCCCGCCGCTGGACCGCGACGGGCTGCGCGCGGCGATGAAGGAGCTCGCGCGGTCGCGCGCGCCGATGATCGTGCACGCCGAGGACCCGCGCGAGGTCGGCCAGCCGGCCGGCCCGTCCTATGACGCGTTCGTGGCGTCCCGCCCGCCGGTCGCCGAGCGCCGCGCCATCGAGACCGTCATCGGCGCCGCGGCCGGGACCGGCGCCCGCGCGCACATCGTCCACCTGGCGGCGGGCGAGTGCGCGGCGCTGATCGGCGCGGCCCAGGCGGCCGGGGTCGAGGTTTCCGCGGAGACGTGCCCGCACTACCTGTACTTCGCGGCCGAGGAGGTGCCCGCCGGGCACACCGAGTTCAAGTGCTGCCCGCCGGTGCGGTACGCCCCCAACCGGGAGGCGCTGTGGCGGGCGCTGGAGGCCGGCGTCATCGGCGGGGTGGTGTCCGACCACTCCCCCTGCACCCCGGCGCTCAAGCGGCTCGACGAGGGTGACTTCCGGACCGCGTGGGGCGGCATCGCCTCGCTGCAGGTGGCGCTGCCGGCGGTCTGGACCGTCGCCCGCCGGCGTGGGCGCGCCCTGTCCGACATCGCGCGCTGGATGTCGGCGTTCCCGGCCGCGCTGGCGGGCCTGGATGACCGCAAGGGCGCGATCGCCGTCGGGCGAGACGCGGACCTCGTCGCGTTCGACCCGGACGCCACCTTCGCGGTGCGCGCGGCTGACCTGCTGCACAAGCACCCGGTCACGCCCTACGACGGGCGGACGCTGACCGGCGTGGTGCGGCGCACCTGGCTACGGGGAACCGAGGTGACCCCGGCCGGGCCCCGGCGCGGGGAGCTCCTCAGGCGCGGGGGCGACGGCGATGGGCCCTGAGCACCCCGGGGACCTGGATTCGCATCCCAGGGGTACGGGGGGATGCTCCGTTCACCCCCCCGGGGAATCACTGCGCCTGCCGGACCTGGCGTCGCGGTCGTTGCGCGGCTCGGTGATCGCGGCCTCGGATGAGTTCTTCGCCGAGAAGGAGAACCTGATCAAGCCGGGCCCGGCCACTCACCAGCCGCACACGTTCGGCCACAAGGGCCAGGTGTACGACGGCTGGGAGACCCGCCGCCGCCGGGACGCCGGCGGCTCGCTGCCCGGCCCGGGCGCGAACGACTGGGTCATCGTGCGGCTCGGGGCGCCGGGGGTGGTGCACGCGGTCGTCGTGGACACGGCGTTCTTCCGCGGGAACTTCCCGCAGTCGTGTTCCGTCGAGGCGTGCTTCGTCGCCGGCTACCCGGACGCGGCGGCGCTGGCGGGCGCCTCGTGGCGCGAGATCGTGCCGCGCAGCCCGCTCACAGGCGACGCGCCGCACGTCTTCGAGGTGCCGCGCAGCAGGCGGTACTCGCACGTGCGGCTGCGGATCTACCCCGATGGCGGCGTCGCCCGGCTGCGCGTCCACGGCCAGGTCGTGCCCGACCCTTCGCTGCTGGCCGGGATGACCTTTGACCTGGCGGCGCTGGAGAACGGCGGGGACGTGCTGTCGTGCAGCGACCAGTTCTACTCCGTGCCGCGCAACGCCATCTCGCCGGGCCTGTCGCGCGTGATGGGCGAGGGCTGGGAGACTCGCCGGCGGCGCGCGGGCGGCAATGAGTGGCTCAAGATCTCCCTGACTCAACGGGCCGTGGTGTCCGTGGCTGAGATCGACACCTCGGGGTACATCGGCAACGCGCCCGGCGCGGTGCGGCTGCGGGGTTACGACCTGCGCACCGCGGCGGGGGCCGATGACAGCGCCTGGTTCGAGATGCTGCCGCTGACCGCGCTGCTCCCCGACACGGTCCACAAGTTCCGGCTGCCCGTTATCGGGGAAGCCGCCGGGGAACTGGCCGGCGAACGCGACCAGCCGGTCACCTCCGTGTGGCTGGAGGTGTTCCCCGACGGCGGGGTGGCCCGGGTGCGCCTGCACGGGTCGCTCACCGACGACGGCCTCGCCGAGGCCCGCCGCCGCTGGGCGCGGACCGCCCCGTTAACCTACGGCCAGGCGTTTGTGGCGTGCAGGTTCAGGATGAGGGCGGCGATGTCCCCGGCGTCCCTGGTCAGGCTAGTGTAGACGCGGCCGGACGGGGGGATCATGACCGCCTTGTCAGGACGGCCCGCGCCGATCGCCTCCGCCCGGGCGGGAACGTCACTGAATCGTCAGGCCGGTCCGGGCGGGAACCGTGAACCGAGGCTCGGCGGCAAGCGTCTATGTAACTGTGCGGGGACGCATGGGGCGGCAACGGATCCCACTCGTGCAGGGGGTGCACGCATGACGGACGCGGCAGAGCCGGACGGCGAGTCGCCTGGTCAAGATCGCGACCCGCTGGAGTCAGACCTGGATCTCGCCAGGGCCACGCACGGTCGGCTGGGGAAGGCGTGGGCGGCGGCCGCCGTCAGCGCCTGGTCCGCCATGGTGATCATCGCGCTGACCGTGGGCCGCCCCGAGCTCGCCGCCGTCCAGCACATCGTCCAGCAGACCACTGGCATGTCCGCCCTCCCGGCGGTCATCCCTGGCCTTCCCCCGGCCCCCGTGCCGTCATCGGTCCCGCCATCCCATGGCCTGGCGAACGCGCCGACGGCGCGCGATGGCGCTTTCACGCGACGCGGTGGCGTTCCGGGGGTACCGGCGGGCGCTCCTAGCGGAGGCGGCCCGGGCGCCGGGCCGTCCGCGACCCAGTCGCCGGGCCCGGGCGCCGGGTACACCGACCCCGCGGCCGCCCCATCCGTCCCGGTGACCACCACGCCCCCGGCCACCGTGCCCACGGATCCGCCGACCGCCGTGCCGCCCACGACAGTGCCACCGACCGCGGTGCCACCGACCGCGGTGCCACCGACGACAGCGCCACCGACGACCACCGCGCCGCCGACGGTCTCCCCGCCAACGCCGACCGCGGACCCCACCGCCGACCCCACGGTGACGCCCACCCCTGATCTGACTTCCACGCCCGCATCGCCCGCTGTGGCCGACTGCGTGCCGTCGGCGGCGAGCTCGTCCCCGGTCGCCTCCCTGCTCGGCGCGCTGGCGTCCTGCGTGCCTGGCCTGTCCGGCCCGTAGCCGGGCAGGCCTAAAACGCCCCGTGACCAGGTGCAAGCGCTACGGGATTGCCGACGCGGCGGATCGCCGGGCATGTTCTCATAGGGGCTATGAGCCATGTCGTCATCGCACCGGACAAGTTCAAGGGAACGCTGTCCGCCCGCGAGGTCGCCGCGCACGTCGCCGCGGGCCTGGCGGCCGCGCGGCCGGGCACCGAGACGGTGGCGATCCCGGTGGCGGACGGGGGCGACGGCACCGTGGACGCCGCGGTCGCGGCGGGCTACCGCCGGGTCGAGCTCGGCGTGCGGGGGCCGGTCGGCCGGTCGGTGACGGCGGCGTTCGGGCTGCTGGACGGGTCGGCCGTGATCGAGGTGGCGCAGGCGTGCGGCCTGGCGTTGCTGCCCGACGATGAGCTGGCGCCGCTGACCGCGACCACCAGGGGCGTCGGGGAGCTGCTCACCGCGGCGGTCCGCATGGGCGCCAAGAAGGTGGTGCTCGGGCTGGGCGGCACGGCGACCACCGATGGCGGGGCCGGCCTCGTCCAGGCGCTCGGGGCGCGGCTGCTGGGCGACGACGACCGCGACCTGCCCGGCGGGGGCGGCGCCCTCACCCGGCTGGCCCAGCTCCACCTGGCCCGGCTGCGCGACCTGTCCGGGGTTGAGCTGCTGCTCGCCAGCGACGTGGATAACCCGCTGCTCGGCCCGAAGGGCGCGGCGGCGGTCTACGGACCGCAGAAGGGGGCCTCGCCCGAGGACGTGGCCGTCCTGGAGGCCGGGCTGGCGAAATGGGCCGATGTCTGCGAGGCGGCCCTGGGCCGGACCGCCCGCGACCTGCCGGGCGCGGGCGCGGCCGGCGGCCTGGGCTTCGCGGCCCAGCTGTTCCTGGGCGCGCGCATGCGGCCCGGTATCGAGTTGCTGCTGGAGATGACGGCGTTCGCCGACCACCTGGACGGCGCGCGCCTGGTCATCACCGGCGAGGGGTCCCTCGACGCGCAGTCCCTGTACGGCAAGGCCCCCGTTGGCGTGGCCCGCGCCGCCGCCGCGCACGACCCGGCCGCGCCGGTCATCGCGGTCTCGGGCGTGAGCTCGCTGTCCCCTGATCAGCTGCGGGCGGCGGGAATCGCGGCCGCCTACGCGCTCACCGACATCGAGCCGGACGTCGCGGCCTGCCGGGCCAACCCCGGGCCGATCCTGGAGCGGCTGGCCGCCCGCATCGCCGGGGACTGGCTCGGCTAGCGAAGCCCGCCAGCTCGGCCGGCCCTCATCCTCGTGACCGGACGGCCCCCGCCGAGCGCAGGCCGTCCAGGTAGACCGCTAGCACGCGGCCGGCCGTGTCCGGCCCGGACTTGTGCGCGATGCCGCTGATCGCGGCCACCGCGGTGAACACGTCATCGAAGGTGGCGTCAGGGCGGACCGCGTGATCGGCCTGGGCGCGGGCCAGCAGGCGGCGGCCGGCGTCCATCATGTCACCGCACGTCACGCGCAGGTCCTTGTCCCCGGCCTCCAGGTCCCACACCAGCTCGAGCATCGTGCCCGGCAGCCCCCGGTAGGGGCCAATCCGCCGTGCGAGGTCGGTGAGCCATTCCTCCAGCGCCTCGCCGGGCGCCCTGGTGGCGGACAGGTCGGCCGCGCGGGCGCTCAGGCGGCGCACGCCGTCCCCGATGATCGCCCCCAGCAGCGCCTCCCGGGTCGGGAAGTGCCGGTAGAGCGTGCCGATGCCGACCCCGGCCCGCCGGGCGATGTCGCGCAGCGACGCGTCCACGCCCTCCTCGCGGATGACCTGCCGGGCAACGTCCAGGAGCTCGTCGCGGTTTCGCCTGGCGTCGGCGCGCAGCTCTGGCAAGGGGCTAACCCTTCCTGCTAGCTAGGCAATAAATAAGTTGCTTACGGAGCACCGCTCCGTTTATTGTGAGGCCACGCAGCGGAGCGCCGCTCCGCATATTCTAGCCCGGGGAGATCACGTCGTGGCCAATGAAAACGCCGGCGGGGCGAGCGGAGACGGGGCGAGCGGAGAGGCGGCGAGCGAGGCGATCTTGCGCCGGACGATGGTCGCGGTGGTGTTCGGCGCGCTGATGTCGATGGTCGATACCACCATCGTGAACATCGCCATCCGCTCGCTGGCCATCCGGCTGCACGCGGGCCTCTCCTCGGTTCAGTGGGTGGTCACCGGGTACCTGCTGGCCCTGGCCGCCGCGCTGCCGCTGGCGGCGTGGCTGTGCAACCGGTTCGGCGCTCGCCGGGTGTACGTCTGGTCCATCGCCGTCTTCACCCTCGCCTCGGCGGCCTGCGGGCTGTCCGCCTCTTTGGGCGAGCTGGTCGCGTTCCGCGTGGTGCAGGGCGTCGCGGGCGCGCTCACGATGCCCGCCGGGACGATGATCATCGTCCCGCTCGCCGGGCGGGAGCGAATGGCCCGGGTCATGGGCACGTTCACCATCCCGATCGTGATGGCGCCGGTGTTCGGCCCGGTCCTCGGCGGCCTGCTCCTGGAGCACGCGGGCTGGCAGTGGATCTTCCTCGTCAACCTGCCATTCGGGCTGGCCGCGGTGCCGCTGGCGCTCTGGCTGCTCCCCCGCGACCGGGTCACGCCGGCGCCGCGGCCGGACTTCCTCGGGCTGCTGCTGGTCAGCGGCGGATCCGCCGCCGTCACCTACGGGCTCGCCGAGGCGGGGTCGGGCGTGATCCGGCTAGCGCCGCCGATCGCCATCGGCGCGGTCCTGCTGGCGATGTTCGTCGTGCGGTCGGCGCGAATTCCGCAGCCGCTGCTCGACGTCCGCCTGTACCGCAGTCCCGCCTACGCGGCCAGCTCGCTGATGAACTTCGCGCTCGGAGCCGTGGTGTTCGGCGGCATGATCTTGATGCCGCTGTACTACCAGGAGGTGCGGCACCTGGATCCGGTCGTCACCGGCCTGCTGGTGGCGCCCACCGGAATCGGGGTGGCCATCACCAGCCGCCTCGCCGCCCGGCTGACCGACCGGTTCGGCAGCGGCCGCACCGCGCTGCTCGGCGCCCTGGTCGCCGCGGCCGGCACGATCCCGTTCGTGGCCATTGGCCCGGCTACGTCCTACGCGTGGCTGATCGCGGCCAGCCTCGTCCGGGGAGCCGGCATCGGGCTGTGCATGATCCCGGCGATGGCCGCTGTCTACCGGGCGATCCCGGCCGCCAAGGTCAGCGACGGGACCACGCAGGTCAACGTCCTGAACCGGCTCGGCGGCTCGACTGGCACCGCGGTCTTCACGGTCGTCTTGCAGCAGGCCGTCGCCGGCGGCGCCACCGCCGCGGCCGGCGCGGCCGCGTTCGGCGGCGCCTTCCGCTGGGCGCTCGGCGCGGCACTGCTGGCCGCCGCCCCCGCGCTGCTGCTGGCTCGCGTGGAGGCCCGGCTGGCCCGCGCTACCCCCGCGGACCCCGGCCCCGCTCCCGCGGGCACCAGGCCGGCCGCATCGCCGGTCCCCGCGCCGGCCCCCGGCCGGGAATCGGCGAGCCGCGGCTAGGCCCGGTCGGACAACTCCGCGACGGCCGCCTCGATCCGGCGCTGCCGGGTGGGCGCGGTCTTGGCCTGCTCGACCGACAGCACGTGCCGCCGCTGCGCGCTGTAGGACAGCTCATCGCGGCGGCGACGGAGCTGTTCTTGCGGCACGGGTACCTCGGCGGGAGCATGGACCAGGTCACCGCGGCCGCAGCGGTCTCCAAGCCGACCGTGTACCGCTTCTTCACCGACAAGGAGCAGCTGTTCACCGAGATCGTCCTCGCACCCTGGACCGGGCGGGCGGCCCCGTCCGCGGCCGCTGAGCTCACCGCCCGCCGACGCGGGCGCCTTCCTGGCCGCCTACGGCATCGGCTCGATCCGCGCCGACGCCACGGTCTCGCAGTCGGCCTCATAGCTGAAGGTGGCGCGCAGGCGCTCCCCGGCCAGCACGCGCGGCAGCCAGTGGCGAGCGTCGTCCCACATGCGCGCCAGTGGCAACGCCGTGACCGGGAACCACTGCGGGGTGATCTCGGCGGTCTCGGTGACCTCGCCGTCCCACTGCGTGGCGGCGAAGACGTTGACGGTCATGTCCCAGCCCGGGCGCACCGGGAAGAGGAAGGTGATGTACGCCACCTCGCGCACGGCGGCGGCGTCGACGGTGACGCCGGCTTCCTCCTTGACCTCACGGGCGGCCGCCTCATCCGGGGACTCGCCCGCCTCGACGTGCCCGCCGAGGGCGACGATCTTGCCGGTGCCCAGGCCGGTCTTCTTGTGGCCAAGCAGCACCTGGCGCTCACCGTCGGCAGTGATCGTGGTCAGCAGGCACAAGCACGTGGAGGTTAGCGGCACGTCCCAGTATCGCCGATCGCGTCCGCGTAAGCGGCCAGGACGGCGGTTATCGCGTCATCCGGCGACGGCAGGCCAGCCGCCCGGGCCAGCGCGGCGGCCCGCAGGCGCGCGGCCAGCGCGTGGTCGGTGAGCACCGCGCGCACCGCCGCCGCCAGCTCCCGCCCGTCACCGGGCCGGACGAGCACCGCCGCCTCACTGTCTTCCGGGCCACCCTCCCCCGTCAGGCCGGGGATGCCGCCCACCCGGGCCGCGACGACGGGGACCCCGGCCCGCAGCGCCTCCTGCAGCACGAGCGGCTGGCCCTCCCACCAGGACGGGATCGCGATCACGGCGGCGACCGCGAGCAACCCGGGCACGTCATCGCGGTGGCCGAGGAACACCGCGTCGACCCCGAGCGCCGCCGCCTGGTCCCGCAGGCTCCCCGCCAGCGGCCCCGCCCCCGCGATGACCACCCGCGGCCTGGGGTCCATGTCCCGCCACGAGGCGGCCGCCTCGAGCAGGATGCCGAAGCCCTTTTGCGGCACGAGCCGCCCGGCGCCGAGCACGACCGGCCGGCCTTCCCCTGCCCAGTCCCGCCCCGGCGCCGGGGGGTCCCCCGCCCGGTGGCCGCCCGTCTGCCTGGCGGTCGGCGCGGGGACGACGGCGTGGCCGACGCGGCGCGCGCCCGCCGCCCGCATCCGCGCTTCCAGGTCGCCTGACACGCACAGCACCGTGTCGGCGCCGCGAGCGACGATGGCCTCCAGCGCCCGGTAGGCCAGCGCGGGGACGCCGCCCGCGAGCGGCGGCGCGTTGTGCACCGTCACCACCAGCGGCGGCCGGCGGCGGCCGCTCAGGGCCAGCGCGCACAGCGCGCCCGCGCGGATCCCGTGCGCGTGCACCACCTCGGCGCCGGCCAGCAAGCGCCGCAGCCGGACCAGCGTCCCCGCGTCCCGCGGCCGCGGCCGGTCCCCGATCTCTACCGCGCCGAACGAGATCCGCGTTCCCCGCGCTGTATCGATCTCCAGCACTGCGCCGGCCTCCCGCGCCATACCGGTCTCCCGCACGGTACCGGTCTCCCGCGCTGCGGCCTTCGGGCCCAGCACCGCGACCCGCGCGCCCCGCTCGGCCAGGCCGGCCGCGAGCATCCGGACGTGCGCTCCCATCCCGCCGTGGCTGGTCCCCAGCACCAGCGCCACCCGGCACCCGGGCGAATCAGCTGAGCGGGGCCACCGTGGCGCGGTCACTGGCCGGCGGGGACGCGCGGGGGGCGCAGGCGGGCGATCGCGGCCCTGGCGTCGCCGCCGTCCAGGGCGGCCGCGATGGCCAGGAACACGCCGGTGACGACGGCGGCGACCGCCACCGAGACGGCGACGTTGGGGAAGAAGCCGGATACCCGGATCACCATCGCCAGCCCGGTGCCCGCCGCCGTGGCGCCCACGCACCCGGCCAGGCCCGCGCCGAACGCCCGCCACATCCCCGCCAGCGGCGCGCTGCCCCGCTCCCGCCGGACCAGGAGCAGCAGCGCGATGCCCGCCGCGGTCAGCCCGATCGCCGTGCCCAGGCCGAGCGCGGGCACCACCCGTGACCGGGGGATGAGCGGCACGATCGCCAGGTCCGCGATGATCACCAGCAGCCATCCGCCGCTGAGCGCCAGGGCCGGCGCCCGGTTGCGGCCAAGCGCGTACAGCACCCGCGACAGGTTCGCCGACAGCCCGTACCCGATCAGGCCCGGCGCGAAGGTGGCCAGCGCGGTCGACAGCACCCACGCGCCCGTCGGGGAATGTGACTCGAAGACCCGCGCCAGCGGGATCCGCGCCCCGGCCAGCGCCGCCGCGCCCAGCATCGACGCGAGCAGCACCGCGCGCGTCGACGCGGCCGCCGTCTCGTCGAAGTCACCGTCGCGGGCCTGGCCGCCCGCCCCCGCGGGCCCGGGCTGGCTGGCCGCCAGCTCGGGGAACGCGCTGGTCGCGATCGGCACCGCGAGCACCGCGAACGGGACGACGAACACCGCCCACGCGAACCCGTACAGCACCAGCGCCCCGGACATTCCGTACCGGTTGGCCAGCACGATGACCACCGCGACGGAGGCGTCCTGGGCGATGAGCGCCAAGACGCCCGCCATCGCCAGCTTCCGCACCCGCGCGCCGACCCCCGACGGGAACCGCAGCGTCGGGCGCGGCGCCAGGCGCAGCCGCCAGGCGGGTACCAGCGCGGTCGCCACCAGCATGACCACGCCCAGGGTGGTGCCGCCCGACAGCAGGTACTCCGGGAACGCGGGCAGCGCGGCGAGACGGTTCACGTACTGCTCGCCGACGACGCCGAACCCGACATAAGCCCCGACGACGACCAGGGAGGACAGCAACGGGGCGAGCGCGGGCGCGCCGAAGCGCCGGTGGGACTGCAAGATCCCGTATAGCACGACCGCCAGCCCGTACAGCAATACCTGGGGCGCGAACACGATCAGCATCCGTGTGCCGACTCCAGCCAGGCTGCCGTGCGGGCAGCCGCTGGCATCGGACAGGGCCGCCGTCACGATCGGCCGGGCGGCCACCGCCAGCAGCACGCTGACCGGCAGCAACAGCACGACCGTCCAGGTCAGCAGCGCGGAGGCGATCTGCCGGATCTGCTCGCGCTCATTCCTGGCGATGCCCTGGCTGGCACCGCCCTCGCGGTCGACCCGGCCAGCCAGCACCGGCACCACGACCGAGCTCAGCGCGCCGCCCAAGACGATGTCATAGATGATGTTCGGCACCATGTTGGCCGTGGTGTAGGCGGTTCCCAGGCACGTCGTGCCCACGGTGTGCGCGAACACCACCTGCCGCCCGAAGCCAACCATCCGGGCCCCGATGGTGAGCACGCCAATCGTCAGCGCGGCCCGGCCAAAGCCCCGGCCCCGCCGCCGACCCTCGCCGACGCGCTCGGCCACAGGCGCAATCACTCCGGGCGTGCGGTGGATTGACGTGGAGTCCCGGAGGGGCCGGCAGGGGACTCGGCCCCCGGGGGAGCAGAGACGGGGGATAGGTGTGCATCCCCCGGGGAGGCACTGCCCCCCGGGGGAACTCTCCCGAGCATGTCGAGCCAGTTCAGCGCGGGGGTACGGGCGATTACCCTCGTGAAGCTGACCTTCTCGGACGCGGCCGTGAGGGCGACGATCCCCGCGAGCACGCCGGCCCGGGCCGGCCGGCCGAGCACGCTGGCGGCGGCGACGCCGAGCATCGCCCCCAGCGCGTTGGCCCCCGCGTCGCCGAGCATGGCCCGCTCGCCGAGGTCCTCCGGGAGGACGGCCAGGGCCGCCCCGGCCGGGACGGCGGCCGCCGTGATCCCGCGCCCCCCTCCCCCTGGGGCACCGCCACCCCCGGCGGCGGACGCGGCCCCGATCATCCCTGCCGACAGCGCCGCCACCTTGATCGCGCGGCCCGGGCGCAGGTCGAACAGGTTGAGCAGGTTCGCCGCGCCGGCGATGAGGCCCGCGTTGACCGCGCAGTCGAGCACGCTGTCGCCGGGGCGGCGCAGCAGCAGCGCGCCGGCCGCGCCGGCCGCGCCGATGCCGGCCAGCTTGACCGTCCCCGTGGTCACCTCGCCGTGGGCCAGCGCGCCCAGGTGACCGCGCAGGCCGCGGCGCTTGCCGGAGCCTTTGAGGTCATCGAGGGCACCGAAGGCCACCGCTCCCGCGCCCGCGGCGGCCAGGGCGAGCAGCGCGCGGGAGGCCCCGTCCCGTTGCGGGGAAGCGGGGCATGAAGACGCGAACCCGGGCCGGGACAGGCCGGACAGGGCCAGTGACGCCACGATGGCACCGGTCGCGGCGGCCGGCCCCTCCAGGAGGGTGACGGGCTCGCCGCGGTGGTTGACGCGGGCCCAGGCCTTCTCCCCGCCCGGCGGGAAGCGGGTGAGCACCCGGTAGGCCAGGCGCGCGCCGCCCGCGGCAGTGATCCCGGCGGTGGCCCCGGCCAGCACTGTCACTTCTTCTTCACCGGCGGTCTGCCATTCCCTGTCGTCGTCGGCTGGGTCGTCGGGCTGGCCGTCCCGCTGGGCGTGGGCACCGGATCCGGGCCCACTGCGGCGGCACCCGAAATACCGTAGCTGCTCGGCTTGCCGCCCGCCAGCAAGACGGCGAACGCCTGCATGACCGTGATCTGGCCCTGGGTGGTGTCCGCGTTGTCAACGGTGGACAACTGGCTGGAGGCGCTGGAGGAGCGCAGCACCGAGATGGCGCTGCCCTGCTGCCCGGATGTCGCGGTGCTGCCGGCCGCCACGGTGGCGGCGCTGGCCGCCGCGAACTGCTGGGCGATCGCGACGAGGACCTCGTTGCCGGGGTCGGTGGCCCCCGTCGCGGGGACGGATCCCGGCGCGATGATGACCACGAGGCCGGCCCGGTCGGTGGGCGTGCCGCTGAGGGTGAGGAAGCCGGCCTGCGCGTACGCATTGAGCAGGGTCAGCGCGCTGGCCTGGGACAGCGGCGCCGGTCCGCCCCCGGGCTGGGCCTGGGTGTCCGGCTTGGCCACGATGGCGCTGGCGATGAGCTGCGCCGCCTGCTGCTGGTAGGTCGTCTGCGGGTCCGCGCCCGGCGTGAGGGTGGTGCCGTCGGCGTTGGCGATCGACCCGTTGACGCTGGACAGCCTCGACTGGGTCGCGCCTGACAGGTCATTGAACGCCGGCGTCAGGGCGACCTGCCCGGTCACGGTGGCCCCGGCGGCGGCGGCCGCCCTCTTGACGCCGTCGATGATCGCGGGGGGCGCGCCCGGCTCGGTGACCAAGACGACCTTCTGGCCCTCCAGCAGGTGGCCCTGGCCGAGCAGGACGGCCTCCGAGGACTGCAGGAACGCGTCGGCCCCGCTCGCCTGGGCGGCGTAGGCGTCGCGCTGCGCGCTGGCCGCGCTGAGCTGGCTCTTAACGGAGTTCGAGGTGCTTTGCAGGATGCTGAGCGCGTTCGGCTGGAACTCCGTGGAGCCAAGGACGATGCCGACCGCGAGCGCGAGGAAGACCGCGACGATGGAGACGAGGTGATACCGAAAGTCAATCAATGGAATAGTCCGGTGAACCAGTAGGAGAAGGTGTGCCAGGTGGCGCTGAAATAGTTGCCGAGGATCGGCCCGGCCGGTGAGGAGGCGACGGCGACGACGAGGGTGAACGCGGCCGCCAGCACCAGGCCGAGCAGCGCCCACCAGGAGATGCGGCTCTGGTAGAGCTGATGGACGCCGCGGGCGTTGACGACCTTGTCGCCCACCCGCAAGTGGGTCAGGAACGTGCTGGACATGCCCGGCCGCCCCTTGGACAAGAACCCCTCCAGCGTCCAGTGGGTGCCGACGACGGCGATGAGGCTCGCGCCGAGCGCGTCGGCCAGCAGCATCGCCACGTCTTCGCTGGTGCCGGCGGCGGGCAGGACGGCGGCGTCGAGGTCCAGGTCGGTGAGCCGGGCCAGGCCCGGGGCGCGGCCGTCCGGGTAGGCGTGCACGACCAGCTCCGCGCCGCACGCTAGCGCGTCGTCGGAGACCGAGTCCATGTCGCCGATGATGACCTGCGGCCGGTACCCGGCCTCCAGCAGCGCGTCCGAGCCGCCGTCGACGGCCAGCATGACCGGGCGGTACTCGCGTATGTAGGGCCGCAGCGCCCGCAGGTCCTCCCGGTAGCGGTAGCCGCGGACCACGACGAGGACGTGCTTGTTCCGCATGGACGTGCGCAGCTTGGGGACCGAGATGCCGTTGGTGAGCAGGTCTCGCTCGCGGCGCAGGAACTCCAGCGTGTTGGCGGCGAAGGAGTCGATCTGGGCGGCGACCCCGGCCTCGGCCTCGGCCACGGCGGCGGCCACCGACTCGGCCGTCTGCAGCGTGCCCTTGGCGACCACCTCGGGGCTGGCGGCCGGCCCGGCGGAGACCGCCACCCGGCCCTCCTGCGCGTTCCCGGCGCCCTCCGGGCCGTTGGCGGCCTGCCCCGCCGGGACCTCGGTGTAGAGCGTGTCGGCGTCCAGCCGGACCAGCGCGCCCTCCTGGACGCGGGTGAGCACGTCGTGGCCGACATCGTCGACCAGCGGGATGCCGGCGTCAATCAGCATCTGCGGGCCGAGGTTCGGGTAGCGGCCGGTGATCGACCTGGCCGCGTTGACCACGGCGGCGACCTTGCAAGCGATGAGCTCATCGGCGCTGACCCGGTCCAGGTCGGGGTGATCGATGACGGCGATCTCCCCCGGAGCCAGCCGCTTGACCAGGGCCTTGGTCTTCACGTCGACGCGCGCGGTGGCCAGGATGCCCGGCGGGGTGTCCGCTTTGCCCCGCCTCACCTGCGGAATCCTTACCGTCGGTACCTTCATCGCCTCTAAATCTGCCAGAGGCGGACGCCGCGCCCGCCCTGCTTTGAGAGTACGGCGTGTCTGGGCTATTGGGCCTTATGGTGGGAACCGTGACTGCTCAGCCTCAGGATGCGATCCGGCTCACCTCGCTCTCGCACGGCGCCGGCTGCGCCTGCAAGCTACCACTGTCGTCCCTGGACAAACTAATGGCGACGCTCGGTGACGGCGGGCTCGGCGACGCCGCTGGCGCCCAGCGCGAGGACCTGCTCGTGGGGCTGGCCGAGGGCGATGACGCGGCCGTGCTGCGCCTGGACGCCGAGCGGGCCTTGGTCGTCACTACCGACTTCTTCACGCCGATCGTCGACGACCCTCGCGACTGGGGGCGGATCGCGGCCGCGAACGCCCTGTCCGACGTGTACGCGATGGGCGGGCGCCCGCTGATCGCGCTGAACCTGACCGCCTGGCCGGGCGAGACCTTGTCGCTGGACATCCTGGCGGAGGTGCTGCGCGGCGGGGCATCGGTCGCCGCCGAGGCGGGCTGCCTGGTCGCCGGCGGGCACACCATCGACGACCCGGAGCCGAAGTACGGGATGGCCGTCACCGGCCTGGCCTCCCCCGCTGCCCTGATGACGATTGACGCCGCCGCCGCCGGCGACGCCCTGGTGCTGACCAAGCCCATCGGCACCGGGGTGATCGCGACCGCCCACAAGCGAGGGTCGGCCCCCGCTGACGTGCTGGCGTCGGCCGTATCGTGCATGACCACGCTGACCGCTGGCGCCAGCGAGGCGGCGCTGGCCGCCGGGGTCCGCGCGGCGACCGACGTGACCGGGTTCTCGCTGCTGGGGCACCTACACCGGATGCTGCGCGCCTCCGGGGTGAGCGCGGAGGTCCGCGCCGGGGCGGTGCCGCTGCTGCCGGGCGCGCTGTCGCTGACGGGGGCGGGCTTCGTCTCCGGCGGCACCCGCAACAACATCGCCTACCTGGCCCCGTGGGCCTCGTTCGCCTCGGGCGTGCCCGATGACGTCGCGATCTTGCTGCAGGACGCGCAGACCTCGGGCGGGCTGCTGCTGGCGTCCTCCGCGCCGGACATCCTGCTGGCCGAACTGGCCGCCCGCGACGTCCCCGGCGTGGTCATCGGCCAGGTCACCGCGGGGCCCGCGGGCCACATCGCCGTCCGCCTGTAGCGTGTCGGCGCCCGCGCTGGGTATATGAGCCGGCGGGTGCCGAAGTACCGCGCACGGGAGTGCTCACTCGCCGGGCAATCCATTTGCCCGCCAGCCGCGAACATGGGGCAGGCGGGCGAGCGGGCTGCCCCGCCGGCCAGGCCAGTGACCGCGTACGGAACAGTGGAATGTAACGAATGCGTAACAACAACTCATGTGGCATGTTGCCAGGTCAGGCGGCCGCAAGCAGCCGGCTGGCGGATCACGCGCATCAGCTGTCACCGCAAGTCCGGCCCGGCGGGCTGCCCGGCGGCGCTGGAATGTCGGTAATCGCGGTTAGGGTGGATCCATGACGATCCGAACAGATTGTCGGTCCGATTCCGAGGTCCGCGGACAGGAGCAGGCCGAGGAGCACATACACGGGATCTGCCTGAAGACGGGCCCGCCGCGGCGGGTCGGCGTCGAGCTTGAGTGGCTGGTCCGTGACGCCCGCGACCCCGCCCTGCCAGTGAGCACGGAGCGGATCGCGGCGGCCGTCTCCCGGTTCACCGAGGGCCCTGTGATCAAGGACAGTGTGGTCAAGAACACTGTGATCGCGCAGGGCACCGCGGCTGACGGAAGGCCAGCTCCCGGCGCCGCGCTGGAGGCCGCGTCCCGGCTTCCCTCCTCGTCCGCGCCCGGCGTGCTGCCGTCGGGCGCTTTTCTCCCCGCCGAGCCGGGCGGGCAGCTAGCGCTGAGCTCGCTGCCCGCGGACTCCCTCGCCGAGTGCGTCGCCGCCACCAGCGGCGATCTCGCCGCGCTGCGCGCGGCGGGCGCCCGCGCGGGCCTTGAGCTCGCCGGGTACGGGATCGATCCCATCCGGCCGCCACGGCGGCTGCTGGATCAGCCCCGCTACCGCGCGATGGAGGCGTTCTTCGACCGCGCCGGCCCCTGGGGCCGGCGGATGATGTGCTCCACCGCGTCCGTCCAGGTATGCCTGGACGCCGGGGACGCCGGGGACGGCGCCACCGGGTACCGGTACCGCTGGCGGCTGGTGCACGCGATCGGGCCGGTGCTGGTGGCCGCGTTCGCGAACTCGCCGCTGCGCGCCGGGCGGGCGACCGGCTGGCGATCATCCAGGCAGCAGGCGTGGGCGCACATGGACCCGGGCCGGACCCGGCCCCCGCGCGTGGCGGACGGTCATGACCCGCGCGACGCCTGGACCCGGTACGCGCTTGATGCCCAGCTCATGTGCGTGCGCGGGCCCGAGACGGCGGACTGGGCCGCGCCGCCGGGCGTGACCCTGCGCGACTGGGTGCGGGGCGACTGGGCCAGCCAGGACGGACGCCCCGGCGCCGACAACGGCGGGCTGCGGCCGCCGACGGCCGAGGACCTGGGGTATCACCTGTCCACGCTGTTCCCGCCGGTGCGGCCGCGCGGGCACCTGGAGCTGCGGATGATCGACGCGCAGCCCGGCGACGGCTGGATCGTGCCGCTCGCGGTCGCCACCGCATTGATCGACGATCCGCGGGCAGCTGGAGAGGCGATGGCGGCCACCGAGCCGCTGACCGCGCGCGGCGGCGACCCCTGGCTGCGCGCGGCGTGGCTCGGGCCGGCCGATCCCGCGATCGGCCGCGCCAGCCGGGAGTGCTTCGCCGCCGCGCGGGGCGCGCTGGACCGGATGGGCGTGCCCGCCGTGATCACCACGGCGGTGGACGCCTTCATCGAGGACTACGTGAGCAGGGACCGATGCCCGGCCGACGACACGGAGGACGCGCACTACGCGCAGTACGCCGCGCACGCGGCGAACACGACGGAGGACGCCCGATGACCGAGACACCCACGACGAGCGAGGCGCTGCGGGATCGCATCGCGGCCGAGCTGATCGCCGCGCGGGAGCGCACCACGCTGCTGACCAGCGCGGTGGACGAGCCAGACCTCATCCGGCAGCACTCACCGCTGATGTCGCCGCTGGTGTGGGACCTGGCGCACGTCGCCAACCAGGAGGAGCTGTGGCTGCTGCGCGAGGTCGGCGGCCGCGACCCGATGCACCCGGAGATCGACCCGCTGTACGACGCGTTCGAGCATCCGCGGGCCCAGCGGCCCTCGCTCCCGCTGCTGGCGCCGGGCGAGGCGCGCGCCTACGGCCACGAGGTTCGCGGGCGCGTCCTTGACCTCCTGGAGAAGGCCCGGTTCGGGGACACGCGGCTGACCACGGGCGGCTTCGGGTTCGGGATGGTCGCCCAGCACGAGGTCCAGCACGACGAGACGATGCTCGCCACCCACCAGTTGCGCGCGGGCGCGCCCGCGCTGACCGCCCCGCCGCCCGGCCCCGCCCCCGCTGACGCGGCCACGCTGCCGGCCGAGGTGCTGGTCCCCGGGGGGCCGTTCACGATGGGGACCTCGACCGAGCCGTGGGCGCTGGATAACGAGCGGCCCGCGCACCAGGTCCACGTTCCCGCGTTCTACCTGGACTCCGTCCCGGTCACCAACGCAGCGTACGCCGAGTTCATCGCCGACGGCGGCTATGACGACCCGCGCTGGTGGAGCGCGGACGGCTGGGCGCACCGGCAGCGGGCCGAGCTGTTCGCCCCGCTGTTCTGGCGGCGCGATGGCGGCCAGTGGCTGCGGACGTCGTTCGGGGTGACCGCGCCGGTCGTGGCGGACGAGCCGGTCATGCACGTGTGCTGGTATGAGGCCGACGCGTACGCGCGGTGGGCGGGCCGGCGGCTGCCGACCGAGGCAGAGTGGGAGAAGGCGGCCCGGTTCCACCCGGCCTCCAGTGAATCCCGGCGCTACCCGTGGGGCAACGCCGACCCGACGCCGGAGGTTGCCAACCTCGGCCAGCGGCACCTGCGCCCCGCGCCCGCCGGGTCCTATCCGGCCGGCGCCGCGCCCTGCGGCGCCCGGCAGCTCATCGGCGACGTGTGGGAGTGGACGAGCTCGGACTTCGCGCCCTACCCCGGCTTCGAGGCGTGGCCGTACAAGGAGTACTCGCTGGTGTTCTTCGGCCCGGAGTACAAGGTGCTGCGCGGCGGCTCGTTCGGCGTCTCCCCGGTCGCCTGCCGAGGGACGTTCCGCAACTGGGACTACCCCATCCGGCGGCAGATCTTCGCCGGGTTCCGGACCGCGCGGTCAGCCCCCGAGCGCCCCGCGGAGCTTGCCTGATGTGCCGGCACCTGGCCTACCTCGGGCCGGCCCGGGCGCTGCGGTCCCTGCTGATCGACCCGCCGCACGGGCTGTACCGGCAGTCGTGGGCGCCGCGCAGGCAGCGGCACGGGACGGTGAACGCCGACGGGTTCGGCTTCGGCTGGTACGCCGACGGGGATCCCGTTCCCGCCCGGTACCGGCGCGGCACGCCGATCTGGGGTGACGCGTCGCTGCCGGGCATCGCGCGGGTGACCCGGTCAGGTGCCGTGCTGGCGGCCGTCCGGTCGGCCACGCCCGGGATGGCGCTCGGCGAGGCGGCCGCCGCGCCGTTCGCCGCGGATACCTGGCTGTTCAGCCACAACGGCGTGCTCGACGGCTGGCCCGGCAGCGCCGCGCTGGCGTCGGCTCCGGCTGGCGTCCTCGCGTCCATGGAGGCGATGAGCGACTCGGCGCTGCTGTGGGCGCTGGCCCTGGACCGCCTGCGGGCGGGGGCCGCGCCCAGCGCGGCACTGGCCGCGACCATCGCGGCGATCGAGTCGGCGGGGGGCACCGGACGGTTCAACTTCCTGCTCACCGACGGGGTGACGATCGCCGCCACCGCCTGCGGGGACACCCTCTGGTACCGGGACCGGCCTGCGGAAGCCCTCGGCGGGGACATGGCCGTGGTGGTCGCGTCCGAGCCGTCCGACGACGATCCCGGCTGGATCGAGGTCCCCGACCGGCACGTGCTCAGCGCCGTTCCCGGCCGCGTCGGCGTCCGCCCGCTGACGGCTCCCGTCAGCCCCCTGATCCTGCCCCAGACAGCCCCACTGCCCAACGCGGAGAGGACGCCAACCCGATGACGACGATCGAGCGACTGCTGCCCGACGGATTCCTGGACGAGGCACTGCGCCGCGACGCCCGCGCCGGGCTGACCGCCACGCCGAAGTCGCTGCCACCCAAGTGGTTCTACGACGCGCAGGGCAGCGCGCTGTTCGACAAGATCACCGAACTGACGGAGTACTACCCGACCCGCGCCGAGCGGTCCATCCTGCGCGAGGTGGCCTGGTCGGTCGCCGGGCTGACCGGTGCCCGCACGCTGGTGGAGCTCGGCGGCGGCTCGTCGGACAAGACCCGGCTGCTGCTCGACGCGCTGCGCTCGTGGGGCACGCTGGGCAGCTACGTCAGCGTGGACGTCAGCGAATCCGCGCTGCGGGCGGCCGGGGACGCGCTCACGGCGCAGTACCCGGGGCTGGAGGTGCACGCCGTGGTCTCGGACTTCGAGGAGCGCCTCGGCCTGCCCGCCGCCGCCGCGGGCCCGCGGCTGGTCGCCTTCCTCGGGTCCACGATCGGCAACATGACCCCGGCGCAGCGGGCGGCGTTCCTCGCGCGGGTCCGGGCGCAGCTGCGGCCGGGCGACGCGTTCCTGCTCGGCACCGACCTCGTCAAGGACCCGGCGACGCTGGTGGCCGCCTATGACGACATGGCGGGCGTGACCGCCGCGTTCAACAAGAACGTCCTGGCGGTCCTCAACGCGCAGCTTGGCGCGGACTTCGACCTGGACGCGTTCGACCACGTCTCGACGTGGAACGCCGAGGCCGAGTGGATCGAGATGCGACTGCGCTCGGCCGCCGACCAGGATGTCCGGCTGCCCGGCATCGGCCTGGCGGTGCACTTCGCGGCGGGCGAGGAGATGCGCACCGAGATCTCCGCCAAGTTCCGCCGCGAGGGCGTGGACCGTGAGCTAGCGGCCGCCGGCCTTGCCATGGGCTCCTGGTGGACCGACCCGGAGGGCCAGTTCGGCTTGTCCCTGTCCGTGCCCGCCTGACCGCGCGCGGCCCGCCGGGCCTGCCCCGCCTTTCGCGGGTCAGGCCTGGCGTCCGTTCACCAGTCCCCCGCCATTCTTTGCTCCGGCCATCGCATGCCCGGGAATTCGCTTCCAGCCTCTCGCGGAATCCGCAGAGCCGCAATCTTCGCACGCGGCGAACGTCTTTACCACATCTGAGCGAACCGTCCGCGAGGAGGCTTAGCGATTTCCGCTATCCCTGCGGCCGGCCGGGGGAGCCCCCGGCGATCTCGTAGGACCACAACTCGCTGTGCACGCCGACCGGCCCCGGCGCCTCGCCGCCGGCCCGCTCTTGCGCTGAGCGGTGGCCGTGGCCGAAGGCGGGCGAGCTCAGCCACGCCGTGAAGGACTCCTCGTCCCGCCAGCGGGTCACCACGAGCCACGTCGTCCGGTCATCGGCCGGCTTGAGCAGTTCGAAGCCCTCGAAGCCGTCCTGGTCGTCGACCGCGCCGGCGCGGGCGGCGAACCTGCGGGCCAGCTCGTCGCCGCTGTCGGCGGGCACCGTAATCGCGTTGATCTTCACCACGGTCATGCCCCGATCATGCCAGCCCGCGATCATGTCATCGGCACCGGCCGGCATGGGCGAGCCCGCGGTCTTCACGATCAATCGAATGTGCGTGTACGGGGTTGATCGGTTTGCTCGCGCATGATGGCATGACGGCGTAGGGTTTCCCCCGAATACTCGCTTACCCGCCAGCGAGGGATATGGAGGCTGTCGTGGAGCCGCCGTCGTTCAACCCGGAAGTGCCTAGCATCGCCCGGGTCTACGATTACCTGCTAGGCGGTAAGGACCACTTTCCCTCCGACCGGGAAGTCGGGGAAATCTTCATCAGGCAGTTTCCCGGGGCGGTCGCCATCGCGATGGACAATCGCGCCTGCCTGATCCGGGCGGTCGATTTCATCGCCGCCCAGCTTGGCATCGGCCAGTTCATCGACCTCGGCTCCGGCCTGCCGACGGCCGACAACGTGCACCAGGTCGCGCAGCGCGCCAACCCGGCGGCCCGCGTCGCCTACGTGGACAACGACCCGAGCGTGCTGGCCCACGGCCGGGCGCTGCTCGCCGAGGATGACCAGACGATCGTGGTCCAGGCCGACATCACCGACCCTCAGGCGGTCCTCGGCCTGCCGGAGATCCGCGCGCTGCTTGACCTGAACCGCCCGGTCGCGGTCATCGCCAGCGCGATATTGCACCACGTGACCGACGCCGAGGATCCCGTCTCCCTCATCACCGCGGTCAAGGAGGCGGTCCCGGCGGGCAGCGCGCTGTTCATCTCGCACTTCCGCACGCTCGGCGATCCCGATTCCGCCGCGATGGAGGAGGTGCTGCAGGAGGCCTTCGGCCGGGGTGCCTGGCGGACCGACGCGCAGATCGCCGAGTACTTCGCCGGCGCCAGCCTGCTCGAGCCGGGCATCGTGCCCTGCGCCCTGTGGCACCCGGACAAGGACCCCGGTGAGCTCACCGGCTACCAGCGCCTCATCGTCGCGGGCCTCGCGGTCAAGCCCTAGGCGCCCGTTGGGGCACGGCGCCAACGGCGCGTCCGGCTCATTGTCATAGCGGCACACTGCCTTCACGCCCTTGTTGTAGAACACTGCTATCACTAGCCCAGGATGCTCATTGACAGGCATCGCGAGCTGTTCCTAGCGTGAGCCTCACCAGGGCCAGGAAACGTGCTTCCCGAGCAGCGATGAGGTGGCAGGAATGGCGGACATTGTCGTCGGCGTCGCCTCATCGCACACGCCGCAGCTCAGTTCCGGCGTGGACATGTGGACCGACCACGCCGAGCGGGATCAGCGCGCCCCGCGGCTGCTGGGCCGCGATGCCCGCTACCACACCTATGACGAGCTCCTCGGCGCCGCGCCGCCCCAGGTCGCCGGCCAGCTTGACCGCGCTACCTGGGACGCGAAGTACGCCCGCTGCCAGGCCGCCATCGCGTCCCTGGCGACGACGCTGGACGCGGCCCGCCCCGACATCGCGGTCATCATCGGCGATGACCAGCGCGAGCTGTTCCTCGACGACGGCATCCCCGCGTTCGCGTGCTTCGCCGGCCCGCAGATCATCGATCACAAGCCGCCGGCCGAGGACTTCGCCCGCATCCCCAAGGGCATCCAGGCGGCCTACTGGGCGGTCCACCAGGACGAGCCCGCCGCCCATCAGGTGCAGGCGGGCCTGGGCATGCACCTGGCCGAGCAGCTGGCGCTGGCGGACTTCGACCTCACCGTGTTCACCCAGCAGCCGCACGGCCGTACCCTCGGCCACGCGTTCACGTTCCCGCGCTACCGGCTCGGCCTCGACCCCGGCACGCCGATCGTCCCGGTCTTCGTCAACACGTACTACCCGCCGAACGTCCCCTCGGCCGCCCGCTGCTACGCCCTCGGCCAGGCGATCGCCGGCGCCGTCGCGAGCTGGCCCGCGAGCGCGCGGGTAGCGGTCATCGCCTCCGGCGGCCTGTCCCACTTCGTCATCGACGAACGGCTGGACCGCGGCGTGCTGAGGGGGATCGCGGCCGGCGACGCCACCGCGCTGGGCGCCATCCCGCGCGCGGCGCTGCGCTCGGGCAACTCCGAGATCCTCAACTGGATCACCGCCGCCGGCGCCCTGGCCGGCCTGCACGCCACCGTCGTGGACTACGTGCCCGGCTACCGTTCCCCGGCGGGAACCGGCACCGGAATGGCCTTCGCGCAGTGGACCCCGCCCCTGCGCCCGTCCGATAGGAGCCAGCATGTATAACGGCGTTCCCGTGCTCGACGTCCACGGCCACGTGTCCGTGCCGTTCGCCGCCAACTCCCTGCTCATGCTCATGATGGGGTCCAACACCCCGATGGACTCCCCCATCGGACAGCCGAAGGCGGGCCCGGCCGGGGTCAGCGTCGAGGACTTCCACGCCGCCGCCGCCGGCCACGCCCGCTACATGGACGAGCGCAACATCGACGTGCAGGTCATCGGGCCGCGCCCGTTCCTGATGATGGGCTGGATGGAGCCGCACCTGCTGCCGTCGTGGGCGCGCTACGTCAACGACATGATCCACCAGCAGTGCCAGATGTTCCCGGACCGGTTCCTCGGCGCGGCGATGCTCCCCCAGGTCAGCGACGCGCCTGACCTGTCGAACTGCATCGGCGAGCTGGACCGGTGCGTGCGGGACTACGGCTTCGCCGCCGCTTACGTCTCCCCCGACCCGGCCGGGCGCCGCACCACGCCCGGCATGCACGAGCCGTACTGGTTCCCGCTGTACGCGCGGGCGCAGGAGCTGGGCGTCCCGCTCATCGTGCACGGGACCAACTCGCTGGATCCTCGCTACCGGGTCGTGCCGCACAACTACCAGCTCGGGTTCTTGACCGAGCAGTACCTGGCCGGGCAGTTCCTGGCCCACGGCGACGTATTCTCGCGGTTCCCCGAGCTGCGGGTCATCATCTGCCACTGCGGCGGCGCGCTTGACCGTTTCATCCCCACCGACCACCACATCGCGCAAAAGGACCTCAGCGGCAACCTGTTCTACGACACCTGCGGGTACGACCTGATCTTCCTGGAGGCGGCGATCAAACAGCGTGGCGTGCCGCGCATGCTGTTCGGCACCGAAGCCCCGGGAAGCGGGCGGGCCGTGCGCCCGGAGACGGGGCGGACCTCCGATGACCTGGTCCCGGTGATCGACTCTTTCGAGTTCCTGTCGCCAGAGGATAAGCTCGCGATCTTCAACGCGAACCCAGCCCGGGTGATCCCGGCGCTAGGCAAGGTGAAAGGCTGATCGCCGTGCCAGACATCGAGCAGGCCCGCGCGCGCGCGACCCGGGCGGAAACCGTCGGCAGCCTCCTGCGGGGCGGCGCGGTGCTGCGCGCCGCCCGCCGCGCCAGCCTGGCTGACCAGGCGGTCCTCGACGACGCCGCGCTGGACGCTATCAAGATGCAAGAAGACGTCGGCCTGGACGTGATCACTGACGGTGAGGTCCGGCGCACCGGCTGGGTGCAGACGCCCCGCTGGCTGGACGCGTTCACGGTGACCGATGGACGCGGCGTGCTCAACTGGCGCAGTGACGCCAGCCAAGGGGGCGCTGGCCAGGGGGACGCTGGCCAGGCAGGCTCCGGCGTCGGCCAGACCAGCAGCCGGGGCGGCTATCCCGCGGTCACCCAGCGCGTCGCCGCCGCGCGGCGCATCGGGGACATGACCTCCGAGTACGCGTTCCTCGCCCGCTACGCCACCGCCCGGGCCAAGTTCACCATGCCCGCCCCGAGCTACCATCGCCGATTCTGGTCGCCAGCGCACTCGCTGGCCGTCTACGACCGACCCGAGGACTACCTGGCCGAGATCCGGGACTTCCTGCGCGAGGCAGTCGACAAGCTCATCGCGCTCGGCTGCGACTACATCCAGCTCGACGCGCCGAACTACGGGTCCTACTGCGATCCCGACACCCGCGAGCGCATGGCCGCCGAGGGCCGCGACGTGCACGCCGACCTCGCCTTTGACGCCGAGCTCGACAACTCACTGTTCGACGGGATCCCCCGTGGCGTCACGACCGCGCTGCACATCTGCCGGGGCAACGGCCCGCGCGGCACGTGGCACTCGGCCGGCGGGTACGGCGCCATCT
Source organism: Streptosporangiaceae bacterium (assembly GCA_025934375.1). GTDB lineage: Bacteria > Actinomycetota > Actinomycetes > Streptosporangiales > Streptosporangiaceae > Trebonia. Next base: position 30,073 of record JAICYD010000024.1, on the reverse strand, counting down.
CCGGCGAACTGTTCCCCAAGCTGGAGTTCAGCCGCCTCCTGCTGGAGTACGACTCCGACCGGGCCGGCGGATTCGAGCCGCTGGCCGACGTCCGCCCGGGTGCCGTGGTCGTGCTCGGCTTGCTGACGACCAAGTCCGACAAGCTCGACGACGAGGCCGCCGTCGAGGCGCGCATCGCCGAGGCCACGCGCTTCAAGCCGCTGGAGGAACTGGCGCTGTCCACCCAGTGCGGGTTCGCGTCCGCCCCCGGCGACAACCCGGTCACCCCCGAAGGCCAGCGGGCAAAGCTAGAGATGGTAGCCAAGCTGGCCCGCCGCACCTGGCCCGGCTGATTCCCCTCACAACGGTCCCGGCTGGCTGCTTAGTCGCTACCCTCCCGCGCCAAGTATTCATCAGGCTTTTTCGTCACTTTCTGGTGTCGCGCCGGCCAGGAATGCAATCATGCTCCCGTCGGCAAGAACGTGGCGGGAGGCCCGGGTGACAGAAGACGCGCTGGCGAAGATTGACATCACCGTTGCGCACCCGGCGCGCATCTACGACTACTGGCTGGGCGGCAAGGACAATTTCGCCGCCGACCGGGCGGCGGGCGATCTCGTCCTGGCCGCCCGGCCCGGGCTGCGGGAAAGCGTCCAGGCGAACCGGGCGTTCCTCGGCCGGGTGGTCCGCCTGCTGGCCACCGAGTACGGGATCCGGCAATTCTTCGACATCGGCACCGGCATCCCCTCGGCCAGCAACACGCACCAGGTGGCGCAGGCGGTCGCGCCGGACGCGAAGATCGTCTACACCGACAATGACCCGATCGTGCTGGCGCACGCCCGCGCGCTGCTCACTGGTACCGCGCAGGGCGTCACCGCCTACCTGGACAACGACCTGCGCGACACCGGCCCGCTGCTGGAGCAGGCGGCCAGGACCCTCGACTTCAGCCAGCCGATGGCGATCATGCTGCTGGGTGTCTTGCACCTGATCTCCGACGCCGAGGACCCGTGGGCCATCGTGGCCAGGCTCGTCGCGGCGGCGCCCTCGGGCAGCTTCCTGGTGATCACCCATCCAGCGAGCGACCTGCTGCCCGAGACGCAGGAAGAGGCGTCGCGCCGCTACAACCAGAACGTCGCCACCCACCAGACGCTGCGCTCCCGTGCCGAGGTCGCGCGGTTCTTCGAGGGCCTGGAGTTGCTAGAGCCCGGCCTCGAGCAGTGGCACTTCTGGCGCCCGGATCCGGACAGCGCGCTGGACAAGAACCTGAAGTCCGGTCACGCCGGGGTCGCCCGCAAGCCGTGACGCCGGCTGGCCGGCCGCGGCCCGCTAGCCGTGGTAGCGGCGGATTACCATTCCGCGGGCCATGATGCGCTGCCTGGCCGGCACCGGGCCGGCCGACAGCGCGCCGCCGGCCGGCAGGTCCTCCGGGTTGACGCCGACGCCGAGCAGCGTGCGGGTCACGCCCTGGGCGGAGTCGAGCAGGTCATCGAGCGCCCGCGCCAGGTGCGCGCCGGTGACCGCGCTCACGGCGGGACCGCCGTCCCCGGCTTCCAGGCGCCCGGTTTCCAGGCGCGCTGCCTTCTCGTGCAGCGCCTCCAGCACCGCCCGCCTGATCAGCTCCTTCAAAAACGACGCGGTGGTGCCCTCGGTCCGCTCGATGGCTGTGGCCGTCTCCTGCGCGGTGAGGGCCAGCGGAACATCGCGGCCGTACAGGGTCAGTAGCCGCTCGCGGGCCGGGGCGTCCGGAACCGCGATCTCGACGGCCACGTCGACCCGGCCGGGCCGCGCGGCCAGGGCCGGCTCCAGCAGGTCGGCCCGGTTGGTGGTCAGCAGGAACAGCAGGTCGGCGTCCGGGGCGGCGCCGTCCATGGCGTCGAGCAGCTCAAACAGCACCGGGCTGGACGACGGGCCCATCGACCGGTCCTCGGCGACCAGGTCCACGTCCTCCAAGACGATGGCGGCCGGCAGGAGGGCGCGCGCCAGGTCGGCCACCGCGCCGATGGCGACCAGGGCGCGGCCGGTGACCACCAGCCGCGTGTAATCGGTCATCTGCCCCAGCAGGTAGCGGGTCGTGTGCGTCTTGCCGGTGCCAGGCGGCCCGTACAGCAGCAGGCCCCGCTTGAGGTGCTGCCCGACGTCGAGCAGGGCCTGCCGGTGGGCGGCGACGCCGAGCGCGTGCCGCTCGACCCGCGCCAGCACCGCGTCCGGCAAGACGACATCGTCGCGGGCCAGGTCGGGCGGCGGGGCGAACGTGAGGACCACGCCGCCCATCGGGTTGAGGGAGACATCCAGCAGGTGGCCGCGGTAGACGTTGAGCGCTGAGCGGAGGGTGTCCAGCTCGGCCAGGACCTGCTGGGCGTCGGCGGTCGGCAGGCCCGCGACCTCGACCTGGAGCTGGGGCAGGTGCTCGCCTGGCCCCTGGATCATGATCACGTAGCGGCCGCGCTGGTCGGTGACGAGCATGACGGCCAGGCGCAGGCAGCCGAGCGTGGAGCCGGGACCGTTGGGCAGGTCGGTCAGCGCGGGCGCGCTCAGGCGCACCGGCGGCAGCGCGTCGGCCGAGATGAGCTGCTGAAGGGACAGCCCGCCGTAGTGCGGCGGCATCGCGATGCCATGGACGTCGACGGTCCGTCCCGCCGCCGCCGACCACGCGTTGAGCGCGGTCTGCAGGTTGACGTGCTCGAACGCGGCGAGGTCGCGGGTGACCACGGAGTGCCGGGCACCGTTGGCCCCCAGGAAGTCCACGACGAGCGCCGAGACCTCACTGCGGTCCTCCCCGTCGGCGGCCACCTGGTGCGCCCAGTTCATGAAGTGGTGGAAGGCGACGGCGAACTCACGCGCCTCAACGTCAGGAGCCGACATGAAACGCATCATATCTCGATTGCCAACCGGGGGCCGGGTATACCCGAGTTAGCGGCGGCCGGCGATCATTTACCTGGGCGATAACAACCTCGAAAGGCGCAACCGTGAGCGATTTGGACGTGATCACCTACCGGCCGGCCGCCGGGGAATACGCCTGGACGTTCGGCGGCGCTCCCCCGGTCATGCGGATCAAGACCCCGGCCGTGCTGGAGGTGTACACCGAGGACTGCTTCGCCGGGCGGGTGAGCGGCCCCGACGACCTGGTGTCGCGGCTGAACATCACCGGCCTCAACCCGCAGACCGGGCCGTTCTACATCGAGGGCGCCGAGCCCGGCGACACCGTGGCGGTCCACTTCGTGTCGCTGTCCCCGGCCCGCGACTGGGGGGCGTCGACCACGGTGCCGTTGTTCGGCGCGCTCACCGGGACCCACCTGACGGCGCTGCTCAACGACCCCCTTGAGGAGCTCATGTGGATCTGGCAGCTCGACCGGGACAAGCAGCTGTGCCGGTTCACCGCCAAGAAGTCGGACTTCACCGCTGACTTGCCGCTGAACCCCATGCACGGCACGGTCGGCGTGGCCCCGGCCGGCGGCGAGGTGCGCTCGGCGCTGGTCCCCGACGCGTTCGGCGGGAACATGGACACCCCCGAGATGCGCGCCGGGACGACCTGCTACCTGGGCGTGAACGTCCCCGGCGCGCTGCTGTCGCTCGGCGACGGGCACGCCCGGCAGGGCGAGGGCGAGACCTGTGGCGTCGCGGTCGAGTGCGCGATGAACACGGTCCTCATCGTCGACCTGATCAAGGGGGACGGCTCGGGCGTCCCGGCGACGCCGTGGCCACGGCTGGAAAACGACGCCTACATCATGTCGGCCGGGTCCGCCCGCCCGCTGGAGGACGCGTTCCGCGTCGCCCAGCACGACATGGTGACCTGGGTGGCGCAGTTGTGCGGCCTGCACAAGCTCGACGCTTACCAGTTCGTCACGCAGGCGGTGGAGTCCCCGCTCGCCAACGTCTGCGACACGAACTACACCTCCATCGCCAAGATGCCCAAGCGCTACCTGCCCGCCCGCGCCTACGGCACCCTGCACGACCACCTCAAGGACCTCGCCACCGCACTTTAAGGCACCGCACGCTGAGGCACCGCACTCGTAGGCACCGGACTCTGAGGCACCGCACTCCGAGGTACCGCACTCCGAGGTACCGCACGCTGACAATGCCCTGACAGTTCTCAGCCGGTCACTCTTCGTGGCATTAATTCCCTCGTGTTAATGAATACGCTCGCGAGCGAACTCGCCATTGGCGATCCCGGCCGGCCGGAACTCGCGGCCGTCCTGCAAACGTTCTCATGCCAAGGCGTGATACGGACGCACCCGCGCCGATAACCTGGATGCGGGGCGGCGTTCCCCGTTCCGGCCGGGCATCCGCGCGAAATGCTCGCCGGCCGGTAAAGCGGGAGCGAAGAGCAGGAAAGCTGCAAAGGAGTGCCAAGCATGGCGATGCAGCCTGCGCTCGGGTTCGCGGGATTGCTCCGACGGCTGCGGGTCAGGGCCGAATTGACCCAGGAGGAGCTGGCTACGGCGGCCAGCGTCAGCGCGCGGGCAGTCAGCGACCTGGAGCGCGGCATCAACCGCACCGCGCGCCGGGACACCGCCGAGCTGCTGGCCGAGGCCCTGAACCTGACCGGGGCCGAGCGCCAGGAGTTCCTGGCCGCGGCCCGCGGGATGCCCACCCAGGCGCAGCGCGCGGCCCAGGCCAGGGCGGAGGCGGGCGAGCGGGCCGACGACGCGGACGCCTCGAACTCGGTGTGGATGGAGTCCGCGGCGAGCGGGAACTTCGTGAACCGGGACCGGGAGCTGGACGCCTTGCGCGAGTCGTGGTCAAGCGCGCGGGCCGGCCGGCGGGTCCTGGCGCTGGTTTCCGGGGAGCCGGGGATCGGGAAGAGCGCGCTGACGGCGCAGCTGGCCCACGGCGCGCGGGCCGGCGGGGGCCTGGTGCTGTACGGGCGCTGGGTGGAGGGCGTGCCCGCCGCGTACCGGGCGTTCCGGGAGGCGCTGGCCGATTACGCGCGCGCCTGCCCCGAGGAGCCGCTGCGCCGGGACCTGGGCGACCTCGGCGGGGAGATCGCGCTGCTGTTCCCCGGGCTCGCGCAGCGGATCGGGGCCGCCGCCGCGCCGGCGGTGAGCGCGGCCGAGGCCGAGCGGTTCCGGCTGTTTGAGTCGCTGGACACCTGGCTGGCGCGGATGGGGGCCCGGCACCCGGTGCTGCTGGTCCTGGATGACCTGCAGTGGGCGGACCGGCCGTCCCTGCACCTGCTGTCGCACCTGATGCAGGCCCGGCGCTCCTCCCCGCTGCTGGTGGTGGCCATGTACCGGGACCGGGAGCTGGCGGGCAGCGAGCTGGAGGCCGTCTTGCCGTCGCTGGCCCGCGATATCGACTGCCGGCCGGTGGCGCTGCGGGGCCTTGGCCACGAGGCCGTCACCGAGCTGCTGGAGGCCACCGTCGGCCGCAAGTTCGGCGAGCCGGAGTCGCGGACGGTGGCCGAGCTGGAGCGGGAGACCGCCGGCAATCCCTTCTTCCTGCTGGAGATGGCCCGGCACCTGTCGGAGCGGGGCGTGTTCGGCCGCGAGGCCGTCCGGTTCAGCGAGCCAGCGGAGATCCCGGACTCGGTGCGCGGCATGGTGCGGTCCCGCCTGGGGCGCGTGTCGGACCGGTGCGCCGAGGTGGCCGCGATCGCGTCGGTGATCGGCGAGCGGTTCGACACCGACCTGGTGGCCTCGGTGGCCGCGCTGGATGACGCCGCGACCGTCGACCTGCTCGACGAGGCGGCCCGGGCCGGCCTGATCACCGAGGTGGACGACGAGCCGGACTTGTGGTGGTTCCGTCACGCGCTGACCAGGCGGGTCATCGCCGAGGAGCTGAGTCGCAACCGCCGGATCCGGCTGCACCAGCGGATCGGCGAGATCCTTGAATCCCGCCCGGGCGTCTCCCCGGCCGAGCTCGCGCACCACTTCGGCGCGGCCGCCAGCCGGGGCACCGCCGAGAAGGCGATCAGGTACGAGCGCCTGGCCGGGCAGCGCGCTATGGGCGAGGTGGCCGCCGAGGTCGCGGTGCCGCACTTCCGGTCGGCGCTGGACCTGCTCGACCGCTTCGGGCCCGGCAAGCCCGAGGACCAGTCACTGCGGATCGAGCTGCTCCTGGAGCTGGCCGGCGCGCACGACCGGGCCGGGGAGTACGTGGCCAGGGACGAGCGGTTCACCGAGGCGGCCGACGCCGCCCGCCGCCTGGGCAACGACGAGCTGTTCCTGCGGGCGGCGCTCGGCTACGGCGGCATCCTCCCGGCGACCGTCACCCCCGACCGGCGCGCCCAGGCGCTGCTGGCCGAGGCGCTGGTGCAGGCGGGCGAGCTCGGCGAGCAGGCCGGCCGGGCGACCGCCACGATCTTGGCCCGGCTGGCCCACTGGCTGCACAACGAGCGCCCCTACGCCGAGCGGCTCCAGATCAGCGACCGGTCGGTGGCCATGGCCCGCGGCCTCGGCGACCGGCGGACGCTGGCCACCGTCTTGCTGCACCGGTGCTGGGCCCTGGACGGCCCCGGCGACGTCGACGACGCCCTCCGCGTGGCCGGGGAAATCCTCGGTATCGGCGAGGAGCTCGCCGACCCGGAGCTGCGGCTGGAAGGGCTGCGGATCCGGCTGGCCGCGCAGTTCGAGAAGGCCCGGCACCCGGCCGCCATGGCGACCGCCCGTGAGATGAAGAACCTAGCCGAGCAGGTCCGCCACCCGGAGTTCATCCGGCTGGCCGCGATGTGGGACGTCACCGCGGCCAACACCGAGGGCAGGTTCGCCGACGCGGCGCGGCTGGGCGGTGACCTCGCCCGCCAGCTCCAGCGCATCGGTCACCCGCAGGCCCAGCTCATCCCGGTCGCGCAGGCGTTCCCGCAGGGGGTGCTGCAAGGACGCGCGGCGCACTACGCGTCGCTGTTTGAGGGGCTATCGGCCGCCGAGCCCGCCAACATCGCGTGGCCAGCCATCACGGCCTGGTGCCTGGCCGAATCGGGCGCCCGGGACCGGGCCGCCGCCCTGCTGCACCGGATGGAGCCCGCCGCCGCGCAGGAGGCCGACCACAACTACCTGTGGTGGGCCGTGATCGTGGGCTTCGCCAACGCCGCCGACCTGACCGCCGACCAGCAGTGGGCGCGGGTCCTGTACGACCTGGCCGCCCCCTACGCCGGGCACAACGCCACCCTCGGGGTGGCCAGCTTCCTCGGCGCCGCCGACCACTGGCTCGGGGTCCTCGCCGGGACGGCCGGCCGCCTCCCCGAGGCTGACGCCCACCTGGAGGCCGCGCTCGCCCGCCACCGGGCCATGGGATCGCGGCCCCTGGCGGCCCTCACGGAGGCGGCTTACAGCCGGGTGCTGTCCGCGCGCGGGCACCCGGCCGACACCGAGCGGGCACGCCTGCTCGCCGAATCGGCGCTGCGCACCGCCGACGAGCTCGGGCTGGCGGCCATCCGCGACCGGCACCGCTTGTTCGGCTAACACCGCCTGTACGGCTAACACCGCTGTTCGGCTAACACCGCTGTTCGGCTAACACCGCGTACGGGTTATCTCCGCCCGCGCGGCTGATCACCGGGGCCGTCGCGGTCGGCCGAGCCCCCGCCACGGCCGACCGCGCCCCACCCACGGTCCCCACCCCCAACACGGCCGGCCGAAACCCCGGTGTCGGCCGGCCGGGCGCCACGGCGATGGTCGGCCGAGGAACGCAGCGATCGACGGGTACACGTCGATCGCGGCCCGGCTCCCGACGATCGCGTCGAGATGGGCATATCCGGGAAGCTCCTTGCGCTCGTACTCGCCCTGGCGGTTGCTGGACAGCAGCCACCGCCACGTCCGCAGCGAGCCGGCCGGGTGGAAGATGTAGTTCTGCATGCCCTGCAGCAGCAGGAGCCGGGTCCCGGCCATGCGCTCGGGGTGATCGAAGTAGTCCATCTCGCCCGTGTGCGTGACCGCCATGCCCTTGCGCAGCATGAGCGACAGGTGCTCCATGGACTCGATGTTCCCGAACCCGAACATGTCGTTGAGCGCCAGGTGGGTCGCGTCGTTGAGCTGCGCGTGCCGGTGGGTGCACCCGTAGACCGCGTTGATCCACCGGCAGACCGCCTGGCCGCAGCGTTCCTCGGCGGGCATCGGCAAGGTCCGCAGCGCGATGTCGGTCAGCTCGTTGCGCGGGGAGCGGCGGTTGTCCGGCGACATGCCATCGCCGCCCAGCCCGGCCAGGATGTCCGCGGCGTGGATCTGCGCCTTGACGATGTTGAACACCGAGCTGGCCGGGTGCATCGGGAACTGCGCGCAGACCGCGGTGCGGATCCCCCGCAGGCCGGCCAGGATCGCCATCTGCAGCGAGACCGAGCCCACGCAGTGCCCGAACGCCTGCACGGCGTCCCGGCCGGTCTCCTCGCAGACCTTCGCGACCGCGACCGGCCAGTCGACCCGCGCGATGTCGTCGATCGTGAACTCGGTTCCCGCCGACGGCAAGTCGATTCCCGCCCGGTAGTCGAACAGCCAGACGTCATAGCCCGCCCGGGCCAGGAACTCCGCGAGGTTCTCCTCAATCGTCGGCGCCAGGAACGAGTGGGACGACATGCCGAAGCCGCTGGCCATCACGACCGGGCCCTTGTCGCCGGCCTTGTACCGCGTCAGCCGCAGGAAGGCGTCGCCCCCGAGCGACTGGCCGGCGTGCCACTGGTGCCCGCTGTCGCACCACCAGATGCCGTCCGGCTCCTTCGGCTCGCGGACCGGGGGCGCCGGCCTCGGCGCGCTCGGGAACGCGCCGGCCTCATCGGCCGCGCCGCCGTAGATGTGCACCATCTCGACCGCGAACAGCTTCAAGAACGCGCGCCGGTACTCTCCCTTCTGCTTGCGGGGGACGCCCTCGACCTCGATGCTGCGGATCAGCTTGCCGAGGTCGGCCGGCTTCAGGTGCAAGATCCCCATGCCGGGCGCGGCCCCGTTCACCTCGGCGATGCTCGTGTACAGCGTGGAGGTCTCGGTCCAGGCGTGGCGGGTCCCGTCCTTGCGCAGGTCCTTGTGGCCCTCGAAGAGGTACTGCCTTCCGTCTTCGGCCAGCAGGGTCATCCGGTAGGTCATGTGCCAGGTCTCCACCCGCGCCGGGTCGCGGTCCAGGAGCGTGAAGGTGCCGTCGGTGACGGTCAGGCGGTGCGGTGACAGCTCCGGCGCGACCACCGTCCCGGAGATCCTGGCCCCGCATTCCGGGTTGTCCAGCAGCTCATGGACGTCGTCGTAGTCGATGGTGAGCAGCAGCTCCACGCTCGCGCCGCTGTCGCGGCCGCGCTCGTACCCTTCGGTGTAGCCGTCACGGACGCTCATCGAGACGAAGCCGGCCAGTCGCTCGGTGAACGAGAGGCGAGCCTTCGGGGCAGCCGGCGCCAGCGGCCCGATGGCCGACGGCCCGGTGGCCGGCAGCACGGTGGCCGGCGGCACGGTAGTTGCCGGCACGGTGGCCGGCAGCACGGTGGCCGGCAGCACGGTGGCCGGCAGCACTGTGGTCGGCGGCACGGTGGTTTCCGGTCCCGTCGATGGCACGGTGGTCGATGGCACGGTGGTCGGTGACACAGCCGCGGGATCCATCACGTGAGCAGTCCCCCACTTTCGTTCCTCGATCATGATCGCGGCCGTCCGCTCGGCCAGGCCGGAGATGGTCAGCAGCGGGTTGACGTCCAGCGCGGCCGGGATGACCGAGCCGTCGCAGACGTACAGGCCCTCGTGCACCCCGCCGGCCGGGTCGAACACCTGGCCCTTGTGGTCGACCACGCCGCCGGCGACGTCATCGGCCATCACGCACCCGCCCAGCGGATGCACGGTGATCAGCGACCGCCCGTTCCGCCAGGCCCACAACGGGTCCGGGGTCGCTATCCCGCCGAGCGCGCTCGTGGCCATGTCCAGGATCCGGTTGTCGTGCGCGAAGACCAGCTGGTCGCCGACCTCGGGCCACACCACCTGGACGCGGTCATCCTCGAGCACGATCTGCCCGCCGGAATCGTCGGTGCTCATCACCAGGTAGGTCAGGGTGCGGTCGACCGGGCCGCGATAGGCGCCCAGTGGGATCGAGGCGACCTCGCGCAGCCGCCTGGCCATCGAGACCGCCTTCTGGCCCAGGCTCGCATGGGGGGCCGCGCTCATCGCGACCGGCAGCAGCGCCGCCAGCGCGCCCGGGATCGCGCCATCCTCGATGATCAGCGCCTTGCGCCGGTCGGCGTCGGGGGAGCGCAAGTCGATCAGGCCGGTGATCGTCGGGCCGACCGCGTTGTCGGCGTCGGGAGCGCGCCCGCCGAGGCCGACGCCCCGCACCGACCCGTCGGTGTCGTAGGCGAACGCGAGCACGTCGCCGTTGCCGGAGAACCCGCACCCGACCCGGCCGGACACCGCCAGCCCGAGCTCCCGGGACCGCAGCAGGATCTCCGTGGACCCGAGCGTCCCCGCCGCCAGCACGACGACGTCGGCCGTCAGGAACTGCGTCGGGGCGTCGTCATAGCGCTCGCGCCCGCCGCCCAGCACGTCATAGGCGACCCGCCACTTGCCCTGCCACCGCTGCACCGACTGGACGGCAACCTCGGTGAAGACGTGCGCGCCGTGCGCGTGCGCGTCGGGCAGGTAGTTCATCAAGACGGTGTTCTTGGCGCCGTGGTTACAGCCCGAGCAGCAGTCGCCGCACATCAGGCACGCGCTCTGCTCCACGCCGGCCGCGTTGGGCCCGGTCACGAAGGTCACGTTGATGTCCGGGCGGGTCACCTCCCGGCCCAGGGCCGCCGCCGCCCGCTCCAGCGCCGCCAGCTTGGGCGGGACGGGCCAGGTCCGCGGGTACGGAGTCGACCCGAGCATCTCCCTGGCCGCCTGCATGAACGGCTTCAAGACCCCGGGATGGTCCCGCAGCGCCGCCGGCCACCGCTCGTCGGCGAAGGTCACCTCGCTGGGCTCGAGGGCCACGTTGGCGTTGATCAGCGACGTGCCCCCCAGCCCGCAGCCTACCAAGGTGGTGATGTCAGGCCCCACGCGGAAGTCGAACATTCCCGTCGCCGACCCGTGGTCGGCCTTGGCCGTGTGAATCTGCATCTCCCGCGCCGCCGACAGCGCCGAATCCGGGTAGTCGCCCGGATGCATTTCCTTTCCGCGCTCCAGGATGGCGACATCGCGACCCGCCCGCGCGATCCTCATCGCCACGATCGCCCCGCCATACCCAGAGCCCACGACCACCGCCGTGTAGTGGGCCTTCATCTCATCGATGGGGCGTGATAGCGTGCTCATTGAGGCTTCCTGTCGGATTCGGCTCGCACCCTGTTTGGCTCGCACCCTGTTTGGCTCGCACCCTGTTTGGCTCGCACCCTGTTTAGGTAGCACCCTGTTCAGCTAAGCACCGGGCCTAAATAGCACCATGGACCTGTCAAGGACGCGCAGGGCATTTCCGAAGTGCTCCGGGCGGAACGGGAGTTACTCTACCCACGAGCAAACGACACCGGACAGAGTCACGGGCGAACCTGTGAGCACTCCTGTGGTTTACCTGTGGAGACTCCCCTCAGCGCCTTGTCGTCACCAGCAGCGCCCTCACCAGCAGCGCCCTCACCAGCAGCGCCCTCACCAGCAGCGTCCTCACCACCCGGAGCGCATCCCGTAGGGGAACATCGCCATGATCGCCTCGATGTGGCGGATGAGGCCCCCGGAGACCTTGAACAGCTCCCAGATCAGGTACGAGTTCGGGGCGGCGAAGCGTGCCGGGCCCGCCAGGCCGCGCACCGGCCCCGGGTGGTCGAAGAGCACCACCCCGAGGACCAGGCCCCGCTCGACGTCGATGACCGGGTACCGGCGGTCGCGGATCCTCTCGATGGCCGGGAACCCGATCAGCCGCACCTGGTCGCGGATGCTCAGGGCTAGCTTCTCCCCCTCAAGCGGGCTTTCCGGGCCGTGTCCCTCTCCCGCCGGGTTGAGCACCGTCCGCACCCCGTTCTCTATCCGCGGGCAGTCATCGGCGGCCGGGATCCGGTCCGCGTCATCGTCTTGCACCCCGTCGAAGTACGCGTCCGCGGCGGCCACGAGCTCGGCCCGGCTCGCCCGCGACGCGGGCTCGATGACCTCGCCGACCTGCGGGCTCGGCTCGCGCAGCCGCGCGGGGAAGTCCGAGCGCCCGAACATCGGCGACCGCACCGCGAAGGCCTCCGCCTCACTGATCAGGCCCGCGGCGTCCGCCCGCAGCCGCACCGCGAGCAGCACGTCCGCGCCGCCCTCGCTGACCAGGCCCCACCCGGCCTGCTGCCCCTCCTCGGGATCAGCCAGCGTGACCGCCCGTTGCCTCGCGACCCCGGTCACCGTGGCCCACGCGCCGGCCCCGAACGGGATGTCCTGCCCGTTCTCGGTGTACCGCGCCCCGTCCGCCAGTGGCAGCCGCCCCGGGTCCCCGCTGCCGAGCGCCTCGAAGTAGGCATCGAGCAGGGCAGTCCCCCCAGGCCGTTGAGCCATCTCATTCTCCTTGTGCCACTTTGTCACCGGCTTGCTATCCCGTTGCCAACCGTGCCGTGCATTGACCGGTCCCGCCCCTCCCAGGTGCTTGCTTGCCTGGGAAGAGGCGGGACCCCGGAGTTTGACGCGGGCAGGCGATCGCCCGCGCCCGTCACCTGCCCCAGCCGGGCGGCGGTGAGTGCCAGCCGGTCAGGATGTTCCAGTACTCGACATTCTTGGAGACCAGCCGGCTCGACGCGAACGTGAGGACGTTAGTCTCCAGCAGCGTGATCTTGTGGTCCCCGTCGGGGTTATACACCGGGTCGACGAACTTCACCCATATCTCCACCGACGCGCGATTTCCGTCGACGATAGGCCTGCCCTGGATGCCAGTGATCTGCGACTGCGGCCTGGTCACGTCGAACCAGTACTTGTGAATCGCGGGGCGGCCGACGAATGTCTGCGTGGGATCACCGGGGAGGGACTGGTAAACGCCGTTGGGCGTGAAGAGCTTGACAACCGCGTCCGCGTCGCGCGTTTCCCATGCGTTCAGGTAGCCCTTCATCCACCGCGACGCGTCCTGCGCCGTGAGGTGGAACGGGTGCCCCGGGCGCGTGCTCGCCGACGCGCCTGACGACACCGCGACCACGCCCCCGGCGAGGAGCGCGAGGCAGGCGGCGATGGCGACCGCCAGCCTGGAACGAAGGGACCTGGCCAGTGACCAGTGATTCAATTTCGCCTCCCAGGGTATGACTTGCCGCAGATTCCCGGCATCTGCATTCTCGCCACTGCAGCCCCCCGCGTCCATGCCCCGTTCGACATAAGTTGCTGCTCAGGCGGGTGCCGCGACGGTGACGAGAGCCCAGTGCGCGCCGTCGTCCACGCTGCGGTGCAACTGCCCGCCGGACACCGCCACCAGCGCCGGCAACGTCCGCGTGGTAAGCCACGGCAAACGCCCGCGTGGTAAGCCACAGCACCCGTCTCCGACCGGGTCCAGCCCGGCGCGGCCGTCCCGGGAACCGCCTGCCATCTCCGCATGAGTGAGATGGAAGACGGTCGCGGGGCCGCCGCCCCGCGATTGGCTCGCCTCCCAGGTGGACGCGGCGACGTCACCGATTTACCGTGAGACGTGATCGACGACGATCCCTTGGAGGTACGCCCGATGACCACCACCGCACCCGGGACGGCTCCCAGCCAGGAGGTCCAGGAGGCCGGCCACGCCGACATCCTCATCATCGGGGCCGGGGTCTCCGGCATCGGCGCGGCGCACTACATGCGGGAGCGGTTCCCCGGCCGGAGCGTCCTCATCCTGGAGGCCAAGGACGGTCACGGCGGGACCTGGTGGACCCACCGGTACCCGGGGGTGCGCTCCGATAGCGACCTGTTCACCTACGGCTACCGGTTCAAGCCGTGGCAGGGCCCGGCGATCGCCTCCGGCCCGGCGATCTTGTCCTACCTCGATGAGGTCATCGCCGAGGAAGGCCTCGACGAGCACATCCGGTACCGGCACAAGGTCACCTCGGCCGGCTGGTCCACCGCCGACCGGCGGTGGACCGTGGAGGTCACCCGGGCCGACACCGGCGAACGGCTGCGGTACACCACTGACTTCTTGTGGATGTGCCCCGGCTACTACAATCACGACAAGCCCCACCGGCCCCAGTGGCCGGGCCTGGACCGGTACCGGGGCGTGCTGGTGCACCCGCAACGCTGGCCCGAGGACCTCGACGTCACTGGCAAGCGGGTCATCGTGATCGGCTCCGGCGCGACGGCCGCGACGCTGATCCCCGCGATCGCGCAGGACGCGGCGCACGTGACGATGCTCCAGCGCTCCCCTTCCTACTTCCTCGCCCCGCCCAGCGAAGACCAGCTCGCCGCCGAGCTTGGCCCGGGGGAATTGACCTTCGAGAACCTCCGCGAGGCCCACATCGCCGTGCAGGACACGCTCGTGAAGACCGCGCGCGAAGACCCCAGCGCGCTCCACGAGTTCTTCATGGAGTCGATGCGCCCGCAACTGCCCGAGGGATTCGACATCGACAAGCACTTCACCCCGCGCTACCGGCCGTGGCAGCAGCGCATCGGCGTCGTCCCGGAGGGCGACTTCTTCACGGCGCTGCGCGCAGGCAAGGCGTCGATCGTCACCGACACCATCGACACGTTCACCGAGACCGGGATCCGGGTCAGCTCCGGCGAGGAGATCGCCGCCGACATCGTCGTCACCGCGACGGGCTTTACCATGTCGCTGTTCGGCGACGTCGCGTTCGCCGTGGACGGCGAGCCGGTTGACTTCACCGACCGGGTCACCTGGCGCGGCGTCATGATCAGCGGGGTGCCCAACATGGCCTACGTGTTCGGCTACCTGCGCTACAGCTGGACGCTGCGCGCCGACATGGTCTGTGACCTCGTGTCCGCGATGCTGGAGCGGATGGACGCGGCGGGCGCCACCATGGTGGTGCCGACCCTGCGGCCGCAGGACGCCGGGATGGAGCGGCTTCCGTTCTGCGACCCGGAGAACTTCAGCGCCGGCTACATCATGCGAGCGCAGGACACCTTGTTCAAGCAGGGCGACCGGGAGCCGTGGATCCACTTCCTGGAGTACTTCCAGGAGCGGGACGTCCTGCCCAAGGCCGACCTCGACGACGGGTCCCTTGTTTACAGCTGAGCGTACTGCTGAGCCCGCGGCTGAGGCCCCCGCCCTATCCTTCGCCAACGACGACGTCAAGGAGAACGCCCATGCCCGTCGACCCGCACATCGCCGCCATGCTCGCCATGCTGGGCGAGATGGGCGCCCCGCCCATGCACGAGGGCACGCCCGAGGCCGGGCGCGCCACCTACCTGCAGCTGACCCAGAGCGTTCGCGCCCCGGAGCAGGTCGTCCCGGTGGCCAGCGTCGAGGATCGCGACGTTCCCGGGGCCACGGGCAGCCTGCGGGCGCGGGTCTACCGGCCCGAGGGCGCCGGGCCGTTCCCCGTCATCGCCTTCTTCCATGGTGGCGGCTGGGTCATCGGTGACCTCGACACCCACGACAACATGGCCCGCAACCTGTGCCGCGGCGCCCAGGCGGTGGTGGTGGCCACGGACTACCGGCTCGCCCCCGAGCATCCCTTCCCGGCCGCGGCTGACGACGCCGTGGCCGCGGCCCGCTGGATCGCCGGCCACCCCGGCGATCTCGGCGGTGACGGGCGGGTCGCGGTGGCCGGCGACAGCGCGGGCGGCAACCTCGCGGCGATCGCCGCCCAGCAGCTCACCCGGGACGGCACGCCGCTGGCCGGGCAGCTGCTCATCTACCCGTCGGTCGACGCGAGGGGCGGCTACCCCTCGCGCGCCGAGAACGCGAAGGGCTACCTGCTGGAGCAGGACTCGATTGACTGGTTCCTCGGTCACTACGCCGGCGGCGCGCCCGACATCACCGACCCCCGGCTGTCGCCGTTGTACGGCGACTTGTCCGGGCTACCGCCCGCGATCATCCTCACGGCGGAGTTCGACCCGCTGCGCGATGAGGGCGAGGCTTACGGCAAGGCAATGGAGGCCGCCGGGGCGCGGGCCGACGTCCGCTGCTACGCGGGCATGATCCATGGCTTCTTCGACCTCGGCGGGGTCTCCCCCGCCGCCCTGGCGGCGATCGAGGAAAGCTGCGCGCGCTTCGGCGCCCTCATCCGCGGCTGAACCGCCGCCGCGGCAGCCGGGGCGGCGGCCGGGGCGAGGATCACCTCCCAGACCCGCTCCGCCGGGGCGACGATGCCGATCGCGGCGCTTTCCGATGCCACTGGCCCATGGTAGGAAACCGAGGCGCAGATCGCGGCGGGCCGGCCCGCGAGCGCGCAAGATAGGAAGCATGATCCGGACGCTGCCACGGGCGGTCGCATCGCCGCCCGGAAAGCCAGTGCGCGCCGAGGCCGCGCAGTCGCAGGAACGAGCCCGGCGCCTCGCGCTGGAGCCCGGGACCTGGTCCCGGGACGAGGCGGCCGGGATGGCGGCCGAGTTCGACGCGATGGCCGCCAGCTGGGAAGGTGACCGGGGCGGCTACCGGCCCCCGGTGCTCGCGGACGCGCTGGCCCGCGGCGGGCCGTTCCCGGCCGGGCGAGCGGTGGAGATCGCGTCCGGGACCGGGCTGCTCACCGAGCTGATCGCCGCGCACTGGCAGCCAGTGCTGGCGGTGGACCTGTCGCGCGGGATGCTGGCCCGCTCGCCCGCGCGCCACCGCGTCCAGGCGGACGCGTCGCGGCTGCCCCTGCCCGACGGGTGCGCCAACGCGGTCGTGATCGGGGACGGGCCGCTGTTCGCCGGCGAAGTCGCGCGGGTCATGGCGGACGGGGCGGTGCTCGTGTGGTCCAACGCACTCGGGACTGGCGCCCCTTTCCACCTGCGCGCGGAGCTGCTCATCGACGCGATGACGGCAGCGGCCGGCCGGGCCTGGGACGCGACCACCAGCGAGGCCTACTGGGGAAGCTGGGCGGTCCTGCGCGCCCGCTGAGGCGCGTAATCGTGATAGAATTCGAAGTAGCTCATTCGACATGCACACCTTATGGCCTCAGGGAGGTGAACGGTGGGCTTCGGAAACACGGGCTTCGGAAACACAGCAGGCTTCGGGAGCGACGACTTCTTCTTCCGCGGGGACCTATTCGGGCCGTCCCCGCGTGATTCCCGGCTGGCACTGTTCGCGCAGGGCCGTTCCAGTGACCGGGCGGTGCCGAACGCCTGGCAGGTCATGGTGCTCAGCGACGTATCCGGGCCGGATGGTTCCTGCCCTGGCGCGAGCGATGACGAGGCCTTCGGGATCCTCGGCCAGTGGGAGTCGGTCGGCTGCTTGGTGGAGTCACGCAAGCTGGCCGTGGTCCGTGAGCTGATCCGCCGCCGCCCCGACCCGGAAGCGGGCGGTGCGGCCGCCGATTCCGGGCTGTCGGCGCAGTGGGATGACGACCTCGCTCGGGAGGTGTCGCTCCAGCTTGGCACCTCAGTCGTCGGAGCGCGAAAGCTGATCCATCGCGCCTGGTCCCTGGAAGCGCGACTGCCCCGGATCGGGGACGCTCTCAATCAGGGGCGCCTCAACCCCGGCAAGGCTCGGATGATCGTCGAGGAGACCGACGTCCTGACCGACGCCGACCATCTCGCGCGAGCTGAGCAGGTCATCCTGGCCGGCCTCGCCAGGTGCAAGACGTGGGCGGACCTGCTCCGCTTGGTCCAGCGAGCCGTGTGCGCCGTTGACCCTGAGGGAGCGCGGAGGCGGCGGGAGAAGGCCGAGCGAGATCATGCCCGTGTGCAGTTTTGGCGCGAGACCTCCGGCGCCTGTGCCGTGGCCGGCCGGGAGTTGCCCGCCGATGAGGCGCTGGCCGCCATGGCCAACGTGGAAGCCCGCGCCCAGGACTACCGCGCGGCCGGCGTGAAGCGCTATATCGACATCCTGCGCGTCGCCGCCTACCTAGACATCCTCAACGGCGTCCCAGCGGACGCGCGCATCGCCCGCTTTAACGCCGAGGACGCCGCTGACCAGGATGGCGCGGTGGGCGGGAACCCCGAGGCGGCCGGCCAGCCCGCAGCCCCGGATGCCGGGGACCAGCCGGCATCCGGCGTGGCCGCCCGCGATGACCGCGACCCCGGCGGCGACGGCCCCGGCCGCGCGGGCGCCGCTGATCCCGGTCCCGCGTTCGCGGCACGGGCCAACCTAACCCTGCCCGCCCTGGACATCCCCCTGCTCAGCGTCCTCGGCCGCGCCCAGCGGCCCGGCGAGGCACGCGGCCTCGGCATCCTCGACCCCCACCTCGCCCGCGAGCTAGCCGAGGCCGCCGCCCGCGACCCCCGCAGCCAGTTCTGCGTCACCATCGTGGACGAGAACGGACACGCGATCGGCCACGGATGCTGCAAGCCCCGCAAGGCCGCCAGCGCAACGGCTGCCCGCGAGGGAGAACGTGACGGGCCGCCGCGACCCAGCCGGGCTACCTTCTCCCCGAGCGGCGAGCCGGGACCCTCTGGCGGCCACGGGCATTGGATCCTTACCCTGCCCGGGTCGTCCGGGCCCGGCGATGCCCGCGCGTTCACGGTGGACCTGCACCCCGTCCCGACCGGCGAATGCGACCACCGGTACGAGTCCCCCGGCCACGACCCGGGCAGCCGGCTCCGCCACCTCATCCACGTCAGGGACGGCACCTGCGGCTTCCCCACCTGCGCCCGCCAGGCAGGCGAGTCCGACTTCGAGCACGCCGTGCCATTCGAGCAAGGCGGCCGCACTTGCGGCTGCAACGGGTGGGCCTGCAGCCGCTCGTGTCACCAGCTCAAGCAATCCGATGACTGGACCGTCACCCAGCCAAGGCCCGGATGGATCCAGTGGACCACCCCGTCCGGCCGCGCCTACGCCCAGGAGCCTTGGCGATACCCCGCCTGACGCTAGGCAAGTGTCATCCGCCTTTGGCTGAAGATCGGGGGACGCGCATGTCAACGGCCACGCCGCCCGGCTCGGTGACCGCGCTCACGAGGGCGTCACCGGTCGCCGCGCCCAGGTCCAGGCGAGGAGCGCGACCGCTCCCCCGGCCGCGGCGGCCAGCGCGCTACTCTCGCCGAGGGCGCCATTCAGGCCGTCGATGGCGTACGGGACGGCGAAGCCGAGGTAAGCCACCACGTAATAGCAGGCCACCACGGCGCCCCTGTCGTGGGCGCCGGCGAGGTGCTCAGCCTGGCGCAAGCCGGAAACCAGGCACAACCCGTAGCCGAGGCCGAGCAGCAAGGCGGCGGTACCCGCGAGGACCAGGTTCGTCGCGGCGACCGCGACGGCGGCGGCGGCCGCCCCCGCCGCCGTGGCGGCCAGCCCGGCGAGGATGGCTGCGCCAGCCCGGCGTGCCTCGACGCGGCGCGCGAGCGGCTGCACCCCGATGCCGGCCGCGAACGCCAGCACCGCCATCACGCCCGCGAACCCGGCCGACAGCGTGCGCGCGCTGGTCACCTCCGCGGGCAGCACCACGATAGCCAGCGCCACCGACCCGAACACCACGGGCGCGGCGGGCGCGACCGTCAGCCAGAAACGGGAAGACCGGACCGCGGCGGGCGGAAAGCCCCCCGCCCCGCGCCCCTGGCCGCGGACCGGGCGATCGTCTTGCGGGCTGATGATCGCCGCTCCCCGGCGCGGGCCCGGAGTGGGCAGCAGGATCACCAGCGCGGCGGTGCCGATCAGAAGGTGCGGCAGGTACGGGACGACAAGGGGGGCCGGCGCCCACTGGGCGAGGAACGCCGCCACCACCGGCCCCAGCCCGAAGCCCGCGCTCAGGGCGAGCGCGGCGCGGCGCGCGCTGCTCCCTTCATCTCGGGACAGGTCCCGTATCCACGCGGTCGCCGCGCCGAAGACGGCACCGGAGCACAATCCCCCCAGCGCCCGTCCGGCCGCCAGGAGGAGCAGCGAGTCACGGCCAAGCATCAGTAGGAGCGTGGCCACCGGGGACAGCAAGGTGAACGGGACGACGACGGCGCGCCGGCCCCACCAGTCGGAGGCTGGCCCGCCGGCCAGCAGGCCCGGGATGAGGGCCGCCGCGTAGATCGCGAACAGGCCCGCTACCGGCCCCGGGCCGATACCCAGGGCGTGCCGGTACACGATCAGCATCGGAGAGAACTGGTTGGCGCCCCAGCCCACCGCGAACATCGCCAGCGCGACCCGCGCCCACGGCCTGGTCAAGGTCATGCCACCGACGCTAACCGCCAGACTGCCTGGCGGCCATGTGACATTGGAGGGTCACCGTGGCACTCCTGTCGCGGAGCGGGTGCCCGGTGGCGACGGGAAATGGCACCCGGGTCCCGCCGTAACCTCGCGTCCGATTCCCGCCAGCATGGCCACCCCGCACCCGGCAGGCTAGTGAACATGACAGCGATAAAGACAGCGACAGGCACCCTGGTCTTCGAGCCGATCCCGGGCGCTGAGCTGGCGCGGATCCGGGGTGCGAGCGCCGATGAGGCGGGGAACGCGCTCGCTCCGCTGGCGGACGCGCCCGTTGGCTCGCCGTTGCGCTGCTGCCTGCGCGAGGTCCGGGCCGGAGAGCGGATCCTGCTCATCGCCTACACCCCGCCCGGAACGGCCGGCGCCTACGCAGAGCGCGGGCCGGTGTTCATTCACGCAGACGCCTGCGGCGGCTATCCGACGCCGTGGGCCTACCCGCCCGAGCTCAGCCACCGCCAGCAGGTGGTCCGCGCCTACGACCACGAGGGGCGCATCGCGACGGGAGTCCTCGTCGACGATGGTGACCACGCCACTGAGGCCATCCGCGAGCTGCTCGGGCAGCCGGACGTCGCGCTCGTGCAACTGCGCAACGTCGGTTTCGGCTGCTACAACTTCACGGTCCGCCGCGCCTGAGGAGCCCGGCCGGCCGAAACATCGGCGGGCACCGCGATGATGCGCGGCGGGGAGCTCTTCGCCCCGTGAGCCAGCGCGCTTTGGATCTCCCGGTGATAGGGGGGCCACTTGGGCTTGGTGTCCCTGGGCAGGAACTGCAACACGCGGATCCCGGCCGCCTCCATCCGGTTGCGCCTCGTCAGCGTTCGCTCGTAGTCACGCGCGCTGAGGTGGTACTGCACCGAATCAGCCTCGCCCGCGACGCCGGCGTCCGGCCACCACGCGTCACTCATCGCGAGGAACGTGTTGTACTGATCCTGGAGCAACTCGGCCATGGCCGGTGGCAATTCCTCGCCGATGCCACGACGCCGAGTTTCCCTCTTAACGTCGGAAGTCATGCCGCCACTGTGACACCGGGGTCCGACATTCGAGCCAGCCATCCGCGCGCCCCATGCGACCGCGATTGCGCAATCGCGGACGGCTGCTGGATCCGCGACTACGCAATCGCGTATCGCTGGCAACCCGCGATTGCGCAAACGCGGACTGCGGTTAGGCCGCGATGACGCCATCGCGGACTGCTGCGAGGCTGGCTGGCAGGCCGCTGGGCCGCGACTGCCGCGTCGCCGGGTCGCCGCGCGGCGCCGCCACCGTATTATTGCCGCCCGGGCACAGCCCGGCTGCCGGCTGGTGCCGGTTCGTCCCCAGCCTTACGGCGGGAACGGCGCTCACCGTCCAGCCCTGCGGTAGCGGGGACCCGGGCCAGGGGTTCACCCGGGTCTATCCCCCCGGCGCGCCGTTCGGGTACTTCGAGCTGGAAGCCGACACCAATCCCGCCCTCTGCCAGGCAGCGGGCACCAGCCGGCACCGACCCGGCACCGGTCACCCTGCAGGCCTGCTCACCGAGCGATACCACCCAGTGGTGGCGGGACTACTGAGTCGGCGCCCCACTTGCCGTGGTCGTCACCCCATGCCCATGATCACCTTGAGGCATCCGTAAGGTAATGGTTGGTCGGCGCCCGTACGGCGCATGCTATTACTGCGGAAGCACACGGGTCCGTCGGCGGTGCATGAGGGGAACGGCATGGGACAGATGACAGCGCACGTAGGGATAGAGCCGGGGAACGGGCTGATCGCCCGGTTCGGCGCCACGGTCGTGGTGGTGCCGCGCGAGGAGCCGGTCCCCGACGATGGTATCCGGGAGCTTCTTGGCCTGGTCGCTAGCGTCGCGGCCGATGAGGCGCTGTCGGCCAGCATGGTCGCCGCGCGACTGGCGGCGTGGGTGCTCGGGCACATGCCCGGGGACGCGATCTCGTTCGGGATGGTGGCCGTACGCGGCTCGGATGTGGTTGTCTTCCTGCGCGGTCCCGTGTCGTGCACGGTCACCCAGGACGGGACGACCCGCGAGCTGTCCGGAGAGCGCGCCCTGACCTGGGTCGACGAGGCGATGCCGGCCACGTTCGACCAGCTGACGATCGCCGTGGCCGCCGGCCGGGCGGTGGCGCCGGACCCGCTGTCGGACTTGCGGGAGGGAGTGGTACCCGGGCAGGCGTTCGCGCTGACCTGGCTGGGGGCCGCGCCGGGACCGGAGGCAGCCGCGCCGGTGCTGGCCGAGCCGGTCGCTGAGGAGGCACCCGCGCCGGAGGCCGAGCCGCCCGCCGCCGCCGAGCCTGCCCCCGACGAGCCCGCCGCCGAGAACTGGGCATCCCCCGCCGCCGACCCCGAGCCCGCCGCCGCGCACGACTGGAGCCCGCTCACCGCCGAGGAATGGGCATCGCCGGCCGCGGAGGCGCCCGCCGTCGCCGACGCGCCCGCTGACCCGGGGCCCGCCGTCGAGGAATTGCAGGACGTGCCCGCCGCGGGATCACCGCAGCCGTCGCTGAGCGACCTGGCCGAGCCGCCGCTGGAGTACACGCCGCCCGCCGCCGACGAGGAGCCCAGCCCGTCGCCGCTCCCGCTCGGGCACCAGGAGACCATCGCCGTGCAGTCCGTGCCGCTGCCCCAGCAGCAGCCGGGCGCCGGGCAGCCCGGCAGCGCCCAGCCGACCATGGTGGTGTCGCCGATCGGCGAGCTGCGGTCGGAGGACGGGACGGTCATCTACCTGGACCGCGCCTACGTGCTGGGCCGCGGGCCGCACCAGGACCCGTCGGTGATCAGCGGGCACGCCTCGCCGCTGCCGCTGCGTGACCCGGACAACCTCATCTCGCGGATCCACGCCTACGTGTGGGTCGACCAGGGCCTGGTGTGGGTTCGCGACCCGGGGTCGACGCACGGGACCTTCATCAGCGCGCCGGGCGCGCCGGAGTGGACCCGGATCGGCACCGACCCGGCTCAGCTGCCCCCGACCTGGAGCCTGCGCATCGGGCAGCAAGTCTTCACCTATGTCGTCACCGGGCCGCCGCATGGGCAATGACGGGGGGCAACTTCCCGGGGGGCACGCCGACGCCGAGTACCGGCCGCCCGCGTCGGGGGCGTCGGAGACCATCCCGGCCGTCCTCGTGGTCGGTCCGGACACCGACGGGGAGCACTCGGTGCCGGTGCTGGACTGGCTGGCCGTGGGCCGCGAGTGCGCCGGGGCGGACGAGCGGCACCGCCTGCTGATCACCGACCCGGCCGTGTCCCGCACGCACCTGGAGGTACGGCTGGACTCCGCGCTGGATCAGGCGTGGCTGACCGACTGCAGCACGAACGGGACACGACTCAACGGGCACCGGGTCGAACGGGCGGTCCCGATCCGGCTGCGGCCCGGTGACCGGCTGCGCATCGGCGCCGTGGAGCTGCAGTTCCGCTCCCGGCGGTTCACCGCCCCGGTTCGCGGCGGCCCGGCGGGCACCATCACCGGCCCCGGCCGACGGACCAACACGGTCCGTGAGGTGACGGTCACCAAGATGGCGATGGCGGTCGGTGACATCGCCGGCTTCTCCACGATCGCCGAGCAGACCGACGACCGGGTGCTGCTGGAAAACATCGACCGGCTGTTCACCGGGCTGCGGCGCATCCTCAACCGGCACAACGGAGTGCTGTCCAACTATGTGGGTGACGCGTTCTTCGCGACCTGGGAGTCCGCCGCCATGGTGGCCACCGCGATGGACGCCAAGGGGATGAGCGCTGGCGCCCGCGAGGCCATGGAGCAGGCCGCCATGGCGACCGCCGCCGAGGCCGCGGTCGCCTTCGCCGTCGAGGCGGCTGAGACGGTCCCGGACATCGCGGCCGGCCTGTCCGTTCGCGACCCCGATGGCGGACCGATGCGCATGGGCTGGGGCGTCGCCTGCGGCCCGGCGGCGGTGAGCCAGATGACCGGCCGCATCGTCACCGTGCTCGGCGATGCCACCAACGTCGCCTTCCGGCTATCCGGCCTGGCCGGCCGGGACGGCCGGCCAGCCGTCCTGGTGACCGACGCGGTGCACCGGTCCGCGGTCGGCTTCGCCTTCACCCCGCTGCCGGCGGTCCAGGTCAAGGGCCGTCGGCAGGTGGTCGAGATCCTCGCGGCGGGCCGGCTGTTACCGGCACGGTGCCAGGCCCCAGACGCGCTGGCCCGGGGCGGGGCGCTGCCTAGGCCGGGTTTGCGACCGATGCGCGGCCCGCGTCGCGCAGCGCCGTCCACTCGCCGCGGCGCAGGTCGGCGAGCACCTGCGGGGTGACCTGGGCCCGGTTCTTGACCGCGGCGGTCGCGGCGGCGACCACCTCGGGCTCGTTGCCGACGATGGTGGCGCCGACCGCCCGGCCGCCGGAGATCACCAGCTTGCGGTAGGTCGGGTCGTAGGGGTCGCGCTCCTCGGCGACGATCGTGGTGTCGCCCTCGCCGGCGGCGAACTGGCCGATCGAGAACAAGTCGATGCCCACGCCCTTGAGGATCGTCGCCGGGACCTCCGCGGTGAGGCTCATCTGCTGGCCGCCCAGGCCGCCGAGCGCGTTGACCGCGGCGACCTCGCCCTGCTTGGCGGCGATCGGCCACAGCCCCAGCAGCATCCCGTCATGCTCGGCGACGTCGCCGGCCGCGTAGACGTGCGGGACGGAGGTCTCCATCCGGTCGTTGACGACGACGCCGCGGTTGACGGCGATGCCGGCGTCCCTGGCGAGATCGGCGTTCGGCCGGTTGCCGACGGCGGCCAGGAAGATGTCGCAGCCGAGCGTGCGGCCGTCCTTGAGGGTCACCCCGGTCACCCGGTCCTGGCCGGCCAGCGCCTGGGACTCGGCTCGGTACTCCACGTGCAGGCCCGTGCGAGCCAGGTGCCCGTGCAGCAGCTCACTGCACCGCTCGTCGATCTGCTTGCCCATCAGCCGCCCGCCGCGTTCCAAGACGGTGACGTCCAGGCCGAGCTCGTGCAGCGCGTGCGCCCCCTCCAGGCCGAGCAGGCCGCCGCCGGCCACCACGGCGGTGCGACAGCCGTGCTCTTGGGCGTAGGCGCGGATCGCCATCGCGTCCGCCGCGGCCCGCATCACGAAGCTGCCGGCGCGGCCGAAGCCGTCGAGGGGCGGCCGGGCGCTGCTGGCCCCCATGGCCAGGATCAGCCGGTCATAGTGCAGCGTGTCCCCGGTGGCCAGGCTGACCCGCTTCGCGGCCGTGTCGATCCGGCTGGCCCGGGTGTTCAGCCAGGCGACAACCTGGTGGTCGTCGTACCACTGCTCGGGCAGCAGGTACAGGCCCTGCATGGCCGAACGGCCGAAGACGAGCCGGGAAATGCCCATCCGGTTGTAGTGGACGTGGGATTCCGCGCCGACCACGTGGATCTCGCACTCGGGGTGGCCGCGGCGCAGGAAGTCGGCGGCGGTCACCCCCGCGATGCCGTTGCCGAGGACGACCACGCTGACGATCGAGCGGTCGTAGGCGGTCACGGCGCTCGCCCTGGGGGTGCCCGGCTCGGGTTTGAGGGCCACGGTGACCGGCCCGGACTGGACGCGCGCGACGCACGCCATCCGGGTGCTGTCGGCGAAGCCGAGGCGGCGCAAGGTGTTCTGCTCGTCCTCATCGGGCTGGGTCAGGCACCCGCCGCCCTCCATGATCGCGACCGGGTCCGCGCCGCAGACGCCCATCCGGCAGCCCGCCTCGATGGGCTGCTTCTCCCGCTCGGCCAGGGCCAGCAGGCTCATCCCGACCTCGGCCTTGACGGGCTTGCCGGTGCCCGCGAAGGTGACCTCGGCGCCCGGGCTGGCGGCCTGCTGGGCGACCTTCTTGGCCCGGGGGCTGATCTGGATCACCGGCAGCGCGGGCCGCGCGGCGGTCTCCTCCTCGTACTGGCGGCCCTTGACGTAGGTCCGCGCGATCCACAGCAGCGCCAGTGCCCACACGACGGCGCGGATCGGCCAGGCCAGCCACGCCGCCTGGATGCCGGTGATGGTCGCGAACGAGCTGGCCAGGGTGACGCCCGAGTACCAGTAGAAGATGCTGATCGCGGTGGCCGCCCAGACGGCGACGGTGATGGTCGTCTCCAGCCCCGTCAGCGCCTGGACAGCGTAGAACAGCCCGACGCTGCCCAGGAAGAACGCGGCCAGCCGCAGGTACACCTCGGGCAGCGTGATCCCGGGGTGACTGACGAGCAGGAAGAAGCCAAGGACGAACCCCGGCAGGGCGGAGACGAACAGCTTGCGGGGCGCCGACCACTGCGGGTCAGGGTCGCGCAAGTCCGCCTGGTAGGCGACGCTCGGCCGGAAGTCGTAACAGTTCTTCGTGCAGCCGACGCACGGCTGGCAGTGGCTGTTGGGCACCTTCGCGAACGGCGTCTGGCCGTAGGCGCGCTGCAGGGGCAGCAACGGGCAGATACTGGAGCACCAGCCGCTCTTGCCCTTGAACATCCACCCCGCCACGAATGCGTTGAGGATTGTCAGCGATAGCAGGATGCTCAGGCCGGGCGCGCTGGTGTTGAAGAAGGCGATCCGCGTGCTGGTGATGCCGAAAAACAGGAAAATGGATATCAGCGCGCCGTAGCGGCGTAGCCAGTCCGGCGGGGTGAGCGCCTTGGTGAAACCGCGTACCCGCGGCGCCTGGTTGGCCGCGGCCAGCGGGCAGATGTTGCGCCACAGCCCGGGCGCGGTGAAGAACAAGATGGGCAGCAGCGGGACGATGACCTTGAAAAACCAGAACTGCCCGCCGCCCGGCCGTATCCACAATCCGACGCACAAGGCCAGGTAGGCCAGCACGCTGGCGATCCGGATGCCGTGCCAGGCCCGGACCGGCAGGCGGCGGCGCATCTCGGTGTAGGCGGGGAACAGCGGCTCGCCCGCGCGCGGGACCGTGCCGAGCAGCCAGCCCCGCAGCGTCACCGCCGGCGACGGCCGTCTCGCGGGCGACGGCGGCCGCGGCGGAGCCGGCGGCGCCGGCAAGATCGCCACCGCGACCGTCGCGGTGCCCGCCGGGCTCCTGGGGGCCGGAACAGCCGGGGCCCGGTCGCCCTCCCAGCCGACCATGAGGATCTCGGTCTGGCCCAGCCGCACCACCGAGCCCAGCTCGAGCACCACGCGGCCGGTGACCCGCATCCCGTTGACCATCGTCCCGTTGGCGCTGCCCAGGTCCACCATGGACAGCGCGACCGGGCTGGGCACGAGCCGCAGGTGGCGGCGCGAGACAGCCAGGTCATCCAGCACGACGGCCTCGCCGTCGCCCGCCGGCTGGCGGCCGAACTCGATCGCCCGCTCCACGCGCACCCGGCGGGGCGGCCGGCCTGGCTCCCGGATCTCGATGATCGGCGTCCCGGCCATGTCAGTTCCCCCCGGCGTTCGGCGCGGCCTGGGCGGCGCGCAGCCGCCGGGCCAGGATGCGGCCCAGGTCGAACAGCAGCCGGCGGGCCAGGGCGGGGCTGTCAGCGGCCAGCGCGTCGAAGGACGTCGGCGACATCTCGGCCAATACGGCGGGCGTCGCCGCCCTGACCATGGCCGAGCGAGCACCGCCGTCGAAGAATGCCAGCTCCCCGATGACGCTGCCCGCGGCGACCAACGCGACCTTGCGGTACGCGCCGCGCCGGCCGCGCGGCGCGAGGACCTCAAGCTGGCCCTCCAGCACGAGGTAGAGCGAGCGGTCCTGATCCCCTTCGGTCATGATCGCCTCGCCGGGATCGAACCGGTGCTGCTGGGTATGGCCCAGCAGCGTCGTCCATTCGGCATCCGACGCGTCGGCGAGCAGCACGTCCACGGGGCCCGCGGGCGCCGCGGGCGTTTCGCTTGGATAGTCAAAGAAAGACACTGGGCGTCCCCCCTGCAACGTCGCGGCTCCGCTTAGCTGATCCGCCAATTCGCGTCCTGCTGCAAATTATGGCGCGAGCATAGCGCACGCGCCACGCGGTCCCGTGGCCGCCGAGCGAACAATCCCGGCGCGCAAATTACCGCGATTTCCCCACCGGGGGTCACGCTAATTCTCGGCGCAGGCCCCAAGGCACAAGAACTCAACGGAATTAACCGGGAACCATCATCCGGCGCGCTCACGTCCGCGCTCAGCGGCCCGGGCAGGGTGCCGGCGCGGTAGCCCGGGTCAGTGAGGCTGGCCGGGGACGCCGATCTCGCGGACGGTCGCCGTCATCCCCGCGGGGGGAGCGCCGGTCACGGGTCCCGGCGGGCGCGCAGGCCGCGCTCGAGAGCGTCGATCACCCGGGGGCGCAACTCGGCCGCGGTGATGATCGCGTCGACCGAGCCAACCTGGACGGCCCGCTGGATGCTGTGGACCCGGTCGAACTCCGCGGCGACCTCGCCCAGCTTCTCGGCCCGCACCGATGACCGCGCCTCGGCCAGCCGCGCGCTCAGCGCCGCGCGCTCAGCGCCGCTGGCCTCGGACACCGCGGCCTGCAGCTGGGCCACCCGGGGGTCGGCCGCCGTGCGGCTGCTCACCTCGCCGGCGAACACCACGGCCGCCGCGGGGGCCCCGCCGAGAACCGACGCGAACGATCCCTCCAGGGCAAGCACCGTCATGTTCGGGTTGAGGGTCTTGGAGAACACCACGAACGCGCCGCCGTGGTAGCGGGAGATCACGCAGAACACGATCGGCCCGTCGAAGTTGACGATCGCCCGGCCGATCTCCGCGCCGTATTCCAGCTGCAGCTTGCGCATCGACTCCGGGGAGCCGTCGAACCCGGACAGGTTCGCCAGCACCACCACCGGCCGGTTGCCGGACGCGGCGTTGATCGCGTGCGCGGTCTTCTTCGAGGACATCGGGAACAGCGTGCCCGCGGTGAACGCGTCGGGACCGTCGGCGGGCGGGAACCCGCGCCGGGGCACCGCGCGCGACTCGATGCCGATCAGGCAGACCGGCAGGCCGCCGACGTGGGCGTCTTGCACCACCGCGGTCTCCGCGTCGCCCATCCCGGCCCAGCGCTCAAGCGGCGGGAGGTCTTGGTCCGACAGGGCCCGCATCACCGTGCGAATGTCGAAGGGCTTCTTGCGGTCGGGGTTGTGGGCGGCCGAGAAGATCTCACCGACCGTGGCGAAGTCGCTGCCCGCCACCGCGTGCGGGTAGCTGGAGACGTCACGGTCGGCGGGGTCGCTGGTGACCGCCCGCCGGGGCGCGCTCTCGCCGGCCGCGACGTAGGCGTGATCGTAGTGCGCCATCAAGACGTCGCAGGCGGCGGCCAGGCTCGGCGCCCAGTACTGCGCCTGGCCGTTGGGCCCCATCACGCGGTCATAGCCGCCGATGCCGAAGTTGTCCTCGGCCGACACCCCGCCCGAGAAGTCCAGCGACTGCTTGCCGGTGAGCACCATCGCCGAGTCTGGCGTCATCACCAGGATGCCCTTGCAGTGCATGAGCATCGTCGCCTCGGCGTTCCAGTACGGCTGGGCGCCGACGGTGATCCCGGCCACGACGATGTTGATCTCACCTCCGGCCTGGGTGAACTCAACGATCCGCTTGAGCGCGGCCGCCACCCAGTCCATGTTCTCGGTGCCGGAGGTCATCGAGATCCGCGCGCCTGACGACAGCGCGAACCACTCCACCGGCACCCGCATCCGCGACGCCAGGTCAAGCGCCGCGATCACGCGCGCGCACTCCGGCTCCGACAGCGCGCCCAGCGACTTGGTCGGGTCGCCGAGCAGCACCACTCGGGTGACGCCCTCGGGGTACCGCTCGGTCGGCGTGGTGACCACCCCGGCCACGATGGCGGCCTTGTTCCTGCCCGGCGGCCGATCCACGGGCACCAGGGCGCCGCTGGCGTCCAGGTCATGCTCGGTGAAGCGGCCTTCGGCCCCGGCTAGCCGGCTGGTCAGCTCGTACGGGTACATGGTGCCGCGCCGGGCCGCGCGCAGCACCTTCTGCCGGTAGTCATCCAGCGGCGGCACCGGCTCGGTCTGCGGCACGCCGATATGCAGCCGCGCGGCGCCGTCCGCGTCGCCGGTGACGAGGATGGCCACCTCAGCCAGCTCGCCATTCGCCCCCTCGAGGACACCGCCTGGCCGGGAGGCACCGCCTGGCCGGGAGACACCGCCTGGCCGGGAGACACCGCCTGGCCGG
>JAICYD010000084.1 GCA_025934375.1 Streptosporangiaceae bacterium | reverse complement strand
CGGTCCAAGCGGGTTGATAACACCGCGAGCGACGCTGACGCTAGGCTCGGCCAACTGAACCGGTCAAGTAGCGTCCATCCAGCGCGGGCGCCGACCCGCCCCCCGCTTCCCCAGCCCGATCGAAGACGCCCAGTACGGAACCGCTTTCCCAGGTCCGGAAGCGTGTCGTGCCTGATAAGGCACCCCTGTAACTTTCACACCGAATCAAAAATCAACGAAGGTTCCCGACTATTACGGACTAATTTCATCGGCTTAAAACATTAGCGCACAAATTGGATGCAGCGCGAATGCCAGTATTGGAGGCGTGGTCCGCACTGACCGCGGGCGTCGGGTTCCAGCCCGAGGAGATCGACATCGCGCGGACGGTGTCGGTGACGGTCAGGTGCGCGGCCAGCGGGTGGCGGCCTGCTTGAGGCGAAGACGCAGGCTTATGTTGCGCCAGCAAGAGTTCGGCACTTGACCGGTTAAGCGTTATGGTTAACGCCATTGAACATGGCGGCTTCCAGCCCGCCCGCCTCATCGCACCGTCAGCCTGCGGCAATGGATGACCTGTCGCGCCCAGACGGGCGGGAGCTCCCGCCCGTCGTCGCAGGTTTCGCCCGCTAGCCCGCCAGCGCGCCAGGACGGCATGCCAGGGCATGACCGCTAACCTTCGAGAATCTTGATTCCGAACAGGAGCAGGGCGAGCCGGTCAACGATGTCCGTCTCCCCGAGTGGGGCCAGCCCCACGGGCATGTCCTGGGCAGCGCTTACGCCGAGCGCCGCCGTGACGCTTAATCAGGGCCCTGGCCGACCTGCCGTCGCAGCGGTGCCGGGCGGCCGTGGGCGTCCGTCGCGATAGCCTCGGCGCCCGCTGGGGTCACCGTCGCGTCGGTCACCGCCGCCAGCCGGCTGACGCTAGAATTTACCGGTTAAGTACGATTTCGGCAGTAAGCGAGCGCTCTACGGCCGACATATGCGGTGAGCGAGAACTGAGGAGCGTGTTGCCCCTGGGTTCAGGTGATAGCTCGAAGACGTGCAGAACAGGCCCCCTGGCCCGCTGCCGTTACGCTAGCTGGGATACCGCAGTGGTAGGGAGTGCCGGATGAAGCGTCCGACGATGTCGGACATCGCGCAGCGTGCGGGCGTGACCAAGTCCGCCGTCTCCTTCGCGCTGAACGGCCAGCCGGGGGTCTCCGCGGCGACCAGGGAGCGGATCCTCGCGATCGCCGAGGAGATCGGATTCCAGCCAAGCAGCGCGGCCCGTGCCTTGAATGGGGGCAAGGCGGGTGCGTTCGGCCTGGTGATTGACCGGCCCGCGGACACGCTCGGCAGTGAGTCCTTCTTCATGCGGTTGCTCGCGGGGATGCAGGCTGAACTGGCGGCGCATCATGTGACGCTGCTGTTCACGATGGCTGAGGACGCGTATGCCGAGATCGAGCTGTATCACCAGTGGTGGGCTCAGCGCCGGGTGGACGGCGTGTTCGTGGTCGACCTGCAGGTCGGCGACCGGCGGATTGGCGTGCTGGAGGAGATGCGGATGCCGGCCGTCGTGATCGGGACGCCCCGCGGCGCCGGCACGCTCCCTGCGGTGTGGCAGGATGACCGCGCCGCCGTCGAGATGGTAGTCGGCCACCTGGCGAAGCTCGGGCACCGCCGCATCGCCCGGGTCGGTGGCTATGCCAAGTACTGGCATTCCGCGCTCCGGTCGGAGGCGTTCGTCGCTGTCTCCGCGGCGGCCGGGATCCAGGCAGTGTCGGTCCCCGGAGACTACACCTCTGAGCATGGCGCGGAGGTGACCAGGACGCTGCTCAGCGCGGCCGACCCGCCGACCGCGATCCTCTACGACAACGACGTGATGGCCATCGCGGGGCTTGGCGTCGCCCAGCGGATGGGGGTCGGCGTCCCGGACGCCGTGTCGATCCTGTCCTGGGATGACTCCCCGACCTGCGGGGTGATGTACCCGTCCGTGACCGCGCTGCGCAGGGATATCCCGGCTGCGGGCGCCGCCGCCGCGCGGATGCTGCGCGACCTGGCCGCGGGCGGCCGGCCGGGTAACCAGGCCGAGGCCGCACCGGTCCTCCAGGTCCGGATGAGCTCCGGCCCGGCCCTCGCCCCAGTCGGTAGGCGCCCGGCTCACGCTGTCTCCCCTGTGCCGCTTCAATTAACTGCGTTCTTCCTCACCGAGCGGGGAATGCCAGGCGGGCTTCGCTGGCCTTCCCCGCTTCAGCGGGCCGGCTTTACCGTGTCTGGAGGATGGTGATGGACTCGGCTGGCAGGGTGATGCCGCCGGCGACCGAGGCTGCCGGGGCGGTCCCGGTCACGATGTTGGAGTTTGTCGCGTTCTGGTTTCCCGCGCTGTAGCTCCAGGTCCGCAGCGTCCCGAACAGCGGCGCGTGGAAGCGCACCGTCTCGGCGGAGCTGGTGTTGGTGTTGATGAAGGCGACGGTGTACTTGCCGCCGGGCACGAGCGCCTGGTAGCCGAGCACGTCCGCCGGGTCGGAGGTGCTCAGCGTGGCGAGCAGCGCGTGCGGTCGGGCCAGCACGGAGGCGAGCAGGTAGCCGTAGTACGGGGTCTCGGCGGCGGCCGGCGCGGATGAGGTGAACATCCCGTAGTCGGCGTTGGTGCAGCTGGTGGTGGTGTTGCCGTAGTTGTTCATGTCCCAGTAGTCGACGCTCTTCGCTCCGGCCGCCAGCCAGGACAGCACGTCGCCGGCCGCGAACAAGGCCCCGGTCGGGGTGCAGACCGTGGTGGTGGTGTTGTTCGACACGTTGGTCTCGCCGACGACCACCGAGGCACGCGGGGCGTAGGCGTTCAGCTCGGTCCGGATCTTGCTATACAGCGACGGGACTCCGAACAGCGCCTGCAGCACCTGCTGGTCGGTCGGGTTGGCGCCGCCGGTGCTGCCGCCGAAGAAGAACGGGTAGTAGTGCGCGTCAACGAAGCTCACGTACTTGCCGTCGGTTCCGAGCACGGTGTTGTTCCACTCGTCGTTGTTCGGCACCGAGGCGCCGGACACCGAGTTGTCGAACGCCCACGGGACGCCGATCCGCGCCGCCGGGTCGGCCGCCTTCATGGCGATGAGGAACTGCTTGGCGTTGACGGCGTAGGACGTCGCCAGGGTCTGGGTGCCGGCCGCGTTGCCCTGCGTCGTCTGCGGGCAGGTCGGGTTCTCGAACACGCCGTTGACGGTGGTGTAGGTGTTCGGCGTGTACCCCTGGAAGTTCGCGGGCGGCCCGGCCAGCTCGTTGTTGACTTCCCAGCACCCGTAGTTCTCGTTGCCGACCTCCCACAGCGCCACGTCCTGGCCGGGCGTGCTCTTGGCCTGGGCGACCCACGCGGCGGCCTCGGCGGGGGTGCCCGAGCCGTAGTTCACGGTCACGAAGCTCTGCGCGCCGATCGCCTTCGCCTGCTGGGAGAACTGGCTGAAGTCCAGCGAGTCCGACGACGAGCAACTGGAGGTGAAGGACGCGGTGGCGTTGAGCGGCAGGCAGTTCTGGATGTTGGTGTTGGTCTGGAAGTCGTAGTAGTCGGCGTACGAGCCGCCGCCGTAGCGCAACTCGTCGATGCCGGCCGCCTGCAGCAGCGGCTGGATCTGGTCCAGTCCGCCCCCGGCCGAGGCGTTCGCCGCGTAGATGTAGTCCCACGGGGCGGCGTTGAGCCCCAGGGGCGCGGCGGAAAGCAGGACCGGAACGGTGACCGCGCTCGCCGAGGCGGGAGCCGCGACTGTGGTGCCGACGCATCCGAGCACCGCCAGCGCCGTGCAGCCGCCCGCGAACCAGGCGCGCCCGCGCCGTAGCCGGAACTGCCTGTGCCCGGGCTCCCCGAGGTGCGAGTGTCTTAGCCGAAACGCCATGTGATCACTCCTTGCTCGTCGGCTTTGACGTAACACTCACCTACTTACACGGTTAAGTTGAGCTGTGCAAGCTCTCTCCGTGGCTGGTTCTGTGCGCACCTGGGCGTGATTCACCGAAGAAAGCGGCCACCATCATCAGGCATCAACGGGTGGTTTTTCCCATACGGAGATGTGGGCCGTACTGGCATCGTCGAACGGTGTACGCTCCCAGTTCTCCCAGCGGTAGGCCAGCCGCATCCCGGCCAGTTGGGCCATGAGATCCAGCTCGCTGGGCCACGCGTAACGGTGATTAGCCGGGATAAGGCTGATGCTGCCGTCTGACATGTGGACCTTAGTGGTCAGCATCCTCTGTGTCGCGGGATGGAGGCGCGCGATTTCTAGTTCGACATGCCCGTCGTGTATTTGCACCGGCCGCACAGCTGTCCCGTTCCGGAATGCTCCAACGTCAGGTACCCAGGCTTCAACGACGAAGCGGCCACCGGGGCGCAAGTGACGCGAGGCATTGCGGAAGCACGCTACCTGCGCTTCCTGTGAAGGAAGCGCATAGATCGTGTTGATGGCGAGAACCGCCAGCGCAAAATCGTTACCTGCCGTTACGCCGGAGAAGTCACCGATGACAACTGGTATGGCCTCACCGCCCTGCTTGCGTCGAAGCAAGGCGACCATCTCGGGTGACCCATCGATCCCGTGGACTTCCAGGCCGCGCTGGGCTAGGGGCAGTGCTAGTCGGCCGGTTCCGATGCCGAACTCCACCACCGGACCGCCGTGTGCGAGGTCCATCAGCGTATCCACCGCCGCAGCGGGGTCAAGCTCGGCATGCAACTCGTCATAGTCGCGTGCCGCGAACCGGCCGTACGCGGCAGGATCAAAGGCGGCCGCGTCGAAGGGCTGATCTGTTCCTGGCACCCGCTCTCCTTGGGCTTGATCCGCTTCCCAGACAGGTTTTCTTAGTTGACCATGCCGCTCGTCAGGTGGCCTTTGCCTATCCCGGAGCGGCTAGCCACTTACCCCGCGACGGCCGCCCAAACCGGCGCTAGCGAGCGGCAGCCGGGAATCACGTCAGCCGGCTGGGGAGTAATCAGCCGCCACGCGGGCAACAGGGGCGCATGATGATGCCGCCTTCGAGAGGGCCGGTGAGCGCATGGCTGGCCGCCACGCTGCACCGGGACCCTGCCCCGGACATCGCTGTCACCCCTGCGCCGCCGCTTGCGGAGCGGGGGATGGCGGCCTGGGACGACGATGATCTTCAGCTTGCCCTGTGGTGCTGCTATGAGCTGCATTACCGCGGGTTCGGCGACGTGGACGAGGGCTGGGAATGGCACCCTGCCGTCATGGCCCTGCTCGCGGCGCTGGAGCGGCCGTGGGTCGCCGCCCTGCGCGGCCTGGCCGGGGAAAGCGCCGGGGTGCCGGCCAGCCGGGTGCCGTCCGGGCTGCGCGACCTGACCCGGAGCGCGGAGGGCCCTGATCTCGCCGGGTACATGGCGCGCACGGCCACCAGGGAGCAATTCGCGGAGTTCGCGGCGCACCGGTCGGTGTACCAGCTGAAGGGCTGGCTGGGCCTGGACGACAGCTACGGGTACTACGTCCCGGCCGTGCCGGCGGTGACGCTGGCGGTGAGCAACCTGATGTCGCTGTTCGCGCTGCACCGGCGGTGGACGGGCGCCCTGCTCGGGCACCTGGCCGCCCTGGAGATGACCTCGACCGAGCCCAACCGGCTGTATGCCGCGGGAGCGCGCCGCCTCGGTGCCGGGCCGGGCGCCCGCTGGTATTTCGAGGAGCACGTGGCCGCGGATGCCGTGCATGAGCAGATCGCCGCCCATGACCTGTGCGGCGGCTATGCGGCTGCCCGCCCCGATTCCGCGGCCGGCATCCTCTTCGGCGCGGCCTGCTGCCTCGCGCTTGACGGCATCGCCGCCGGCCGCCTGCTGTCGTCCTGGGAGGCGGGCCGGTCGTCGCTGCAGCGCCCAGCCGGGTCCCGGGTCGCGGCCTGAGGCCATGACGCCGGGCACGGGTGCGGCGCCGGCACCCGGGCGGGACTGCTATGTGCTGCCGCTGCGCTGGCAGCAGGACCACGGCATCGTGGAGCTCACGGCCTACCTGCGCGGCCTGGCCCGACTATGCCAGGTCATCATCGTGGACGGGTCACCGGACACGGTGTTCGCGCGCCATCACCGCGCCTGGGGCGCGTTCGCGCGCCACCTGCGCCCGGATCCCGGCCTGGCTTACCGCAACGGGAAGGTCAACGGCGTGATCACCGGCATGCGCGCCGCTGGCGGCGAGCGGGTCATCATCGCCGACGACGACGTCCGCTACGACAGCCGGCCCCTGGCGCGGGTCCTTGGCCTGCTCGATGACGCGGACCTCGTCATCCCGCAGAACTACTTCAGCCCGCTGCCCTGGCACGCCGCCTGGGACACCGCGCGGACCCTGGTCAACCGGGCAGCCGGGACGGACTACCCCGGCACCCTGGCCGTCCGGCGCAGCGCCTTCTTCGGGGCAGGCTGCTATGACGGCGACGTGCTGTTCGAGAACCTTGAGCTGATGCGCACCTTGCGGGCCGCCGGCGCCCGGATAGCGGCAGCACCGCAGGTGCACGTCCGGCGGCTGCCGCCCACCGCCCGCCAGTTCGCCGGCCAGCGGATCCGGCAGGCCTATGACAGCCTCGCCCAGCCGCCGCGACTGGCCGCCGAGCTGGCCCTGCTGCCCGCCCTCGTCCTCGCCGCCGCGACCCGGCGATACGCGGCACTCGGCAATGCCGCCGTCGCGGCGGCCGGGATCGCCGAGATCGGCCGCCGCAGGAACGGCGGTACCACCGTATTCCCCCCGGTCTGCTCGCTCCTGGCCCCCGCCTGGGTGGCCGAGCGGTCAGTCTGCAGCTGGCTCGCGATCGCCTGCCGGCTGCGAGGCGGCGTCGCCTACGCCGGCCACAGGCTGCCCCGGGCCGCCACTCCCGTCGCCGTGCTGCGCCGCACCCGAGCCCTGGGCGCGCCCAGGAGCGCGGAACCCGGTCCGCGCGTGTGACCCGTCGCAGAACGGCTTGATCGCCGAGCGCCCGCACCGGCACAGCGCCACCGTCCGCCGGCCGGCCGGGATCGGCCGCCCGTCTTGCCCCGTGATCGCGAACTCGCCCCGGATGATCAGCGGCCCGTCCTCGTAGACGGCCACCACCGCGCCGCCCCCCGGCCGCCGCCGACGCCTGCGAAACGGCACCCGCTTCGCGTCCGCGTCTCCCTCTGTGCCCTGCTCGCTCATAGCCGACGGTGCTACCCGCGAACACCGCCCGCACACCGCCGCAGCTGTGCGGTCCACGGCTCATCGCAGAAGGTGCCTGTGTTTGAGCGATCGTGGCCGGGTAGCGGGCGGCGACGGCATCGGGCGCCGTGGGGAAGATGCCACCAACTGATGGCCGCAATGCACCGTGACGCGGCCGGCAAAGCGGGTACCGACGTGACGGGAGCCAGGAAACGCGGGACCTTGGCGATACGGGCTTCTGAGCTAACAGGAGATGAGCATGGCCGGAGACGCTGCCTGGTGGCAGGGCGCCACCTTGTACCAGGTCTACGTGCGGTCCTGGCTGGACATGAACGGCGACGGGTACGGCGACATCCGCGGGATCACCGCCCGGCTGGATTACCTGTCGTGGCTAGGTATTGACGGGATCTGGCTGTCGCCGACCATGCCGTCAGCGGACCAGGACTGGGGCTACGACGTCTGCGACTACTACGGCGTCCACCCCGACCTGGGAACGCTTGAAGAGCTCGACAAGCTCATCGCCGAAGCCGGCGCGCACGGTATCAAGATCCTGCTGGACCTGGCGCCCAACCACACCAGCAGCGCGCACCCCTGGTTCACCGAGGCGGCCAGTGGCCGGGACTCGCCCCGGCGCCGCTGGTACGTGTGGGCCGACCCCGGCCGCGACGGTGGCCCGCCGAACAACTGGCTGGCCGCCACCGGGGAGCCAGCGTGGCAGCGCGACGATGCCAGCGGCCAGTACTACCTGCACAGGTTCCTGCCCAGCCAGCCCGACTTGAACTGGCGGGACCCGGCAGTGCACGAGGCGTTCGGTGACATCCTGCGGTTCTGGTTCGACCGGGGAGTGACCGGGTTCCGCGTCGACGCCGCCCACGCCCTGTACAAGGACGCGGGCCTGCGCGATGACCCGCCGGCCCCCGAAGGCAGCGGGCTGGACGCCGAGTTCGGCCTCCTGCAGTCCCGCAGCGCCAACCAGCCCGAGACGACAGGGCTATTCCGTGAGTGGCGCGCCATCGCCGACAGTTACGACCCGCCGCGGCTGTTGCTGGGCGAGACGTGGGTCGGCGACCTGGAGACCATGGCCGGCT
This sequence comes from Streptosporangiaceae bacterium, assembly GCA_025934375.1. GTDB lineage: Bacteria > Actinomycetota > Actinomycetes > Streptosporangiales > Streptosporangiaceae > Trebonia. The sequence goes on along the minus strand of JAICYD010000084.1, from coordinate 22,538 downwards.
ATCACGGCGGCGGGGACGCGCTCCAGCTCACCATGAACTTCCCGTTCTTCTTCGCCGGCTTCACCGCGCGGGAGCTATCCGGGATAGTCGCGCAGACGCTGGCGGCGCTCCCTCCTGGCGAATGCCCCGTGTGGGGGGCCTCCAACCACGACATCAGCCGCTTCCCGTCCCGCTGGTGCGGCGGCGACGAACGGAAGGCGCGGCTGGCGTTGCTGATCCTGGCCATGCTGCCAGGGGCGCTGATCGTGTACTACGGGGACGAGATCGCGATGCCGGACGTGCCCGTCCCGCCGGGCCTGCGGCGCGATCAGATGACGGCCGGCGACCAGGGCCGCGACCACGCCCGCACGCCGATGCAATGGGACGGCACCTCCTCCGGTGGTTTCACCGCCGCCGGCGTGCGGCCCTGGCTGCCCTGCGGCGACACCAGCCGCAATGTCGCCGCCCAGCACGGCCAGCCCGGCTCAGTCCTGCGGCTGTGCCGCGACCTGCTCGCACTGCGGTCCGCCGAGCACCGCGGCCGCATCGCCAGCTACCGGCAGCTGCCGGCACCCGAAGAAGTCTGGGCGTTCCAGGCCGGGCAGCTGCGCGTCACCGCGAACATGTCCGACCGGCCCGCCCGCGTCGGCCCGGGCGGTCCGGTCGTGGCGTCCTCCAGCCCTGGGGCGCTCCAGGGCGCCACCCTCGCCCCATGGTCCGGTGTCATCACCGCTTGAGGGGCGCGGTTGGTCAGCGGCAGCTGGCCACCCCGGGCAGGCGCTGCGCCGCACGCGGGGGATCAGTGGCAGAATTCCAGTGCCTTCAGGGCGGGTCCATCGTGCGATGGTAGGGCATCGTCTTCGGCGGCCCGGCAAGGAGGGGGCAAGGACATGACACGACTGGGTTTCCTCACCATGGGTATCAGGTGGCAGCGCGCGGGTTAACACGACGGCGCTCGGGCGCGGGTACAGATTCGCTCGGCGAGCTCAGGAAGGCGATCGACGCTGTCACCCGCACTGTGGCCGGTTCTGGGGCGGCTGCCAGCTCACGCAGCCAGCCTGGCGGGCGGCTCACTGCCCTCCTGGCACGCCAGGCGACGCGGTCACCCGCCGGCCGTGAGATGCGAGCGGACCCGGGCGACATCGGAGTCGATGGCGTCCACCTCGACCTGCGGACCCGTGACCTGGAAGCAGAGGTCAGCCGGGTCACGGCGCTCGGCGCCACCGTGCTCACCAGCCGCCCCATCATCGAGGACGGCTGGGCCTGGCATGTCCTCGCCGACCCGGACGGCAACGAATTCTGCGTCCTCCAGCCGCCGCCCCACTATTTCCTGAAAGACGCAGGCCAGCGCTTCAATGGCTGACTGTTAGCGGATTACGAGAGGCTGTTGTCGTCTCAGTGAGACGGTGCTCGCGGGCTCGCACCAAAGGCTGCTGGCTGTTGTACACGCGGATATGCGCTGTCGGGGGTCAGCGCCGATTCGCGAGGATCCCTTCACCGATAGGTCGGCTGGGTAGAGCGCGGACGAAGCCGGCACTGTCGTGCCCATTCACGGTCAGCCATCCACCTGGTCTGGCGGGCTGTCTTGCTCGCTAGCCAGGTCCGAACCGCGCTCCTCCAAGGGGGCACCGACATCCCAGGCTGACCCCTCGACTGCGGGCAGGCCGCCGATAATGGGGACGACCGAGCCGTCCTCGCCGACAGCTTCGCCTGTCCTGGTGAGGTATCCGGGATCCTCGGCGGGCTGCGAGGTGCCCGGGTCCCGCTGGGGCGGAAGGGCTGGCTCGTCTTCCCCTGGTGTTGCTCTGATCTTGTCGTTGCCGGTCATGCTGGCCGTCTCCCTTGGCTCGCCGGGGTTGCTCGAACTGTGATTACGCGGTGGCGCCCTCGCCTCGCTCCACCTGGGCCGCGCCCTTCTGGGCTAGCGGGACGCCGGCCTGGGCGGCGGCTTCCCGCTCGGCCTCGGCGTTGATCTCGCCGCCGAACAGGATGGCGATGCCGACCAGGTACAGCCAGAAGATGAGGATCGCGACGCCGGCGAAGGCGCCGTAGGTCTTGCCGTAGTTGCCGAACCTGGCCACGTAGAACGAGAAGCCGACCGAGGCGGCCATGAAGATCAGCGAGCCGGCGATGCCGCCGGGGCTGACCCACTGCCATCTGGGGGCGGAGCGTTTCGGGCCAAGGTAGTAGTAGACCGAGAACAGCAGCGTGATCGCGATGATCGTGACCACCCAGCGGATGACCGTCCAGGCGACGACGAAGGCGGTGCCGGCGATCGGGGCATGGGACTCGATGCCCGAGCCGATCGGCGCGCCGAACACCAGCAGCCCGCCGGCGATGCCGCCGAGCAGCACGGTGGCCAGCATCAGGGGCAAGGCGATCAGCCGCTTGCCGACGAACTTTCGGTCCACCGGCACGTCGTAGGCGATGTCGAGCCCGGTTTCCAGGGCCGTCATGCCGCCGGACGCGCTCCACAGCGCGATGGCCACGCCGATGATCACGGCGGCCAGCGAGCCGTGGGACGACCGGCTGGTCGCCGAGTGCACCGCGTCGGTGAAGACGCCGCTCGCTCCCTGGGGCAGCGCGGTGGTCAGGCCGTTGACCAGGCGGGTCACTGTGCCGCCGCCGAGGCGCAGCAGGCTGGTCAGGCCAAGCAGGGCGATCAGCGCGGGGAAAAGGGCCAGGAACCAGTGGTAGGCCAGGCTGCCCGCGGTCATCGCGCAGCGGTCGGCCGTGAACTCCTTGCCGGCCCGCTTGATCACGTGCCACCAGCCGCCCTGCCCGAGTTCGAGCGGCGTCTCGGGGGCGCCTTCGATGCTGCGCAGCGGCGGAATCGTGTCCTGCTCGTCGCCGGACCCGGCCGCCATGGTAAGGCGCCTTTCCCCGGCGTGGCTTCTTCCCTCGCCTGGCCGGCCTGGCTGTCCTCGCCGGGCCCGTAGCCGGTCAGCTGGCGGGTGCCCTCGGTGGCGCCGCGGTTGACGGTAGCCGGGATGCTTACCGGCTTGTAGAGCAGTTTCATGATCGCTTCCTCCGCTTCACGCCTTTGTCGGCCGCGTAGGCTGCGGCGTCGCTGCCAGCGGTTACCCGACTCGCCTGACTCGCGTGCCTGTCCTCGTCCTTCCGCTAAGTGAGCGACGGGCTACCCGGGCCGCCGACTTTTTAACACGCCAGCCATGCGGCGTCCGGCCGCGCCGCTCATCCCGCAGGGCTTCGGCATCATCCGTGCCGTGCGCGGCCGCGATGGGCCTGCTCATCTACCCGCTGATCCAGGGCCAGCATCCTCGGTGCCGCGATGGGCATGCTCATCGCGCCGAGGAAACCTCCCGCTACATCTTGGCCGGGACCGGGCCGTCGGAGCCGGCGGGGTACTCCTCAAGCGGGACCAGGTCCTTGGACCAGGCGGCGAGCACCGGGGTGAGGACCCGCCAGGATTCTTCGGCTTCATCGCCGCGGATGGACAAGGCGGCGTTCCCGTCCAGCACGTCAAGCAGCAGCCGCCCGTAGGCGGGCAGCTCGGGCGGGTCCAGCCGGGCGCTGAGGTTCAGCGGGACGAGGTCGCGGGCGCGCGCCCCGATGCCGGTCAGGTCGAGGGTCAGGTTCTCCGGATCCAGTCCGAACCGCAGGACGTTGGGGTGCGCCTCCCCGGTGTGGCCGAAGGGCAGGTGCGGCACCGGCCGGAAGCGCACGGCCACTTCCTTGCGGTCCCGGCTGAGCGCCTTGCCGGTGCGCAGCCGGAAGATCGTGCCCGCCCAGCGCCAGTTGTCCAGCTCCAGCTCCACCTCGGCGAAGGTCTCTGTGCGGCGCGCGGGGTCGACGCCTTCCTCCTCGGTGTACGCCGGGACCTGGCGATCCCCGATCCGCCCGGCCAGGTAGCGGCCGCGGCGGGTGCGCCGCGCCGCGTCGGCCTCGGTCAGGGGCCGGATCGAACGAAGCACGTCCATCTTGCGGTCGCGCAGGTCACGCTCGCCGAGGCTGAGCGGCGGCTCCATGGCGACCAGGCACAGCAACTGCAGCAGGTGGTTCTGCAGCATGTCCTTCAGCGCGCCGACCCAGTCGTAGTAGCCCGCCCGTCCCTCCAGGGCGAGCGACTCATCCCAGGTGATGTCCACCTCGGCGATGTGCGCGGCATCCCAGATCGGCTCGAGCACCTGGTTGGCCAGCCGCGTGCCGAGAATGTTCTGCACCGTCGTCATCGCCAGGAAGTGATCGACCCGGAATACCTGCTCCTCAGGCACGCACTCGGCGAGCAGGTGGTTCAGCTCGACGGCGCTGTGCAGGTCCTCCCCGAACGGCTTCTCCAAGACGATCCGGCAGCCGGGCGACAGGCCCGCGTCGTGCAGCGCGGACACCGCGGCGGGGACGACCGCCGGGGGCAGCGCCAGGTACGCGGCGACCGGCCCGTCGCCCGCGATGACCGCGGCGACGCTGGCCGGGTCGGTGACGTCGGACTGGTGGTAGCGCGTCGCCGCTAGCACGGCCTGCCGGGCCGGGGCCGGGAGGTGGCCGGCGTGCCGGTCGAGCTGAGCCTGCGCCCAGCGCTGGAACTCCGCCTCATCCCACCCTTCCCGGCCGGCGGCGGCCAGGCGGAAGTCGTCGCTGAGATGCCCGGCGGCCCGCAGCGCCGCCAGCCCAGGCAGCAGGTAGCGGGCGGTCAGGTCCCCGGTTGCCCCGAAAATCGCGAGTCGGCTGATCATGTCACCCCTGCTTCCGCCTCGTCCTTGGTCCTCGCCCGCGCGAGGGTCACGCCGCTGGCGATGACTCCGATGTGGCTGAACGCCTGCGGGTAATTGCCGATGAACTCGCCCGTCCCCGGGTCGATCTGCTCCGACAGCAGGCCGAGCGGACTGGCCCGCTCGCACAGCGAGGCGTACAGTTCCTCTGCCTCTTCGAGCCGGCCCTGCATGGCCAGGTTGTCGACCAGCCAGAAGCTGCACAGCAGGAAGGCCCCCTCATCGCCGACGATGCCGTCGGGTGAGTCGGTGTGCAGGTAGCGGTAAAGCAGGCCGCCGCCCGCCGACAAGCGCTCGGCGACCGCCGCGGTCGTGGCCACCATGCGCGGGTGGTCGGCGGGCAGGACCCGTCGCAGCGGGAGGGCCAGCAGGCTGGCGTCCAGGCTGCCGCCGCCGTCAAGGTGCACGCTCAGCGTCTGCTTATCCTCGTCCCAGGACTGGTCCACGATGATCTGGCGCAGCTTGGCCGCGTCGGCCCGCCAAGCCGCGACCGGCCCGGGCAGGCCTAGCCGCTCGCCGATGGTCGCCGCCCGGTCCAGGGCGACCTGGCACATCGCCGCCGAGTAGGTGAATACCCGGCCCGCGCTGCGCACCTCCCAGATGCCCTGGTCCGGCTGCCGCCACGCCTGCGCGGCGGAATCGGCCAGGGCAGCCAGCCCGGCCCACAGGGGCGGCTCTAGCTGGCCGCCGCTGCGGGCCCACTGGTCGGCGCAGTCCAGGACCTCGCCGTAGACGTCATGCTGGCGCTGGTCGGCGGCGCCGTTGCCCCATCGCACGGGGGCCGAGCCACGATAGCCGCCCAGCCCCGCGTCCTCCGATTCCGCGGGCACCGGTCCGCCATCGAGGTCGTACATGATCCGCGGCTGCTGGCTCTGCTCGAAAGCGTCCATGACCCAGCCTAGGAACGCGTCGGCCTCGTCGGCGAACCCGATCCGGCGCATGGCGAACACGGTGAAGGCGGCGTCCCGGATCCAGGTGTAGCGGTAGTCCCAGTTTCGCACCCCGCCCACCGGCGCCGGCAGCGATGAGGTCGCCGCGGCGACCAGGGAACCGTTTTCCCAGTGGTCGCACAGCTTCAAGGTGATCGCGGCCCGCCGGACTAGCGGCTCGGCGGGACCGTCGTAGCTGAACCGGGTCATCCACTGGCGCCAGCCCGCCTTCGTGGCCTCCAGCATCGCCGGAGCGTCGAAGCGGTGGTGGCGATGCGTGCGCCCCCACGACAAGACGAGGTCCAGGGAATCGCCTTGCTCCAGGTCGTAGACGGCGTGCAGGCCACTCAGCGGGCGGCTGGATCGCAGGTGAAGCCGCAGGTCCGGCCGCCGCGCGGGAATGACCACCAGCCCGCTGGCGGCGGCCTGTTCCTGGGCGCCACCCCGGGGCTCCAGGTCGACCCGGAGCCGGACGCTTCCGTGCAGCACCACCGCCGACCGGACCAGTTCCCCCCGGCCGGCTGGCAGGTCATCGGTGAGGTCGGCGCCCGGGCGCAGGGCCAGCGCGTCGGTGAGCCGGACCGTGCCAGCCGCGCCGCGCATCTCGGTGACCAGCACCCCCGTGTCGGGCTCATAGCGCTGCCGCGCCTCGGTCAGGCCCTCCGGGGTGACGCTGAAGTGGCCGCCGTTCTCCCGGTCCAGCAGGCCGCACAGCAACGGCTCGGAGTCGAACCGCGGCAGGCACAGCCAGCCGATGCGGCCATCCAGGCCGGCCAGGGCCACCGTCGAGCCGTCCCCGATCAGCCCGAGATCTTCAAGCGGAGGATAGCCGTGCCGGGTACGGACCGGCCGGAACGAAGGATCAGGTTCGAGCATGACGGCCCCGTTCGCGTCCTCTGGCGGTCTTCGGTCTCACTGAACGTAGCGATCTCGGTACCATCCTCACTTCACCCGAAACGGGTGAGGCGCGGTCCGGATGGCCTTAGTGGACTCGGACTCGCGTGATTCACCGACCGGCATCACCTTCCGCGAGGGGGAAGATCTTGAAAACGATGAAGGCGGCCGTCGTTCCCGAGCTGGGCGCCAAGCTGGAGATCCAGGAGGTTGCGGTTCCGGAGGCAGGGGCGGGCCAGGTGCTCGTCAAGATCGAGGCAGCCGGCCTTTGCCACACCGACATCCATGCCGCCCACGGCGACTGGCCGGTCAAGCCGAATCCGCCGTTCATCCCGGGCCACGAGGGCGTCGGCGTGGTCGTCGCGACGGGCCCGGGGGCCACGTTGCACAAGCCTGGTGACCGGGTGGCGATCCCGTGGCTGGGCTCGGCGTGCGGTCACTGCAAGTACTGCGTTGCGGGCTGGGAGACGCTGTGCGAGGCGCAACTGAACAGCGGCTACGGCGTCGACGGCTCCTACGCCGAATACGCCGTCGCCGACGACCGTTATGTCGTCGACGTTCCCGACGCGGTGTCGTCCCTGGACGCGGCCCCGCTGACCTGCGCCGGAGTCACCACGTTCAAGGCCATCAAGGTCGCGCGGCTGCAGCCGGGCGAGACCGTGTCGGTCGTCGGCATCGGCGGCCTCGGTCACCTCGCGCTGCAGTACGCCCGGCTCCTCGGCGCCCGGGTGATCGCGGTGGACGTGGAAGACGCCAAGCTCGACCTGGCCAGGGCACTCGGGGCCGACCTCACGGTCAACGCCAAGGCCACGGACCCGGTGCAGGCGATCGCGGAATACGGCGGTGCCGACGTCGCGGTGGTCACCGCGGCCTCTCCGCGCACGTTCGAGCAGGCCTTCGCCTCACTGCGGCGGGGCGGCCGGCTGTCCTGCGTGGGACTGCCTGCGGACGACAAGATGTCGATCTCGGTGTTCGACACGGTGCTCAGCGGAAAGCACATCATCGGCTCGATCGTCGGCACCAGGCACGACCTGACGGACGTGTTCGCGCTGCACGCGGCCGGCCGGACCAAGGTCATCGCGGAGCGCAGGCGCCTGGAGGACGTCAACGCTTGCTTCGAGGAGGTGCTCGCGGGCCACGTCCCCGCCCGGCTGGTGTTCACCTTCTGACGGGCTCTCGTATCCTGGCCGGCTCGGCTACCGCTGCGGTTCGATGATCACCTTGAGGCCGGAGCGGCCGGCGGCCGCCGTGAACGCGGCCGCGACCTCCCCGAGCGCCGCGCGTCGCGACACCAGCGGCTCCAGGTCCACCACGCCGCGGTCGGCCAGCGAGATCGCCCGCGGGTACACGTCGTTCATCCGCCTGGTCATCGCGATCGTCAAGCCCTTGCGACGGGCCAGCGACGCCGTGAACGTGGTGGTGTCACCGTCCGGGATGCCGGCCAGGACGACCCGGCCGCCGGGCCGGACCGACTCCAGCGCGATCCGCACGCTGTCGTCATTGCCCGCCACCTCGAACGCGACGTCCACCCCGAATCCGGACGCCGGCTCGCCCGGGTCCAGCACGAGGCCCGCCCCGCACCGCGCGGCCGCATCCCGCCGGTGCGCGAGCGGCTCGACCGCCACCACGCTGGACGCCCCGGCGGCCCGCAGCAACTGAATCAGCAGCAAGCCGATCGGCCCGCAGCCGGTCACCGACGCGGTTCCCCCGAAGGGGAGATGCCCCAGGTCCAGTGCCCACAACGCCACCCCGAGCGGCTCCAGCATCGCCCCGCCCGCATCCGAGACCGAGTCGGGCAGCGGGTGCAGCAGCGACGACGGCCAGGTCATGACCTGGCGCATCATCCCATCGGTGTCGCCGTGCCCGGAAAAGCGGATCCGGTAGCAGAGGTTCCGGTACCCGTCCCGGCACGCGCGGCAGGTCCCGCACGCTATCGCCGGATCGATGGCCACCCGCTGCCCGGCCCGCGGGCCGGACTCGATCACGCCCGCCCCCTCGTGCCCCAGCACCAGCGGATGCGCCAGTTCCGCGTCGCCGATCGCGCCCTCGGTCCACCAGTGCAGGTCCGATCCGCAGATGCCGACCGCCGTCACCCGGACGAGCACCTCGCCCGCGCCCGCGGCCCCGCCTCCGTCAGCCGGCGGCGGGTCTTCCTCGCCGATCCTGATGTCCCGCGTTCCGTGCAGGCGCGCGACCAGCAACGTCCCCTCCCTCGTTTCCTGAGCACTGCCTCCGCGCGGGATGCCGGGCTACGCGGGTTCCCCCATCATCTCCCGGGCGGCGTTCGCGATGTGCTCCGCGTCGATTCCCGCCCAGGCCAGCAGTTCGGTACCGGACCCGGAGCCGGGCATCTCACGCACCGCCAGCCGGGTGAGTCGCAGGGAGTGCTGCCCGCCCTCGAGCAGCGCGTCGGCGACCGCCGACCCGAGCCCGCCCTCGGGATGGTGGTCCTCCGCGACCACGATCCGCCCGCGGGTGGCCTCCGCCGCGGCGGCCAGGGTCGGCCCGTCGAGGGGCTTGACGGAGTAGCAGTCGATGACGCGGGCCGCGATGCCTCGCTCCGCGAGCAGGTCCGCCGCGCGCAGGCACTCGTAGAGCGTTACCCCGGCCCCGATCAGCGTCACCTGGTCATCGGGCCCGGCGCGCAGTGTCTTTGAGCCGCCGACCGGGAACTGCTCCCCGTCGTCGTACAAGCCGGGATATGACCCGCGGGTGGTCCGCAGGTAGCTGATGCCGGGCGTGGCGGCCATCTCCGCGACGAGCGCGGCCGTGCTGGTGCCGTCCGCCGGGTACAGGACGGTCGACCCGTGCACGGCGCGCATCATGGCCAGGTCTTCCAGCGCCATCTGGGACGGCCCGTCGGCGCCGATCTCCACGCCGGCGTGCGAGCCGGCCAGCCGCAGGTCCACGCCGGAGACCGCGCCCATCCGGATGAAGTCATACGCCCGGGTCAAGAACGCGGCGAACGTCGAGGCGAATGCCTTGTAGCCGCGGACGGCCAGCCCGGTGGCGGCGGCGACCATCTGCTGCTCGGCGATGAACATCTCGAAGTAGCGGTCCGGGTAGGCGCGCGCGAACTCGTAAGCGTACGTGGAGTTGCTGACCTCGCCGTCGAGTGCCACGACCTTGCGGTCGGCGCCGCCGAGGGCGACGAGCGCGTCGCCGTAGGCCTTCCGGGTGGCGATCTTGTCGCCGACCTTGTAGACGGGGCGGCCGGCGGAGGCCTCCGCCCGTCCATTCGGCTGCTCCGGCACCGTGCTCGGCTGCTCCGGCACCGTGCTCGGCTGCTCCGGCACCGTGCTCGGCTTCGACGGGACCGGGCCAGGCTCGGCCGGCTCCGGGCGCGGCCCGCGGACAAGCAGGTTGCGAAGGCCGCCGATCTCGGCGATCGCCCGCTCGGCCATGTCCGGCGGGAAGGGCTTGCCGTGCCAGTCGGGGCTGTCTTCGATCTCGGTGAAGCCCCTGCCCTTGATGGTCTTGGCGAGGATCACGGTGGGCTGCTGGCCAGCGGTGGCGCCCTCGGCCTCCGTTAGCGCGCGGTCGATCGCGGCCAGGTCGTGCCCGTCGATGACCAGGACGCGGGCACCGAACGCCTCCGCGCGCTTAGCGTAGGTGCCCATGTCCCAGCCGAGGTCGGTCGCGCCCCGCTGGCCGAGACGGTTGACGTCGACGATGGCGACCAGGTTGGACAGCCGGTAGTAGGAGGCCTTGTCGAGTGCTTCCCAGATTGATCCCTCGGCCATCTCGCTGTCGCCGCAAAGCGCCCAGACCCGGTAGGGAAGCCGGTCCAGGTAACGGCCGGCTAGCGCCACGCCCACGCCATCTGGCAGTCCCTGGCCAAGCGAGCCGGTGGCCACGTCGACCCAGGGCAGCACCGGGGTGGGATGCCCTTCGAGCCGCTGCCCGAACCGGCGGTACCCGCCCAGGAGCTCGTCCTCGGACACGACCCCGACGGCCCTGAACACGGAGTAGAGCAGCGGGGACGCGTGCCCCTTGGAGAAGATCAGGTGATCGTTGGCCGGTGAGCCCGGATTATCCCAGTCATAGCGCAGGTGCCGGGTGACCAGCACGGCGAGCAGGTCGGCGGCCGACATGCTCGAGGTGGGATGTCCAGATCCGGCGCTGGTGGAGCTGCGGATCGAGTCGACTCGCAGCTGGGCGGCGAGCTCGGCCGCCACATCGAGTGATACCTCGCTGGCCAGGCCAGTCGTTGTCATGACTGCCCCTCCCTTCGGGTCGCGGTCCGTGCGGCAAGGGGCCGGCGCTCAGCCTCTAGCGCTCCTTCTCCCCAGATCACTCGCGGCTTCCCCGGCTGCCATCCCCCAAACGCCCTCAAAGGTGCATGCGCAGCATCCGCCGCCTTCAACCATGCCGCCGACGGCCCGTTAATTGCGCACGCCACTGCAACCCACCGCGCCGGCCATTCGTACTTGGATGGCGACGAGACAGGAGGCAGGGGATGGAGGCAGACTCCGGGGTCGGCCCGGTGCCCGTCCGGCGAACGCCGGGCAGCGTGGCCGGGCACGGGCCAGGTCGCGCGGCGTCCGGTCCGGGCGATCCCGCTGAGCATGCGCCAGACGAGCGCCCGCCGGTCCACCTCAGCACGGACCGGCAACCGGTGGCGGTGCTGGAAGCCTGCTCATCGCGCTCGCTGCCCGCCCGGCAGCGGACCGCCGTCATCCTGCGCTACTGGGAGGAGCTCAGCGAGGCGGAGACGGCCCGCCTCATGGGCTGCTCGGTCGGCAACGTCGTACCAGGCGCACCGCCGGCACCGCGTCATCCGGCGGTCGGCCGGCGCACTCGGCACGGCGGCTGTCCTCGCGCTCGCTGTCATCCTGGCGGCCACGGGCACCATCCCGTTCAGCGCGGCCCCGGCCCGGCCCGCCGGTCCCATGTCCAGCGTGCCCCCGCTGCCCGCCAGCGGCATCCCCGACCCGAGCCTGCTGCCTATCCCGCCCGGGAACGGCCTGAGCGCCCAGCAGGCGGCCCGCGACATCCTGTGGGAGCGCACGGCGCAGACCGCGGACCCGGCCAGTGACTCGGAGGTGCTGAACACGTTCAGCTACGGCGCGGCCAGCGGGTCGTCCAGCATCCAGTCCCGCGACATCTCCTACACCAAGGACGGTCAGCCGTACCAAGACCACTCGGTGGTCACCGCCCCCGAGGCTGGCGGTGTTCTCACCACGAACACCACGGTCAACTACCCGCACCGGACCTGGGTCCAGGTCGGCGGTACCTCAGCCCTGGTGCGCGTGGCGGGCGGGAGCGCGTGCACCTACGTCCCCGGCGACGGCCTGGGGATGGTCGACTTCACCGTGCACCCCGACGCCGCCCGCGGCCTGCTGTCTTGCCCGGGCCTGGTCATAACCCGGGGCACCGAGGTCAGCGGGATCGCCGCGATCAAGATCGCCGATCACCGGGGCATCGCACTGTGGGTCAACGCGGCCACCTACCTGCCGATCAAGATGGTGAGCGTCTGGAACATCGGCCACTTCTACCTGACGCTGCCCAACGGAAAGCGCGCGACCGTCAGCACCACCGAGTATGGCTACCTGGCCCCCACGAAGGCCAATCTCCGGTACCTGTCCGTCCCGCTCCCGCACGGCTTCACCAAGTCCTCGACGGGGATGCCGACCGGCCAGCCCGTCGCGACCTGGACGCCGCCGCCGGGGGCGATCCCGCCCTTCGGGCTGCGGCCGGCCGCGCCGGGCGACAGCCTCACCCCGGCCACGGCGGCCGGGGACATCTTCTGGGTCCACTCCACGACTCAGGCCATCCCGGCCAGCGACACGGTGGTCGAGAACATCTTCCGCTACAAGACCTCATCCAGTGACCTCACCTACTATCCCGACGGCAAGCCGTGGGACGAGGACTTCGAGGCCACCATCCCCGGCCCGGGCGGCCACGCGGTCAGCACGCACACCGTGATCAACTGGGACAAGCGGACCTACTCGGTGGACACCTCCCCGGCCATCGCGGTGACCGGCGCCGCCCCGCCCCAATTCCAGCCTAGTTGCGCAGCCCTGACCACCAGTGGCGTGTACAGCGCCCTCGACCCCGGGGCCGGGGCTGGCTGGATGCTGCCCTGCCCGGGGGTGACCGTCACCCGCGGCCTGACGTTCGAAGGGGTCGGCGCCACCAGGCTCACAAGCGGCCACGGGCAGACCCTGTGGGTGAACGCCACCACGAACATGCCGATCCAAGCCATGCTGGTCAACTCCAAGGGCGACTACCCGCCGGCCGGCTACCACGGCGCCAAGTCGCCCGGCCAGGTCATCCAGTTCAGCTGGCTGCCGCCGACGCCAGCCAACCTGGCCTACCTGTCCGCTCCCATACCGGCGGGCTTCACCAAGGTGGCCTGAGCGCCATGCTGGCCTGGCCTGGGCGGGCCGGGGCGGGCGGGTCAGGGCGGGTCAGGCCACCGTGGAAGGCCGCCGCGCCGGCGGCTGTCGCGCTGCCATTCGTGTGGCACGATGCTTATGTGCCTGTCGTCATCGTGGTCGCCTTCGTGATCGCCATCATGGTCGTGCTGGCCGCGGTCGTCCTCGTCGCCGTGGGCCGCGGCGGCGGGATGCCCGCGGCGGAGCCCACCGACTACGCCCCGCTCGAGCTGGGGCCGGTCTCCGCCACCGACATCGTGCTGCTGCGCCCGCCAACCGCGCTGTGGGGATACAGCCAGCAGGCAACCGACGAGGCGCTGGAGCGGATCGCCGACTCGGTCCGCGAGCGGGACGTCCGCATCGTGGCCCTGGAGCAACTGGTCACCGACCTGAGCCGGGAGCCGTCTGCCGCGATGCCGCTGGCCAGCCCGTACGGGCGCGCCCGGCACGCCCGCCCCGACACCGGCCCGGGCGCCGCCGTAGGCGATCCGCCGGTTACCCCGGCTGCGGGCATCGGCTACGCGGGCACCAGGTACGAGAGCACTGGGTATGACGGCACTGGGTATGACGGCACTGGGTACGAGGGCACTGGGTACGAGGGCACTGTCCCCAATCCCATTCAGCACGCGGCGTTCGGCCCGCGGCCCTACAGCATGGGCACGCCCGCCCCGGACCCGCAGGACATGCCGGGGGACATGCCGGACGCCGGCCCCAGCCCGCTCGCGGCCCCCGTCGCCGACCCGGATGAGGAGGCCGCCCGCGACGTGCTCCCATGGCAGGCCGACGGCACCGGATTCCCGCCGGAGGTCTCGCATGACTAGCGCGCCCGCGCAACCGCAGGAGGCGGCATCGCCGGAAGCCGGATCGCCGGAAGCCGGATCTCAGGAGTCCGGATCTCAGGGGGCCGGATCTCAGGGGATACTGACGCCCGCGCCCGGCCGGGGGCCGCTGCCGGGCCCGGATGGCATGCCCCGCTGCCCGTGGGGGCTAAGCGCGCCGGAGTACGTCGCCTACCACGACGATGAGTGGGGTCGCCCGGTGCGCGGGGACCAGGCGATCTTCGAGCGGCTGAGCCTGGAGGCGTTCCAGTCCGGCCTGTCGTGGCTGACGATCCTCCGCAAGCGCGAGAACTTCCGCACGGCCTTCGCCGGCTTCGACATGGCGGCCGTCGCGGACTTCACCCCCGACGACGAGAGGCGGCTGCTCGCCGACGCCGGGATCGTGCGGAACCGCGCCAAGATCGAGGCGATCATCAACAACGCCCGCGCCGCGCTCAGCCTGCCGCGCGGGCTCAGCGACCTGGTCTGGAGCTACGCCGAGGAACCCGGCAGCCGTCCGGCGCCCCGGACGCTGGATGAGCTGCCAGCGCAGACCCCGGCCTCGAAGGCGCTATCGAAAGAGCTGAAGAAGCACGGCTTCGTATTCACGGGGCCGGTCACCGCCTACGCCTCGATGCAAGCCTGCGGTATCGTCAACGACCACCTGGCCGGGTGTTTCCGCCGGGAAGCCTGACGCCACCGGGTAATCGTGCCAAAATACGCGGCATGGATCAGGTGGATCCCGATATCGCCGAGTTCTTCGCGCCGCTGGCGCCGGCCCAGGCGTTTGGCGTGGTGTTGAGCGAAGCTCACGAGGTGCTGCGCCAGGTGCGCGAGCCGATCGACGCCGAGTTGTGGGGATCGGACATGATCGGCGCCCTGTCGCGGTCATCGCCCGACGAGGCGGCGATGATGCGGGAGCTGACCTCCGCCCTGGTTCCCGCCGCCGAGGAGGCCGCCACTCCCGAAGCGCTCGCCCTCTTGCGCATCTTCGCCGCGATCGGCCCGCCGGGCCTGCGCGCCGCCGCCGCCGAGGCCGCCGACCGGGTCGCCGCGCTCGGCGTGCCCGAGCAGTCCTGGGCGGCGGCGATCGGCATGCCGAAGGTGGCCGAGTGCTGGCACTTCGGCGACGTCGGCGGCCGTCAGGAATCGGTGACCATGACCTTCGCCTACGGCGCGAGAACGCATGCCCTGTCGGTGCTGATAGACCACGGCCGCGGCGGCAAGATCAAGGATGTCTGGGCCGGCGACGCGGCCGGGCTGATCGACAAGACCTTCCTGGCCGCCGAGTCGGACCCGCTGGTGGTCTTCGAGGAGCTTGACGCAGCCGACGCGCATGGCCGCCTGGAGCGCGCGATCACCGCGGGCGAGCATCCTGAGCACCCCGACCAGCGGGACGACATCGTCGCCCATCGCGCCCTGCTCTACGCCCGGATGAGCTTGATCGCGGTTGAGTCGGCGATCAGCCCGGGCAAGTCCCAGGAAGGGCCAGAGGAACCGGAGGAGCGGGCCGGCCGCGATCAGCCGGGCGCCGACTAGCCCGTCTCTAAGGCCTAAGGGGCCGCGTCGTGGCACTCGCGCGTCATGGCGTGAGGGCCAGCGTCGCCCCGCGCGCGTCCAGCAGCCGGTGGTAGCCCGGCTGGCCAGGGAGCGTCGCCAGGTCCCCGCGAACTCGCAGGTAGCCGCCTTCCGGCCCGGCGAGCGTCAGCCCGTCAGCACCCGCGGCGACGAGATCGCCGTCGTGGCGCAGCAGGACCGGGCCGTCCCGGGTCGCCGAGATCGCCACCCGGCCGGCCCGCACCGCGGACAAGATCGCCGCGGGTTCGGCGGCCTCACTTTCCACCCACGTCGTCGGCTGGCCGGGCGGGGCGTCCGCGCCCTCGCGGTGCCAGTCGCTGCCGCCGACCGGGATCGCGGCCGGGTCCCACGCCTGCCACCACGACAGCGGGATCGTCCAGCTCAGGTCCAGCCAGCTCCAGTGCCACACCTCGACCAGCGGCGGGCGGCGGGCCATCGCGTGCAGCCACGCCACCGGCCCGGCGATCGGGTGGTTCACCGACATCAGGCCCCCGGCCCGCTCGGCGGCCGCCAGCCACCCGTCGGCCGGCTCGCGAAAGTCGATCCAGCCGGTATCGCCGAAGACATTGGCGTGCCCGAAGGCCGTCGTCACCTCCTGCCCGGGCAGCAGCGTGATCGCGTACCGGCTGGCGGCGCCGGCCAGCTCCGCGTGGTGGCTGACGGTGTTGTGGTCGGTGACCGCGATGAAGTCCAGCCCCCGGCGCACCGCCAGGCCGGCCAGCTCCGGCACGGTCATCGCGCCGTCTGAGTGCACCGTGTGCGCGTGCAGGTCGCCAGCCAGCCACCGGCGCCCGGGCCGGGCCGGCAGCGCGCGCCCCGCCGGCCGCTCGGCGGGCGCCGGCGGGGGATCCGCCGGCCGGGCCAGCCAGCCATGATCGCCCCGCGAGGCCACTTCAACGGAAATCCGGTATGCAACGTCCCGCGCCAGCTGATGAAGTCCCACCATCACCCGCCACGGTCCCGCCGGCAAGAACCCGGGCAGGTACCCGGGCGTCGCCGCGCCCTCGGTGATCACGAATGACTCCCGCGCCCCGCCCGACCAGCCGCGGAATCCCGCCGTATCCATGCATCCGATGTCGAGCACTCCCGCGCCGCGGTCGTACTCCAGCGACACCCGCAGCGCCGCCGCCCCCGGGGGGACGTCAGCGGGAAGGTAGTGGTAGGCCGACGCGAACCGATCTTCCGGCGTCCACACCCCGGCGTGCTCGATGAGCTGACCCATGCCCCCATCCGACCAGAAGACGAGCGTTCAGCCAAATGGCGCGGCCGCCGGGAAAATAGCGTGACAGGGTACCGGGCCGGTGGTAGGTTCCTGGGCTTCCGCCTCCTAGCATGAAGGGCTTCGTCATGCCTGCGAGAACTGAGCCTCCAGATACCAGCGACGATGCGGACGCCGTCATCCAGGCCGAGCGCGCCCGCCTGGTGCAGTCCCGCGAGTACCTGCGGATGATGCGCGAGAACGTGCTGGCCATTAACCCGATGGCCGGCGACCCGGTCTCGCTTGAATTCCTCAAGGCCGACCTGTACCGGCGCGCCGAGTCGCTGAAGGACGTGCCGGACGCGCCGCTTTTCTTCGGCCGGCTTGATTACGAGGTAGCCTCCGACCCTGACTTGGTCGGCGCCATGCTCCACATAGGGCGACGGCACGTCCATGACCAGGAGGGAACTCCGGTCGTCATCGACTGGCGGGCACCGGTGTCGCGGCCCTTCTACCGGGCCAGCCGCACCGATCCGATGGGGCTGCGGCTACGGCGCCGGTTCGGGTTCTCCGGCGCGGACCTGACCGCGTACGAAGACGAGCTGTTCAGCCCGGGGGGAACCGCGCGGAAACCAGCCGATCGTTGGGCCGAGGAAGAGGGCCCTTCGGTTGCCGAGCCCAGCAAGTTGCTGGTCGCCGAGATCGAGCGGCCGCGATCCGGGCCGATGCGCGACATCGTCGCGACCATCCAGCCCGAGCAGGACGACATCGTCCGCGCCGATGCCGGGCGGACCGTGTGCGTGCAGGGCGCGCCGGGCACGGGCAAGACCGCCGTCGGGCTGCACCGGGTCGCTTACCTGCTGTACGCGCACAAGGAACAGGTCACCCGGCGCGGCGTCATCGTGGTCGGGCCGAACCTGGCCTTCTTGTCCTACATCCGCGACGTCCTGCCCGCCCTCGGCGAGCTTGAGGTCAAGCAGACCACCGTGGCTGAGCTGGTCGCCGCGGCGCTGGGTCCTGTCCCCGTCCGTGGCATCGATAGCGACGCGGCCGGGCTGGTCAAAGGGGACGCGCGGATGGCGGAGGTGCTGCGCCGCGCGCTGTGGACGTCGATCCGCAAGCCGGCCGGCCCGCTGGTAGTCGCCCGCGGGGCACGACGGTGGCGAGTCCCGGCCTACGAGGTCGTGGAACTGGCGCTGGAGCTGCAGGCACGGGGCGTCCGGTACGGGGCCGGGCGCGAACTGCTCGGCCACCGGATCGCGCACGTGATCTTGTCGCAGATGGAGGCGGCCGGGGAGACCTGCGATGACCGGACGCACGACGCGGTGCGGCGAACCGTGGCGGTGCGCGCGTGCGTGGATGAGGTCTGGCCGAAGATCGACGCCCGGAGGCTGGTATCCGGGCTCTTGTCGTCGCCGTCCGCGCTGGCCGCGGCCGCCTCCGGGGTCTTGTCGGAGGCGGAGCAGGCCGCGATCACCTGGTCGCCGGCGCCGCGCGGGCCGGGGTCGGCCAAGTGGTCACGGGCCGACCTGGTGCTCCTGGACGAGGCCGCCGACCTGATCGAGCGGACGCCGAGCCTGGCGCACGTGGTGGTGGACGAGGCGCAGGACCTGTCCCCGATGGAGATCCGGGCGCTGGGACGGCGGTGCGCGACCGGGGCGGCGACTGTGCTCGGTGACATCGCCCAGGGCACGACCCCGTGGGCGGCGACCTCGTGGCCAGATCTCCTGCGGCACCTGGGCAAGCCGGACGCCACGATCACCGAGCTCGACGTAGGGTACCGGGTGCCCCGGCAGATCCTGGACTTCGCCTCGTTGCTGCTCCCGTCGATCGCGCCGGGGCTGATGCCGGCGCGGTCGCTGCGCGCGGACCCGGCGGCGCTGACCGTGACTCAGATGGCCGCCGGGGAGCTTCCCGCGCGGCTCGCGGCCGCGTGCGCGGCCGCGCTGTCGACCCCGGGATCGGTCGCCGTCATCTGCGCGGATCCGCAAGCGGACGAGGTAGCCGCCGTGCTCAGGGCGGCCGGGCTGCCGTTCGGGATCCTGGGCACCGTGCTGCCAGAAGGCCCCGTGCTACCTGAAGACGCCGTGCCGTCCGGGGAGGAGCCAGGAGCCGTCGCCGGGCGGCTGACGATCGTCCCGGTTACGCTGGCCAAGGGCCTTGAGTTCGACCACGTCGTCCTCGTCGAGCCAGGCCGGATCGCCACCGGCGAGGCCTTCGGCCTGCGCAGGCTTTATGTGGCGCTGACCCGGGCGGTATCCCGTCTTACCGTTTTGTACGCGGAACCCATCCCGAGCGCACTTCGTTACGTACCATAAGGGGATGGGCGACGTTAGTCCGCGCCTCCGAGGGGTCGGTGCTGTGGGGCTGGCGGTCGCGAGGCAGCGAACGGGGACAGCTTGACCGTGCGACGGGAAAACGCCGAACTGCTGCCCTGAAGTATGCGCTGCCTTTCGTGAGCACTGCACTCGGTACGTGCTGATGCGCGTGCGTCAGCAAAACTACTCATGGTTACTATGGTGATGACGGTGGAAGCCAAGGGGAGCCACGCAGAGTCTGTCTACCTCGAGAAGCTGGGTGAGGAGTTGACGCACCGCGGGCTGGAGGCGTTCGTCATGGCACCGCCCGGACGAGTTCCCAGCCTGTACGTGATCAACCCGGCTGCCCGCGCGCTGGAGGAGAACGTCTACGCGGGCCTGTGCTCAGACGGCATGTACTGGTTCTGGTGGTCATGGGCTGAGCGGATCGCCATCGTCGATGACATCGACCAGGCCGCGACCACGATCAGCCGCGTGCTGTCGCTCCCGCGCAAGGACTAGCCGCCGCTCTTCTCGCTCCCGCAGTGTTGGCCTGGATACAGGGCCGGCCGGGGATAACGCCAGCGGGGAATCAGCGCGATGGCCATCTTGTGCAGGTCGTGGTTAACGCGGCGAGCGCTGCCGCCTTGGGGGCATAGTCTCTATGCATGCCTCGATGCGATGGCACGGCACGTGGCTGGTTCAGCCTGCGGCCATCCCGTAGGGGAGGATCACCCCGCGGGGTAATATCCGCGCCCCGAGGGGCCGCGGGCAAGGGTGTTTCGCGCCTAACCGGCGCGTGCCGCGCACTGCCTATAGGCTGGACCTGGGAAGACATAGAACCTTGTCACAGGCGAGGTGGGACGAGGAGGGCGCGGTGGATGACAGACGCCTGGCTGGGTTGATCCAGCCGGTGGTAGCCGCCGCCGGGATGGACCTGGAATCAGTCCGGGTGACCGCCGCCGGCAAGCGGCGGCTCCTGCGCGTCGTGGTGGACGGCGACTACGGCGTGAGCCTTGATGACGCGGCCGACATCAGCCGCCAGATCTCCGCCCTTTTTGACGCCTCCAACGTGATGGGCGAGGTGCCCTACACCCTAGAGGTCAGCTCACCAGGCGTGGACCGTCCGCTGACGGAGCCACGGCACTGGCGGCGGGCCGCCCGCCGGCTGGTGAAGGTCAAGGTCGCGGGAGAGGGCGCCATCACCGGCCGCGTGCTCGCCGCCGGCGACAGCGGGGTGACGCTAGACCTCGATGGCACCAAGCGCGAGCTTGGCTACGGCGAACTGGGACCCGGCGCGATCCAGGTCGAGTTCGGGCGGCTCCCGGACGCCGACGACGAGCTTGGCGATGGCGGGCTCGAAGATGACGAGCTCGCCGACGACAAGCTCGATGACGACGAGCTCGACGACGCCGAGCTCCGCGATGAAGCAGACCTTGGAGCTGGCCGCGATGGACATTGACCTGAGCGTGCTGCGCAGTCTCGAGAGCGAGAAGGACATCTCGCAGGAAACGGCCATCAAGGCGATCGAGGACGCGCTGCTAATGGCGTACCAGAAGATCGAGGGCTCAAGCCCGGCCGCCCGAGTCGAGGTGAATCGGACGACTGGCCACGTCACCGTCTGGGCCCGGGAAGCCGGCCCGGATGCCGCGGCGCAGCGCGAGTACGACGACACGCCGGCCGGGTTCGGCCGGATCGCGGCCACGACCGCGCGCCAGGTGATCTTGCAGCGCCTGCGCGACGTCGAGGATGAGATGACGTTCGGCGAATACGCCGGGCATGAGGGCGACATCGTGGCTGGCGTGATCCAGCAGGGCAAGGACCCGCGCACGGTGCTCGTGGACCTGGGCAAGATCGAGGCGGTGCTCCCGCCGGCCGAGCAGGTGCCCGGCGAGAAGTACGTCCACGGCGAGCGGATCCGCTGCTACGTGTGGCGGGTGCGCAAGGGTCACCGCGGCCCGTCCGTGACGCTCTCGCGGACCCACCCCGACCTGGTGCGAAAGCTGTTCGCGCTGGAGGTGCCGGAGATCGCCAGCGGCGCCGTGGAGATCGTGAAGATCGCCCGCGAGGCCGGCCACCGGACCAAGATCGCCGTCCAGTCGCATCAGCAGGGCGTGAACGCCAAGGGCGCCTGCATCGGGCCGGTCGGCAGCCGGGTCAGGAACGTGATGGCCGAGTTGCACGGGGAGAAGATCGACATCGTTGACTTTTCCGATGACCCGGCCGAGTTCGTCGCGAACGCGCTGTCCCCGGCGCGGGTGACCCGGGTGGACGTCGTTGACGCCGCCGCGATGGAGGCCCGCGTGGTCGTGCCGGACTACCAGCTGTCGCTGGCCATCGGAAAGGAAGGGCAAAATGCCCGGCTGGCGGCCCGGCTGACCGGCTGGCGCATCGACATCCGGTCCGACGCCGCCGAGCCCCCCGGGCCTGCTGAAGCGGCATCGGCGAGCTGACGGTAGACTGCCCTTGGAATGACCGCGCGTTCTGAGCAGTTGAAGCATGTGTACCCGGGGAGCGTCCCCGTGCGCACGTGCGTCGGCTGTAGAGAGCGGGCGGCAAAGTCCAGGCTGCTTCGCCTGGTGGCCAGTGGGGACGACGTCCTCCCTGATCCCCAGGCGCGACTGCCAGGCCGGGGCGCTTACCTGCACCCCAGTCTGGAATGCTTGGAAATGGCGCGACGGCGCCGGGCGTTCCCGCGGGCACTGCGTGCCACGGGGCCGCTCGCCGTCACGGCGGTGGCTTCCTACCTTTCGGCAAGTGGTCACCCGGGCATAAAATGACTGGCGGCGATGGCCGCGACCGGCCAAATATGGGCGGGAAGCGGACTGGACGCACCAACAACCTGTACGGAAAGCAGGTCGAGAAGCTAATGAGCGCTCGATGAGCACAAGGCGATGAACGGCGCGAGCTGACGCCGACCCGGAGCACTATGCTATGGCCCCGGATCGGCCGATGACGATCCGGTGGATGGCCCGCGACAGCGGGCAGGCAGAGGAGCATAGTGGCGAAGGTCCGGGTTTACGAACTCGCTAAGGAGTTCGGTGTAGAGAGCAAGGCTGTCATGGCCGAGCTTGAGAAAATGGGCGAGTTCGTGCGTTCGGCGTCCTCGACTATCGAGGCGCCGGTAGTCCGGAGGCTCAAGGAGCAATTCGCGGGCGGCGGTGCGAAGCAGGGACGGCAGTCAGACCGGCCCGGGGCTGGCGACCGCCGTCCTGTTAGCGACGCCGCGCAGTCGCCCGTTCGTCGTGATCAGCAAGGTCGCGACCAGGGCGCGCGGGGTGACCGCGGTCCGCGGCCTGGCGGCCCGTCTGCCGGCGGCCCCGGCGCTGGCGGTACCGCGACCGCGCCGGGGGCCGGCGCGCCCGCACGCCCGGCGGCGCCCGCTGAGGGCGGACGGCCTGGTAGCGCCCCCGTCTCGGGTGCGCCGAATGGCCCCCGCCCGGGCCCGCGCCCGGGGCCGCCGCGTCCCGCGCCGGCCGTGCCCGCCGCTAGCGCCCCCGCTGGGGCCGGCACCGACCATGCCCCCAGCGCCCCGGCGGCGCCCGCTGACGCGCCCGCTCACCCGGCGCCGCGTCCTACCTTCTCCAGCCCGCCCGGCAGTGGCCAGGACGCGCCCGCGGCCCCGGCGGCAAGCTCCGGCGACGCCGGTACCGCCGCCCCGCGTCCGGCGGCCCCGCGCCCGGGTGCCCCGCGCCCGGGCGGACCGCAAGGCGGTCAGGGCGGTCAGGGATCCGG
>JAICYD010000062.1 GCA_025934375.1 Streptosporangiaceae bacterium | reverse complement strand
CTGCCCGGAGGCAGCAGGTGCCCGGCCACGTCACCCGCATCCCACAGGTCATGATCGGTGCGCGAGGTGCCCTGCATGACCACATTATCTCAGCGACTCGAACACGCTGCCGGCAAGACTGCCGAAGAAGCCGGTCGCGAGGTATTCAGAGCGCTCCTAGGCGCAGGCGAGATCGTCGTGAACTCCATCGACCAGGACGGCACCCACCAGGGCTACGACCTGGCGATCACGGCAGCGGTCGCGAGCGCGGTAAGTGTGCCGGTCATCGCATCCGGCGGCGCGGGCACGGCGGACCACGTCGCCGCCGCGTTCAAGCAGGCTGGCACATCGGCAGCGATCATCAGCTCGCTGCTCTACTCCCCCCGCATGGAGCGAACGGTCTCAGTCAGGGAGATCAAGGACGACCTCGCACACCGGCATGGCCTGCTGATGCGCTGGTTAGACGCGTGCATTGGATGCGACGCGCACGATCTTGACCTGCGGCTACTCCCTTCTCGGCGCGCTTTTTGGTCTTCTCTTCGCGCCCAGAACCTCACGTCAGCGACATGTCTCCCACGCAAACCCCCTCCCACCAGGGCTTCTTCCAGACGGACTTAAGATAACCGCCTGATCTGCGCTGTGCCTGCTATCGGCGTGACTGGCTGCAGCACGGCGATCCCTCGTCGGGATCGCTAGGCATGAAGGATCGACATGCAGAACTCTGAACGCGTGTAGTCGAGGTCGCGGGTAGGCAGGCGCTGCTCGACTCTCCAGTCCTTGAAGGAACGTTCAGGATAGAGAGCGACTAGCAAGATCTGGTATATCTCCATGCTTATGTTCTGGACGGACACGGCGACAAAGGTCTCCTCAAGAGTCTCAACGACGTGCACGACGAGCGCCACTGGCTCCTGGCCGATGGCGAGTACCTGCTCGACCTCGGGCTGTGCGCGCGCCATGGCGAGCAGCCGAGGAGCGTCGTCTATGAGAAAGGCGGCGAACTGTTCAGTGCGGTCAGCGGCCAGTGAGTCATAGTCCTCGGCGGTCGGCCATATGCGGCCTTCGTCTTTGAGCTGGGCGAATAGCTGAAATGCGTCATCAGGCTGGCCGGATCGGTGCCACCCAGTTGCGCACAGCCAAACGACAGTCGCGCCGGGGTCGTGCCACGTGACGCCACGCCAGTCGTTGCTGTGGCGGAGCACGGTCAAGGGCCGCTGGCCGCCGGATGGACCGAGCGTGTCAGGGCCGGACGTAGCGGCATGCCGCTCCCGCTGGAATGCCCGGACTATAGGGTGCCGGGTGGCCAGCTCCTCGAAAGTAGCGTCCAGCGCGCTGCCGAGATCTTCGGTCAAGCAGCGGCAGGTGACGCGGAGCTCGTGTCCGGCTGCGCAGACGAACGAGCGTAGGTGGGGAGTGTCGGTTGCGGGCACAGTCTGACGCTAGCCGAACTGCGGCTACGCCTGACCTTCCTCGCGATCCCGCGCCTCGCGTCGGGTCTGCGCCTGTTTCTTCGAATATCGGCGGGCCGCTTCCGCCAGCCCTTCTCTGTCGCCGCGCCTTACCATGTCCGCCAGCAGTTCATGCTCAGCGGCCAGGTGGTCGCTGTGCTTGTTCATGACTTCGTGCCACGCGCTGGCAAGATTTGCACCCGGTTCCCGGACCTGCATCTCGGCGAGTGCCCGCACATCGCTACGCATGGGTTCAGGAACGCCGAAGTCGCCGCTAGTCGGGTCCGCCGGGTCCTCGGCCGGCGTGGCGGCCCGAGGGTCGACGAAGAGCTGTCCTTGCCGCCGCGGCCGGTCTACTCGTTGCACGAAGCCCTTGTTAACGACGTTGACCAGCCTGTTCGTCGCGGCATTCGGCTCAAGGCTGGTTGCCTGGGCGAACGTTGACACGGTCGTGCGGCCGCCGAGTCGGCTCAGAACCTCAAGGGTCTCCTTCTCCGTCGGCGTAAGGGACCCGGCTGGCTCGGCGTCATGGAGCTCGCCGGGCGAGCGGGCGAGGAAGATCGGAAGGTTCTGCGCCTGTGCCAGCGCCCGCAGCAGGGTCCTTACTGCCTCGTCCTGGGTGCAAACCACCAGCGTCACTGGACCGTACGTCCCGGCCCTTGCAGCCTGCGCCAGTGGCAAGATCAGCTCGACGAGGACGGCGGGGGTGGGGAACCGGCCTTCAAGGTTGACGACCAGGGCTGTCGGCTGAGTCACGCCGCTCGGCTTCACCAGGCTGTCGCGGAAACTCCGGATGGCCTCAACGTCATCGAGTGGCCCGGTAGTGTCGGGCCCGCGCACGAAGAGCCGAGGCAGGCGATGAGACTCGAGCGAGGTGACCATAGGCATCCAGCTTAAGCCTTGCGCCCCCACTTAGCGCTAGCCGTGGGTCAGCACGTAGGGCCGTGCTACACTTCACTAAGTACAGTGTATTAGGTGAAGAAGGGTCTGCGGTCGTGCCGGAGAACAAGATACGCATCACGGTAGTCGTCAACGGCCAAGCCACCGTCGTGGACGCCAACGTCAACTCGCCACTGGGTACCATCATCCCGCGCGCCCTTGAGCAGACGGGAAATACTGGCCAGCCTCCGGAGAACTGGGAGCTGCGCGACGCTCAGGGCACCTTGCTCGACACCAGCCAGAAGATCGCTAGCTTTCACTTCCCGCCGGACGTGCACCTCTTCCTCAACCTGAAGGCCGGCGTCGGCGGCCTGTCATGATCGTCGAGCAGCCCGCGCAGTCTGTTGACCCGGCAGTCTCACATGCCAAGTTCGACAGCGAGATCGCTGACTTCCGCGCGCTGGCGACGCAGTACGGAGCCCGGGGATGGTTCCTGGCCGAGGCAGAGTTTCCGCGTGCTCTCGTGGTCCTCGCCGCACCGCAGCTGAAGCCGCCACCGCTGGTCACAGGCGTGAGCTTCGACTACACCGACTACGACCTGCGCCCGCCGTCCGTCCGGCTGGTAAACGCCTTCACCCGCGAGCCCTGGCGCGCTGAGGAACTCCCGACGAACCTGCCGCGCCGCGTCGAAGGCCAGCCACTAGTCATCCAGGGACTGCAGATGCCGGCTGTGGGCGCCATGCCCCGGATCTTGCAACAGCAGCCTCTGATGCAGGCCTACCCCGGAGGCCTTCCGTTCCTGTGCATCGCAGGCGTGCGCGAGTACCACGACCATCCAGCCCACTCTGGTGACCTGTGGGAAATACACCGCCCGGCGGGCGCTGGACGGCTCATCCGAATCCTGGAGATCATCGACACCTACGGGCTGCGTCCCCTGACCGGCTACAACGTCAACCTCACGCCGCAGATCGTCGGCTACGCCCAAAGCGAGCCGCCCGAATGACACTGAGCCAACTGGAGCTGATCTCCGTCTCCCGGACCATCGTGCACGAGACTGAGGGGCACCTCCGCCGCGCCGGCCGACGCGGACTTGAGCTGTTCGTCCTGTGGAGCGGGACGCTAAGCGCGCCAGAGTTCACGGTCCGCACCGTGCACGTCCCCCCCCAGACGTCCTACCGAATGAAGTCGGGCCTAATGGTCCGCGTGGACGGCGACGCCTTGCATCAACTCAACTCCTGGCTATATGAGCACAGGGAAGTCCTGGCGGTTCAGGTCCACGCGCACCCAACCAACGCGTTTCATTCCGACACCGACGACACCTATCCGATCGTAACCGCGACTGGCAGTATCTCCATCGTCGCCGCCGATTTCTGCCGCGACGGCCTGATCTCCGATACCAGCGCCGTCTACAGGCTCGGCGAAAACGGCTGGGACGGGCTCGATCCGCCGTTCGCGATGTTTAGGGTGACGTGATGGCACTAGCCGCCTATTACGGCCGTGGCGCCCTGGCCGCCGCTCAGGTCCTCGACGGATTCGATGAGGGACACTTCCGCGCCAGGCTCGAGCAGACACCAGTCGGGATCGCCTTCGACGAGGCAATCGCTACGCCCGAGGGCCACGCCCTCGCCGAGTTCCTGACCCGCATGGCTGCGCGACTATATCCGCAGATGGCCATCTCAGGTCCCACCACACCAGCAGGCGAACTTGCCTCCCTGGCCAGGGCGATCAATCCGGCGATCGAGATCACCAGCGACGCCACCGTCGGCGTTGCTATCGGCAAGATCGCGAAGCCGTTCCCCACCACCTTCCACGCCGGTGCCACGGGATGGGACGGCCTTCTGAGCACCACCCGCCCTCAGCCCGTCGGCGACTCACAGAACCCGTTCGGCGCAGCCGTCGCCGCGTGCCTGAGCGCAGCGAACATCTTCCGCCGCGTGTTCCTGCCAGACTGGCAGGAACACGCCGACAACAAGCTCCGCTTCTCCGCCTGGACCCAGGACAGAGCCGACCGTCCCACCCGCGTAACCCGCACCGCCCGCAGCCAGTGGCGCCTCGATGATGACGTGGTCCTCGTCGGCGTCGGCGCCATCGGCAACGCCGCCCTATGGGCACTCGCCAACGCTCCCGCCGAAGGAACGCTCCACCTAGTCGACCCCCAGGACATCGAGCTGAGCAACCTGCAGCGCTATGTCCTGGCCACCCGCGACGACGAAGGCCGTTCAAAGGTCGGGCTCGGCGCAGCGCTGGAAACCCGGGGACTAACCCTCGTACCGCATCAGCTCCCGCTCGCAGAATTTCTCGCCCACCACGGCTACGCCTGGAGCCATATCCTGCTCGGCCTCGATACCGCGCAAGACCGCCGGAGCGCTCAGGCATCCCTCCCCCGGTGGATCGGCAACGCCTGGACTCAGCCCGGCGACCTTGGAGTCTCCACACATCCGCATTTCGGAGGTCCCGGCGCATGCGTCGCCTGCCTCTACCTGCCCAGCCACCACGTTAAGAACGAGGACGAGATTGTCGCCCAGGCACTGAGCGTCCCACATCTCCAGATGGACATCCGTACGCTGCTTTACAACGGCACGCCCCTGGAGCACACCTTCCTTGAAGCGGTCGCAGCCGCACTCGGCAGGCCTGTCGACAGCCTGGCGCCCTTCGAAGGACGCACCATCCGCGACCTGTACGTCGAAGGCATCTGCGGCGGCGCCATCATTCCGCTAGGCGAAGCAGGCCACCCGTCCCAGGACATCCACGTCCCGCTATCCCACCAGTCCGCCCTCGCCGGCATCCTGCTCGCCGCAACGCTCATCAGGTCCGCCCTAGGCGGCGACCCGCCAGGAACGACCGCCACACGGATCGACGTCCTGCATGCCGTCGGTACGCACCTCGCGCAGCCAGTCCAAGCCCAGCGTGACGGCCGCTGTATATGCGACGACCCCGTATATAAGGACCAGTACGCGGCCAAGTATGCCGAGAACGAGAGCACGTCCCCTCAGCAATGATCAACTTGTTCGCCGACCGTAGACATCGCATTCGGCAAAGGACTCAGCTTGCCGTCTCGATAACGCCCGCCCACAAGGACAAGCGGATGGTCCGGAGTGGATGGCGCAAAAGCCCAGGTCGGCACACTCCAGTGTCAATGGCTGAAGCGTCTCATCCGAGTTCAAAATGCGCTGTTCTGCGTGCCTCAGCGGATGGATGCTGAGATTCCCGATGCCGCGCGTCAGGCGGATATCGCACATCGGGCGACAAGCCGGTCGTCACCGTCTGCAACAGCAGTGCACGACCCAGCCGTGCAAAACGAGTCCCACCACCGTGGGCGAGAATCGTCACGGCAGGCATCTCAGCGTCAGGGTGCCGGGCTGGAGCACAGCAATCTGGCATACCGGTCGCCG
Organism: Streptosporangiaceae bacterium; assembly: GCA_025934375.1. Taxonomy (GTDB): domain Bacteria; phylum Actinomycetota; class Actinomycetes; order Streptosporangiales; family Streptosporangiaceae; genus Trebonia. The sequence goes on along the minus strand of JAICYD010000062.1, from coordinate 34,091 downwards.
AGGTTGCCGTTAGTGCTGGCCTGCTACTCATAACGAGTGACACGATGCTGCCGGGTCACGCTGGGAGTCCGAGTCTGCCGGCGAGGTATGCCTGGCCGGTGACGGCTCCGAGGCCCAGGTCCCAGGCGTGCCGAATCGAGGCCCAGGTGTCCAGTCCTCCCGCGTACCACAGTGGGATCCATGGGTATCGGCCGGCGATGCCGGCGATCCAGCCCCAGTCGGGGGGAGTGCGGCGGGTGGCTGCAGCCACGTCGGTGAACAGGACCGCGCAGGCGCCGCTGGTTGCCTGGGCGATGGCGTCGATCGCGTCGGTGGCAGCGAGCCTGGTTGGGGTGGTGAACCCATTGATGGCCACGCGCCCGTCGAGCACGTCGATGCTCGCCATGATGCGCCCCGGCTCGGGGAACCGCGCCAGCGCGGCCATGCATACAGGATCGGGCCACCCATTGGCGAACAGCGCCGATGGCCCGGCGATAATCCCAGCCGCGCCGATGTCCAGCAGCCGGAATGCCAGTGGCGTGGCAGGGCTGAGGCGCCCGCCCGCCCAGACCCGCCCCGGATGACGCCTGACGGCCGCCTCGAGCAGCTCCGTACCTTCGCTGACGCCGGTGCTGCGGTCCAGGTCAATGACGGCGACCGGGACGTCCGCGCGGACCAGCTCGCCGATGAGCTGGAGCGGGTCATCACCCGGCCTGCTGACCACAGTACCGTTCCTGACGTCGACGTTCACCCGCCACGGACCGCCAGGCCCCGCAGGGGGAAGCACGGTCATCGCCATGATCGGGCCGCCTCGGGAGCAACCTGCCAGGGCTGCGGGATGCCGGCCCCGTCGGACGGGGGCACGCCGGGCTCAGTCCAGTGCAGCTGCGCGAAGGCCAGCTCCTGGCGCATCCGTTCTAGGTGCCCCGGCGTCCACGTGCCGACGCTGAGGGCGAGCTGGTAGGCGCCAGTCATCTGCTGCCGCAGGTCAGCCCGCACACTGTGCGCCGAGTCGCGGGCGTAGCCGGCGGCGTCGCCGCGCTGCAGGTGGCTGATGAGCCGGTGCTGGACGCGGTGGTGGAAGTTGGGCCGCAGGCTGGGCAGGTCCGCCACGTCAGCGATGTCGTGGTCCCCGGAGCGGTGGTAAAGATGCCAGGCCGTCTCCGTGCTGCGGGTAAACGCCAGCCCCCCGTACTGGGCGATCAGCCTGCGAGCCGCGCCGAGGGTCGTGCCATAGCCGACGTTGTCGTCGATCACCAGGACGCGCCTGCCGCGCGCGGCTGCGGCGAGGCGTTCCCGGTGCCCGGGCGGGGCGGTCAGCTCAGCGCGGATTGTCCCGTCACGGCCGAGGAACCTTTCCGCGGCAAGGTCGTGGAAGCCGAGCCGGATCAGGTGAACGGTCACGCCGGGCAGGGTGGCGGGGATCACGGCGCGGGCGGCGAGCGCGAGTGCCATCGACCCGTAGGCGGGGCAGGCTACCGCGCTGATGTTGCCGGCGGGCGTGAGGACGTGGGCGAGGAGGTAGCCGAGCTCGTCGGCGATCTTGGCCTGGCTATCTAGCTCACGGAACGTCCGGCGCTGCCCGGGGATGCCCTCGGGCAGGGTTACGGGCAGCTCGTCGTCCCAGCGGTCCGGCTGCCCGGCCAGGCCGGCGGCGAGCCGGGTGGCCGTGTCCAGCAGCGAGTCGAGCGGATGCTCGTCGGCCGGCGAGCCGGCGAGAGCCTGCCGGGTGTCGTGCTCCCACGCGGCATACGCGGTGGCCGCGTAGATATTGAGCAGGTTCTCCGTCACCGCGCGCCGCAGCGCGCCGACCGGGTCATCCCGATGCCGGCCGAGGGTCCACAGCGCCCGCCACAGCAGGGGCACTGCCGGAGCGGCCCCGGGGATGTCGTAGTAGAGCGCCGAGCGGCTGAGCGCGATCTGGTCGCAGGCCCGGGGGAAGAACCGGGCGAGCAGGGACGGCGGGACGCCCATCTGCTCGGCGGCGGTGATCTCGCTGGCCGGGACCGGGAAGGTGCCCAGCACGTCGTGCCGGGCGCCAGCGGGCAGCCGTGCGCTCATCGCCTGGCCGCCGGGAGGAGCGCGTCCAGGAACCCGGCGACCGCGGGGTAGCGGGCGACGGCGGGCGGCGGGGTCGACTGGTCATCCCGAGATGCGCGGCAGATCCAGACCGGGTGCAGGCCTGCGTGGCTGGCCGCGATGATGTCGTTGCCCCAGTCGTCACCGATGTGCAGGCAGGTGCCTGGGGCAACGGCGAGGTGCTGGCAGCAGCGGCGCAGCAGTTCCGGGTCGGGCTTGCGGACGCCCTCGTCCATCCCGCAGGTGACGGCCTCCATGAAGCGCAGGAGCCCAGCGGCCCGGAGCTTTGCCCGGGTCAGGCTGCCTTCCCCGTTGGAGCAGGCTGCCACCCGGTACCGCTCCCGCGCTCGGGCCATCAGCGCGGGGAGGCGGAGGTCGGGGCGGATGGCCGCTAGCTGCGCCGCGCCGAACGCGGTGGCGAGCAGCCGCACCTGGCTGGCGGGCAGCGCGGCTCCGCAGGCGGCCAGCGCCTGGCCCCAGGCATGCTCGCGGATGGCGATCACGGTGGCGAGCGGGGCGAGCACGTCGTCGTACCGGGACCACAGGTCGCCGGAGACGGCGCGGTACGCGCTGCCCAGGTCGCCGGCGCTGAGGCCGGGTGCCGCATCGGCGGCCCGTGCGCAGGTGATGGCCAGGGCGTGCTCCCATGCGGCGCCGGTGTCGATGAGGGTCTGGTCGACGTCGAAGACGAGCACTGCGGTGCCCGGCGGCGGGGTCATGGCTGGTCCTGCCCGGTCATACGGGCGGCGAGTGCGAGGGCGGCCAGCGCGGCCGGGGGCGGCAGCCTGCCGGGCTGGCCCGCGCCCAGCCGGAACCGGAGCGCGGCCACCGTGAACGCGAAGACCCGTGCGGGGTCTGCCACGCCGCAGGCGAGCCGCTCAAGCAGGAACGGCGTGCCGAGCATCCGGCTGGCGGCCTCGCCGCGGAGCCGGGCGGTCACGTGCAGCCCGCCGGCCCGTGCCTCGGCGGTGGCGCTGGTGATCAGGCCGGCGTGCTTGAGCAGTGACGCCAAGAACCCGGCGGTGACCTGGTCCGGGTCGTGCAGCCCGGCGAACTCCAGGTCCAGCAGCCACCAGCGGATGCCGGCCGGGGCGACGTGGATGTTGCCGAGGTGGACATCGCCGCTGCTGTAGGCGAGCATGCGCGGCGGCCGGGCCGTCAGGCAGGCCGCCGCCTCCGTGGCCTGGGCGGGCGTCAGGCAGGCCGGGCGGCCGTTCAGGTATACCGGCGCGTCCGCCCAGGGTGCCAGGCGGCGGGCGATCTCACCTATCCAGTCCCTGGTCATGCTGGCATCCTGCCGGGTTTGCGCGGGACGCCCGGCGCGGGCGGCGGGAACCGCGGTCGCCGCGGTGACGGCGGCCAGCCGCTCGGTGACGGCGGCGATGAGCGGGGCGAGGCGGCTGTCCCCGGCTGTGGCCAGGGCGCGCAGTGACGCGCCGTCAAGGTGCTCCATCACCACGGCCACGTGGTCCCCGTGGTAGTGAAGGGCCATGGCGGGGACGGGCAGGAAGCGGGAAAGGACGTGCGCGCCGTCGGCCTCCCGCTCTGCGAGGGCACGGCTGCGGGCGAGCTTGACGACCACGGCCGGGCTGCCGGGGGCGCGGACCTCGAAGACGGGGACGGAGCTGGGCCGCAGCTGGCGGATGAGCCCGTCCGGTGACCGCCACGCGAGTGCCGGCCCGTGGCAGTCTTCCGGCTCGTGGAGGTAGGACGCGGGGACGCCAGCCCGGATGCTGGCCACGGTGCCGGCCACCTGGGACGGGCAGGGCAGCGGGACGCGGCGGGCCGCCACGGCGCGCAGGTCCAGGACGCCGCCGTGCAGTACCCGCCACTGGCCGTGGTCGTCCTCCCCGGCGTACACCAGCTCCGCGTGCCCCGGGCCGGCGGGCAGCAGCGCGGGATAGAACGCGTAGGCCGAGTCCGGCTCGCCAGGGCCGCCGCGGTGAACGACGGGGCCGAGCCGCCGCCAGCGAACGCCATCGCGGGAGGCTGCTGCCGCGATCGACCGGGACGACCCGGCCCCGTACAGCATCACGAGCATGCCCCCGGCGACGGCGACCGCCGGGCAGTCAGTGGCGTAGGCGTCCGGGCTCCCGGCGGGACCCAGGCCGAGGGCCACCCCGTGGCGCTGCCAGTGGATCCCGTCCGCCGAGCGGGCCAGGTAGACGCGGCGGTTCGCGCCGTCGCGGCCGGCGTACCACATCCACCAGCCGTCCCGGCGGAGCAGCACGGCAGGCAGCAGGACATGCTCGCCGTCGGTGCCGTCGGCTGGCCCCGGGGCGAGGACCAGGGCCGGCGCAGTCCATGTCAGGCCGCTGTCGCCGCTCGCGCAGTGGTAGACCTGCCACGAGCCGACCGCCGACCGGACGCTGAACCAGGCGCGCAGCAGGCGCCCGTCGCTGGCCAGGCTCACGCCCGTCATGTCCCGCACCCCGGCCGGCACCGGCAGGACCGCCTCCGCCGAGGTCACGGCGGTGCCGGCGGCGGGCAGCGCGGCGACCAGGATCCGGTTGCGCCCGCCGCAGTACCAGGACTCGGCGCGGCCATCGTCGTGCCGTCGGGTGCCGAACGCCCGGTCGGCTTCCGCGCCAGCCGAGTACGCGAGCAGCCGCCTCCCCCCGTGAACCACGACTGCGGGCGCGAAGCACAGCATCCCCGGAGTCGCCGCCAGAACCCGCCGTCGGCCGCTCATGACGCCGCCACGGCAGGGATGCCAACGGCCGGCTTGCGGGCGGTGACCGCGAAGTGGTCGCCGGACTCGATCAGCTCCGGGAGCGTCGCGGTCGCGCGGACGACCTCGCTGAGCTCGCGGAACGCGTCCGGGGCCGCGGCCACCTCATCGACGTAGGGGCGCATCCAGGCCGCCGCGCCTTCCAGCGAGCGGATATCGGTGATCTTCAGCCCCGCGCCCCGGAGGAGGCGCGCCGCATCGGCGAACCGGTGGGTCCGCGCGGCCGACATATAGTCGCGGCGGGACTCCCCCGACGGCAGGTAGACGCCGTGATCCAGGTAGCCGCCGTCCATGAGCGCGCGGATCTCAGCGAGCCGGCCGCGCTTGATCAGGTCCCGGATGACCGAGGTCCGGGTCAGGAAGATCGCCGACAGGTACCCGCTGGGCCGCAGTGCCGCGACAGCTCGCGCGACGGCGGCCCGCGCGTCGCCGTCGTCGGTCAGGTGGTACAGCGGCCCGTACATCAGGACCACGTCGAAGCTCCCCGCCCCGGCCGTGATGCCAGTCGCGGAGCAGGCCTGCGCGCCGAGCAGCTGGGCCTCCAGGCCTGCGCCGACGAACCGCTGCCTGGCCATCTCGATGCAGGCCGGGGAGATGTCGGCCAAGGCGACGAAGTGCCCCTGGGCGGCGAGCGCGAGGGCGTGCCGTCCGGGGCCGCAGCCGATGTCCAGGACGCGGCTTCCGGGGGCCAGGATGGGCGGGAGGATGTCGCGCTGGATGACCTCGCCCTCCAGCCGGTGGTAGGGGCCGCTGTCGATGCGCTGCCATTCGCGCCCAGGGTCGGCGTCGTACCAGGCCCGCACCTGATCAGCGGCGGCTGGCCCACCGCCCGTCGGCGCTCCGGGTGACGTGCCCGCTGACGAAGAGGTCGCCGAGCCGGTGTTCCAGGATGTCCGGAGGGATGTCATGTCCGAGGTCACGGAGCCTTTCATCGATCTGGCTGGTGGTCAGGGGGCAGGCCCGCAGCAGGCAGGCGATCGCCTGGCCGAAGTCCCGTTGGACGCGCCACGGCAGCACCAGCAGCGGAAGATCGGTCATGCGGTCCGCGCAGAAGTCCGGTTGCGGGTCCGCACCGGCATCGGCGCAGATGCAGGCCAGCCGGGGCCGAAGCTGGTAGTCGCGGCGGAGCAAGGCCAGGAACGTCCGCGCGGTCCGGCCCGAGTCCACGACCTCGTCCACGAGCAGGACGGTGCTGCCGGGTGCCAGGACAACCGGGCGGAGCACCCCGTCGCCCGCGCTGACCAGTTCCGCGTAGAGCTCCCTGCCCCCGTCGCTGAGACTGGCCATGACGCCAAGGACCGGGGTCCCCGGGAAGTGATCAGCCAGGCCCTGCGCGATCATCCAGCCGCCCTGGAAGATCCCGATCATCGCATCCGGAACGATCCCGGCATCCCGCACTTGCGCAGCCACCGCGTCGATGCCCTGCTGGACGGCTGGCCACGGCATCATCGGGGCATGCCGCCCCGGCGCGGGCTGCCAGGCCAGCGCGCTCGCCGCGTCGCCGTGCTGGTCAGGCATGGATGTCCTCCGCGTACCGGTGCCACAAGGTGGCCAGCAGCCGGTCCGAGCCGCCCGCTACCCGGGCGGCTGGATCTTCGGCGATCCGCTTGCGGCGGGCCCACAGGCTGGCGGCGGATGGGAGGCGCCCCGAGGGCGTCCGGGCCAGAGTGGTGATGTAGCCCATGTGCCCGGCGACGGTGCGGCCCAGGGACGTGACCTCCTCGGGGTGGTTGACCGGGGTGCCCACGTCGAGGGTCAGTGCGGCGAGGTAGACCGCCTCCGGCGTGCCAGTGAGGGCGTCGCGCAGCGCGGCGTGGGTCCGGCCGGTGAACACCGAGTCGTCCAGGTGAACCACCACCCGCCCGGCGGCGGGAATGGCGGTCGTACGCCACGCGGTGGCGGGGACGCGGCCCATCTCCTGCTCGTGGACCGACATCCTGGTGGTCGCCAGCGCGGTCACGTCCCGGTCGGCGTCCGGCATCATGGCCGCCCACAGCGGCCCGGCGGCCATCGCGCCGAACACCTCGCTGACCAGCAGGAACCGCGAGGCCGGGTGCGCAGCGCGGACTGCGGGCCAGACCGTCTCGAACGCGGCGGCGGCCTGCCAGGTGATGTCGCCCTCGCGGATCGCGCGCACCGCCCACGACGGCGCTCGTTCCGCGCGCAGCCTGCCGCCCAGCCCGGCGAGCATCCCGGCGAACTCCGGGTCGCCGGCCACGGCGGACAACCGGGCCGCCCAGGTGGCCTGGCGGGCCCGTCCTGGCTCGTTCCACCAGTGCCAGCCGGCCTCGGCCAGCAGCTCGCAGACGCCGGCGATCCCCGCCATGGCCATGGCGCTGGCCTCGCCGTCGCCGAGGCTGGACGCGCACCAGGCGGCAGCGCACAGATCGTTGACGATCGCCTCCAGGAACGACAGCCAGGCCAGCCACCGGCCCCACGGGACCGGCGGCACGGCGGCCTCCGCCGCCATCGGCGCCGCGAGGTCCCGGTAGAAGGGCCACCGGCTGGTGATGATGTCCCACCGCGTGCCGGCTGACGGGACGCGATCGGGCAGGTACATCGCGGCGTCGGCCGCGTAGTAGCCGTAGCCCCGCAGGTAGGCCCAGCTGTCCGGCGCTATCCGCAAGGAGGAGACGAACGCCCGCGCAGCGTCCCCGAGCTCGGTTAGCTGGCCAAGCGGGAGCCGGTAGCCGCCGCCGGGCGCGAGGAAGGCGCTCTCCGCCAGGCCGTCACCTGGCGGGAGCACGGTCCCGGCCGCCCGCAGCCGCTGGGTCCAGTCCCGCTCAAGGTCGCGCGCGTTCTGCCTGATCTCCCGGGCCGCTGCCAGCACCGCGCCGCGGTCGGCGCGCGTCAGGCCTCCCGTGGCCGAGGCCAGCGCCGTCGTCATGGCCACTGTCAACCTGCCGTTGACACTGTTGCGAACGCGGCGGCGTAGGCGTCCATCCGGGCCTCGTCGTCCGCGTCGGTGACCGTGACCGACAGGCGGCCGCGCTGGTAGGCGCGAGCACCGTCGAACGGGCCGCACAGCCGGGGCCGCCACGTCCCCGTCGCCGCAAGCAGCGGGACCGGTTCACGGAACAGCGGCTCCGCATCCAGCGGGCCGACCTCTGGCAGGTGCGCGGGCACGCCTGTCGCGCGCAGTGCCTCCAGGAAACGGGCCAGGTCAGCGTCGGCCAAGCCCGGCGCGGCGGGCCGGTAGCTGAACCAGCCGCCCATGCTCACGTCCGCGCGCACCACGGGCGGGACGATCCTGGAAGCCTCGGCCAGCCGGGAGCTCAGCCGTCCCAGGAGACGCTGCCGGTGCTCGACGCCCGCCTGCAGCTTCTCCGCCCCCGCGAGGGCGATGACGGCTGCGAGCGGATGGAGACGGTACTTCAGGCCGAGCCCGGTCTCGGCGAGCCGCGCGAGCGCCGGGTCAGTCACCTGAGCATGGGACCGGCCACGGTAGTGGCCGGCCAGCACGGCCCGCTCGAAGAAGGCACGGTCCGGGGTCGCGAGGAAACCGCCCTCGCCAGCGGACAGGGTCTTGCGCGCCTGCATGCTCCAGGCGGCCACATCACCGAACGTTCCGACCGGGCGACCGCGCAAGGTGGACAGGTAGGCGTGCGAGCAGTCCTCGACCAAGAGCAGGTCATGTTCCCGGCAGATCGCCGCGATCTCGCCCATCTCCGCAGGGTGGCCGAGGTAGTGGACCACGACAACGCACCGGACTTGCCTGGTGATCGCGGCCCGTAGAGCGCCCGGCGACATGGTCCCTGTCTCCGGGTCGACGTCGACCAGGGCCACGTTCAGGCCGCAGTGCAGCGCCGGGGTAACGCTCGCGTGGAACCCGAGCACCGGGGCGATCACTTCCGACCCCCGGGGCAGGTCCAGCGCCAGGTACCCGCCGTGCAGCGCGCCGGTGCCGGAGCTGAACGTTAGCACGTTGCGCACGCTGAGCAGCTCTTCGAGCCGTCGCTCCAGCTCGCCGATGACGCCGGTGCCGTCCGCGACCGACAGCGGGCCGCCGCCCTCCAGGTAGCGGCGCACCGCCGCGACGACATCGTCGTTGACCAGCCCGGGAACCGTGCCCGGCGTCCCGGCGGCTGGATGGGCCGGGCCGGCTGGCAATCCGATGGTCAAGGCGCGTCTTCCTTCCGCGTGAGTGACCCGCTTCGCGAGGCGTGCTGTTCCGGGATGAGACCGGGGCCACCGGGCGGTGCCCCCCGACCGCTGGGGCACCGCCCGGGCGCGCGACCGGAGCGTTCCCGGCTCCCCGGGGAATGCTGCGGAGCCGGGCCGGCGCCCGGTCGCGCGCGTGGTGGCCGCGCGGCCGGGAGGTGAGGAGATCTCCCTTGCAGGTCTCCGCGGTCCCGGTCGCGCGGCGTTCTAGGGGACGCCCGGCTTGGCGGCCGGGGCGGGGTGATCGGGGAGGAGGAGTGCGTACTCAAGGCGCTCTTTGAACAGGCCGAGCTCGGCTTCCAGCGTGTCCGGAATGGTGTCGGTCTCGGCGAGGATGACGTCGGCGGCGAGCCTGAGGCGCTCCAGGGAGATCCGCTCGTGGGCGTGCAGGGCGTCGTCGTGCTGCATGAAGGGCCGTCCGTTTCGTGTCGGGGATGGGGTTTCCGGTCGTGCGGGCTTAAGCGGGTGCCTGGGCCGGCGCAGGATGGTTCGCGGGCTGGCCAGGGCCGGGGGCGCTGCGATGTCGAGGGCGTCACGCAGGATGAACGCCAGCGGGTCGCCGGGCTTGTCGGCCAGCGCCCGGTCCAGCGCTATCTGGCCGAGGGCGCCGTTGCCGGACTGCCAGGCTGTCAGCGCCAGCAGCGTGGCAGGCGCGGCGACGTAGCCGGGGCGGGCCAGTCGGGTCAGGCCGGCCCACAGCCGCTGGTGAGCGTCGCGCTGGCGGGGGTCCATGCGGAGCCAGGCGGCGTCGCGGACCCTGGCCTCGGCCAGGGCGAGCGTGAGCCAGGCGGCCTGGTCGTTGCTGGTGATGCTGCCGCCGTCGCGGTAGGTCGTGATGGCGGCGGCCACCGCCCGGGTGCCGGAGATCTCCACCGGGCGGAGCGATGACTTCCGGCCGGGGGCTTGCTCGCGGCGTTCGAGCCGGGACCTGCGCTTCACGGCCCGTGCGGTGGCCCGGGTCATCGAGTCAGCTTCCGCGCCGCTGACGGGGGCGATAGTCGCCGCGAGCGCGTCGCGGCCGGGCAGCACAGGCGCGCCGGCCTCGTCGAACGGGACCGTGACCGCCGGGTCCGGCTGGCAGGGAGTGCCGTCAGGCGGGCAGCAGGCCGGGTCCTCGCACAGGTAGGACCACCACCGGCCGCCGTCGACCCGCAGCAGCTCCCGCAGATCCAGGCCGGCTGCCGTGGCGGCCTCGCGGGCGGCGGCGGCGGCCGGGCCGATGATGGTGTCCGGGCCGTACCCGACGATCACGACCGTCGCGCAGTCCTGCGCGGCCAGCAGGGCGACCGCGTGCCTGGCCCGGGCCGCTGCCAGCACGCCGGCGGGCGGTGCGGGGAGGCCGAGGCGGAGGGTGAGCTTCACCCGGCCCCGTGGCGGGATCGTGCCGACGAGGACCAGGTCCCCCTCGCCCGGATGGTAGCCGAGCAGGTACGGCACCAGGGTGATGAACTGGGCGGGCGTCCGCACCGGGACCACGGGCGGGCCCGGCTCGCCATCGCGGGCGGCCATCGTCTCGGCGGTGACAGTCTCAGGCGGGGACACGTGCCTTCTCCTTTGTGCGGGGGCGGGGCTAGCCACGGGCCATCCCGCGCAGTGCCCTGGCGGTGTCGTCGGGGGCCAGCGCGTGCGACCGCAGCGCGGCGAGGGCCTCCTCGTAGGCGGTCACCGATGCGGGACCGTCGAGGAACAGGCCGCCGGACGGGCCTTCCACGGCGACGAGCCTGGGCAGCGGCGCCTGGCTGAACCGCAGCACCTGGAACCCGCCCGACCCGCCCGCCAGGTGCGGCCCGGCCGCGGCCGGAAGCAGCTGCAGCGTGACGTCCGGGTGGTGGCTGGCCAGGTCCGTAAGGTGACGGAGCTGGCCGCGCATCACCTTGGGATCGCCGGGCCCGTGCCGCAGCGCGGCCTCCCCGACGATCACCAAAATCTCTGCCTTCCCCTCGCCGAGAACGGCGGACTGGCGGCTGAGAGTGGCCGCCACCGCCAGATTCTGCAGCCTCGCGGGCAGGGTGCCGGCGGCGGTGACCGCGCGGGCGTAGTCCGGGGCGTGCAGCAGCTCGGGGAGCTGGAGCGGGGCGTACCCGTCGATCCCGGTGGCGACGCTCTCGGTCACCATGGAGTCCACGTAGCCCGGCGACAGCAGCCCCTGGAAGTCCTTCCACCAGCCGCCTGCCCTCCGCGCGCCCGCCAGCGCCACCAGCGCCTGCCCGCCCTCGGCGTCGGCGTCGTACTCGGCCAGCAGCTTGCTCAGCTCTTCCAGGCGGACGCCCCGCATCGCGGTCTCGATCCGGCTGACCTTCGACACGTCACAGCCCAGGATCGCGGCGGCGTCATCAACGGTAAGCCCGGCGATCTCCCGGTACCGGCGCAGCGCCGCCCCGATCATCTTGTGCCGGGCCGACAGCGCGCCCGTGCTGGCCGGCCGGCTCACGTCTGGCCTCCGGTCCGCCAGGCGACCCGGGCGGGCCGGCCGGCATCGGTGACCAGCCCGTAGTCCAGCAGCGCGAAGACCGCTGACCCGGCCACCTCCAGCACGTGCGCGGCCAGCTGCCGCGGGGCGCGGGACGACGCGCCGCAGGCGCAATTGTGCTCACCCATGGTCATGAACGCTGGCTCCTTCCAGGCAGGACCCGGCATCGGTCTCGCTAGGTAGTTCCGCAAGGCGGACGCGGTCACGGCCGTCGCGCTTGGCCGCGTACAGGGCCGCGTCAGCGGCGGCGACCAGCTCTTCCGCAGTGGCGCAGCCAGGGCGGGATACCGCGATCCCGATCGACACCGTGACCCGCAGCTCCCCGCCACCGGACCCGACAGCATTCCCGGCGATCCGCACGCGGAGCCGCTCACCCATCCGTGCCGCGCCGGCTTCCCCGGTGTCGGGGAGCAGCACGGCGAACTCCTCCCCGCCGAACCGTCCCGCCACGTCATAACCCCGCACCCCCGCCGCGATGACGCCCGCGACGGCGGCGAGCACCTTGTCCCCGGCCAGGTGACCCCGGGTGTCGTTGACGGCCTTGAAGTGGTCGATGTCGATCATTGCGACGGCCAGCGGCCGGCCCGTCCGGGCCGCGCGGGCGGCCTCGGTACCGGCGGCCTGCTGCCAGGCGGCGGCGTTCAGCAGCCCGGTCTTGGCGTCGGTGCGCGCGGCCCTGGCCAGCCCGGGATGCTCCCGCGAGCGCCGCAGCACCGCGATCATCGGGATGGCCAGGAGCACGCAGCACGGGCATCGCGCCACGCAGGCGGCGACCAGGACCCCCAGGCACAACCCGGCAACGTCAGCGCGCATGGCGTCGCGGCCGGCCGGCACCCATGCCGCCGGGGGCCTGGCGCCGCGCGCCGCGATGAGGACGACCGCGCTGGTCACCGCCCACTGCAGGACCCCGCAGGCGGCGGCGACCGCCAGCCACGACGGCTCCCCCGGCGTCAGCCGCTGCCCGGCCCGCTCAGCAACCGCCCGGAACAGCAGGGACGCGCTCCCGCACCCCAGGCCCGCCGCCACCGCCATGACCGCCTGCCAGGACAAGGGAACCCGGTCGCCGTCACGCCCGCGGCAGGCCAGCACCGCCAGCGGCACCGGTGTCAGGAACGCCCAGCCCGGCGGAAGCAGCACCGCCGCCGGAAGGCACCACGGGGACAGCCACTCCCACGCCAGTCCCACGGCAGCAGGAGGCGGGCACGGGACAGGCGCCACCGCCCGTTCAGGACGATGCGCTTGCCTTTGACCTTTGCCGGCCGGGACCGGCACGTCGCGGCGGAGCGCGGTGGCCTCCACCAGCCGCATCCGGCAGGCCAGGGCGTGCGGGTCGACAGTGGCCACGCACGTGCCTGGCCCCGCCGCGAACAGCGGGAACGCCACGAACTGCCGCGTCAGCGCGCCGAACACGATCATCCAGCCCGCGTTCTGCTCCTCAATCCCGGCAGCCACACGGCGCCCTTCGTCCTCGGGCAGCACCGGGCTGACCGCGCTCACGGCAGCACCGCCGGGGGCTCTCCCGCGCCGGAGCCCGCGCCTAGGCTCTCGCCAGGACAGGACCGACCAGCATGTCTTCCCGCCCTCGTACTCGTGCCAGCCGCGCTCCTGGGCCACCCCGCCGAACGGCCACTCCCGCCAGCCACCCGCCGCGGGCGGCGCGGGGACGGCGTCCCAGGCGGCGACGAGCAATCGTTCGCGGTCACCGCGCAGCCACAGCCGCACCACCGGCTGCCCCGGCAACTCTCTCGACGCGGCGATCGCGCTGCCGACCAGCTCGCCCGCTAGCTGGGCAGCGGCACCGGCCAGCCGGCCCAGGCCCCACTCGGTGGCAACCAGCCTGGCGTGCAGCGACGCGCACTCTTCCGCGCCCGGCAGGGCAGCCAGGGCGAGCGGCGCGCTCAGCGGCCACGCCCCGCGAGCCGGGACCCGCCCGGCCGGGTCAACCCCCGGCGGGAACGCGCGCCGCACCATTCCGCCGGCCAACACGTAGCCAGCAGGCTTCAGCGCTGGCATCAGGCCCCCGTTCCGGCCGGGCTGACGGGGCGCGGGACCCAGGGGAAGATAGCCCAGACCGTCCGGCCGTCATCGTCGCCGTCGATGCTGACCGAGGCGGCCAGCTTGGCGACGATCGCCAGCCCGTGCGGATACGTGTCGGCCCCGGGCTCCTTCCACGGCCCGCCCTGATCGCTGACCGCGACGACCACCAGCTCCCCGGGCAGCACATCCGTCACCACCGTGTACCACCCGCCAGGATCGCCGGACTTACTGTGCACGATCGCATTGCTCGCGACCTCGCCCAGGCTGAACACCACGTCATCGGCAACCGGCACGCCGCCAAGGACAGCGGCCACCTGATGGCGCGCGTCCCGTACCGACTCCGGAACCCCCGGGAAGTTGGCGCAGACCAAGCGCTCAATCGCCGCAGTCCCAGCGGCATCAGGCCAGTGACAAGGCCGAACGGCCTCGGGGATGCCTGGTGACGGCACGATCCATGTCGCGCCCTGGCCACGCAGCGGCTCCGATTGCCTTGCTGGTCTCATCTGCCTGCCTCCCGCTGCCACCGGGGTGGACTGGATCCCTTGCACCGGGGGCTGGCGGTGCTGGCTGCCGCATCGGTGCCCGTCCTGCCATTCATGAATGCCTCCCGTGGTCAAGAGGTCGCGACCGGTCACGGGAACCATGATGCGTTCTGCCAAGAGCAAAACAACAGGCTCATTTCATCCGCACGCAAGGGCATCCTGTCGCATAGGCATAGTGCCCTTGCGATGGGCAGTCAGTGCATGGGACGCTGGCGTAAGCCGAACCGATACCGGAGGCGACAGCGTGCCCGACGCCCTGCAAGGCAGCCCCACCGTGCTGCGCATGATCCTCGGCCGCCAGCTCCAGGCGCTGCGCGAGAAGGCCGGGCTGACCCACCAGCAGGCCGCCGATGCCATCTACTCCTCGGAGTGGACCATTCGCCGGATCGAGGCGGGCAAGGGCGCGCTGAAGCCGCTCAACATCAAGTCGCTGCTGATCGCCTACGGCGTCACCGACGTCCGTGAGATCGACGCGTTCCTCTCGCTGGCCCGGGACGCGTCCCGGCAGGGCTGGTGGCACAGCTACAGCGATGTCCTGCCCGAGTGGTTCAAGGTCGCCGTGGGGCTTGAGGAGTCAGCGTCGCTGATCCGCGCCTATGAGCCTCAGGTCGTGCCGGGACTGCTGCAGACCCAGGAGTACGCGCGGGCCATCACCGCAGCCAGCTTCCCCTCCGAGCCGGAAGAGGACACGGAACGCAGGGTCGCGCTGCGCCTCGCACGCCAGGACCTGCTCCGCCGACCCGCGCCGCCGGAATACTGGGTCGTCCTGGAGGAAGCCGTGCTCCGCCGTCCCATCGGCGGGGCGGAGGTGATGCGCGGGCAGGTCGGGTACCTAATCGAGGCCGCGTCCCGGCCGAACGTCACGCTGCAGGTGCTGCCGTTCTCGGCCGGCTGGCACCCGGCGATGTACGGGATGTTCAACATCTTCCGCTTCCCCGACGACACCATGCCCGACGTCGTCTACAGCGAGGAGCTGACCGGCGCGTTCTACCTGAACAAGCCCGAGGAGACGGGTAAGTACACAGAAGCCCTGGACCGGATGGCCGCCCAGGCGGCCACCCCCGACCAGTCACTATCCATCCTGCGACAGATCCTGAAGGAGCACTGAACCTCATGTCCCCCGAGCAGATCCGCAACAGAATACCCGCCGCCGCCCTCGGCCCCGACGGCTGGGCCAAGCCGTGGAGCGACAACGGCGGGTCCTGCCTGGAAGCCAAGAGGCTCCCCGGCGGGCGCGTCGCCCTGCGCCAGTCCACCGACCCGGCAAGCCCGGCTCTGATCCTGGAGGCGAACGAGATCCGCGCGTTCGTCGAGGGCGCCAAGGCCGGCCTCGCCGACGACCTGTTGTCCTGACACGGTTAACGGCCGCGTCGCACGGCGGGGCATGCCCCGTGTCCCGCGGTGCGACACCAACGCGGAGGAACGGCATGAACACCGAGCTCGGCACCTGGCTGCGCGCCCAGCGCGAGGAGCGCGGCTGGTCACGATCCGACATGGCACGCAGGCTCATCGCCACCGCCAGAGATGCTGGCGATGCCATGCCGACCGCCGACAACCTCCGCAAGAGCGTCTACCGCTGGGAAGCCGGCCAGGTTGAACTTTCCGAGCGGTACCGGCTCCTGTATTGCCGCGCCCTCGGCATCAGGCCCGCACAGTTCGGACGGCAGCAGCAGCCGGCAACTGACCCCGCAGGTATCCAGCCTGCCGTCGGCTTGCGCGCCGGGGCGGGTATGCCGTCTTTGGATCTTGTCGCCTACCGTGGGATAGAAGCGCCTGGAATCAGGCAGTCCACGGTTGCACATGAGGTACTGATGGCGGCACACGAGGGCAGCGATCACGCTGCTCGGGCCGAAGAGCACGGAATTGGCGAAACCACCCTGGAGCAGTTGCAGGCCGACCTCGTCCGGCTGTCTCACCTGTCCGACACGGGCGAGCCGCTCATGGTTTTCATGGACCTGCGCAGGGTCCGCGAGCGCGTTTTCCAGGTGCTTGAGCGCCACCTGTGGCCCGCTGAACAGGCAGACCTGTACTTCATCCTCGGCGTGCTCAACGGGTTGATGGGCCTGGCAGCGAGCCGCCTCGACTACCCTGACTCCGCCGAGGAGCTGATCAGGTCGGGCTGGGTATATGCCACCGCCATTGACCACCGCCCGCTACTCGCGGCGCTCCGTGTGCAGCTGTCCACGATGGCCTACTGGCAGGGCATGCCACTGCGCAGCCGCGATCTAGCCGCTGATGGCCTGCAATACCTTACGAGCGGGCCGACGGCCGCCGACCTGCACCTGAAGGTTGCTCGTGCCGCCGCAACTCTCGGCGACGCCAATTCAGCACGTAGGGCGATCGGTGCCGCGCACGAGGCCCGCGCAGTCGACTACCGCGATGAACTGCTCGACATCGGGGGCGAGTACGCGGTTTCCCTGGCAACACATCACTGCTTCGCAGGTGCCGCACTGGCCGATATCCGTGGCGCGGAAGCCGACGCCGCCACCGAAATCGAGCGTGCAATCAGCCTTTACGAGGCCGGCCCGCAGCCGGGAGAACACCACTGGTTCGGCGCGAAAGCGATGGCCAGCATCGACCTGGCCGCGTTGCGTCTGCGCGCAGGAGCACTCGACGGCGCAGTCGCCGCAATCGAACCGGCGCTGTCACTTCCGCCAGCACGACGGATCACGTCCGTGATGACGAGACTGCGGCTAATCCGCACTGAGCTTGCCGCTCCCGTCTTCCGCGGGTCGGCGCAGGCACGGCAACTCGATGAGCGGATCGAGGAGTTCGGCCGCGACAGCGTGACCGCCGGACTGCATGCCCTGCCCGGCGGTCCCGCCTGACGTCAGCGGGCGTCATCCACGATCGACGGCCAGGGGTCGGACGGCGGAGAAGCCACTATCCGTTCAGGATAAAAGAGGCCTGGAGGCTCGGCGGGCGGTCAGTCCTTCACGGCGAGCGCCGCGTACATGCCGATCTTCTCCAGGTCCCTCGGCCTGATCCTGGCCTCCGGCCGCCAGAGAGGAACCTGGACCAGGCCGGGCTCCTCGACAGCGAAGCCGTCAAGGAAGCGCCCGACCTCGTCACGGGGCCGCAGCACCAGGGGAGCCGCCGCGCCGTCGTAGGCAGCGGTCGCGGTGCCGACTACCTCAGCCGGGTGGAAGTCGGCCGTGCCGTGGCAAAGGGCCAGGCAGCTGCCCGGTGAGAGGGCGTCACGGAGGAGCGCGACGATGCCCCGTGGGTCCTCCTCGTCCGGGATGAAGTGCAAGACCGCGATTAGGAGCAGCCCGATGGGTTTGCTGAAGTCGAGGAAGCCGCTGGCTGCCGTGATGATCGTGGCGGGATCGCGGAGGTCGGCGAGGACGATCTTCGTGGACCCGGTGCCGGTGAGCAGGGCGTTGGCATGCGCGTGGACCACCGGGTCGTTATCGACGTAGACGACCCTCGGGTTCGTGACGTGGCCGGCGGCTGTCTCGTGAACGTTCGGGGACGTGGGCATGCCGGTTCCGATGTCGAGGAACTGGGCGATGCCCTTTTCCCTGGCCAGGTAGCGGACCGCGCGAGTTAGGAAGGCGCGGTTGACGATCGCCATGTCGCGGGCCTCGGGGGCGACGGCGAGGACCTTCTCGGCGGCATCCCGGTCGGCCTGCCAGTGGTTCTTGCCGCCGAGGTAGTAGTCGTACATGCGGGCCGGGTGCGGCCTCGTGCTGTCGATGGCGTCATGGACGCGGCTTGCGGCGAGGGAGTCCACGGGACCCTTCCGGTGCTTGTTGGGGATGCGGGGCGCGTCCAGCGTGCAGGCTGTGGCGTTGGGCGGGAAGTCCGCATCCGCGGGCAATCGAGGGCACGCGGCAGGTTGCAGCCATTCCCGCGCGAACGGGAAGACTACGCCCTTGACGGGACGGGCACCAGAGCTCACGCTCAAGATGGTGCGCAAAAATGCGCAACGAGACGAGCCAAGGAGCATCTCATGGCGCTAGAGTTCATCGGCATCGACCCGGAGACCGGCGGCGACCATTGCCCGGCGGTGTTCATCGATGAGGAGACCGGCGACTTCCTGCTCCAGGGCTGGACGGTCACGGACCCGGATACGCTTGCGGCCATCGCAGGGCACAGCCCGATAGCGGACAACGAGTCGGTGGTCCGGCTCCCGGCCCGGATGCGGGCGATCATCCAGGAGGCGGTGAATGGCCACGGTGCCACCGTTCAGCGAGCTGATCGCGGCGGCGACGACCTCGGCGGTGCACCTGGAGACGCGGGACGCCTACACGCCGTCTGACCCGCTGTTCCAGGGCTGGCTCGCGGGCAGGCCAGTCCCGGAGCCGGCGCTGCCCGGCTGGCGTGACCTGGTGCGCGTCCACGTGACCCGCGGCGTGCGGTTCCGGCGAGCGCGGGTCGTCTCCGAGCCGCTGTCGGACTACATCAGGTTCGAGCACCACATCACCGACACCACCAACATCGCGGCGGGCGAGGACGTGCGCTGGCTCCCCCGCCGGCTGGCGTCGGACCTGTGCATCCCGGCCAACGACTTCTGGCTCTTCGACGACCGCCTCATCCGGTTCCATCACTTCTCCGGCGACGGCGAGATCGTCCAGGACGAGCTGGTCACCGATCCCGCGGTGATCCGGATGTGCGCGGCGGCGTTCGAGGCGGTCTGGGAGCGGGCGGTCCCGCACGCGGCCTACCGGCCCGCTTGACGTGGCCGTATCGCCGTCCTCCAGTGTCCAGCGCGCCCGGCAGGAGCTAGCCGAGCGCCTTCGCGACATCCGCCTGGACTCGGGGCTGACCGGCGTGGCGATGTCGGCCGCCGCCGGCTGGCACGAGGCCAAGACCAGCCGGATCGAGACGGCGAAGCAGGCGCCCAGCGACTCCGACATCAGGACCTGGTGCCAGGCCTGCGGGGTGCCGTATCTGGCGGTGGACCTGATCGCGGCGTCGCGGGCGGCCGACTCCATGTACATGGAGTGGAAGCGGCTGCACCGGACGGGGATGCGCCGCCTGCAGGAGACGCGCGGGAGCCTGTACGAGCGGACCCGCCAGTTCAAGGTCTACATGTCAACGGTCGTGCCGGGATTCCTCCAGGTGCCGGGCTACGCCACGGCGCTGATGTCCGCGATCACGGCGTTCCAGGACACGCCGGACGACGTCGCGGAGGCCGTCCGCGCCCGGATGAGCCGCAACCGCATCGTGGGCTCCGAGGGCCGCCGCTTCACGATGCTCATCGAGGAGTCCGTGCTCCGGTACCGGGTAGGCGACAACGAGGTCATGCTCGCGCAGCTCGGCCACCTCATGAGCGTCACCGCGCTGCCGGGCGTCAAGCTCGGCATAGTCCCCTTCACGGCGGAGGCCCGGCCCATGTGGACACTAGAGGCGTTCACGGTCTTCGATGACGCCCGCGTGCACGTGGAGACCTTGACAGCGCAGCTCACCATCACGGTGCCCGGCGAGGTCGTCGCCTACCTGCGGGCGTTCGACCAGCTGGCCGGGATCGCCGTGTACGGCCCCGAGGCCCGCTCACGGATTACCTGCGCGATCAACTCCCTGAGCTAAGTCCTTCGCAAATTCCCGCAAAGCCATTTACCGGCCTGCCCCCTTCAGGGCAGCCTGCTCTTAGGAGCGCGACAGCTCGCGAACCTCAACGATGGCGGCATCGGCGTCCTGGGACCACTGCCCACGAGAGCCGGAACGGAGAACCATGGTGAGCGGCTACGCGAGAACTGCGCCCGGGCAGGTCCTGCTGGACACGTCCAGGCCGAACATCGCCCGTGTCTACGACTACTGGCTAGGCGGAAAGGACAGCTTCGCCGCTGACCGCGCCGAGGCCGACCGGCTGCTGGCGATCTGGCCGCCTATGGCCAGGCTCTCCCGGGAGAACCGCCAGTTCCTTTCCCATGCCGTGGCATGGCTGGCTAAGCAGGGCATCCGCCAGTTCCTTGACATCGGGTCGGGGCTGCCAACCGTGCAGAACACCCACGAGACCGCCCAGGCCATCGACCCATCGTGCCGCGTCGTTTACGTCGACTATGACCCGGTGGTCGTGAACCACGCGAAGGTCCTGCTGTCCGGCCAGGGCGTCGATGCGATCATGGGCGACCTCCGCGAGCCGGACACGATTCTCGGCCATCCCGTCACTCGCCAGTTGATCCGCCCCGGCGAGCCGGCCGGGCTTATCCTCGCTCTTGTCCTGCACTTCCTCGACGCCGGCACCGCCGCAAAGCTGATGCGGGAGTACGCGAACTGGCTCCCGGACGGGGGCTATGCGGTCGTCTCCGTCGGGGCGGGAGACCAGGAGACGGGCGAGGCGCTCGCGCGCGAGTACACGCCCGCCACCCTGTACAACCACTCACCCGGCCAGGTCGCCGCGCTGTTCGACGGCCTCGACATCATCGACCCGCCGGGGCTAGCCGACGCCAGGGACTGGTACCCGGGCAAGCCGACGCTCTGCCCGGGACCTCGAGAGGCTGGCCGGATCCTGGCCGGTGTGGCGTGCAAGCCGCGTCCCGTGCGCTTACGAGCCGGCGGGCATCTCATGCCGGCCGCTCGCACCAGCAAGGGCCGCTGCGCGTCCCCGGTCCCCGGGCCAACACGTGTTATGGCTTCAGTCGCCTCAACAGCTGTTCTGGGGAGACCATCTCAATTTCGCTAGCAGCAACTAATGACAATCCGCATATCCTGGCCGATGCTCGTAAGAGAGGGCGGACGATAACCCTATGAGTTCAGTGAGTTACACCGGGCAGAATGACCGGCGCATAAGTGCCGAGGAGGTCGCATGGGACGACGGCTTGCTGCGATCGTTGACTGCTACACCGTGGAGCCGAGCGGTCTTGGCGTCCCGCCGTACCTCTCGGCGTACGCCCGCCAGTCGTTCAGCGCGCTGAGGACCGCGTACCCGGATGCTGATGTGCGCTACCTGACGATCGATGACGTGCGATGGTGCTGGAATGGCGGTGCGCCGTTCGTGACCGAGCCGCTGTCTGACCAGCTGACCTACTCGGCAACCGCCAACCGCGGCGGTGCGCTGCAAATCCTGGCGGACGCGGAGGCGGTGGTGGTCATCGCGGGCGACGCAGTGCCCTCGGTGCACCTCCAGGCGCGTAACGGGTCAGCCGAGGAGATCGCGAGCGTCCTCGGATTGATCCGGGGCACGCGCGTTCTTGTCGGGCCGCTGGCATCCCATCTGCTGGCTGGCCCTCAGCCGACCCTAGGCGGATTCGACGCCTTGCACACTCACACCGTTACGTCCGGCGAACTGCTGGCGGGCAGCAGGAGGGCTGCGCCGTATGAGCGGCTGGCGGCCGACCGGGAGTCGTATGCGAGCCTGGTCGCGCAGCTCAGGTGGCGGCCGGTGGCGGAGGTCGAGTTGTACCGGGGGTGCACGCGGCGGAGGTTCTGCTCGTTCTGCAATGAGCCGGTGAAGAGCCCGCTGGTCAGCTTTCGGGGCCAGGCGGACGTAATGGCGGAGATCAGGCTGCTGTACGTGGCTGGGGTGCGGAACTTCCGGCTCGGCCAGCAGACGTGCTTCTTCTCCTACCTGAACCGCGACGTGGCGGCGATCGAACGGTTGCTGGCCGGGGTCCGGGAGGCGTGCCCGGACCTGGAGGTGCTGCACATCGACAACGCCGACCCGCTGGCCGTGGCGTCGCGGTCCGGGGCGATGATCGCGCGGCTGGTCGCCCGGTACTGCACGGAGGGGAACTGCGCACCGATGGGGATCGAGAGCTTCGACCCGGCGGTGATCGGGGCGAACGCGCTGACGTGCACTCCGGAGATCTTGCTGCGCGCGGTCGCCAACATCAACGAGGCGGGCGCGCGCGCCGGGCCGGGCGGGCTGCCCGCGCTGCTGCCGGGCCTGAACCTGGTCTACGGGCTGCCGGGCGAGACGCACCGCAGCCACTACGAGAACCTGTCCTGGCTGGTGCGGATCCTGGACGCCGGCTACCTGTGCCACCGGGTCAACGTGCGGCCGGCGCACGCGTACCCCGGCACGGCGCTCTCCGCGGGGCTGCCTGCCGCCCTGCCGCCGTCAGCCGATCACTTCGCTTCCTGGAAGGCCGACGTCTCCTACGTGTTCGACCAGCCGATGAAGCAGCGGGTGTACCCGGCGGGAATGGCGATCCCCGGCCTGCACTCGTTCTTCGTGACTGGTCGCGGGACCTGGCACCGGCGGCTCGGCTCGTACTCGATCCAGGTCGTCGAGCCTGGTACCGTCCGGCCGCTTTTCGAGGACGCGGAGCTGGTGGTCACGGGTCACGAGCCTCGCTACGTCTACGGGACCCGCCAAGGCGAGGCAAGGGCCGCGGCGTGAACAGCGCAGGCGGCGACCATGGCCCGCAGCACGTCGGAGTGCTGGTGCCGTGGGCTAACACGGTCGTCGAGGCCGAACTGCACCGCGTGACGGGGTCAGGCGTGGCCTGGCACTACTCGCGGCTGGTTCCCGAGTCCCGGACCACGGGACTGGACAAGCGGTTCCTGACCGGGATGCTCAGCGCTGTACCCGGAGCGCTCGCGCAGCTGGCGGCGCTGCCGCTGCGGCGGGCTTACCTCGCGTGCACGTCGGCGGCGTTCATGTACCCGGAGCTTGCCAGGCAGGCCGGAGACGCCGTGTCCATCAGCCTGGTGAGCGCCTTCGACGCGATCATGGCCGCGCTGTCGGAGCTTTCCGCGAGCCGCATCGTCTTGTTCACGCCCTACCCGGATGAGGTGACCGCCGCTGAAGCCGCGGCGTTCAACACCGCAGGAGTCATCGTCACGGCCTGGTCGTGCCTTGGCCTTGACGATGGTTACGACACGATCACCGGCCGGCAGGTTAAGGAATTGATCCGTAGCGTTAGCCGTGCTGCGATAGACGAAGCTGACGCGATCATGCTGTCCTGCACCGGGTGGCCGACGTTTGACCTGATCCCGGAGCTGCGGCAGGGCCTGGGGAAGCCAGTGATCTCATCGAACCTGGCGATCGGGCTGCACGCGCTGACGGAGAAGGAGGCCAATGCCGACTGATCTCGCACCTGAGCTGGCCGAGCGGCTCTACTCGCTGGTGTCCCGCGCCGCCAGCCGGCCCGATGTCCGCGCCGCGGTGGAGGCCAATCACGACGACAACCGCTGGTGGCCGCGCTCGGTCTCTGACTGGCGAGTGCGGATGGCGGTCGCCGGGTGGAGTACCCGCGTGTCGTACTCCATGATCGGGACGTACTCCGGCGTGGTCGCACACGCCGACTCACTCGGCTGGGGCAAGCTGACGGCCCTAGACGACCGGGAGGCCACCGCACTGGTCCGCCCGCTGGGCCTGGCCGCTTCCCGGGTCGGCTACCTCCGCTCGCTCGCCGGGTTCCTCGGGCAGGCGGACGCCTCCGGCACGGACTTGCCCGGCATGCACGCCGGGGACCTGGTCCGTTTGTTCGCAGAGAACATCCACGGGGCCGGCTACAAGGTCGCCCAGTGCGCGACGCTGTACGCGCGCGGCTATCACTGTGGCATCATCCCGGTGGACTCCGGGATGGTGAGCAAGCTCGCCCCGTTCCTTGGCGTCCGCCTCAGCACCGGGCCGATCGCGCACGAGCAGTTCCGCGAGCTCCTCGAAGCCGGCACGACAGCGATGGCCAGCCGGTACAGGGACCTGCTCGCGCACCTCGGCTATCAGGTGCGCATCCCGGACGACGCGGACCCGACCTGGTTCGTGCACCTGGCCCTCATCTACTTCAAGCGCCTGTACCTCAACCGACCGGGGCCGGGGCTGTGCCAGCTCCGGCCAGCCTGCGATGTCTTTCTGGACTGCGGATGCCTTACCAGTTAACTCCCGGTCGCCCGGTAGGAACGCCCGGGATCATCGGCAACATCTCTCGTGATCTCGCGGCATACCCCGATGGCTACGCCACCAAGCTGCTCGGCGGGGCGGCGCTGCATGTGGCCCTGGCGGCTGCCCGCGCCGGACTGCCAGCGGTACCCGTAGCGGTCATCGGCACCGATCTGGAGTGGATCACGGCTGATCCCCGGCTGGCCGGGGTGGACCTGTCCTTCGTGAAGGTCGTCCCGGGGGACTCATGCGCCTTCCGCCTGACCTACGACGAGGCTGGGCAGGTCACCAGCACCACGGCCTCGTTCGGCGTGTCGGCAGCGCTTACCGGCCACGCGCTCAGCCTGCTCGGAACACGCCGGGCCTGGCACGTCTGCTGCCGCCGGCCCCTGGCCGCGCCATTAATCCTGGATCGCCTGGCCGCTACGGAGACGCCGTTCAGCGCCGACTTCCACCTCGCGAGCGCCGGCCGGGTTATCCCGGCCGTTTTGGCGGCTCTTCCCCGCGCGACCGCTGTGTTCGTCAATGCCGCCGAGCTCGTCATCTTGTCCCAGGCCATCAGTCTCCGTGACCTCCGCTTGGTTGTCGTCTCCGATGGCCCGCGCCCTGCGGTGGTCCTGCGCCGCGGGCAACGGGCGGCGTCCGCCACGCCGCCAGATGTCAGCGCCATCGAGGTCACCGGCGCGGGCGACACTCTCGCCGGGACGTTCCTGGCAGGAATGGCTCACGGCCTCAGCGACCATGACGCGATACACGTCGCGGTAGCCGCGGCTTCCGAAGCGGTGACCAGGCCCGGGCTCCCCATCCCGGCAGGGGAGGGATGACATGGCGCTGTACTACATCGCCCACCGGCTGTTCGCGGCCCACGACCGCGCGCTCGGCGCCTATCTCGCGAGTCGGCTCGCCCTCGTGGCAGGCGCGGACGACGTGTTCCTCCCGTTCTGCGACACCGACGAGGAGAACCTCGCCTCGGACTGCAAGGGCCGCCTGCTGTTCGAACTCGACTGCGCCCGGCTGCGCCGCGCCTCCGGGATGATCGCGGTGCTGCACGGGCCGAGCCTGGACGACGGAGTATGCATGGAGATCGGCTTCGCCGCCGCCTCAGAGATCCCCGTTGTCCTGGTCAGCACCGACTTCCAGACCTACGCTCCTGCCCCCACAGGTCCCCAGTTCACCTTCCCCGACCCTCTCCTGGACCAGCTCGCATCCAGCGTCATCAGGGCGCACCGACTCGGCCGGCCTGACGAGCACCAGCAGCCGGCGGGGGACCGGTTCCGCGCCTTCCTGGGCCAGAACCTGACGCCCGTCCGCTCGATAGCCGACCAGGCAGCGACCGCACTGCTAGCGGCGGCCAGGGACCCAGCCATCGCCGATCGCCGGCCCTCACGCCGCGGCGACCTGGCCTACATTGAGCCGTCGCCTTACCTGGACGACCACATGTGGGAAGACATCGACCGTGAAATGCGCGCCCGAGGCTGGCGCGTTCACATGGCGCGCAGGTTCCAGGCCAGAGCCGACCAAGCCCAGGCCGCGCGGGCGGACTGGGCAGCAGCAACCGCAGCTTGCCTTGCGGTAATCGACGCGCGGGGCCCCGAAGCCCCTCCAGGGGCCGCGCTGGTAACCGGCGCGTACGCTGCAGCGGGACGCCCGGTCCTAGCGGCCTGCACCGGAACCTGGCAGACCCTCGCGGACAGCCGCGAGCCCAACTGGCGCAACCTCATGATCCAGTACGCCATCACCGCGCGCTTCTCTGGCACCGACCAGTTCAGCGCAGCCATGGACGCCCTGCCTTGCTCGCCGACCTGATCGGGGCGCTGGCCGCCTATCCCGTCGTCGTGCTCGACGGCTGCGACGGCACCGGCAAGACGACCCTCGCGGAACTCCTTCGCGACCGGCGCGGCCATGTGGTCATCCATTCCGGCCGGACCCCGGACGGCACCGACCTCGCTGAACGTTACCGCCATCTGCTAGCCACGCCGGGGCGCATCGTGCTCGACCGCAGCTTCATCAGCGAGCTCGTCTACGGGCCGCTGTTCCACGGCGGATCTCGCATCACCGCCGCAGCCGCCATCGACCTGGCCAGGGGCGTAGCCAGACGGGACGGAGCGCTCGTCCACCTCACCGGGAATCCGGACGCCATCATGCGCCGCCTGAGGTCCCGCGACGGCACGGCCCCGCCACCAGCCCGGGTGAGTGCCATCATCGACGCCTACCACGCTGCCTTCACGCTGTTCGATGGCAGCGCGCCGGTCATCACCATCGACACTGCGAGCACGGACCCGCTCGCCTAGCAGCCAGCGCCGTCACGGGCAATGCTGTGGCAGGGACTCACTCAGCGGGTACGGGTACGTCCTTGACCAGCACGCCGTTCGGCAGTCGGGTGTAGGCCCGCGCCGCGTTCCTGGCGATCTTCGCCTCCACCTCGCCCTGCAGGTCAACGCCGGTCATCTCGGCGAGGCTGAACAGGAACAGGGCCACGTCCGCGAGCTCCTCGCCCACGCTGCCGCGCCCCTTACGCCACGCGTCGAACGCCTCGGCAACCTCGCCCTGCAGCAAGCAGAACTCCAGCGGAACGTCAGTCGTGTTGAACCCCTTCACGACCTTGTTCTCCCAGGCCAGCTTCTGCCCACCCCGAATGTCCATATCCCCTCCCGACCGGCACGCGCCGACACGAAGGGCAGGAGGACCCGCGAAGAAACCGCGGCCACTAGCACTGAAGCAGCGCCGGCGCTCACTCCCACCCAGGCAAGACGCGAAGAAAGCTACCGCTCGCGGCCTGTGGATCGCTATGGGAGCAAGTCCGCCCCGACTGTGGACATCACCCCGCCCGACGCCCCCGCGCCTGTGGACGACCGGCCACGTTTCCCCTGGCCCGACGCTGATCCAGCGCGCCTGGCCGCCACGGCGCCTGTGGAGTACCCGGCCGACAAAGATACCGTCCGATTTCTCGCCTAGTCCCCGCCAGCTGCCGGCCCGGCTGCCCGCTGAATGCGCGTCCCCGGCGTCCGCGCGGTCACTGAGACGATCTACGAGCCGGAGACCCGCGCGTTCGGCGGCCCGGCCGGCATGGACATCGCGCACCGGCTTCCACGCCGACAGCCACCGCCTGCTCAGCCACATCACCCGAAACGGCCGGGATCTTCACCGTGAGCTGCCGGTCGTGCTCGCCACCCGAATGATCCGCGCTGCCCGGCAGGACGGGTACGAGCAGGGCGACTGCTGGCACGGCTGGCCGCGCACCGCGATGACGGCCACGGCCCCGGACCGTCACCATCGACAGTCGACGCCATGCTGACCCTCCTGACCGCCACAACCGACACGCAAGAAAGCCCGCTGCACGCATCGCCGGACTGGGCCAGCGCGTTCGAGGACGCAGGCCGCAAGCTCGCCGAGCTGTCCGGCCACGGCACCCTGGAACGAGGGCTGCAGGCAGTGCTAGCGCACCACCTGCTGTTCCTGCTCAACCGCCACGGAGTATCCGCAGCCGACCAGCACATGCTCACGGCCGCGGGGTGCCAGGCCATCTTCGGCCCTCCCGAAGGGCACATGGACGACACCGCCCGGACCTCGTCCCCGGAGACCGCCCGCCCGGCTAGGCTCACCCCCGTGACCGCCGCCAGCCTCAGCGACGAGGACAAGACCGCAAGGCTGCGCGACGCGCTGGCCGACTACATCAAGGGCCGGGGGACGTTCCAGACCCCGCAGGTCGAGGCCGCGTTCCGCACAGTACTCCGCCACTTGTTCCTTCCGGGCGCCGAGCTGGACGAGGCCTACAGCCGCAGCCCGGTCGTCACCCGCCGCGCCCCGGACGGCACGTCCCTGTCATCGGCGTCCAGCCCGAAGCTGGTCGCCACCATGCTCGAGCAGCTCGCGGTGCAGCCCGGGCAGCGGGTACTGGAGATCGGCGCGGCCACCGGGTTCAACGCCGCGCTCCTCGCCGAGCTCACCGGCCCCGCGGGGACAGTGGTGACCATCGAGCTGGATGACGACCTCGCCGCCGAGGCCGCGGCGAACCTCGGCCGCGCCGGCTACCAGGACGTGCACGTCCTGTGCGGCGACGGCGCCCTCGGCCACCCCGGGCAGGCCCCTTATGACAGGATCATCGTCACCGCCGAGGCATGGGACATCTCCCCGGCCTGGTGGGATCAGCTCGCCCCCGACGGGCGCATCGTCGTCCCCGTGCGGCTGCACGGAAGCGGCCTCACCCGCGCCATCGGGCTCCGTCGCGTCGCCCCGGGCACCCTGGTCTCCACCTCGGCTGCGGTGTGTGGCTTCGTCCCGATGCGCGGCAGCTCCGAGCACGCCGAGCAGCGCATCACCCTGGCCGCCGACGCCGTCCTCAAGGTCGCCGCCGCCGACAGGCCCGACGCGGGCGCGCTTGCGCAGGCCCTCACGCACCCGGCAGCCGAGCACTGGACCGGCATCCCTGTCCGCCACGACGAGCCCGCCGAGCACCTCGACCTCTGGCTTGCGACCACTGTCACCGGGGCCACCGGAGCCAGTTTCAGTCGGTTGACCGTCACCAAGGAGGCCCGCGCCCGCAGACTAGCCAACCCCGCGATGCGCTGGGCCGGAGCCAGCCTCTACCAGGGCGGCACCCTCGCCTACATCATCGCCCGGCCCATCGATGACAACACCAACGAACTCGGCCTCACCGTCCACGGCCCCGACAGCGCCCGGCTCGCCACGGTAGCGCTCGGCCTTCTCCAGCAATGGCACCGGCTGCGCCCCGCGCAGCCCGCCATCACCGCCAGCCGGGCACCCGCCGAACCCGGCACCACGCCAGGCGTTACCCGGTTGTCCCGGCCGGACACCGTCCTCACCATCGCCTGGTAGCCCAGCCGTGGCCGCATCCAGCGCGGCGAGCGCCAGACCGCACCCTGGCACCTTCAACCGTTTACGGCCGGGCCGTCAACCTCGCCGCGCGCATCGCCAGGCAATCGCGCAATGGCTGAACGCCACCGAGACCGCGCGCCCCGGGCCGTGCTCATCATGATCGTTGCGATCCTCGTTCGCCACGGAGGGCGAACGCCGCTCGGACGTGACGGCTCGCCATCTCCACGATCCCGATGTTGCGATCCTCGTTCGCCCGGAAGGCGAACGCCACCACGCAGGCGCATGATCATCCACAGCGCGATGGTCAGCATGTTGCGATCCTCGTTCGCCCCGGAGGGCGAACGCCACGCGACGATCCCGGCGACGATGCCTGCCGACACGCGTCTCCGTCAGCATGCGAAACGAGCCGATCGAGACCGCCGCCCTCACCGGAGCGACCTACGACCTCGTGCTGATGAACGGGTCCCTGCATTACGTCCGCGACAAGGAGAGCGTGCTGCGCCGCGTCCTCTTGGCGAGCGCTCCTGACGCCGTGCACGCGGTCACGGTCTTCAGCACCGCCACGCCCGTCCCGGCCGAGCACGCAGCGATCCCCGTCTTCCCCGACGACGAGGGCGGCACCGTCGAGCGGTTCTACCAGAGCTGGCGCATCCTGCTGTGCGCCCATGAACGAAACCGCGCCGAGCACTCCCACCCAGGCTTCGCCCCCCACGCCCACAGTCACGTTAAGCTGATCGCTGCCCGCACCCTCGCACAGACCGAAGGGCACTGATGCCAGCCGCCGCCGACCTGCGCCACGCGCGGACGCTCTGGGACTACCTGCGGCTCGGCGATCCCATCCGGCCCGCCGAGTGCCTGCTCGTCCTCGGTGGCCACGACATCGGTGTCGCCACCCGGGCCGCCGGCCTGTACCAGGATGGGACCGTCCCGTTCATCGTGGTCTCCGGCGGATCGCGCGCGGTCCCGGACGGCAGCGACTTCCCCACCGAGGCCGACGCCATCGCCGACGTGCTGCTCGATCGCGGCGTCCCCAAAGACGCCATCGCGCTGGAACGGCTGGCATCCAACACCAGCGAGAACTTCTGGCTGTCCGCCGAACTGCTCCGCGACCTCGGCATGGACCCGCAGTCCTTCCTCGCGGTCAACAAGCCATACGCCGAACGGCGGACCCTGGCCACCGCCCGCCGCCGCTGGCCGGACAAGAGCGTCGCTATCACATCCGAGCAGGTCAGCTTCGATGACTACCTCACAGGCGGCATCCAAGCCGACCGCATCCTGTCCATGCTCGCGGGCGAGGCACTCCGCCTGGAGGCATACGCCGCCACCGGCCTGATCAACCCTGGCGAACCGGTCCCCGGCCACATCCTGGACGCAGCCCGGATCCTTCAGGAAGCCGGGTACAACAGCCGCGCCGTGCGCAGCGCCTTACATACGTCATGCGCCCGAACGGCCCGGGGTGACCGTAGCATCACCACCCGGGCAGGAAGCTTGCTCGTGGTGGTCATGGCTCAGCCTCGGTTGTGCCGTCGGCGGTCCAACTCACCCGGCTCGTACTGGAGCTGGAAGGTCTGCAGGCTGTCGCCTTCCATCCGGTAGATGACGATGTCCGAGAGGAACCGCTGCTTGACCTTCCGGATACGGCTGGTGCGGTGCTTCTCGTGCTCGCTGATCCAGGACTCTAGGTGCTCGGGAAGGCTGAATGTCAGCCGGTAGCCTTCCCGATCTCCAGACGCCAGGCCGTCATGCTGCGCTGCAGGCGATATCCGCCACTCTGCCTCAGCTCCCTGTCCGGCGCGGCTCAACCGGATCTTGTGGTCCGGCCGCATGTTCCCGTAGTCCAGGAACCGGGCGACGTCATCCGTGGCCAGCGGCAAGACGAACGGTGCGGCCGGGAATCCCATCAGCATCTCGGCTCGCGTGCGCCCGTAGAGCGTAACGACGAGACTGTCCAAGACAGGGCGCGCGCCAGCGGCGAATCGGTAAGCCCCAGTCTCCGGGACCCGACCGTCACGGTCCAGTTCGCCGGGCACCGGCAAGGTGCCAAGCTCGCGGCGGAGCACCCGGCGCATCCAACTGACTGGGAACCTCTGCACTCGATGCTCTTCCTGGAGCGCGTGAAGTCGGGACCCTCTGTGTCAGGATCAGGTGAGACACCAGGGGTAACCGTTACTGGTGGAACTTGAGGGCTAGACGGGATCAGCAGACAGTGACCATGACTAGCTCAGACATGCAGGACACCCCGGCCGGGCGCCGGGCGGCCCAGGCGGGCGGCCCGCGGTCGTCCCAGCCGAAGCGGCGCACCTTCACCGCCTCGTACAAGCTGGAGATAATCGGGAAGTACGACGCGGCGACCGGGCCGGGCGAGAAGGGCGCGCTACTGCGCGGCGAGGGCCTTTATGACTCGCATATCAGCTACTGGCGCAAGGCACGGGATTCCGGGACGCTGAAGTCATCACCAGCCGCGGTTCCTGCTGCTGCTCGCGCGGTCGCGGATAAGGGCCACCCGGGAATGGCGGCGGAGAATGAGCGGCTGCGTAAGCGGCTGGCGAAGGCGGAGGCGAAACTCGGCCAGACCCGCGCCGCGCTGGACATCATGGGAAAAGCGTTTGCGCTTTTGGAGCTGCTCTCCGAGAGCGCGGACTCGCCGCCGCCGTCCGCCAGGTAAGCGAGGACACATTCGACCAGCTGGAGCCGGTAACCGGCGTGAAAAGGGCGTGCGAGCTCACCGGGAAGTCGCGGGCCACCGTTTACCGCAGGCGCAATGGCATCCGGCAGGGATGCCGGGAACGGCGGCCGGCCCCGCCGAACGCGCTGTCCGCCGGCGAGCGCGGCGAGCTGCTCGCCGTCCTGGACAGCCCCCGGTTCCGGGACAAGGCCCCGCGCCAGGCCTGGGCCATCCTGATCGATGAGGGCACCTACCTGGCCTCGGTCTCCACGATGTACCGGCTGCTCCGCGAGGCCGGGCAGGTCCGCGAGCGCCGCGCGCAGGCCGCCCGCCCAGCTCGCAGGAAACCAGAGCTGATGGCCGCCGGGCCGAGCGAGGTCTGGTCGTGGGACATAACCAAGCTGGCGGGCCCGCAGCGCGGCGTGTACTACCACCTGTACGTGATGATTGATATCTTCTCCAGGTGCGCCGTTCATTTTGAGGTGCACGCCACCGAGCTGGGCGAGCTGGCGAAAGGATTCATCACCGAGGCGGTCCGCCTCAACGGCGGCATTACCCCGCACGCCATCCATGCAGGCCGGGGCACAATGCCAGCGCTTTTAAGGCGAAACGGTTGGGGGCTGGTTCCGTTCTCAGTCGCGCTGCGTGATCGTTCCTGGTGACGGGCTTGTTGCTCCGGTTGCCTGCGAGACGGGCGAGGCTCCGGGTAGAAGAGGGATTGTCTAGATCTACTCTTCCCAACCGGAGCCTCACGTGTCTTCTTACCCTGTCTCCTTGTGTGCCGTGCCCGTTTTCGGGGGGATGATGATCGCGGTGCCGGCCGGGCTGGTCGCGTCGCCTTTGGAGAACGGCCGGCACCTGGGCGAGGCGGACCGGTCCGCGCTGGTCATCGGGGGCACGGAGAAGGTCCGCACGGGCGGCGCCGTGGTGTTCTGCAAGGTGGTCGCGGTCGCGGAAGCCCAGGTCAAGAGGGACGGGCAGGTTCGGGCGAAGGGCAGTCCCGTGCATCACGCGACGCTGGGGCCGCTGGAGGAAAAGGCCGGGCCGGGTGCCGCCGGCGCGATCGCGGGGCGCGCGCCGCTGGCTGCGCGGTTCGTGAAGGGCGAGCGGGAGAGGCTGCTGGCCAGGGCGTTCATGATCCGGGTGATCGTCTTGATGACGCTGATGCCGGACGCGCGGCCCCGGGACGTGATCGCGGCGCTGGCCGGGGACCTGGCGCTGGTGCCGTGGGCGCGGCCGTGGCGGCCGGCGTCGGCGCGGGCTGCCGGGGACTGGCGGAGCGCGCTCGGCCCGGTCCCGCTGGAGGAACTGCGGGACCTCGTCCTGGGAACGGCCTGGCGGGAGCACCAGGGAAAGGGCTGCCCCGGCGCCGTCACCATCGGGACGAGGCGCCCGCTGAGGGCCGGGGCGGTGGACGGGACGCTGCTGCGCATGCCGGACACGCCCGCGAACAGGGCGTTCTTCGGGTCCGTCGGCACCGGGGACGATTCGTCGCCGTTCCCGCAGGCCAGGGCGCTGCCGGTGACCTGCTGCTCGTGCCGGGCGCTGTTCGCGATGCCGTACGGGCCCGCCGGGACGGGCAAGGCGGCCTCCGAGCAGGGGCTCCTGGACGAGGCCGCGGAACGGTACCCGGCCCTGCTCGATCCGGGCTGGATCTGGCTGATGGACCGCAACTACCACGGAGCGCCCCGGATCGCCCGGATGACCCGGTCCTCGCACGTGCTGATCAGGCTCAAGAGCGACATCCCGCTGAAGCGGACCTCGGAAATCCTGCCGGACGGCTCCTACCGGGCGGAGCTGTCCGGCGACGGCGTCACCGTGAAGGTCCGGGTCATCGAGTACTGGGTCACGGTGGAAGGCCAGGAGGTGCCGGAGATGTTCTGCCTGGTCACCGACCTCATGGACTGGGAGGACTATCCCGGCCCGGAACTGGCCGCGCTCTATAAGCGGCGGTGGGACGGGTCCGAGACCGCGCTGCGGGAGGCGAAGGCGCCGCTACGCGGCGCCGGCCCCGGCACCGGGCCGATGCTCAGCTCCTGCTCCCCGGCCCTGGCCGCCCAGGAGATCGCGGCCTGGACCGCCGGAACCGCGATGACCCGCGGCGTCGTCCTCGACGCCGCTCGCGCGGCGGTCCCGGCAGGGAAGGGACGGCGCGCCGGCCTGGAAGTCCGGCCCCGCGACCTGTCCTTCACCCGCGCCCTGCGGGCGGTCTTGTCCGCGATCCGCCTCGGCCGTGACTGCTACCAGGCAGTGACCAGCGAGATCGCCGGATACCGCAACACCGTCGACCGGGACCGGCACCGCGCCCGCAAGTCCAAGTCCCCCTCGCACTTCCCGCACGCGAGCGCGAAAGATACCGTCACCCGCATCGCCCCCGCCATCATCACCATGGCCAGCACCCCAGCCTGACCAGCGAAGGCCACGCAAGACACCCCGGAAAAGGACCCCGCCGGACCGTGGACCCGGCCGCCCCGGCACGACACGCCGGCCTCCGGCACTCCCTCCGGCAGATAACTACCCGCAGTAGTCAAAAACAGGAACTACGCACAAGCAGCCAAATAGCTAAAGCCCATGTCATTGACCACTGGACCGCCGCTAAGTTGAGCGTACGCGTGGTGAGCGCCGCTCTTCGCAGTGATCTTGTCCAGATGAAGACCGGCGCCTGCGCCCGTTGGACGGGACAGAGCGAGGCCTTCTCTAGCTACTTCGACCTGAAAAACCCTGGGGCGTGACGGATGGCAGCTGGTGAGCGACGATGACCTCGACCCCTTGGGCTAGAAGGGATCGAGGTCACCATGTTCCGTACCGTAGGCGAT
>JAICYD010000073.1 GCA_025934375.1 Streptosporangiaceae bacterium | reverse complement strand
CGGCACGGTCGGAGCCGGTGCACACCCGGGCACACCGGGCGCACCGCCCACCCCAGCCCCACAAGGAAAACGGACATGACGGCGAAAAACAGAAGCGGGCACAATCAGTAACCAGACCTCAGGATGCCTGAACGATTGAGGTTAGGCCCGCCCGGGTTCGGCGCGCTTCGAGATTCGCTAGGGAGTTTTTCCAGCCCTTTTCTATTGGCGTGCGAAAGTTATGTTTTCGCAACACGGCCCTCGCCGTCTGGTGGGCGGGCCGGCGCGTCACCGATATGGGCCATCTATCAGGGCTTCGTCCGACAGTTCATGTTACGCCGAGACACTCTTGTGACGAGAGTTGCGCGAGTGTCTGGCGGGCAGCGGGCGGGTGGCAGCCAGGAGTGAGGTGAAAGAAGCCATGCGGGTGATTGGCCGACCAGGTACTAAGGGCGGTCACCGCGGCTCTTCCGCGCGGATGAAACTCCAGCGGCATGATGGTTCGTTACCTGAATCAGGAGATATCGTTGGTCGCAAACGCTCGCTATATATCTGCTAGTTGGACCCGCTAGGTGGCGTTGGGGGTAGTTGTGGGGCCGAAATCGCATTTCACGGGTGGCTGGAGCTTTGGGGGAGCCGGACACGCGAGCCAGCCACCGCGCGCTTCCCGCCTCATGGTTACGGTCACCGCGGCATTGTTCGCGCTGACCGTGGCCTTGCCGGGCATCATTCCCGCGCAGGCGGCGACGATCACCGCGGCCAACTCGCAGCAGCCGGCCGACTCCGGGACCGGCCAGTCGGGCGTCGCTGTCCTGGACATCGCGGTGCTCGTCGATGAGTCGGGCAGCGAGACAGCGCAGAGCGTCGCGGATGAGAAGCAAACTGTCGGCCAGATCGTGCAGACGATGCTGAACCCAGCGAGCCGGGTGACGGTGATCGGGTTCGGCGGAGTCAACAACGTGGTGCCAAACCAGAATCCGGTCGATGCCGTGTGCCAGCCCACGATCGCGAGCGGGGCGTCCAACCTCGACTACCTCGCGAACTGCGTCGGCAAGATACACAAGCGCACCGAGGCAGAGGGCGACGACACCGACTACGCCGCCGCGCTCACCCAGGCGATGAGCTACCTCGGCAATGGTTCCACCGCCACGCCCCCGTCCCCGGCTAAGGCGATCAAGGTCATCTTGATGATGACCGACGGCGCGGTGGACGTGCACCGGAACACCCAGCAGTACACCAATGACTGGAAGACCGGCGAGCAAACGGCGATCGACCAGCAACTCGCCGATTCGAAGGCAGCGGGCGTCCAGGTCTGGCCACTCGGCTTCGGCGCCGACGTCGGGACGGGCGTCACGCAGGCGGATGCCAGGACATACCTGAACCACATGGCGGCAGGCGGCGCGCCCGCGGTCTGCGGCAGCACCAAGCAGGCCCCCAACCAGCCGCACGCGACCTGGGTTAACAGTTCCTCCGACGCGATCAACGCCCTCAACGAGCTGTACGCGGACGCCGCCTGCCTGGGAACCAGCACCGACAGGGAAACCGTCTCGCATGGCCTGTCGGTGAACATTCCCGCTATCGCCAGCTCCGCGGCGATCAGCGTCGATCGGGTCAATCCCGCCATCCAGGTGACCTTCACCAAACCGGACGGCACGGCGTGGACCGACACCTCGGCGATCAGCGGCGCGGATAGCACCTCGCCCGTTGAGGTGCTGCACATAGCGAACGTCACCAAGGACGATGTCGGGCCGTGGCACATCAAGCTCACCGCGCCGCCGAGCCTGGCCAGCCAACTGGTCAGCGCGACCATCTTCTGGCAGGGCGCGGTGCGCGCGATCATCACCGCTACCCCCAGCGTCAAGCCTGGCCAGCCCATTGCCGTCAAGCTCACGGTCCTGGGACCAGACGGGCCCATCACCGACCCGCAGACGCTCAGTGGCCTGCTGGTCGGGGTCACTGCTGTCGGGCAGGGACTGCCCAGCCCGGAGCGGGTCCCGGTCTCAGCCAACGGCGTCGGCACCTACTCGGGTACCTATACCGCGCCGAGCCAGCCGACCTCACTGACCATCACCGGGACGGCGTCCGGGTACGGCCTGTACGCGACGAACATCCCGGCGACGGTGGCGGTCGGCACCTCCACGTCGTTCGTCGCCACGCCGCACTTCTCGGGCGACACCAGCGTGCGGGTCGGTCAGGGCATCGGCGGGACCGTTGACTTCACCAACCAGAGCGGCCAGGCCAAGCACGTGCGGCTAGTGCTCACCGCCAGCGGCACGAAGGCCACGATCACCCCGAGCACGCCGATCACAGTACCGTCCACGGCATCGGGCAACCCGCCGAGCGTGCCATTCACGGTGACCATCGACCCCTCCGCGACCGCGGCGCCGGCCCAGCTCGCGGTGCAGGCGGTCGACGCTGACACCGGCCAGCCCTACAGCACGGCCACCGCTGAGGTTCAGGTGACCACGCCGCCCACTTTCTTCGACAAGTACAAGTGGGTCATCTTCGGCCTCATCGGGCTGCTCCTGTTGCTCCTGCTGGCCGGGGTCGTGGCCTACCTGGTCAACCGGGACCGGAAGGATGTCCGCGGCCTGGTCGCCGAGCTTCGCCGGGGCGGCATGCAGATGGGCCGCGCGCTTGAGCCCGGGGAGCAGTGGGCGGAGGTGTTCCCCTTCGATGTCCGTGACGCGGCGTCGGATGCCCCGTTCCTCGATCACCCGGCGCGGGGGGCGACGACGCCTCTGTACCAGGTCCGGCGAGTCGGGCGCGGCAAGGTCCGGCTGACGACGCCCACTGGCCTGCGACCCTACGACATCGAGGTCAACGGGTCCGGGCTGCGCATGGACCACGGACTGGAGCTGTCGTTCCGCGACACCCGCCACCTCAACTGGGTGGGAACGGGCGGCATGGTGGACGCCGGCGAGTGGAACGGGTCAGGGACGCAGGGCGCGAGCACGCAGGGCAACCCCGATCCCGCGCAGACGGCCCATGACTGGAGCGGCTCCGGCTTCGGGGGCGGCGCCGGCGACTGGAACGGTTCGGGCACGGCCGGCAACTGGGCCGGCTCGGGCGGGACCGGTGACTGGACCGGCGGCGCTGGCGGTCCTGGCGGAACTGGTAATGGCACTGGTAGCGAGGATACGCCTACGGTCACCATGCCAACCCCGCCGCAGCAGCCGCAGTCGAACGACCCGTGGATGTAGTGGGCAGAGGAGAGGGAATATGAAGCTTTACCAGCCCGTCATGTTCGTTGGCCTCGGAGGTACCGGCTGCGACATCGGTGCCGAGCTCGAGCGGCGATTGCGCGAGGAGATCTGCGGGCCGGACGGCCACGACTTCATCAAGGGCAGCGGTAAGGCCAGCATGCTGCCCTACCAGCTCCCGTCATGCATCCAGTTCGTCTACGCCGACATGAACCAGGCCGAGCTTGACCGGATGCCCGCCCGCGTGGTGCCGCCGGATTGGGTCCCCGCAGTGCGGCCCACCGCGCACTACGTTTCCGGCCTGGTCCCCGACGTGGTCAGCTATCCCGAGCTCGCCATGCGGCTGCGCCTGCGGGCCAGCGACGTCGTCGAGGGCTGGCTGCCGCCCCAGTCCCGGGACGAGCCGAAGGTTAACCCGCTATCGCGGGGCGCGGGCCAGGTCCCCACGATCGGGCGGGCCTCCATGTTCGGCACGTTCCTGGAGGGCACCGCTCCGGTCGAGCGGGACATCCGGGAAGCCGTCGGCAAGCTGGCCGGCTCGGCTGAGGACCTGCGCGTCCTGGGCGGCCAGCCGCCGCGGAGCGTGGACGTCTTCGTCGCGTTCTCGGTCGCCGGCGGGACCGGTGCGGGGATCTTCTACGACTACCTGCACCTGATCGCGGACACCCTGTCGCGCAATGGGAACCTGCGCTCGAAGATCTACCCGCTCGTGCTGATGCCGTCGGCGTTCCCAGAGGGACTGGGCGGCGGGCGGAACGCGAGGCTGAACGCCGGCCGGGCGCTGCTGGACCTGTTCCGCCTGGTAGACCAGCAAAACGGCGCCGACGCGGACCCCATGCTCTACCGCAGGGGCGACCGGCGGCCGGGTAACGCTGAGGACGTGGCGGTCAGCTACCCCGACGACACCCGGATCGTGATGACCCCGGGCACGATGCAGACCGGGTTCCTGTTCGCCAAGCCGGCGGGGGCGCAGCGAGAGGACATGCACCGGTCGATCGCGTCCCTGGTGCTGTCGCTGGTGGGCACCGAGATGTCGACCAGCGACCGCAATGGGGAGCACAACCAGTCGTTCGCGGACAGCTTCGTCAACGAGGCGGCCGACCGCCAGGTGGCCGCCGAGAACGGGATCGGCGGCCGGGGCGTGTCGACGGCGCTGGTCGCGTCGCTGACCATCCCGGTCGATGAGCTGGCCGGGATCGTCGGCTCGCGGCTGGTGCGCGAGGCGATCGAGCACATCGCGGCCGTCGACGGCAGGCTGGAATCGACCCGGATGGGGATCGAGGAGTTCCTCGTCAAGTCCGGAGTGCACCCCATCTTGACCCGGCACGGCGTCGAGTACGCCGAGCAGCGGCCGGTGAGTGGGGCCAAGGAGATCGCCGCGGCCCTGAATAAGAGCCGCGACTCGATGCGGAACGGCATTGACGCCCTTCGGAACAAGCTCGCCCAGGACGTCCCGCAGATGGTCGCGCACTTCAACCCGGACGGCGCGGCCCACGACATGCTGGCCAAGATGGACATCTTCCGGCTCCAGCGGGTCGTCACCGGCCACCAGGCCCTGCGCGACGAAATCGAGCGCGGCGGCGTCCGCGGCCTCCTGCAGATGCGGCGAGCGGCGCCGCATCCCCCGGTGCAGGGGTGGGGGGCCAACCCGCCGGGCGTGCCGGAGATGAAGGACAAGTCCTTCTTGCGGAAGATGCAGTGGAGTGACGAGATCCCCACCGGCGCTCGCGGGCAGCAGGCGAACTGGTTCAAATGGCAGACCAACGTCGCGTGGGCGCAGGCCTGGGACGCGCACAACACCCAGTGGAACCGCCCGATGGAACGAGTCCAGCAGGACATCGGCAAGCTGACCCGGGCACTGACGGATTTCGCCCGGTCCGACGTCGAGGACTTCGTGAGCCGCTCGGATGAGCTCTACCGCAAGCGCGTCGGCGCGTCCTACCTGCTGCCGTCCGGGCACGGTGGGATGGAGCATTTCTACGACCAGGTGCTCCGGCGGCTGCGCAAGAAGCTGTCCGAGACCAACGCGGTCCAGGAGAACTCCAACCCCGCCGACGTGCTACAGGCGCTGATCGGCGGCCAGGCCTGGCCGGAGGCGTTCCAGGTCAGCGTGGAGCACTCCCCCGAACATGCCGTCTCCTACCTGAGGGAGCGGGCCAAGACCGAGATCAAGTCATTCCTGCGGGCGGCGAGCCCGGGCGAGCAGCCCATCTTGCCGAGGCTGGAGGACCTGCTCATCGAGGCGGCCGGGCACGGGCACGTGACCGCCGCGACGATCGACCCGGACTACGTGGAAGCGTTCCGCGGCAAGCTCGCCGGGCTGCGGCCCGCCGACTTCACGCCCCAGGGCAGCGGTGCGATGAAGGTGCTCATCACCTACCCGGCCGGCGCCCGCAGCGACATCATCGAGCACTACCTGAAGTCGGCGATCAACCTGCCAGAAGGACGCCGGGTCACCGAGGATTTCCGGTACTCCGACATCGAGTCGATCTCGGTTGTCTTGTTCCGCACCGCGATGGGGGTCACCGAGGTAGACGAGGTGCGCGACGTCTTGCGGCTGTGGGCCGGCGCCCTGTCCAATCCGCGGCCGACCGATTTGCTGCGATGGCGGCAGCGCACCGGCTACGACTACGGCTACCTGGCCACCCGCGAGCACAACCGGGTAGAGATCTTGCACCGGCTGCTGAGCGCGTTCTGGAACGGCAAGGCCACGATCGAGGGGCCGCTGACATCCCCTGAGCGGGTCAACGTGCGGCTCGACGGCGGCGTGACCATGACCTTGCCGCTTCAGCAGCACATGAAGGCGTCCTCGTGGGGCAGCCTCCTGCGCGAGTACGAGCTGTGGGCACTGGACGACGACGACATTCACCGCCAGTTCTGCGCGGTGCTGCTGCGCGAGTTGCCCGCTGGCGTGCGAGGGCCGCTGCGCGGGCCCGACAAGCTGTACAAGGCCCTGCGGGACATGGCCGACAAGCAGGTCAAGATCCTCGACGAGATGAAGCAGAAGCAGGGAGCCAATCAGCAAACGCGGACCGCGCAGATGCGGGCGTTCTGGGACCGGACGCTGCCCGCTGCCCGTGAGCAGGAGTTCGAGCACGTGGACTCCCCCTACGCTAACCTGTGCGCCCTCGAGGAAGCCGTAGACGACGGCGTCCTTGACGCAGCCGCAGGCGACAGCGTCCTCGAGGAAGCCGTGGAAGACGGCGGAGCCGAATGACGGTTGAGATCTTGTCGCTGGCCGGGAAATCCGCGGCCGAGGCCGGAGTGGTCGCCGGCGAACTGGTGGATATCGACAGCGACGCGGCCCCCACCCGGCTGGACCGGCTCCTGGTGCTCGACGACACGGCCCAGCTCGGCGAGCACGCTGACATCTATCCTCAGATCGAGAACTCCAACCGGGTCGAGAAGCTGCTATGCGTCACGGTCGGCCCGCGGCCGGACGGCAGTTGGAAGCTGGACCTCCCAGGGAACCTAGGCGGCAACCAGGGCACGCCGGTGCTGTGGGTGAGCCGCCCGGCCGGTATCGACTGGCGGGTCGCCAAGGCGGCGAAGGCCAACAAGCACCCCGGCTACACGCCCGCGACCATCGAGCAGCACCCGCTGATCAGGCTACTGGTGATCGATGAGGTATTCGATGAAGTCCTTAAGGTCATGGAGGCGTTCCCGCACCGGACCGCCAGCCCCGGCCTGTGGCTCGCCGGGTCCGATGACGAGACGGCCACCTTCGCGGGCGCCCTCGCCATCGCCATCCGGCGGATCTGCGACCCCGGCCCTGGCCTTGACGGGGCGTTCCAGGAACTGCTGCCCGAGCGGGCCGGCGGCGCGCGCCTGGCGGACAACGGCCCGCTGGCCCGCGATCTTGCCCGGATCAGCGAGTCCGACCGGGAGGTTAGCCGCAGGCTGGAGGGACAAGGCGGGCTCGGCGGCATGCTGCGCCGGTCCGACGGCGATATCCAGCGGCATGTCGTCAGGGTCGGCGAGGCGCTCGCGAGCCTGCGCGGCTGGGTGGACAAGCTACTGCAGGAAGCCAACCTTCCCGGCGGCCTCGGTGAGCTGGAGGCCCGGCAGCGCGGCCTGATCCGCAACGCTGGCGTCGAGTTCGAGGCCGAGGCGTTGCCGCGACCAGCCAGCCCGGCCGAGGAGTCACTGACCTACCGGGCGGTGGCCGGGGCCATCCGGGGCGGTGACTCGATCCCGCTGGCGGGCAGGCGGCTGATGGCCACCGAGCGGGAGGTCGTGCGGCATGGTTCCGACCAGCATCGCCACAAGGTGGCGCGGGCGTGCCCGCCGGAGCTTCTCAGCCAGCTCGCCGCCGCCCCGCAAAAGCCCCCTCGGGGGGATGCCGTGAAGGCGCGGCACGAGCTGGGACTTGACGCCGCCGCCGCCGCTGCCCAGGCGCTGTCCGCGCTGATCATCGATGTCGCCAACCGGGAATGGTCACCTGTCGGCGCCACCTCGCGCTCTCTTCTCCTGACGAGGGCGGCGCTCGACGGTACCGCGAAGGCGCTGACGGAGTACGCGCGCACGGTGGCGCCCGGAACCCGCGGTGGCACTCGCGCCGCGCGGATAACCAGGCTCAGCGATACCCTGCTGCCCGTACTGCGCGAGCTGGTGCTGCGCCAGGTCGCGGCCGAGCTGACCGGGCCCAGCACGAACGGGCCGGAAGCGCTGCGGGCCGCCCACGGCCGGACCGCCGCCATGCTGGCGTCCTGGGCGGCCCATGTGCAGGCGAACGGCGTGACCGCCTTGCCGGCTTGGGCCGGCGACCTCGCGGTGGACGGCGCGTACTCCATTGAGGAAGAGGTGGCGACCATCCGGGAAGCGCTGCTGTATCCCATCCTGGACGAGATGTGGCAGCTGTGCGCGCCGGGTGATCTCAGCGCTCTCGACGTGGACGCGCAGACGGTGTCAATCCGGTTCGCGTCTCGGCTGATGGAGCGGGCGCTGGCCGGGCTTGCGGGCGGTGAGCCGGTGCTGACCTCGTCGGGCAAGTTCGCCGGGCAGCTCCGGCTGGTCCAACTGCGGGCCGGCGTCGCCGAATCGACCTGGGGAACTACGGACCCGGCCGGGACACGGGCCGCGATGGAGTCCTGACAATGGCGGACATGCTGCGATTCCGGAAGTTCGACGGGGAGAAACAGGAAATCGCCGCCCGGTTCGACGATCTGGAAGAGCCAGCCGGAGAGTTCCTGACCGTCCGGCCAGTGTGGCTGGCGGACGGGACCCCCGACGGCCTCACCGATGGCCTCGAACTGCGGCAGCACCGTCCGGTGCCCGGTGACCACCGGTGGGCCGGTTACGTCCGACTAGACAATGAGATCCTCGCGGGCCGCCTGCTGCACCAGGTAGCGGCCGGGCGTGAGTACCCGGCGGAGCTCACCCGGCTGTATGGCGATGAGTCCACCTCGGCTGACCCGTATGCGCTCTTCGACCCGTACCGGGGGGAGCCGTTGCGCGACATCGGCGCGTACCTGGCCTCGGACTTCGACCAGTTCACGGCCGGGC
The DNA here is from genome assembly GCA_025934375.1 of Streptosporangiaceae bacterium. Classification (GTDB taxonomy): domain Bacteria; phylum Actinomycetota; class Actinomycetes; order Streptosporangiales; family Streptosporangiaceae; genus Trebonia. The sequence continues at coordinate 26,902 of JAICYD010000073.1, read as the reverse complement.
TGCTGACCGCGCTGTGCTGGCTGGCGGGCGCGGGCATCGCCCATCGCTCGATTAGCCCGGACACGGTCTTGTGGGACAGCTCGGCCGGCCAGGTGCAGGTCACCGACTTCAGCCGGAGCGCGCCATTCGGCGTCGCTCGCACCCCGCTCACGGGACTGGAGGCATGGATATCACCGGAGGCCCGGCCGGAGACCTACTCGGGGATGATCGGGCCAACCGACGATGTGTGGGGGGCCGTCCGGCTGCTGTACTACGTGCGCAGTGGCGGGCACATCCCCACCGATCGCAGGCAGCTCGCTGACTTCGGCCTGGCGGAAACCTTCAGCGGGCTGCTCGACAAGGTCATCGGCCCACCGGAGACCAGGCCCACTCCCAGGGACCTCATCGTTGACGGCCTCCGGCGCCCCCACCTCCTGCCCGGGGTGCCGGACACTCGCAAGCCGCTGATCGCCGGGCGGGCGAGATTCCTGAACGCCCGCACGCGCAAGCATCGCGACGGGGCGGAGCCGCCGCTTCCCGCGGACTTCTGGGCCGACCTCACCTGGCCGCCTGGCCCCCAGAAGGCGGGTGGCCCGCCGTGACCGGCATCGATGTCATCAATTACGATCTGCGAGCCGGCGCTAACGTCGTGGTCGTCGTCCAGACGGCAACGACCATCCGGGACTCCCGCGAGGCCGAGCGCTGGGTAAGGCGGCTGGAACCCTGGCTGCGGCGCGGGAATCCGCATGGCAGTGCCTACCTGAATTTCACGCATCAAGCCGCATTCATTCGCTGGCCGTTCACCGCCGCGCGACGGTCCGCAGTCGCGATCGTTGGCGACTCGGGCGCGCTGACGGCGACCTACGCACTTGAACTGCCAGACATCGATGCACCCGGGCGGGGACTGCTCCAGGGGCAACTCCCTCCGGCCGACGGAACCCCGGGCCCTCGTCATGACAAGATCCGCGCTCTAGCACGCGCCCCGGAGTCGATCGCCGTCCTCATCCCGGTGCTCGCCCACGCCCTGCGCGAGGAACGGCGAGTGGTGGTCCCGTGGACCGGGCCAGGAGCCCCTGACGGGGTCATGTGGGGCCTCGTCAGCATCATGCGCATGCTCGGGGACCAACGGCCGGTATCGTTCGTCAGCCATGACGCGTCCGGATGGGATGGGGATCTACCCGGGCTGCTGGTGTCCTTCCGCCCGGACGCCGCCGCACCGGTGCCACCGGACGAGGGATTCGCGGCGCTGGCGCGCGATCTCGCGGCTCGCTTCGCGCGTGGTCCCGCGGAACTGCGCCGGGCGCTCGCCGAGCACGGGCTACCCGCGGCGGCGGGCCATCATGCCCGGCAGAGCCTGCTGCTCACTTTGCCACCTAGCGGTGGACGGCTCGAGACTGCCCACCAAGGGGGGCCAACCACCGTGACGACGAGTTACGCAGCGGCGCCAGCCTCAGGCCAGGCTGGGCCGGCCCTGATGTGCCCGATGTGCCTGAGCGACATCCCGGACTGGAAGTCCCTGGACTACTGGCGCTGGGATCACGACCGGGCTGACTACGTGAAGATTGACATCCCGCCAGACGCCAGTCCCCTGCAGCGGGTGCGGTATCAGCACGCCGCGTATGTACGCTGCCCATCGTCACAAGACGATTCCGCCCATTACCTGCCTGCCCAGTACGGCCGTTACGGCAAGCCGGTACTGCTTGGCTTCGTGGGGCTGACCAAGTCCGGCAAGACGCACTTGCTGACCACGATGATCGGCGAGATGAGCAGGCTGCGGGATTACCAGGTTCATTGCGCGCCGCTCGACCCGGCCACGCACAACACGTTCATGGATGGGTCCGTAAAGCCTCTCCTGAGGGATAATCAGGTACTTCCGGGCACGCCGGATGACGCTTCGACCGTACTCGCAGACGCGTTCATCATCCGGCACGATGACGGGCCGGAGCGGGTAGTAGCGCTCTTCGATGTCTCCGGCGGAGACCTGGCCCGGCGAGACAGGATGATGCGTGAGTTCCTCTACATCGCCGACGGGTTGTTCTTTGTCATCGACCCGGAGCATATCCAGGCCAGCCGCGTCGGCGACGACACCTTCAGCAATGTCCTCGACGTCGTGCGGGACGTCATGCGGGAAGGCGCAAGGCCAGAGCCGGTCAGCGCGGCGATAGTCCTCAACAAGGCGGACAAGGCGCGGTTCGATGAGCCGGTGGCGCGCTGGCTGCACGCCGGTGACGGGACGCTCGAGCCCACGGAGTTCCTGCGGGAGAGCGCAGATGTGTATGCCTACCTGGACGCGCGCCGGGCCCTGGCGCTAACCGAGCCCTATCAGGTCTGCCAGAAGGCGACTCTGCACGTCGCCTCGCCTACCGGAGGGACCCTGGAAGGGGAGGACAAGAACAGCAAGTACCCGCGCGGTGTCACTCCACTGCGGGTGCTCCGGCCATTGCTCGCCATGCTGGCCATGACCGGAGTGCTAACCGGCGAGCGAGCTAAGCAGATAGGAGTCTGAGATGGCGGACGCGCAAGATCTCCATCAGATCGAGTACCGCCATCACCACACACGGGACTTGTCGCCGGTCGCGAGTTCGATGTCCCGTGAGTCGGTCTCGGGCTGGGATGCCCGGATCCGGGCCTGGGTCCGCCATCCGCACTCCGAGACCCTCTCGGAGAGCGTGTGCTATCAGGTGTACCCGAACGGGTCGGCCGCCATGGCCTGGCGGTACTGGGACAGCCGGGCTGTGGTGCGCGCCGATGGCAGTCACGGCCGGCCGCTGGTCTCCCGTGTCCTTGTCGGCCCGGAGTCCGTGCTGACACCTGAGGTCGCGCTGGCGCTGTGCCGGACCGGCCCGGTGCCGGAGCTGATCGGCCCGCCGCCGGGCCAGGTACCGGATGACGCCGTCTTGGAGGCGGTCAGCGGCGCGGCGCTGGCCAGCCTGGCCCGCCAGATGACGCGGGAGCTCGACGCGGGCGCCCTGGCTCAGGAACGGCGGCTGCAGGCGGTGCTCGCCGCCGTGCTGGCCGAGCCGGCTATCCCGCTGGGCATCAACGCCCCTGATGAGGTGATGCAGCAGCCGGTGCGCGATGGTGCCCAGTGCCTGCTGCTGTGGGGACTGCGGCGGATCGCCGGGCCGGTGCTGGCGGCAGCGGTCCGCGAGTGGTCGTTCTCCACCTTCGAGTCCCCCCTGGGCGACACGGACCCGGCCACGCTGCCGCGCATCGTCTTCCGGGAGCTGCCGACCGGGACGCAGCGGCCTCCGGCCCGGACGCGGCGGGAGGTGCAGGTGCGCCCGTACGCGTCCAGCGCGCTGGACGCGCACACGCCTTACGCGGCCCGCGTGGGCCTGGCCGGGTGGCTCATCGCCGAGTACCGGGAGCGGGGCGGGGACTGGCTCAGGGACTTCATTATCGAGTCGTGCGGCAGCGAGACGACCTCCCCGAAGCGGCTCGAGCGGGTCCGCGAGGCGCTGGTGGCGCGCCAGGCGCAGATGCCGGGGTCCAGCGAGGCGACCCGCGTGATGGGCGTGCTGTCCAGGCCGGAAGCTGAGGCACTCCCGGCGAGCCACGAGGCGGCTGAGCCGTTCCCGGCCACGACGGATGACAGCCTGTTCGCCGCGGATGATCACGCGGCCGCCGATGAGGTGCGCGCGGCCCAGCGAGAGGCGGCCCAGCGAGAGGCAGCCGAACGGGAGGCGGCCGAACGGGAGGCGGCCGAGCGAGAGCTAGCCCAGCGAGAGCTAGCTGAACGGGAGATGGCCGAACGGGAGGCGGCCGCGCTGTCCCGGGCGAACATGGCCGTGGCCAGCGCCGGTGCCGCTGACCAGGGTTCGCTCGTTGCCCCGCTGACCGCTCACGGGGCGGGCGGTGAGGTGGCCGATGTGCAGGGCTACCAAGCTCAGCCGCACTTTTCGCCCGGCCCGGGACCGGATGCACCCGGGCGGCAGTGGAGCGCCCCGCCGGGCGACGCATACGTCGAACGGCATCCTGGCCACGCGCCGGCGCTGCCGGACCACCGGCGGCAGCCGCTTCCCTCCGGCCGGGACGGGCGCACGGCGCCTGAGCTCCCCGCGTCAGACCGGGGCGGGCACCCCGGAAGGCCGTGGAACTGGTTCGGCTCGGGTCATGAGGAAGAACGCCGTCCGCCGGCGTCCTCGCTGAGCGACCTGCTGCGAAAGCTGGAAATAGTGCGGCACGACCACGAGCAGTTCGATAATTGCCTGGGCGAGATCTGCCGGTATAACGTCAAGTCAGTTACTCCCAATGACCGGCAGAATAGCTGGGACGTCATTCGCGTCAATGACTGGTATATCAAGCTATCAGAAATAATACTGCCGGTGGACATTGGCCATATTCTCCAGCTCGTCCTCATCCCGGAGCTGGATGAGGACGGGGTCCCTGAGAGGATCGCCCGGTGGGCACGAGGAGCGCCAGACGCCATGATCGGGGGTCTTTTGCAGGCCGCCAAGAACACCGGCCGCGAGAGGCATCACCAGGTAATGGAAATCCTGGAGCGGGTCCTCGCCGACCAGCGGGCTGAGCAGGCGGGGTTCTCCCACGTGTGGGACACCGCCTGGGCGGTCGCGCGTCCCATCGGTCACGGCCACGCGGACAGCAAAGGCGGCAAGGGCTGGAACCCCTTGCGCAAGTCCTAGGCACCGCGGTCCGCTGAGGCGTAGCCCGGGCGCGGCCCGGCGGTCAAGTCCGTTCCGGTGCCGTCCGCGCGTCGATCAGGCTCAACCATGCCGGCAAGGTACCGTTTGGAGTGCTAGTACGCCTACTTGCATGCGAGGGGAGCAGGCGCACTGAACAAGCCCGATCCGCGCGAGATCCATCAGATCGAGTATCGCTGGCACCCGGTCCGGGACCTCAGCCCGATCGCCAGCTCCATGTCGCCCGACTCGACCCGGGGCTGGGATAGCAGGATCCGGGCATGGGTGGGCCACCCGGCGGCGGAGGCGCCCGCCGAGAGCGTGTGCTACCAGTTGCTCCCGCCGAACGGCTCGCTGGCCGCGCTGGCGTTCCGGTACCGGTTGCGGGCCGGCGCCGAGGCCGGGACTAAGGGACGGCCCTTGGTTTCCCGCGTCCTGGTCGGCAGCGCGAGCCTGCTGTCTCCCGAGCTGGCCATCGCGCTGTGCTGGACGGGCTTGCCGTCCCTGGCCGGGCCGCGTCCCGGGCAGGTAGCGGCCGGCGCTGAGCTGGCGCCGCTGAGCGCTGACGACCTCGACGCCCTGTCCCTAGACGCGGCCCGCGAGCTCGACGACGAGGCCGCCTGGACGGACGGCCTGGCCCAGGTCGTCGCCGTCGCGCTCGCCGATCCAGGGGCGCCGCTGGCGGTCGTGGCCGGCGACGGCCGGGCGCTCGGCCCCGCCGCGCAGATCGCGCCGCTGATGTGGGGACTGTGCCGGATCATCCGGCCCCTGCTCGGCACGGTCCGGCGCGGCTGGTCGTTCTCGACGTTCGAGCCGCCGCCAGACTCCGCTGAGCCGAAGGCGGCGCCTGACATCGTCTTCCGCGGGCCGGCCCGCCACGCCAGCATCGCCGGACCGGCCGACGGGCCGCCGGCGCGCCGCGAGGCCGGGGTCGACCTTGACTCGCCCGACGGCGGCCCCAGTGAGCATGGCGCGCTGGCCGGGACGGCGCAGGCCTGGATGGCGGACTGGCTGGTCGCCGAGTACCGGGCGGGCGGCGGCGATGCGATCGCCTGCCTCATCGCCGACTGCGCCGTGGAGCAGCCCCTGCACACCCGGCTCGCCCTGATCTACGACCTCCTGTACGCCAAGTGGGCCGACAAGGACCTCGAGTCACCGCGCTCTCCGCAAACACAGCACTCCCCCCAGGTCCCGCGTTCCCCGGTGTCCTCAGGTACCCCCGAGCCAGCGCCCGGCCCGGACCTTCCGGAGCCTCCGGACGATATCCCGCAAACGTCACCCGTGGCCGACTGGGCGCCCGATACCGACGGGGACGCGCCGGATTTCGCGCCGGACGAGGATGAGCCGCCCGCCGACCGCGCGCCCGCACGGTCGTTCCCCGAGCCGGGATCGCTCGGCCCGCTTCCCCGCGCGGGAACGCCACCGCCGCTGCCCCCGCGACAGCAAGGCCCGCACCAGCGGGCCTGGGAACGACGCGCCGAAGGCCAGGCCAGCTGGGTGCCGGAGGCACGGGAGCCGGACGCCGGGGAGCCGGGCGCGTGGGAGGCAGGCTGGCCGGGGCCCCAGGCCCAGCCGCCGCCTGCCAGGCCCGAGCCGGCCCCGATGCCCGACCTGCTCATCAGGCTCGCCGGGACGCGGGACGCCGAGGTCTTCCGGTCGGTCCTGCAAGAAGTCCTCACGCTCAGCGCCGTCCCGGAATTCGGCGACCGGGCCGAGGCGCGGCGGTTGCTGGCCGAGGCCACCTGGTGCATTCACCCGTCCCGGGCGGACGGCCGCGAATTGCACGCCGATGAGCTGAGCAGGATCTTCCAGCTGATCGTCAACCCCGACCTCGTCCGGCCGCGAGTCGCCCGGGAGATAGCGGACTGGGCCACCATCGCCCCGCCCGCCGTCATCAGGGGGCTGCTAGCGGGCGCGAAGGCCGGGGATCGTTTGGCCGAAGATGGCAGTTACTCGGTGCTGATGAAGATCCTCGAACCGGTGCTAGCGGGCCGGTGGGTCGACGAGCACGGCCTCCAGGCCGACTGGCATCGGCGGCGGCCGGGCCGCCGCCACGAGCCCGGCTTCCGCGCGCTTCGTCCCTTCCGCAAGCGGCCCTGAGGCCCGCTAGCCCGCAGGTTACCCCACGCTCGTGGGCTCGCTCTCCACGCTCCTGGTCTCCGGCGCCGGCTGGCGGTAGAGCCGGCTCGGCCACCAGACCCAGCGGCCGAGGTCCAGGTTCAGCGCCGTCACCAGCACCGAGCGGACGACGATGGTGTCGAGCAGCACGCCGAACGCGACGGCGAAGCCGAGCTCGGTCAAGAACGTGACGGGCAGCGTTCCCAGTACCGCGAACGTGCCCGCGAGCACCGCGCCCGCTGAGGTGATCACGCCGCCAGTCACCGACAGGCCGGTGAGCGCGCCGCGCTTGCTGCCGTGCCGTTGCGCCTCCTCGCGGACGCGTGTCATGAGGAAGATGTTGTAGTCGATGCCGAGCGCCACCAAGAAGACGAACACGAACAACGGGAACGACGTGTCCGCGCCGCCGAAGTTGAACACGTGGTTGAAGAACAGCGCGCTCACCCCGAGCGCGGCCGCGAACGACAACACCACGGTGGCGATCAGCATCACCGGCGCGATGATCGCGCGCAGCAGTAGCACGAGGATGATGAACACGACCGCGAGGATGACCGGGATGATGAGGTTCCTGTCGTGTGCCGTCGCCCGCTGCACGTCCAGGTTCACCGCGGTGTTGCCGCCCACGATCGCGTTCGCGCCGGGAATGGCGTGCACGACGGCGCGGGCGCGGTCGACGGTGTCATAGGCGGCCTGGCTGTCGGGAGCCGAGGTGAGGGTGGCCTCAACGTAGCTGTGCCCGGCGACCTGGGCCGGCTCGCTCACCCCGGTGAGCCCCTTGACGGACAAGAGCGCCTCGGCGATCCGCGCCCCCGAATCGGCGTTGCCGAAGACCTGGACCGGCTGTCCCTCGCCGCCGCCGGGGAAGCGGTGCTGGTCGAGGACCTCCTGGCCGGCGACCGAGTCGGGATGCCCGCGATAGGACTGGGCGGCGGTCAGCCCGTGCGCCTGCAGGCCCGTCAGCCCGAGGGCCATCGCCCCGAGCACCACGGCGGTGGCGACCCACACCACCCGGGGGCGCACCGCGATGCGCTGGCCGATCCGCGCCCACAGGCCCCGGGTCGTCGGCTCGGGGGAGCCGTAGCTGGGCTTGGCCGGCCAGAACACCCAGCGTCCGCAGATCACCAGCAGCGCTGGCAGCAGCGTCATCATCGAGGCCAGCGCCACCGCCACGCCGATGGCCAGCACCGGCCCCAGGCTGGCCGTGGAGTTCAGCTCGGCCAGCGACAGGGTCAGCAGGCTGATGACCACCGTGGCCGCGCTGGCGACGATCGCCGGCCCGGCTCGCCTGAGCGCGACGGCCATGGCCGCGTGCCGGTCCTCATGGCGCCGCAGTTCCTCGCGGTACCTAGCGGTGAGCAGCAGCGCGTAGTCCGTCCCGGCGCCGAACACCAGCACGTCGAGGATGCCCGCGCTTTGCGCGTTGACGGTCAGCCCGGCGTGCGCGGCCAGCAGGTAGATGACCGCCTGGGAGGTGGTCAGGGCGATCCCGGCCGAGATGACCGGCAGCAGCCACAGGACCGGGCTGCGGTAGGTGAGCAGCAGCAAGATGATGACCACGGCGAGCGCGGAGAACAGCAGCGTGCCGTCGATGCCCTTGAACGCCTTGCCCGAGTCGGCGGCGTACCCCAGCGGTCCCGCGATGTGCACGGTAATGCCGGTGCCGCCGCCCCGGGCGATGGCCGCCAGGGAGTCCGCGGCCGGCCCCGCGGCGCTCCATCCGCTGCTGCCCAGGTTGACGGGCACCAGGGTCTCCAGCGCCTTGCCGTCGGAGGACGGGATGGGCCCGGCCACCTGGCCGCGCTGCACGCCGGTGACGCCGTTGAAAGCCGTGACGTCGGCCCGCGCCTTGTCCAGGTCGGCATGGGTAACGCCCGATGGCCGCTCGTAGACCACCACCGCCGGGTACACGTTCGGCGAGACAACCTGCGAGCGCAGGTTGAGCACCAGGGTGGACTCGGCCTTGGGCGGCAGCCAGGCCGCGCTGTCGTTCTTCTCCGCGCCGGTCAGCTTGCCGGACAGCGGCCCCGCGATGGCCACGATTACCAGCCACAACACCAGCACTAGCCACTTGGTGCGGCGCCCCGATGGCGCCCGCACGATGCCTCGCAAAACGGACATGGCTGATCCTCCCGTCCCGTCCCTTTGACCGTTAGACGCGTCCCGGCGCCCGCGATCATCGGATTTCCTCAGCTTCTTCGCAGCCTCAGCCCAGCCGCGACGCAGCTACCCGTATGAGATATATCGTGTTGCGGCCGCAACGGGCAAGGGAAATTCACTGATCGGCTGCCAGGAGGGAATCGTCAGCGTCAGCCCCGAGGCGTTCGGGCTTGCCCTGGTGCGCCTCGGGCAGCTCCCCTGACCAGGATGATCGTAATTGTCGCGGGTCAGCCCTTGACGACGCCGGACGTCAGGCCGCGGATGTAGAAGCGCTGCAGGCCCACGTACAGCAGCACGCAGGGCACCATGGCGATCACCGCGCCGGCCTCCAGGTAGCCGAAGTTCACCTGGCCGACGCTGCCGTACTCCATGTTGAGCAGCGCCAGCGGCAGCGTGTACAGGCTGTTGGAGGTGATGAAGGTGAGCGCGCCCACGAACTCGGTCCAGGAGAACAAGAACGCGTACAACAGCGTGGTGGCGATGCCCGGCAACACCAGCGGGCGCAGCACCGAGATCAGCGTCCGGGCCGTCGAGGCACCGTCGACCGCCGCCGCCTCCGACAGCTCCCAGGGGATCTGCAAGAAGGTGTTGCGCATGACGAACACGCCGAACGGCAGGTTGAAGGTCGTGTAGAACAGCGCCAGGCCCACCAGGCTGTTGAGCAGGCCCAGCGTGTGCATCTCCAGGAACAGCGGGGTGAGCAGCGCCTGGAACGGGACCATCAACGTCGCCAGCACCAGCGCGAAAACGATGCCGGAACCGCGGAACCGGAACCGGGCGAACCCGTACCCGGCCAGGCTGGCGACCAACGCGGTCAGCAGCCCGGTACCGATCGCGACGAGCAGGCTGTTCAGCGCGTAGTGCAAGATGTTGTTCGCCGAGATCAGGCCCGAGTAGTTCTCCGTCGTCAGGTGCGAGAAGTCCTTTCCCGACGGGGCCTGCGTGACCAGGGTCGATGGCATGAACGACCGCAGCACGGCCCATGCCAGCGGCACCAGGAACACCAGGCTGGCCAGCGTGCCGCCCGTCAGGTACAGCATGAACCCGGCTCGTGAGCGATTCACCGGCGCACCGGCCGATCTTCGCGCAGCAGGAAGAACTGCGCGGCGCTGATAATGGCGACCACGATCACCAGCGCGATCGCGCCCGCCGTGGCGTAGCCCAGGTGGTACTGCACGAAGGCCTCCTCGTAGATCCACATCACGACGGGCTGCGTGGAGGTGCCCGGCCCGCCTTCGGTGAGGATGTAGAACTGGTTGAACGCCAGGAATGAGCCGATCACCGAGATGATCAGCGACAACGCGATATTCCTGCGCAGCAGCGGGAGGGTGATGCGCCGTTCCTTCTGCCACCAGGTGGCGCCATCCACCTCGGCCGACTCATACAACTCAATCGGAATTCCCTGCATGCCGCCCATCAGCAGCATCATCGTCAGGCCGGACGCGAACCAGATCACGAACACGCAGATGGCGGTCAGGGCCAGGCCGTAGTGGACCGTCCACGCGGTATTCGCGCGGGCCAGCCCCAGGTGCGACAGCACGTAGTCGGCCGCCCCCGAGTCGGGCTGCAACTCCAGCAGCAGCATGAACGACTCGGTGGCGAGGCCGACGATGAACGGCAGGAAGAACGCGGTGCGGAAGAAAACCGAGCCGCGTCGGTTCGCCCGCACCAGGACGGCCATGGCGTAGCCGATGACGAGGATCGGGGCGGTCACGATCGCCGTGTACAAGAGGGTGAACAGCACCGAGTGGGTGAACGCCGGGTCGTGGATCAGCTCGCTGTAATTGCGGCCGCCAACGAAGTGGTAGGGCCCGATCAGTGGCCAGTTGGTCAGCGATATGTAGACGGCGAAGCAGAGGGGGAACAAGACGAAGACAGCCACCAGGGCGAAGGCCGGCGAGACCAGCACCATGCCGGTCCGCGCTCGCTTCGCCCCGAGGCTGCGCCAGCGTGAGCGAGGTTGCCTCGCCCGCGGGCCGGCCACGGCCCGCGGGCGAGACAGCAACTCGCTGCGACTGATCAAGGAGTCGCCTGCTGTAGGAGGCGAGTCAGCCCCGACTGGCCTTGCTGCAAGGCCAGGTTCATGTTCCCGTCGTACACCGCGGACGTGAACATCTGGAACCACGGTCCGCCTGCCTGGTTGAACATCTGGTCGTAGACCAGCGTGGGCGGCGCGTAGCCCTTGGCGAGCGCCTTCAGCGCGACCGCGTCGTACGGGTGCGCGGCCGAGAACGCCGGGGTGAGGACGTCGGTACGGATTGGGGTGGCGCCCAGGTCGGGGTACTGCCCCTGCTGCTCGGTCTGCAGCACCCACTGGATGAACTCCCAGGCCCCGGAGGCGTTCTTGGCCGCCGCCGGGATGACGAAGTCGTCGCCGCCGTCGAACGTGCTGTAGTCGCCGTTGGCGCCGGGCAGCGGGGCGTCCATGAACTCGGTGCCCAGCTGGCTCGGCTTGGCCAAGCCGGTGAGCTGGCCGTAACCGCCCGGCATGATGCCGATCTTGCCCGCCGCGAAGTCCTGGCCCCAGGTCGGGCCGTTGTCGGTGCGGACGTTGTCCGGCGCCAGGTGCTGCGTCCAGATGTCGCGGTACAGCGTCAGCGCGTTGATGAGCGCGGTGTTCCCGGTGATGTTCGCGGTCTGGCTGGAGATGTCCCCGTTCATCAGGTGGCTGCCGTCGGCCCAGATGCCGGGCTGCATGGTGAAGCCCAGGCAGCCTTGGCAGTCGCCCGCGAACGTGAAGCCGTGGATGCCGTTGCCCAGCTTGTTGATGGCCTGCGCGTCGGACAGGATCTCGGCGTAGGTCGCCGGCGGCTTGCCGGGGTCCAGGCCCGCCTGCTGGAACAGCTGCTTGTTGTACCACAGGACCGACAGGTCACCCCAGTACGGCACGCCGTACTGCTTGCCCTGGTAGGCCGCCAGGCCCATGTGACCGGGGGACAGCGCGCTCTTGTACGACAGCTTGTTGACCTGCGCGGTCAGGTCCAGGAACGAGCCGTTGCGGGTGAACGTGGGGACGTCGATGTCGTTCAGCCCGACGACGTCGGGCGGGTTGCCGGCCCGGATCGACGTGGCCAGGGTGGTCACGTCGTCGTTGATCGAGGTCAGCGTGAGCTTGACCTGGAGGTCCTTGTGGCTGGCGTTGAACTCGCTGACCAGCTTCTGGGCCAGCGTCTTGGACACGGTGCGCGCCCAGAACTGGACCGTGCCGCTGGCGTTGGTGCCGAACGAGCTCGACTGCGGGGCAGCGGAGTTCGTCGATCCCGAAGACGAGCAACCGGCGGCGGCGAGCAGCGTGACGACTGCGGCTCCGACGAGGACCTGTCTATTGAACAGCTTCATGGATACGGCTTTCTCTCGTTACTGAGTTGCGGGGATGCTGGGGACGACCCACTGCCATTGGGCCGGCCGGAGAGCTCCGGTCGAGTTACGCCCACTGCGTGCCCTGCTCGGGCCAGGTGCCCCGGTAGGGGGTGAGGTTGTTGTCGTCGCTGGGCTGGATCGGGTAGATGCCGTCGCTTCTCGCGGAGACGGTGGTCCATGGCGAGGTGCGGGAGGCTGACGCGGTCGCAGTCAGCGCCAGGCCGCTCGCCCCCGCTGGCGGTGGCAGCGGGGGCTGCGCGCGCACCAACTGCGCCAGGAAGGCTCGGCTGACACGCCGAGCCTTCCGGATCCCGTTCGCTGACGCGCTACGGATGGACCCTGTCAAGGCACTTTCCTTCCCAGTTCATCGGTGAGCTGGTGCCCCTCGCCCGCGAAGCCCGGTCGCGCCGCTGGACCAAGGAAATCCTTTTCCTCAACAAGCTAGAAAGCTCCGGCCCGCCCGTCAACCCTCAATTTGCCCGGACTTGCCGCACCCGGGAGCGGCGCGCCCGCTGGCGCCGGCATCCACCGCGAGATCCAGCGTCGCCGCCCCCGCGCGTTCGCTCTCGCCTCTCCCCGCCACAGGACCGGGCAGCGCGACGGGCCCGGCCGCGAGTCCCGGATGCCAATGCTGGCGGTTGTGCCGGAAGGCGCGGCAGGAGGCGCGGCACAACAGGGCGCGAGACCCCGCACGCCCGCTAGCCGCCAGAGGACTCGCGGACGACCAGCTGGCTCGGCACCTTGTGCACTCCCCGGAGCCGCTCCCCGCCGATCGCGGCCAGCAAGTGCTCGGCCGCCACCCGGCCGACCTCCTCTAGGCGCATGTCGACGCTGCTCAGCGGCGGTAGCGCTCCCAGCGCCATCGGAGCCCAGTTGTCGAAGCCGACGAGGGCGACGTCCTCCGGGATGCGGCGGCCGACGGCGCGCAGCGTGTCGGCGACGCCCCGGGCGATCTGGTCGTTGCCGCAGAAGATCGCGTCAGGCCGGTCCGCGAGCAACTGCCCGGCCGCCTCCCGGCCCCAGCGCTCGCTCCACTCCCCGAACCGCGCGGCACCGCACGACTCGACTCCGGCCGCGCCCAGCGCCGCCTGGAAGCCGCGCGCCCGCAACCGCGCCGCGAGGAATCGCTCGGGACCGGTGATGTGCGCGACGCGGCGGCGGCCAATGGCGATCAGGTGCTCGGCGGCTATGCGCCCGCCGCCCTGGTCGTCGGGCAGCACCGCGGCGCCCTCGCCATCGGGCTGGGTCATGGCGTACACCACCGGGATATTGGGGTCGGCCTGCACGGCCGGGCGCGGCTCGATCCGGCGGCCGGTGACGATCAGCCCGTCCACCCGGCGCGCGGTCAGCATCTCGATGTAGCGCCGCTCCCGGTCCGGATCGTCGCGGGTATCGCACATGAACACCGAGATCAGCCCGGTGCCGAGGGCGTCCTCGGCGCCGAGCATGACCGGGATGCTGAACCGGCCGAAGCTGTCGGTGGTGATCAGCCCGACGGTGTACGAGCGGCCCGCCAGCAGTGCCTGGGCCAGCGTGTTAGGCGCGAACCCGAGTCGCTCGGCCGCCTGGGCAACGCGGTCCCTGGTCTCGGCGCGGAGCTTGCCCTGGCCGTTGAGTGCCTTCGACGCGGTGCCGATCGACACGCCGGCCGCGGCCGCCACGTCCTTGATGGTTACCCGCCTCATGCGGTGGCCCCCGCTCTGTCTCCGGCCCCGCGTGACCAGGACGCTTTCACGCGTCCCGTTCTCATGTCGCTCGTCCCTCGCTCCTCACTCCGGGCGTCCCGGAACCGATTCGGGTGCCCCGGGGGCTGGGTGGCTCGCTCACCTGCTGTTTCGCGTTCCCTTCGCAGTCTCGTGCGGCCATCCGCTCCCCGGCTTGACCGCGGCGGCTGTTGACGCATTCAGGCCGAGACTTTAGCCTACGGTCTCATCTAGGAAAAGCTATTCCTTGAATGGAGCGTGCGCCCTGCATACGCCGGCTGAATCGGGAGCCACACCCGTAACGACCCGCCCCGGTACCTCGTCCATCGGGCCGGTTGCCCCCACCTTGTCGGCGCTTGGAGTCCAGCGCCCGCTGACTACATCCAGCGTCCAGCTGACCAGGGGTCTGCTGCACGACTGGCAGCGACGGAATGTGTCAGCGAGCATGCCGCTCGCTCTTCGCCAGCTGGAAGTGGCGGGGAACCTCGATAACGTTCGCCTCGCCATCCAGACCAACCAGGCCAACGCCGCCTCGGCATCCGCCGACGGCGATGGGAGCACGCAGCGTGGCGATGGGAGCGCGCAGCGTGCCCGGCCGCGGGAGCTCGGTCCGGTCGATCCGTTGCCCGGATCGGGCTACCGCGGCCCGGTCTTCGTGGATTCCGATATCTACAAGACCCTCGAGGCCATCGGCTGGGAGCTCGGCCACGGCCCCCAGCAAGACCTGGCCGACTTCGCGCACGCCGCCATCGACCTGCTGGCCCAGGCCCAGCAGCCCGATGGCTACCTGAACTGCTACGTCCAGGTCAGCGGCGAGCCGCGCTTCACCAGGCTCGCGTGGAGCCACGAGATGTACTGCGCGGGCCACCTCATCCAGGCCGCGATCGCCTTCCAGCGAGGCGCCGGCGACCCCCGGCTGCTGGACATCGCCACCCGGGTGGCCGACAACCTGGTCAGCGAGTTCGCCGGCAAGGAGAACGGCCTGGACGGCCATCCCATCATCGAGACCGCGCTGGCCGAGCTGTACCGCGAGACCGGCACCGACGCGTACCTGAGCCTGGCCCGCCAGTTCGTCGACCAGCGCGGCCACGGGCTAGCCGGCGATTCCGGGCTGGGCCGCCGCTACCTGCAAGACCACGTGCCGGTGCGGGAGGCCGTCACCGAGATCGGGCACGTCGTCCGGGCGCTGTACCTGGAGGCCGGGGTCACCGACGTGGCGGTGGAATCCGGCGATCATGAGCTGCTCGACTCCGCGATCCGCCGCTGGGACAGCATGATCGCCACCAAGACCTACCTCACCGGCGGGAACGGCTCCCGGCATGCTGACGAGGGGTTTGGCGACCAGTTCGAGCTGCCGCCGGACCGCGCCTACAACGAGACTTGCGCCGCCATCGCCAGCTTCCACTGGAGCTGGCGCCTGCTGCTGGCCACCGGGCAGGCCAAGTACGCCGATCACATGGAGCGCATCCTGTACAACGGCTTCGCCGGGGCGATCTCCACCGATGGCGTCCGCTTCTTCTACGTGAACCAGCTGCAGCGCCGCGAGGATCACTTCGAGAAGGACGACCCCGGGCGCCGGCGCAGCTGGTTCAACTGCGCCTGCTGCCCGCCGAACATCATGCGGCTGCTCGCCTCACTGGACAGGTACTTCGCCACGACCGCCGCGGACACGCTGTACGTCCACCACTACACCGGCGCCCGGCTGGCCGGGGCCGACCTCGACCTGGAGCTAATCACCGACTATCCATGGTCGGGGCTGATCACCTTGCGGGTGCTCGACGCGCCCGCGGAGGCGCGCGGCCTGGCCCTGCGCATCCCCGCCTGGAGCGCCGCCACCACCATCAAGATCAACGATTCGCCGCAACGAGCAGTGGCCCCTGATAGTGGCTACCTGACTCTCCATCGGCAGTGGCGGCCCGGCGACGAGATCACGCTGCGACTGGACATGACCGCGCGCTGGACGCACGCCGACCGCCGGGTTGACGCCGTTCGCGGCTGCGCGGCCATCGAGCGCGGCCCGCTCGTCTATTGCTTCGAGCAGGCCGATCAGGTTGTTCGCCTCGATGAGCTGGCCGTTGCCGCGGGCACCCGGCTAACCGAACGCGAAGTCACCCTAGACGGCATCGGCCGCACCATCCAGGTGAGCATGGCCGGGCGGCACGTGCCGCCCGGGCCGGGGCCGGCCGTAGAGGGGGTCACCGCGACCGCGATCCCGTACTTCCAGTGGGACAACCGCGGCCCCGGTGCGATGCGCGTCTGGATCCCCGACCGGTGAACTCCGCTACGACCTGAGGGCTCCCCGCAGGTACCCGTCCGGCCGTCACCTTAACGGGACGGCCGGACGGCCCGTGGTCGCGTACCCTCGCACTGGCCGCCGAGTACACTTCTGCGCTGATCGTGACCGTCCGCGGGCACGTTCGCCCACGGAGACAGAGCCAGGCGAGGAACGCTGAGATGGACATCGGCAACATCGCCGAGCTGAACACGTTCCTGGTGCTGGACGCCATCAGGTCCCGCGGTCACGTGACGCGGCGGCAGCTCGGATATGACCTGGGGCTCTCCGACGCCTCGATCAGCCGCATCGTCAAGCGGCTGCTGGCCGCGGGGCTGATCGCCGAGGAGCCGGGCGCGGGCGCGGTCCGCGGGCGCATCCCGGCCGTGTTGCGGTTCATCGGACCGCCCGGGGGAGTGATCGCCGTTGACCTCGGCGGGACTCGCTGCCACGGCGCGCTCGCGGACCTGGCCGGCGGCGTGGTCATCGAGGACTTCCGCCCGGCCGCCGAGGGCCGCGAGGCGGTCGGCGCGCTGCTGGGCTGCATCGCCGCGCTGGAAGCGCGGGCGGCGGAGCTGGCGATGCCGGTACGGGCTGCCGTCGTCGGAATCCCGGCCCTCATCGACCCGGCCACCGGCCTGGCCACCGCGGGGCCGAACGTGCACGGGCAGGGCCTGGACCTGCTGGGGATGCTCCGCGAGCACCTGACGCTGCCGTTCGAAGTCGATAATGACGTCAACCTGGGCGCGCTCGGCCAGGCGTGGCGGGGTGCCGGGCGCGGCGCGCACTCTTTCGTGCTCATCTCGCTGGGCACCGGGGTCGGCGGCGCCGTGATGGTCGACGGGCACCTGATCCGGGGCCGGCACAACGCCGCCGGGGAGGTCGCCTACTTCCCGGCCCGCCGCGACGAGACGCGACGGCCAGCCGGCTTCGAGGACGTCGCCTCCGGCACCGCGCTGCGCGCGCGAGCCGCTGAGCTCATCGCGAGCGGCCGGCCGAGCGCGCTGGATGCCGGGTACGCGGTCGCCGGCATCTTCGCCGCCGCCCGCGACGGCGACGAGGTCGGCTGCCAGGTGGTCGCCGAGCTCATCGGCCACGTAGCGGCGGCGGTCGTCGGCGCCACCGCGCTGGTCGACCCCGAGCGGATCATCCTGGACGGCAGCATCGGCCGCGCTCTGGAGCCGTGGCTGGAAGACCTCCGCGCGGCCGTGACGGCCGGCGTATTCCGGCCGCCGGACATCGTGATCTCCACCCTCGGGCCGAACGCCACCGTGCTCGGCGCCATCGCCCGCGCGCTCGCGATGGTCGCCGAGCTCGACGAGCCGCCCGTGCGACGGCCCCGCGGCGGCTAGGCGCGCCACCAGCCACGTCGGAAACTGAGCGAATCAGCCTATTGCCGGGCACCAGGCTGATCGTTAATGTTCAAGCGACGGCATTCTTTTCAAGCTGAAATGAATGCTCCGGAGGGCGGACATGGCTCGCAGGAGGCTTCCCATGACGGCCAAGCTACGGATGATCAGCGTCTTGGCGGTGACGACCGGATTGGGCGCCTTCAGCGCGGCCCCCGCCGTCCCGGCCGCCGTCGCGGCGTCGCGGCCGGCCGCGCTGGCGGCACTGCGGCCGGCCGCGCTGGCGGCACCGGCCGGGACGCAGCGGCCAGATGCCGGCCTCACCACGCTGGGCCGCCAGGGCTGGCAGGTGCAAAGCACGGCGGCGGCCACGACGTGGACCACGCGGTCCGGCGCCACCGAGTCCGGCAACGCGATCTCCGCCCCCGGATTCGACGCGCGCGGCTGGCTGCCGGTCACGCCGGATGACGCCGGCGCGGCCGGCACCGAGGCCGAGGCCCTGCTGCAAAGCGGCGTCTGCCCCGGTGACCCGGCGCTCGAGCCGGTTAACCAGAGCGCGTCCGGCCCCGCCAGCGTCTTCTACTCCGACAACCTGACCAAGTGCTTTGGCCCCCCGATGACCAGCCCCGGCTTTGACACCAACCCGGTGTTCAGCGTGCCGTGGTGGTTCCGCACGCGGTTCCCGGCGCGCCCGCGGCCCGGCCAGGACGCCAAGCTGGTGATCAACGGCGTCGTCGGGCAGGCTGACGTCTGGGTGAACGGCACCGAGATCGCGACCGAGGCGACCGTCGAGGGCGACTACGCCCGCTACACCTTCGACGTGACGCGCCTGCTGCGGCCGGGGACGAACGTGCTCGCGCTCGAGCTGTACCCGGACAACCCGGCGACGATGCTCACCCTCGACAACGTCGACTGGAGCCAGATCCCGCCGGATAACAACACCGGCCTCCAGTTCCCCGTCCAGCTGCACATCGCCGACGCGCTGGGCGTCTCCAACGCCTACGTCACCCAAGATGACGCGCCCGGCATGTCCAGCGCCGCGCTGAGCGTGCACGCCGACGTGACCAACAACACTGGCGCGCGGCAGGCGGCCGTCGTGACCGCGACGATCACCCCGCCCGGTGGCGGGGCCGGCGTGCAGGTGACCCAGCCGGTCACGCTGGCCGCGGGCGCGAGCACGACGGTGACGTTCACCCCGGCTTCCTTTTCCCAGCTCGTGATCGGGCACCCTCGGCTTTGGTGGCCGTATCAGATGGGCGGCCAGCCGCTTTACCGGCTGCACGTCCGCGTGTCGGGCCCGGGTGGCGTCTCCGACGCGGCGGCGCCGGCGGAGTTTGGCATCCGCCAGATCAGCACGTACCTGACCAAGCCGTCGGCCCTGGCCCCGGAGGGTGTCCGCGTCTTCGAGATCAACGGCGTGCCGTTCGACTACCGCGCGGGCGGCTGGTCGGAGAACCTGTTCCTGCACTACTCGGCCGCGGACCTGGCGAACCAGATCTCGATCATCAAGTCCCTGGGGCTTAACGGGATCAGGACAGAGGGCAAGGAGATGCCGCAGGACTTCTACAACCAGATGGACCGGGCCGGCCTCTTGATCGACTCGGGGTTCCAGTGCTGCGACAAGTGGGAGCCATCGTCCAGCGGGCGCGGCGTGACGTCGCAGGACTATCGCGTGATGTACCAGTCGTCGCTCGCGATCGGGCAGCGGCTGCGCGATCACCCCAGCGTGCTGAACTTCAGCTGGAGCGACAACCCGCCGATCAACGAGCAAGAGGCCGCCTCGCTGGCCGGGTTCAGCCAGTCCGGCTTCCAGGAGCCGATCATCTCCTCGGCCGAGTACAACACCAGCGCGATCCTCGGCCCGGCGGGCGAGAAGGAGGGACCCTACGACTGGGTCCCGCCCAGCTACTGGTATGACACCACCCACTCCGGCAACAACGCCACCGACAACGACTCGACGCTGACCAACGTCGGCGGGTCATGGGGGTTCGACAGCGAGCAAGGCTCGGGCGACACGGTCCCCACGATGGACTCGATCCGGCGTTTCTTGTCGCCGTCTGACCAGGCCGCGCTCTGGCGGCAGCCGGACGCGCACCAGTTCCACACGAATTACGAGTCGACGGACGGGTCGCACTCGGGTTACTCGTTCGGGACGCTGGACAACCTCGACACCGCGGTCAGCGGCCGGTACGGCGCGTGGACCAGCCTGGCCCAGTACGTCACCGAGGCCCAGGTCCAGAACTACGAGGACACCCGCGCCCAGTTCGAGGCGTTCATCGACCACTGGGACAACGGCTCCACCCCCTCGACCGGCACCATCTACTGGCAGCTGAACAAGGGCTGGCCGACGCTGCTGTGGGACCTCTACAACTACGACTACGACGAGGCGGGCGGCTACTTCGGCGCCAAGAAGGGCAACGAGAGCCTCCACGTCCTCTACGCGTCCGACACCGGAGGCGTCACCGTCGACAACCTGACCGGGGCCAGCCAGCGCGGGCTGTCCGTCGAGGCGCGCGTCTACGCCAGCGACGGCACGCTGCTTAACAGCCAGCGCACCAGTCACCCGCTAACCCTGGTATCCCAGCAGGTCGCGAACGGCGTGCTGACCCCCCGCGTGCCCGCCGCGACCACCCCGCCCGCCCCGGCGAAGGCCTACTTCGTCGAGCTGATCCTGCGCCAGGGCCCCACGATCGTGGACCGCAACGTCTACTGGCAGTCGACCCAGCCCGACGTGACCGACTGGACCTCCACCGAGGGCAACCCGCAGGCCAACAACGGCGCGCCACTGAGCCAGTACGCCAACCTGACCGCCCTGCGAAGCCTGCCATCTGAGCCGGTTCAGGTGGCGGCGTCCACCACCACGGGCCCGGGCGGCGCGGACGCCACCAGCGTGACGATCACCAACCCAGCCGCCAACCCGGCCGTCGCGTTCTTCGTCCGCGCCGACGTTCGCCGCGGCACCGCCGCCGGCACCGCGCTGGCCGGCGACAATCAGGTGCTCCCCATCACCTGGAGCGATAACGACATCACCTTGTGGCCCGGTGAATCGCAGACGCTGACTGCCACGTACCGGTCCTCGCTGCTCGGCGGCGCGGCGCCGGTCGTCAGCATCGGCGGCTGGAACGTACCGGGCGGAACGTGGCCCGCCGCCGGGACGGCGGCGGCCGTCAGCGCGCAGCGGGCCGCGCAGGGCGCGCCCGGCCTGCGGCACTTCGGGGTCGCCGACGGGACTCCCCAGGCGGGCGCGACCGTCCCCGCCGGGCCCGTGGTGTCCGCCCCGCCGGGCGGGGCAGTGTCGTCCGACAACACGGCGAGTGCCGGGGGCGGCCAGTGGACCATCACCTCGGTCGCGCACTCCCCGGCGACCGCCCCCGCGACCAGCTTCAAGCAAGGCGACAGCGCCGATACCTACACGCTGACCGTGACGAACTCCGGGAAGTCGCCGACCGACGGAACCACCCCGGTCACGCTGACCGACATCGTCGACCCGAACATCTCCATGGTCTCCATCAGCGGCCCCGGCTGGACCTGCGATACCTCCAACGACCCGACCGAGGTCTGCCCGCAGGCCGGCGGGCCCGGCGGCAAGCCCGCCGTCCTGCGGCCAGGGCAGTCCTACCCGCCGGTCACGCTGACGGTCCAGGTGCCGCTCGGCACCGGCTTCGGCACCCAGGACTCGACCGACGGGCTGCACGTGACCAACGCGGTGTCGGTGGCCGGCGGCTCGCCGGCGCGGACCCGCGCGACGATCGCCAGCCCGACCCCGATCGCCGGAGTCCCGAGCCTCACCGCGGACAACGCCGTGGACGGGGCGTTCCAGGAAGGCGGGACCGGCCGATACGAGATCACGGTGATCAACACCGGCGCCGCGCCGACGAACGGCGACAGCGCGACTCCCGTCACCGCGACGATCACCGCGCTGCCCGCGGGCGTGAGCGTCCAGGCGCTGTACGGCAGCGGCTGGACGTGCAACCTCGCCCCGATCACGTCCCCGCGGCCCGAGCCCGCGGATACCTGCTACCGCGACGACGCGCTGCCCGGCGAGAACGGTGAGGAACCGCCGATCACGGTCGTGGCCAGCGTCGCGGGCAACGCCCCCGCCACCGGGAACCAGACGGTCAAGGTCAGCGGCGGCGGCGACGCGGGCAACCCGGCCTCGGTCAGCGCCGCCACCACGATCTTGCCGGGTACACCGTCCGCCATCCCGCGCACCGCGTCACCTGCCGCGAACCCGCCCGTCCTGACCGTGACCAGCGAGCACGCAGGCGGCTTCCGCCAGGGCGACCCCGCCGACGCGTACACGCTCACGGTGGCCAACGCGGTGACCGCCGGGCCGGCGACCGGCGAGGTCGTCGTCAGCGACACCCTGCCCCCGGGGATCACCCCGGTCGAGATGGCCGGCGACGGATGGACATGCTCGCTGGCGCCGGTGACGCTCCCGCCGAAGGCCTCCGGCCGCAACGCCCCGCCGAATACCTACGAGCCGCATCCGGCCTGCTCCCGGCCTGGCTCGCTGGCCCCGGGAGCGTCCTACCCGCCGATCACGCTGCGGGTCGCGGTCGCCAGCAACGCCCAGCCCTCGGTCACCAACGTGGCCGCCGTCTCCGGTGGCGGGGCCGCCCAGCCGAGCACGAAGACCGACCCGACCGCCATTGGCCAGCTGCCCGCGCTGGCCGTGACCGGGTACCCATCGGCGGACGGCGTCTTCTACGCGCCGTTCACGAGGGGCCGCCACGGCGGTGGTACGTACACGGTCACGGTCGCCAACGACGGCTACGCGGCGACCACCGCGCCGGTCACGTTCCACGCGAGCCTGCCCGCCGGCCTTACCGCCAAGTCGATCACCGGCGGCAGCGGCTGGTCCTGCCGGGCATCCACCGCCATGTGCACGACCAAGCCAGGCGTGCACCTCGCGGCGGGCGAGCAGGCCCGGATCACCGTCGTTGTCGCGGTGTCAGCCGGCGCCCCGGCCAGCGTGGACACCCTGCTAGCGGCATCCGGCGGCGGCGCGGTGCCCGTCGCCGCCATCGACGAGAACAACGACTACAGCCTCGTCAGCAACGGCGGCGAGTACGTGACGGCGACGTACATCGCGCCCTAGGCGGCTGGCCAGTCGGTCAGCGCGGCGGTGAGCGCCCGCGCGGCCGCCGTCTGGAACGCGTTGCGGCGGCGGATCAGCGCCACCGGGATGCTGGCGGTCAGGGCGGGCGCGTCGATCGTGCTCAGGGCTCCGGTGCGGAGCTCCTCGTCGAGGCTGCTCTCGGGGACGATCGCCAGGCCGAAGCCGGCTTCGACCATGCGCTTTTGCGCGGTCAGGCTGTCGATTGGCAGGATCTCGGCCTCCCCGAGCCCGTGGGCGGCGAGAAGCTGCCGCATCGCCGCGTACGGGTCGCCGCCCTGGCCGGGCCGGGCCGGGAAGGCGAGCCACCGTTGCCCGGCCAGCGCGGCGAGATCGCCCCCGCCCGGCGAGGGTGGCGCCAGCGGGTGCCCCGGCGGGCCCACCGGAACCATGCGCTCGTGATGGATGACGACGGACACCAGGCCGGGGTCGGGGTCCGCGCCGTACCGCAGCCCCAGGGCCGCGTCGCCGCGCAGGACTATCTCGCTCACCTCCGCGCTGAGCGCGGTCCGCAGCCGCAGGTCCAGGCCCGGGTGGTCCTGGCAGAGCCGGCGCAGCCGCGCGGTCAGGCTGCCGCCGGCGAGCGTGCCTACCAGCGCGAGCGTGATGGGCCCCGCGGGGGTGCCGCGCACGGCGTTGACCGCCTCGATCCCGTCCCGCATCGCGGCCAGCAGCGCCTGCGCGTGCGGGAGGAAGGCCCGGCCGGCCTCGGTGAGGGTTACGCCCCGGCCGAGCCGGTCGAACAGCGGCGCGCCGAGCTCGGCCTCCAGCAGCTTGATGCGCCGGCTAGTCGCGGGCTGGGACAGGTGCAGCGCGACCGATCCCGGCCGAAGCCGCCGGCCCGGGCGATCGCGAGGAACGCCTCAACGTGATCCAGTTCCATGACAATGAGTATCTTGCATCGGCATCGTGCAAGCTATGCATTGGACGAATGAGTACTGGCGCCGCTAGCGTGCCATTCATGCGAGCCAGCGACGTCCTTTCCTTTGACCCATTCCGCTACGGTGCCTACATCTGCCTGAGCATCCCGGCCGTGAGCCACGCCGCCGCGGCCGCCCTGGCCGACGCCGACGTGCCCGCCCTGGCCGAGCGCCTCGGGCTGCGCAACGAATATGACCGCGGCGGCGACCCCGAGCAGTCGATCTCCTACCTGCGGCGCATCAGCGCCGCGCCCGGCCAGGTCGACGACGCCGGACTGCTCGGCGCCGAAGTGGTCGTGCACGTCGCCGCCCCGGCACCGGAGCCGGTCACCGAATTCCGCGCCGGACTGGCCCGCCTGCTCGGCCCGGCCGTCACCCCGCGCGTCCTGGCCGGGGAAGCGCGCCCGGGCGGCTACACCGGCCAGGCGATGTTCAACTTCGCCTACGGCGAGCGCGTCCTGCAGCAGCCCGCGGCGGCCATGCCGAACGCCTTCCTCATCCCGATGAGCAAGACCTCCGGGTGGTGGCGCAAGGACTGGATGGAGCGGAACACCTACTTCCTGCCCCGCTACGACGACGCGGGCGCGATGCGCAGCCGGGGTCACGCGCTCGCCGCCGCGGCCGGTATTCCCTGCCTGCTGCGGCGGACGTACAAGAGCCCTGCCGAGCCCGCGCCGGACGGTGACTTCGACTTCGTCACCTACTTTGAGTGCGCCGACGCCGACGTTCCCGTCTTCCACGACGTCTGCGACGCGCTGCGGGACACCACCGTGAACCCCGAGTGGGCGTTCGTCCGCGAAGGCCCCACCTGGCACGGCCGTCGCACCGCCACCTGGGCGGAGCTCTTCAGCTGAGCCCGGCCCTGGCGACCAGCGCGGGAAGCTCGGCGAGGGTGCTTATCCGCCAGTCCGCCGCCCCGGCCAGGGCCGGGTGACGCTCCAGGATGTAGCCCCAGGGGCCGCGACGGATGAAGGCGGTCCGCATCCCGGCCACCTTGGCGGGCTTCAGGTCATTGTCGATCCGGTCGCCCACGTACACGATCTCGCCGGGCGCGCAGGGAGCGGCGTCCGCGACCGCGCGGAAGAACGCGGGGTCTGGCTTGCTCGCGCCCCAGTCATCGGAGGTCCCGATCAGGTCGACGGGCAGGGCAAGCTCGCGCAGGATCCTCCCGGCGCGGGAGGGCTGGTTCCCGGCCACGCCCACCCAGATGCCCATGTCCCGCAGCGCCCTCAGGCAGGACCGCGCGTCGGGGTACAGGTCAGCCTCGCCGAATGCCTCGGGTCGCCCCGCTTTCACGCGGTTTTCGCGCTCGGCGGCGAGGTCGAACCCTGGGTGGAAATACTCGAATGCCGTGCGATGATCCAGGCCCGCCGCGATCACCGCGCCGAAGACCGCCGAGAACGTGTGCCGGGGAACGTTTAGCCAGTCCGCCCACGTGCCGTACTCGCGGGTCTCATCCACCAGCGTCTCGCCTGCGTCGAACACGACCGCCTTGATCACTTCGGCATCCTATTGTCGCGGTCCGGCTGGGTACCCACCGCGATCGTCTTCGCCATCGCCCTGGGTGCCCGGCGCCGCCGCGGCCGCCATCCTTAGCGGCGAGCCAGCTCCAGCACCGGGATCGTGCGGATGCCCGCGGCCTTGGTCGCGTAGTCGCCGAAGCCTGGCATGCGCTGGACCTGCTCGGCGTAGACGCGGTCACGCTCGTCGCCACTCAGCTCGGTGACCGTGACCGGATACGTGCTCGACCCCACCTCGACGGTGGTCTGCCCGGCCTCAATGAGGTTGTGGTACCAGTCAGGGTGAGCTGGCGCGCCCGCCTTGGAGGCGAAGACGTAAATCGAGCCATCGTCGCCCGCCTTCGGCAGGTACACCAGCGGGGTCACGTACTCCTTGCCGCTCTTGCGGCCGACATGGTGCACCAGGACCATCGGCGCGCCCGTGAAGCCACCGCCGACCTTGCCCCCGTTGGCGCGGAACTCGGTGATGACCTGCTGATTCCAGTTGGATTCAGGCATGGCGATTGCGTCCTCTGCTCAGCTGGGATGCCCCGTGGCGGGCGGGTCACGTGCATCACAGATGCTAGTGCATCCCGGGGATCCAGCCATCAGCCAGACCGCTCGCCCGCCGCGCGTCGGCGGTCCAGGTGCTCGATCTTGCCAGTCACGGCCGCGGCGAGGCCTCCGCAGAGGGGCCGTGCGAGGATCCTCACCCCGCATTCTCGGTCATCGGCAATTGCCCTGATCAAGGGCACCTGTCATCCTCGGGTGAGGGGTCGGGTGCAGCACCTGGCCGGCGGACGCCTAGGAGCCAGCGCCATGACCACCACCACCCGGCCGCCCGCGCCCGGGTACGGCGACGTCGTCGACCTGAGTCGTTACCCGATCAACGACCCGGCCAGCCCGGCGTACCAGCACCTAGTCCAGGCGTGCCAGGAGCAACTGCGCGGCCAGGGCCTCGCCCAGCTCGCCGGATTCCTCACCCCGCCCGCCGTCAGCGAGATGCTCGCCCTGGCCAGCCGGCTCGCCCCCCAGGGGTGGGCCAGCGACCAGGCGCACACCATCTACTTCGAGCCGGCTGACGATTCCGGGGGCCCTGAGCATCCGCGCGCGGCGCTGCAGCATTCGGCCAAGAAGGCCATCGCCTACGACCAGATCCCCGCCAGCGCGCCCATCCGCCGGCTCTATGAGTCCGATGACCTCACCCGGTTCATCGCCGCCGTCTTGGGCAAGCCCGTCCTGTACCGCAGCGCCGACCCGCTGGACGCCCTGGAGATCGCGATCTTCGATGACGGCGATGAGCTCGGCTGGCACTTCGACAACAGTGAGTTCTCCGTCACCGTGATGTACCAGCAGCCCGAGGCGTGCGGCGACTTCGAGTACTGCCCCGGGCTGCGGACCAGTCACGACGAGAACTACCCGGGCGTCCAGGAAATCCTGCGCGGTCACCCCGGCGGCGTCATCCGGCTGGTGACCAGCCCGGGCACGCTCGCGGTCTTCCGCGGCCAGCACGCCCTGCACCGGGTCACGCCAGTCACCGGGCCGTCCCCGCGGATCAACTCGGTGCTGACCTACGGAGAGCAGCCGGACATGAAGCTCAGCAAGCTCACCCAAGAGCTGTTCTACGGCCGGGCCGTCTAACCTTGTTATTTAAGCTATCTACCTGCTGTTTTGTGGCCTTGGCGTCGGTTCGCTTGACGGTCTTGCCGATGTCGTGCCTGGTGGCGGGGCGCTGGTTCTTCGATCCTGGGGGGCGGCCGGGGCCGGGCCTGGAGGGTTTCGG
>JAICYD010000045.1 GCA_025934375.1 Streptosporangiaceae bacterium | reverse complement strand
TCGTTGCCGGCCTGCTTGGCCAGGCCCTGGACCGACTCGTCGGACAGGCCGATGTTCAGGACGGTCTCCATCATGCCGGGCATGGAGAACTTCGCCCCGGACCGGACGCTGACCAGCAGCGGGTCGGCCGGGTCACCGAGCTTGCGGCCCATCGACTGTTCAAGGGCGTCCAGGTGGGCGGCGATTTCCTCGTCCAGGCCCGCCGGGGTGGAGCCCTGCTCCAGGTAGTAGCGGCACGCCTCGGTGGTTATGACGAACCCGGGTGGCACCGGGAGCCCGAGATTTGTCATCTCGGACAGGTTGGCCCCTTTACCGCCCAGCAGATCCTTGAGATCCTTATTTCCTTCGGTGAAGTCGTAAACGAGCTTCGGCACTTCCTGCTCCTCGCAGCATGCGACGTCTTCTAGTCACTAGGGACCCTACCGTCCTAGCCAATCTTTTACGGCCAGGGCACGCAACCACAGCTGCCCTCCTGCGTCTCTGATACGTGAAAGCCAACGCCACGGATCAGCCGCCCCCGGCCCGGGTCCCGGCCGCCGCGCCGGCGCCGGCCGACGCCGTGACCGAGCTGTACAGGGCGCATGCCCTCGGGCTGATCAGGCTGGCCGTCGTCATGCTGGGCGACCGGCCCGCGGCCGAGGACGCGGTGCAGGACGCGTTCTGCGGACTCTACCGGCGCTGGCACAGCCTCGCGGACCCCGCCAAGGCGCTGAGCTACGCGCGGTCCAGCGTGATCAACAACTGCCGGACGGCGCTGCGGCGCCGGCGGCGGCAGGCCGGCCCGCCCGGGGATCCGCCCGGTGAATCGGCCGAGGCCCTGGCGCTGATCGGCGAGGAGCACCGCCAGGTGCTGGCCGCGATCCGGCGGCTGCCCGCCCGGCAGCGGGAGGTGCTGGTGCTCCGCTTTTACCTCGACCTCGACGAGGGGGATATCGCCACCTCGATGCGGATCAGCCGGGGCACGGTCAAGTCCACCACGTCGCGTGCCCTGGCCGCGCTCGGCCGGATCCTGGGGGAACAGCAGTCATGAACCTGATCGAGGACCGGATCCGCGCGGCGGCCCGCGCGGCCGCGGACACGGTGGCGCCGGACAGCGTCCCGCCGCTGGAACTGCCGGCGCCCCGGTCGCGGCGCTTCGGCCGCCGGCGACGGGGGGGCCGCTCGCCGGGCGTGACGTGGTCGACCTGGGGGCCCCGGCTGGCGCCGCTGGCCGCCGCCGCGGTCGTGGCCGCGATCTTGATCACGGTCGTGCAGGTGAGCCCGCCCGCTTACCAGGGCGGCCCCGACACTGTCCCGCCCACCCGCGCCGCGCCGTCCACGCCGCAGGGCTATGTCGCGTCCGGCCAGGTGCCGCGGTTCTACGTGCAGGTAACGGTGCACGGGGCCGCGGGCAAGAACCCGGCCGAGGCGGTCGTGCACGCGACCGCGACCGGAGCGGTCCTGGCGGTGGTCCCGCCGCTGGCCGGCCACACCGTGGTCCGGGTCACCGCGGCGGCGAACGACCGCACGTTCGTCCTGGAGGAGGAACCGTGGACGGCCGCCGGCCGGGCGGGCACGGCCCGCAGCACGCTGGCCATCCTCAACCTGACCGCTTCCGGCCGGGTCCTGGGGACCGGGGCGCTGCCGTACACGGCGGCGGGCGACGCCTCGCTGCTGGCGCTGGCCATGTCCGCGGACGGGTTCAGGCTGGCCTTCGCGTCCCAGCCCGCGACCAGCAGGAACGAGCCCACCCTGACCAAGGTGACGGTACTGAAGATAGCGGGCGGGGCGAGCCGGACCTGGTCCGCGACCGGGGACCTGCTCGGTGCGCTGTCCTGGACCGCGGACGGGAAGAAACTGGCGTTCAACTGGCAGTCAGGCCAGTCGGTCAGCGCCCGGCTGCTCGACCTGACCAGTCCGGGAGGCAGCTTGCTCGGTCGCAGCCGGGTATCCACGACGCTCAGCCAGGAGGCTGCGCAGGGCAGCACCTTCGTGTCGTGCGCGGCCGGCTCGCTCGTCACCCCGGACGGGACGACCGTGGTGTGCGCCGCCCGGCTAACGCCCACGGGATCCGGGGTACCCCATTCGGCTAGCGGCAGCGGCTTCGCCGAATTCTCCGCGGCGTCGGGCACGCTCATCCGGGTTCTCGGGCAGGTCAAGGCGGGGACACGCGGCTGGACGGCCATGGACGTGCTGTGGTCGGATCCCTCGGGACGGGTGCTGATCGGAGCGGTCCGGCGGGCCGGCCGGACTCGAGTCGGGGTGATCAGCGGAAACCGAATCACGCTGCTGCCCGTCAGTGTCAACCCGGCCGCGCCCGACCTCGGCAGCTGGTGAATCCGGCACCTGGTGAAATGGGGGCATGGGCGAGACGACGATCGGGCTGCTGCATCCGGGCGAGATGGGGGCGGCGGTCGGGAAGTGCCTGGCGGGCGCCGGGCACCGGGTGCTGTGGGTGCCCGCGGGCCGGGGCGCGGCGACCAGGGAGCGGGCCGGAGCCGCGGGGCTGACCGGGGTGACGTTCGGGGAGATGGTCACTCGTTCGGAGGTCATTGTCTCGGTGTGCCCTCCGCACGCGGCGCGGGACGTGGCCCGGCAGGTGGCCGGCTTCGGCGGCCTCTACCTGGACGCCAACGCGATCTCCCCGGCCACCGCGGGTGAGGTCGCCGCGATCGTGGCGGCGGGCGGGGCCGGCTACGCGGACGGCGGGATCATCGGGCCTCCCCCGGTCGCGCCGGGGACCACCCGGCTGTACCTGTCCGGGCCGCGCGCGGCCGAGGTGCAGGCGCTGTTCGCCGGGACCTTCGTGGACGCGCGGGTGGTGCCGCCGCCGGGGTCGGCCTCCGCGGTGAAGATGGCGTACGCGTCGTGGACCAAGGGATGGGCCGCGCTGCTGCTGGCGGCGCGGGCGCTGGCCCGGGCCGAGGGCGTGGAGCCCGCCCTGCTCGAGGAGTGGGTTATCTCCCAGCCAGGCCTGGAGAAGCGCTGGGATGGCGCGGACCGGTCGGCGGCGGCCAAGGGCTGGCGCTGGACCGGCGAGATGGAGGAAATCGCGGCGGCGATGGCCGCGGCCGGGCTCCCGTCAGGGTTCCACCAGGCCGCGGCCTCTATGTATCGCCGTTACGAGCAGGGGCCGAGCCGCTCGGACAGGTAGCCCTCCAGGGCATCCATGCCGACCCGCTCCTGGGTCATGGTGTCCCGGTCCCGGACCGTGACGGCCTGGTCTTCCAGGGTGTCGAAGTCGACGGTGACGCAGTACGGCGTGCCGATCTCGTCCTGGCGCCGGTACCGGCGGCCGATCGCGCTGGCGTCGTCGAAGTCGCAGTTCCAGCGCTTGCGCAGCGCCGCCGCGAGATCCCGGGCCTTCGGTGACAGGTCCGCGTTGCGTGACAGCGGCAGCACCGCCACCTTGACCGGCGCGAGCCTGCGGTCCAGCCGCAGCACCGTGCGCTTCTCCATCTTGCCCTTGGCGTCCGGCGCCTCGTCCTCGGCGTAGGCGTCGAGCAGGAAGACCAGCGCGCCGCGGTCCACGCCGGCGGCCGGCTCGATGACGAACGGGATGAAGCGCTCGCCCGACTCCTGGTCCAGGAAGGACATGTCCTGCTTGGAGGCTTCCTGATGGGTGGTCAGGTCGTAGTTGGTGCGGTTGGCGATGCCCTCGAGCTCGCCCCACTCGGTGCCGGTGAAGTCAAACTTGTACTCGATGTCCACCGTGCGCTTGGAGTAGTGCGACAGCTTTTCCTTGGGGTGCTCGTACAGGCGCAGGTTCTCCGGGCGGATGCCGAGGTCGGTGTACCACGCCAGCCTGGTCTCGATCCAGGTGTCGTGCCATTCCTCGTCGGTGCCCTCCTTGACGAAGAACTCCATCTCCATCTGCTCGAACTCCCGGGTCCGGAAGATGAAGTTGCCCGGGGTGATCTCGTTGCGGAACGACTTGCCGATCTGGCCGATGCCGAACGGGATCTTCTTGCGCGAGGTCTGCAGGACGTTCTTGAAGTTGATGAAGATGCCCTGCGCGGTCTCCGGGCGCAGGTAGGCCAGGCCCGACTCGTCCTCGACCGGGCCCAGGTGGGTGCGGAGCAGGCCGTTGAACATGCGCGGCTCGCTGAACGTGCCCCGGTTGCCGCAGTTCGGGCAGGAGAGCTCTTCGAGGCCGCCGACCGGGGCGTGGCCGTGCTTGTCCTCGTAGGCCTCGATCAGGTGGTCGGCCCGGTACCGCTTGTGGCAGAAGGTGCACTCGGTCAGCGGGTCGACGAACTCGGTGACGTGCCCGCTGGCCTCCCACACCTCCCGGGCCAGG
Source organism: Streptosporangiaceae bacterium (assembly GCA_025934375.1). Taxonomy (GTDB): domain Bacteria; phylum Actinomycetota; class Actinomycetes; order Streptosporangiales; family Streptosporangiaceae; genus Trebonia. The sequence goes on along the minus strand of JAICYD010000045.1, from coordinate 45,104 downwards.
ATGACCGAGGAGTCCAGGCCCACGATGTCATCGCGCTCGGTGACCATCGAGCGCCACCACTGGCGCTTGATGTTGTTCTTCAGCTCGACGCCGAGCGGGCCGTAGTCCCAGGAAGCCCGCAGGCCGCCGTAGATCTCGCTGGACGGGTAGACGAACCCCCGTCGCTTGCTCAGGCTGACGATGGCGTCGAGGCGGTCACTGCGCAATGCCATGGTGAAGGTCTCCATCCGGCTGGCGGTCGGCGGGCGCGAATCCCGAGATGATCTCCGGCGCGGGCGGGGGGGCTCCGGGGCCGGTGCCCCTAGCTTAGGAGCACGCGCCGGTGATCGCGAATTGGATTCAGCCGGTGCGGCTGGGTGACCGGCCCGTCACCGGTGCACCACCGGGCTGGCCACCATGTCGGCGTCGATCTGGAGCGAGATCCCGCCCACCTTGACCGTCTTGTTGCCCTGGTACTGCTTGGACCGGCTGGCGTTCGGCCAGGTTGCCGAGGTCACGTAGGGCGTTCCGTCCAGGTCGGCCGCGTTGTCCCAGAGCGCGATCCAGACGGCCTTCGGCTCGGCCAGCGGGTGGCCGGCGATCGTGGTCGTCGTCTGCAGGTCCTTGATCGCGGCGTCGGCGCTGGAGTACACCCCGGACACGTAGCCCACGGCCGCGAGCTGCCTGGTCCAGGCGTCGAGGAAGGTCAGGACCGCGGTGTGGCAGCCGGCGTTGAGGCGGTTGTAGCCCTCCATGTCGTAGTAGATGGGCGAGCCCTGGCCGATGCCGTACGTCTTGGCGTCGGCGACCGCCTGGTTAGCCGCGGCGGTTCCCTGCGCGGCCGCCTGCCTGGGATTGATCTTGCCGGGGAAGGTGTCGCACGGCGCCTGCAGCCCGACGAACGTGGGCAGCAGCGACCAGCCCGCCGCCTTGGTCTGCTGGACCCAGCCGGCCGACAGGTTGCCCTGGCCGCAGCCCATCATCTGGCCGCCGATGTAGACCGAGGTGGCGGCGTACTTGGCCCGCCATGCCTTCATGGTCGTCAGCGACGGCGCCGCGCAGGTGTCGAAGCCCGGCAGCGTGCCCTTCGGTCTCGTCGGCGGCGCGGGCGCCGGGTTATTGGCCAGCACCGGGCCGGTCGGGGCGGGCGTCGGCTTGGCGGGCGGGGCGGGCTTAGCCGGCGGCGACGCGGGCGGGAGCCAGCCCGGGGGCACCCCGGCCGTCGGATTGGTGACCACCGGCCAGGCCGGGTTGGTGTCCTTGACGATGACGGGATGCCGGCTGATCCGGAACGAGTCGCCGGTGCGCGGCCGGGCGGACGGCTGGACGCCCTTGACCGCGGGGCCCTTCTGCATGCCCGGCTGGGCGCCGTTCCGGGCGCCGTTCCGGGTGCCGTTCTGGGCGCTGTCCGGGCGGACGGTGGCCAGGAGCCGGACGGTGGAGTCCGGGTCCGTCCCGTAGGTGGCGTCGACCGGCGGCGCGGCGGGCGGCATCACCAGCGCAAGTTCGTGCTGGTCTGGGTCCTGGAAAAGGGTGCCAGGCCTGGGCGACGGCTGACTGGCCTGGGCCGGGCCCTTGCGGTCGCCGGTCTTCGTCGCCTGGTTCACCTCGGTGCCGGGCCGGGCCGCCGGAGACTGCGGGGCCTCCGGGGTCTCCGGGACCGCGCCGATGCTGATCGTGTCGACCCGCCCGACCACGCCGGGCGGGCAGTCCTGGTCCGGGCCCGGGGTGCCGAGATAGACCGCATGCCGGTCGTACCGGACGCACTGCCGGGGGTCCTTCGTCAGGTCGTAGACCGGCCAGCTGGCGGGTACGCTCACCGCATATCCGCCGTATGTCACGGTTTTCTTGCCCGACTTAGGTGCCTTTACCGAATTGGCGACCGTTTTCAGGCCGGCGGCGACGGCGATGGGCTGCAGTGCGGATCCCGATATCATTCCGACGGACACGAACCCGGCGATGAGAACGGCTATTGCCGCGCGGCGCATAAAACCCCCAGTGGCCCCGTATGCGAATCTTTTACGCTGGCCTCATAGGCACGCCAAAACAGATATCGACTCCCGAGCGCTGTCCCCTGAGCACCAGTTGCGCTAATAGTGCCCAGTCCTCGTCAGGTTACGCTCAGTTACCCATAAGTTACTAAGATCCCGGGCGTGTCGCGTGGCCCAGCCAACGGTCCGGTGGTAGTGCGGCTGGTCGTCGTGCCTGGTAGATAGGGCTTATTGGGTCAGGTGTTTGAGGAGTACCCTAGGCTGGCGGGTCGGCCGGGACCGGGTTGGGCACGGCGCCACCGTACCGGCGGTCGCGGCTCGCGTAAATCTCGCAGGCATGCCACAAATGTCGCCGGTCGAAATCGGGCCAAAGGGTGTCGAGGAAAACCAACTCGGCATAAGCGGACTGCCAGAGCAGGAAGTTCGAAAGCCGCTGCTCGCCGGAAGATCTGACGAATAGGTCCACATCGGGAATGGCGGGCTCATCCAGGTAGCGGGCGAAGAGCTTTTCGTTGACCCGGTCGGCCCGGAGCCTTCCCGCCGCCACGTCGGCGGCGATGGCGGCGGCCGCGTCGGCGATCTCGGCCCGGCCTCCGTAGTTCACGCAGAATTGCAGGGTCAGCACGGAATTGCCCGCTGACAGCTGCTCGGCGGTCTCGAGCTCGCTGATGACGCTGCGCCACAGCTTCGGGCGGCGGCCGGCCCAGCGGATGCGGACGCCCATCTCGTTCAGCAGGTCCCGGCGCCGGTGGATGACGTCCCGGTTGAAGCCCATCAGGAAGCGGACCTCGTCCGGCGAGCGCCGCCAGTTCTCGGTCGAGAAGGCGTAGGCGGACAGGTAGGGAATGCCGAGCTCGATCGCTCCCATGATCACGTCGAGCAGCGAGGACTCGCCCTCCTTGTGGCCCTCGGTCCTGGGCAGCCCGCGTTTCTTCGCCCAGCGGCCGTCGCCGTCCATCACCAGGGCGACGTGCCGGGGAACGAACTCGGCCGGGATGTCCGGCGGCTTGACCCCGCTCGGGTGCGGGTCGGGCGGGCGTGGCGCCATCAGACGCGCTCCACATGACGCAGCGAACGGATCGAGTGCTCCAGGTGCCACTGAAGGTAGGCGGCCACGAGACCGCTGCACTCTACCCGGTGCCTGCGGTCGCTGCGATCGGCGCCTTCCCAGTCGCCGCGGAGCAGGGCGAGCATCAGCGCCACCGTCGGCCCGGCGGGCGAGGCCGCGCCGGGCGGGCGGCAGGTCGCGCAGACCATGCCGCCGGCCGCGACCGCGAAGGCCGGCAGCCTGCGCCCGTTCCCGGTGCCGTCGCCGCCCGGGGCGCCGCAGCGGGCGCACTCCTCCAGGGCGGGCGCATAGCCGGCCACCGCCAGCGAACGGAGCATGAAGGCGTCGAGCACCAGCCCGGAAGCGTGCTCGGCCTCGTTGAGGGCGCGCAGCCCGCCGATGAGCAGGAGCAGCTCGCGCAGCGAGGGCTCCTTCTCCACCGGGGTGAACCGCTCGGCCGTCTCCAGCATCGCCACCCCGGCCGTGTAGCGGGGGTAGTCCCCGGTCAGCGACTCCCCGTAGGAGCGGATCACCTCCGCCTGGGTGATCACGTCCAGCGAGCGTCCGGCGTGCAGCATCAGGTCGACGTGCGTGAACGGCTCAAGCCGGGCGCCGAACCTGGACTTGGTCCGGCGCACGCCCTTGGCCACGGCGCGGATCCGCCCGCTGGTGCGGCCGAGGATAGTAATGATCCGGTCCGCCTCGCCCAGCTTCTGCGTCCGCAGCACGATCCCGTCATCCCGGTAGAGCTGCACCGGCCCATTCTCCCGTATAGCAGGGACATTCCGCGGCAGGACGCTAGCCGGCGGGCAGTTCCGCCCGCCCTGACCGCCTGGGCTTGGCCCGCTTGACCTCGATGCCGCCCATCACGGCGGCGCCGACGATGCGGATCCGGGGCCCCCCGGGGACGCCTGGTCCTTCCCCGCCGTTGTCAACGCCGCCCAGGATGCCGACGACGCCGACGTCCACTTCCGCGTCATCCGGCACGGTGATCTCTACGCCGCCCAGTACGGCGTACACCTTGATGACCGTCTCGGCCTCGGCGAAGGTGGAGTTGCTCATGTCGAGGTCGATTCCGCCCAGGGTGGCGACGGCCTTGTACTCCGGCGGCACGACCCACGCGCCGTTGCGGCTGGCGCCGCCCAGGATCGCCAGCGACGTCCGGAACCGGGGGGTGCCGCCGATCCGGCCGCGGGCGGGGGCCATGGCCGCGGCGGCCGGCCCCCGGGTGGCCGGGAGATCACGGGTGACCGGGACCAGGTCGGCCTCCGTCTTGGCCGCGTAGACGCTAGTCAGCCGTTCGTCCAGCTCGTCGACGGTGATCCGGCCGTGCGCGTGCGCCTCGCGGAGCACCTCCGCGGCACGGTCACGATCTGTGTCAGAGATGCGCAATTCAGGTCGTTGGTCGTGCGAGTCGCTCATGTCCCAACCTTAACGATCTCGCCGCGCCGCGGCACGACGGCCGCACCGGGCGGTACGCCGGGATCTCCGGGACCATCGGGTGCGCGGGCGCCGGGCCGGGTAAGCCCGGCGCCCGCGGATGGAGGCCGCCCCCTGAGGAGCCCCGGTTCAACCCAGGTTCAGCCCCGGTTCAGCCCCGGCGGGAGCGGTTCACCGCGGACAGAACCGCTCGCATCGACGCGGTGACCGTGTTCGCGTCGATGCCGACGCCCCAGCAGACCTGGCCGGCGATCTCGCACTCGACGTAGGCGGCGGCCTGGGCGTCGCTGCCCTCGGTCAGCGCGTGCTCGGCGTAGTCGAGCACGCGCGCGGTCACGCCGATGGAGTCGAGCGCGTCGCAGAACGCCGAGATGGGGCCGTTGCCCACGCCCTCGACCTGCCGCGGCTGCCCGTCCACGGAAACCTCCGCGGACAGCGCGTGCTTGGCCTCGATCACCGAGGACTGCTGGTGGTCCAGCAGCGACACCGGGCCCGCGGCCAGGTACTCGGCCGCGAAGATCTCCCACATCCGCCCGGCCGGGACCTCGCCGCCCTCGGCGTCGGTGTGCCCCTGGATGACCCGGGAGAACTCGATCTGCAGGCGCCGGGGCAGGTCCAGCTGGTGCTCGGTCTTCATGAGGTACGCCACGCCGCCCTTGCCGGACTGCGAGTTGACCCGGATGACCGCCTCGTAGGTCCGGCCCACGTCATGCGGGTCGATCGGCAGGTAGGGCACCGCCCACGGGTACTCGGCGAACGGGACGCCGGCGCTGGCCGCCTCGGCCTCCAGGGCCTCGAAGCCCTTCTTGATCCCGTCCTGGTGAGAGCCCGAGAACGCGGTGTAGACCAGGTCGCCCGCGTACGGGTGCCGCGGGTGCACGGGCAGCTGGTTGCAGTACTCGACCGTGCGCCGGATCTCGTCGATGTCCGAGAAGTCGATCATCGGGTCGACGCCCTGGCTGAACAGGTTGAGGCCCAGCGTGACCAGGCACACGTTGCCGGTGCGCTCGCCGTTGCCGAACAGGCAGCCCTCGATCCGGTCGGCCCCCGCCATCACGGCCAGCTCGGCGTCGGCGACCGCGGTGCCCCGGTCGTTATGGGTGTGGACGGACAGGCAGATGTGCTCGCGGCGGGACAGGTGGCGGCTCATCCACTCGATCTGGTCCGCGTACACGTTCGGCGTCGAGCGCTCGACGGTGCACGGCAGGTTCAAGATGATCTCGCGGCCCGGCCCGGGCTGCCAGACGTCCATGACCGCCTCGCAGACCTCCAGGGCGAAGTCCATCTCGGTGTCCATGAAGATCTCGGGCGAGTACTCGTAGCCGAAGTCACAGTTGCCCAGGTACTGCTCGGCGAACTTCATCACGTGCTGGGTGCCCTGGACGGCGAGCGCCTTGCACTCATCGCGTCCGATGCGGAACACGACCTTGCGGAATACCGGCGCGGTCGCGTTGTACATGTGCACGGTGGCCCGCTGCGCGTCCGCCAGCGACTGGACGGTACGCTCGATCAGGTCCTCGCGAGCCTGGGTGAGCACGGAGATCCGCACGTCCTGCGGGATCTTGCCGCCCTCGATGAGCTCGCGGATGAAGTCGAAGTCGGTCTGGCTGGCGCTCGGGAACCCGACCTCGATCTCCTTATAGCCCATCTTGACGAGCATGTCGAACATGGCCCGCTTGCGCGAGGGCGACATCGGGTCGATGAGGGCCTGGTTGCCGTCCCGCAGGTCGGTGGACAGCCAGCGCGGGGCCGTGGTGATGGCCTTACCGGGCCAGGCGCGGTCGGGCAGGTCGACCGGCTTGAACGGCGTGTACCGGTGGCATGGCATCCCGCTCGGCGCGGGGACGATAGGGGCTACTGGCCGATAGCCGTGACTGTGGCCAGGTTCCTGCTGCTGCGACATTTGCTGCTTCCTCTTGGGCGATGGCGGCTCTTGGCGATTGCTTCCGGAGGGCGATGCACGCAAGCGGGGTGCACACAAGCGGTGGTGCGCCTACAGGTGAGAGGCCTACAGGTAATGGTGTGCCTGCAAGGGGTGCGCCCACTCCGGTGGCCAGCGGACATGCCGAGATCCCGCGGCGAGGGAGCCAGCCTTATCGGCCCCCGCCGCGGCTGCTAAGGAGGAGCAGCTCTCGCGACATAGCAGCTTCACTATACACGGCCGGGCCCCGCCCAACGTGGTGCCCGACGGCAGGTTCCGGGAGCCGCGGCCGGAAACCGGGGGCGTCGCGCGGCGCGGCGAGCCGCCCGGGACGCCCACCTAAAATCAATCGCTTTTGGCGACGGGGCGGTGTTCCCTGGTGGCTATGCGCATCGTTGCCTGGGATCCCGCTGACCCGGCGGCACTCGCCGCCTGCCATGAGGCTCAGCGGGCCGCACAACTGGAGGACGACCCGTTCGGGCCGCCCAAGTCGGCGCGGGTGCTGCGCATCTGGCTGACCGAGGGCTGGGAGCGGAACCCCTGCGAGTCATGGTGGGCCCCGGGGCCTGCTGACGACGGGGAGCACGCCGGCGCTCCCGCTGATGGCTGGTACTGGATGGAGCTGCCCGACCGCGAGAACCTCAACCGGGCGATCCTCGTCTTGATGGTGCACCCGCGGGCGCGCGACACCGATGTCGCGGGCGGGCTGGCGCGGCACGCGGCGCGGCGGGCACGCGAGAGCGGGCGCACGCTGCTTGAGAGCGTCGCCTTCCAGGGGTCAGCGGCGGACGCCTTCTGGCGCGCGGCCGGCGCCCGGCCCACCCAGCTGGAGGCCCGGCGGGTGCTCGACGTCCGCAAGGTCGCGGCCGGGCACTTCGCCCGGATCCGGGACGCCGCCCGGGCAGCGGAAGGATACTCCCTCGTGACCTGGACCGGGGTAACGCCCGACGAGCGGCTGGCCGGGGTCGCGGGCATCCTCAACGCGATGAACGACGCGCCGCGCAGCGAAGGCTCCGAGGACGCCGACTGGGACGCCGACCGGGTCCGGGAGCGGGCCGACTCCTCGCATGCGCGGATGGGCGTGCGCAGCTACTCCGTCGCGGCCGTTCACGAGGCGACCGGAGAGATGGCCGCGCTCACCCAGGTCGAAGTCGACCCCGACAGCCCGCAGTGGGGGCACCAGGGGCTGACCGCGGTGACCCGGCCACACCGCGGGCACCGGCTCGGCCTGCTGGTCAAGGCGGCGATGCTGGACTTGCTGGCCGGGGCCGAGCCGGAGATCGAGCGGATCGAGACCGGCAACGACAGCACCAACCAGCACATGATCGCCGTCAACGAGGCCCTGGGCTATGAGGTCTTCGAGCCGCTGTGGCAGTGGTATGAGATCGAGGTCGCCGACCTCCTTCGCGAGGAGGCGAGCTGACTCCCATGAGCAGTCGGGCGGTCCGCCTGCAGCGCCTGGACCCGGCGGACGCCGGCGCCGTCAAGGCGTTGCATGACGTTCACCTGGCCGCGCTGGCGGTCGATGACCCGGACGGCCCTCCGTGGCCGGCGCGGGCTCAGGCGGCCCAGCTGAGCGGTGCCCCTCCGCTGTTCGAGCCGCGGGAGACCTGGTTCATCGCGGCTCCCGGAACCGGGCCGGGCGCGATCGCGTGGTACTCAGTGCGGTTCCCGGACAAGGAGAACCTGTCCTGGGCGGTCATGGAGATGACCGTCCGCCCGGCGAGCCGGCGTCAGGGCCTGGGCGCCATGATGGCGCGGCACGCGGCGCGGCGCGCGGCCGGCGCCGGGCGGACCGGCCTGACCGGTATCGTCCGGCACGGCTCGGCCGGGGACGCGTTCGCCACCGGGGCCGGGGCGAGGAAGGGGATACCTGAGATCCGCCGCGTGCTCGACCTTCGCAAGGTGCCGGCGGCCACGTGGCGGCAGCTCCGGGAGCCCCTGGCGAAGGCCGCCGCCGGCTACCGCCTGGACTGCTGGGAAGGCGCGACCCCCGGCGACTATGTCGCGGGCATCGCGGAGATGTTCAATGCCATGAACGACGCGCCCCGGAACGAGCAGGAGGACCCGAGCTTCTACGACGCCGCCCGCGTCCGCGACGACGACGAGCGGGTAGCCCGGATGGGCGGGCGCCGGTGGACGATCGCGGCCTTCCACGCGGACACCGGCGAGATGGCCGGGTACACCGAGGTCCGGGTCTCGCCCGACCTGCCCGGGTGGGGGTTCCAGGGCAACACCGCGGTGGCCCAGCGGCACCGCGGACACCGGCTCGGGCTACGGCTCAAGGCGGAGATGCTGGAGCTGCTCGCGGTGCGCGAGCCGGCCCTTGAGCGGATCGCGACGTGGAACGCGGCGGCCAACCAGTACATGATCGCCATCAACGAGCAGCTCGGCTTCGAGGTCAGCGGGGCTCCCAGCTATTTCGCCGACCTCCCCGTGTCGGCGCTGCTGCCTCAGTCGTAGAAGCCGAGGCGGCGCAGCTGCTTGGGGTTGCGCTGCCAGTCCTTGGCGATCTTGACGTGCAGGTCCAGGTAAACGCGGGTGCCGAGCAGCGCCTCGATCTGGCGGCGGGCGCGCGTGCCGACCTGCTTGAGCCGCGCGCCGCCGGTGCCGATGACGATCGCCTTCTGGCTCGGGCGCTCCACGTACAGCTCGGCGTAGACGTCGGTCAGGTCGTCGGTGCCCGAACGCGGGCCCATCTCCTCCACGACGACGGCGATCGAGTGGGGCAGCTCGTCGCGGACCCCGTCCAGCGCCGCCTCGCGGATCAGCTCGGCCACCATGATCTGCTCCGGCTCGTCGGTCAGCTCGCCATCGGGGTACAGCGGCGGCCCGTCGGGCAGGTGGGAGATGAAGACCTTGGCCAGCTCGTCGAGCTGGTAACCGGACACCGCCGAGACGGGGATGACGTCCGCCCACTCGCCGAGCTCGCTGACCGCTAGCAGCTGCTGGGCGACGACGCCGGGCAGGGCCTGGTCGGTCTTGGTGACGATCGCGACGACCGGGGTGCCCTTGACGTTGGCCAGCTCCCGGGCCAGGTACTTGTCGCCGGGGCCGATCGGGTCGCGCGCCGGGACGCAGAAGCCGATCACGTCCACCTCGGTGAGCGTGGAGCGGACGAGGCTGTCCAGCCGCTCTCCCAGCAGCGTGCGCGGGCGGTGCAGGCCGGGGGTGTCCACGATGACGAGCTGGGCGTCCGGGCGGTGCACGATGCCGCGGATGACGTGGCGGGTGGTCTGCGGGCGGTCGCTGGTGATCGCCACCTTCGCGCCGACCAGCGCGTTCGTGAGCGTGGACTTGCCGACGTTCGGCCGCCCGGTGAGGCAAGCGAACCCGGAGCGGAACGCCGGGCCGGCGTCGCCCCCGGCGGGCCCCTGCGGGGAGGCTCCCCGGGTCTTGCGCTGCGCACTCACCCGTCTATTGTCGGGCATCGCGGGACCGGTAGCGTCATGGGCGTGGCTGTCATCCCCCGATTCCGGCCGACCGCGCGGCTGCTGGTGGTCGATCCGCGTAAGCGGCTGCTGCTCTTTCGATTCGATAACGGGCGAGACCGCGTCTCGTGGCTGACACCGGGCGGGGGCATCCACTGCGGCGAGACCGTCGAGGCCGCCGCCGTCCGGGAGCTGGCCGAGGAGACCGGCTACGTGGTCACGGAGGCGAGCCTCGGCCCGGCCGTCGCCACGCGGGCCGGGATATGGCGAACCGACCGGTCAGGGCGCCTCGTTTTCGGGGCCGACACCTTCTTCCTAGTCCGGGTAGCGCATTCACTCGTGAACACCGACGGGCACGAGGAGCTGGAGCGCTCGATCATCACCGGGCTCCGCTGGTGGACGGAGGATGAGCTGCGCGCGACCAGTGAGCACGTCAGCCCGCCCGGCGTCGCTGACCTCATGGCGTCGCTGCTGGCCGACGGCGTGCCGGATCGCCCGGTCCGCCTTTCCTGGCGCGCGGTCGCCTGAACGGGGCGCGGCTACGGCACCAGCGTGGCGCGCAGGGACCCGTCGGGGGCGGCGTGGAAGACCGGGGCGTCCGGCCCCAGGTCGCGCACCGCCGCCAGGTCGCCGGGATCCGGCTCAGCGGCGTCGCTGACCAGGGCGGCGGCCTCCAGCCGCTCAGCCCCGCTGGAGACGGCCATCGCCACCGCCAGCCGCAGCGCGGACAGTTGCAGGGACGGCAGCGCGATGGCCGCGGCCGTGTAGGTACGGCCGGTCTCATCGCGTACGGCGGCGCCCTCGGACGCCGCCACCCGGGCACGGGTCGACCGGGCCAGGGTGATGATCTTCTGGTCCTCGGGGCTAAGCACCGCTTCGGTCACGGGCATGAGTGTACGGGCTGGGAATCGGCCAGCGGCGCAGCCCCGCCTCGTCGCGCGGCGCGTCATGACCGCCGGCCCGGTGAACCGGATCGGGGCGTACGAGGTCATGTGGTTGCCCGCCCTTCCTTCCTCGGGAGCAGGAACGTGAGCGCGGCGGCGGCGGCCAGGAGGGCCAGGTCGATCCAGAAGATCACGACGGCCGCCGACACGAAGGTGGCGCGGGTGGGCGCGCTGCCCAGCGCGCCGTAGAAGACCGCCCCGATCAAGGCGACGCCGGAGGCGATGGCGAACTGCTGCGTCGTGGTCAAGACGCCGGCCGCCGCGCCGGCCCGGGAGGGGTGAATGTGGCTGAGCACGCCGCTCATCAGCGACGGGACGGTCAGGCCCTGGCCGACGCCGATGAACGCGGTCGCGATCGCGGTGTCCCAGCCGGTGAGGTGACCGCCGTAGTGGGTGCCGATGAGCGCGAAGGTGACCGCGCCAATGGCGGAGATGGACGTGCCCACGGTGATCGACCGGGCCCCCAGCCGGGCGTTCACCACCGGGCCGAGGAGGCAAAAGGCCATGAACGTGACCGCCAGGGGCAGGTTGTCGATCCCCGCGTGCAGCGGCGAGTTGCCCAGGCCGGACTGCAGCAGCAGCGTCAGCACGAACATGAAGCTGCCGAAGAAGAAGATGGCCACGAAGTTCAGCAGCAGGCCGGCGGAGAAAGCCCGGTCGCGGAACAGGCTGAGGTCCAGCAGCGGCTCACCGCCCCGCGCGGTCAGCCGCCGCTCCCAGGCGAGGGTGGCCGCCAGCACGGGCAGCGCCGCGGCCAGGGACGCCCAGGTCCACGCCGGCCACCCCTCGTCGCGGCCAAGGGTCAGCGGGACCAGCGCCAGCGCCAGGCCGGCCGAGATCCCCACCGCGCCGAGCGGGTCCAGCCGGGGCCGCCGTTGCCCCCGCGCGGGCGGGACGACGAAGCTCGCTATCACGACCGCGAGGATGCCGACCGGCACGTTCACCAGGAAGATGGCCCGCCAGCTGAGGCCCAGGACGTTGGACTGGATCAGCCCGCCGCCCAGGATCTGGCCCGACACGAAGCCAAGCCCCATCGTCGCGCCGTACCAGGCCAGCGCCCGGCTGCGCTCGCGGGGCGGGAAGGCGGCCGTGATGAGCGCCACCACCTGCGGGACCATGATGGCCCCGGTCAGCCCTTGGATGAGGCGGGCGGCGACAAGCTCGCCCGACGACTGGGATACGCCGCACAGCAGCGAGGCGGCCACGAAGCTCGCCACGCCGATGAAGAACAGCCTGCGGTAGCCGAACAAGTCGCCCAGCCGACCGCCGGTGACCATGCCGGTCGCGTACATGAACGCGTACCCGCCGACGATCAGTTGCAGCGCCGCGTCGCTGACGTGCAAGTCCCGCTGGAGCGAGGGGGCGGCGACATTCACCGCCCAGATGTCGAAACCCGCCATGAACATCGCGATCAGCACGACGGGCAACATGGCCCAGCGCCGCGCGTACCCCTGCTCGGCCGCCCCGGGCCGGCCCTGCCCGCCCCGGGCCGGCCCGTCCGCGGTGGCGGGCCGCAGATCAGTGTGCGCTACCTGGACATCCGCATGATCGGACACGTCCATCCCCTCGGTGTTCGATGACTCTCGAAGTTCGATGCAATTCGAACTGTACGACAGCTATCGAACTGCACGCAACTTGGTTTATCCTCGGATGCGTGATGGACGACGTAATCGAGCCGGCGGCGGCGGACTTCCAGCTTCCGCGCATCCTGGCGGCGCTGGCTGATCCACATCGGCTAGCCACGGTGCGCTACGTGGCCGTCCATGGCGAGTCCTGGTGCGGCCTGGTCATGCAGGAGGCGGGCCTGGCCATGTCGAAGTCGACGTTTTCCCATCACCTGCGCATCTTGCGCGAGGCTGGAGTCGTCACCAAGCGCATCTCCGGCGCCAAGGGCTACGCCCAGCTGCGCAAGGAGGACCTCGACAGCCGCTTCCCGGGCCTGATGGACGCGATCATCGACGCCGAGGTCCCGGCGCGCCAAGCCTGACCGCGCGGGCAGCTGGCCTTACTTGCCCTCGGGGTCCTCGCGGGCCACTCGCTCGACGAGGACGGTGCCGAGCTTGTTGCGGCGCCCGGCGATGTTCTCCGCGGTCAGGTGGAGGCCGACGACGGTGGCCTCCGAGCCCGCGATGGGGACCCGGCCCAGCTCGTGCGCGAGCAGCCCGCCGACGGTCTCGACGTCCTGCGCCTCGATGGTGACGCCGAATAGCTCCTCGAGCTCGGCGACCGGCAGCCGGGCGGTGACCCGGGCGCTGTCTGGCGCCAGCCACTCGACCGGGGCCTGCTCGGTGTCGTACTCGTCGGCGATCTCGCCGACGATCTCCTCCAGGATGTCCTCGATGGTGACCAGGCCCGCCGTGCCGCCGTACTCGTCAATGGCGATCGCCACGTGGATGCGCTGGGTCTGCATCTGCCGCAGCAGCTCGTCGACCGGCTTGCTCTCCGGCACGTAGGTGGCCTGCCGCATGACCTTCTCGATGCGGTCGGACTCCTGCGCGCCAGGCTGGTCGTGCTCCCAGGCCACCATGTCCTTGAGGTAGGCGATCCCGACCACGTCGTCGGTGCTCTCGCCGACGACCGGGATGCGGGAGAACCCGCTGCGCAGCGCGAGCGACAGCCCCTGGCCGACGGTCTTGTCCCGTTCGATGAACACCATGTCGGTGCGCGGCACCATGACCTCGCGGACGATCGTGTCGCCGAGCTCGAAGACCGAGCGGACCATATCGCGCTCGCCCGGCTCGATCTCGGCGCGGCCCTCGATGAGGTCGACGATGCCGCGCAGCTCGGGCCGGGCGTTGAACTCGTCCTCGCCGGGGTGGCCGCCGAGCGGCAGCGCGCCGGTGACGTCATTGAGCAGTCGCGGCAGCGGGCCGAGCAAGCGCAGCAGCGGGCGCAGCAGCCGGGTCGCGGTCGCGGTCACGCGCTGCGCGCGCTGCCTGCCAACTGCCCGCGGCCCCACCCCGATCAGGACGTAGCGGGCGAGCAGGGCGACGGCCGCCGCGGGCAGGAAGACCTGCCAGCCGCCGCCGAGCCAGTGCGCGAAGGCCAGCGTCACCAGCACCGCCGCGCTCGCCTCGGCGCATACCCGGATGAGCGTGAGGAGGCTGGTGTACTGGGCGAGCCCGTCCGGCGCGGTGCGGGCCAGGGCAGCCTGCGCGCCCCCGCACCAGCCGGCGACGAGGATCAGCATGAGCGCGGCGATCAGGAGCCACCCGGCGGGCGACATCAGCCAGGCCCTTGCCCCGCGTCCGTGGCCCGCCCGCCCGTCGCCCGCACCGCGGGCGCCCGCCAGGCGGAGAGGAGCTCGCCCTGCAGGCCGAACATCTCGGTCTCTTCCTCCGGGTCGGCGTGATCATAGCCCAGCAGGTGCAAGATCCCGTGCACCGTGAGCAGCTCCAGCTCGGCCTGCATCGAGTGCCCGGCCTGGCTGGCCTGCTTCTGCGCCACCGGCGGGCAGAGCACCACGTCGCCCAGCAACGCCGGGTCCGGCCCGGGGTCGTCACCACCGCGCCCGGAGGTGCCGCCCACCGGCGAGGGGGGCCGCAGCTCGTCCATCGGGAACGACAAGACGTCGGTCGGGCCCGGCTCGCCCATCCAGCGCTCGTGCAGCTCCGTCATGGCCGCCTCGTCCACGATCAGGACGGAAAGCTCGGCCAGCGGGTGGATCCGCATCCGGTCAAGGGAGAACCGCGCGACGGCGGCCAGCGCCGTCTCATCGACGGCCACCCCCGACTCGTTGACGATGTCGATTGTCACCGGTGCCCCGTTCCTCCAGTTATCGCGGCCTGTGGTCAGCGATCGGTGCGGTCGCTGCGGCGGCGCGGCGCGGCGCGGGCTTGGGCTGCGCCTGCGCGGTCAGCGCGTCGTGCCGCTCATAGGCGTCGACGATCTTCCCGACCAGCTTGTGCCGGACCACGTCGTGGCTGGTCAGCCTGGCGAAGTGGATGTCCGGGATGCCATCGAGGATATCCTGCACGACCCGCAGGCCACTGCTTTGCCCCGTCGGCAGGTCAACCTGCGTGACGTCGCCGGTGACCACGATCTTGGACCCGAATCCCAGCCGGGTAAGGAACATCTTCATCTGCTCCGGCGTGGTGTTCTGCGCCTCGTCCAAGATGATGAAGGAATCATTCAAACTTCTTCCGCGCATATATGCCAACGGCGCGATTTCGATTGTTCCAGCGGCGGTTAGCTTGGGAATCGAGTCCGGGTCGACCATGTCGTGCAACGCGTCGTAAAGCGGACGCAGGTACGGGTCGATCTTCTCGTAAAGGGTGCCGGGCAGGAATCCCAGCCGCTCCCCCGCCTCCACGGCCGGCCGGGTCAAGATGATCCGGTTGACCTCCTTGGCCTGCAGCGCCTTCACCGCCTTGGCCATGGCCAGGTAGGTCTTGCCGGTGCCGGCCGGGCCGATCGAGAAGACGATGGTGTGCTTGTCGATCGCGTCGGCGTAGCGCTTCTGGTTCAGCGTCTTGGGGCGGATCGTCCGGCCGCGCGCGGACAAGATCCCCTGGGTTAGCACCTCAGCCGGGCGGACCCCGAGCTCGGCGCGCAGCATCCCGGCGGCGCGCTCGACGGCATCGGCCGACAGTTCCGCGCCCTTGCTCTGCAACTCCAAGAGCTCGGCGAACAGCGCGTCCACCAGCGCCGTCTCGGCCGGCGGCCCGGACACGGTGATCTCGTTACCGCGAACGTGGATATCGGTCGAGAACTCGCGCTCGATCACGTGGAGCAGTTCATCACGGGTGCCGAGCAGGCCGACCATTGAATGGCCATCCGGAATCACGATCCGGACCTGGGAGTCAGGCAAGCTGGGAGTATCTGTCAATTCACTGCTCTCGATAGCCCCGGGGAGAACGACCCGGGGACCACCCTGCGCGGGGCGGCGATATAGCGGGAAACTGCGGCCGGGCCGCGCGGGCGGGCGCCCCGGTCATCCGGGCGGTAATCACCCGGGCGGCCAGGCCATGGCCCGCCCGCCGAGCACATGCGCGTGCACATGCGCGACAGACTGCCCGGCGTCTGGCCCGGTGTTAAAGACAACGCGGTACCCGCTGTCTTCTATGCCCTCCGCCGCCGCGACCTTGCCAGCGGCGGCGATGAGCTCATCCAGCAGGCCCTTGCCCGGGTCACCGGCGGCGACCAGCGCGGCCACGTTCGGGTAGTGGTCACGGGGGATCACCAGGACGTGGACCGGCGCCTGAGGGTTGATATCACGGAAAGCTACGATCCGCTCCCCGTCGGCCACCTTCGTGGCCGGGACGTCACCGGCTGCGATTCCGCAGAACAAGCACTCTGGCACGCTCACGATCATAGTTGCTGGGCAACAGCGGCCGGCGCCGCTCTGGGCTACGCGGGCAGGCCCGTCGTAGAATCTGGTATGGCCGATCGCACGCAAGTGCGCTGGGCGCTTGCGCGGAAGCGGAGGAAGAGGGCGGGAACTGCGGGGGGAACGGCGGGAGAACAGCCGGGGAAGATCCCGGGAAACAGCAGGGGGCAAGGCCCACAAATTACACCGGCGTAGAAAACTACTCGCCGGTAGACTTTCCGGGCCGCTGTTATGTTACCGGGTTGATCCCAACAAGCGATGTGCTAGCCACGCGCTTACGGATATTCTTGTCTTTCCGCAATCCTCCGGCGGTTTCTGGGGTGGAGTTACCGAATGTGGGTTGGGCATGTTGTCGCACACGCGGGTCCGGACATCCGGTCCCGCTGTAGACGGTTGGTCACGTGTGGGGTCATGCAGTCGCCGCTCGGGAGAAAATCCCGCGGCATCCCCCGATGCCTCCCCGGTGGACGGGCGAGCGCGTCGGGCAGGCGGCGCGCCCCCGGCGATCCAGTCCCCGGAGCGGGACTTAGGGAGGTCAGGCGATCGGCCAGCACAGCCGTCGCGCAGAAGCAAGACGACTGTGAGTGAACCTATGGAAGCTGCTGCGCGTCCAACCGTTGTGACCGAAACGCTCGTGGCGAGCGCACTGGTCCCCGATGTCCTGCGCGCCGAGCCGGCCACGCAGCCCACGGCGGCCAGATGGGAAGCCGACCACTTGCTCACCGAGATCTACCTCGGCGAGTACCGGTCGCTTGTCCGACTCGCGGTGCTGCTCCTGCACGACGTGTCCACGGCCGAGGAGGTCGTCCAGGAAGCGTTCATCGCCATGCACACCGGGTGGCGCCGGCTCCGCGACCCCGAGAAGGCCCTGTCCTACTTGCGGCAGGCGGTCGTGAACCGCTCGCGGTCGGTGCTGCGCCACCGCACGGTGGTGGACAAGAACGCCCCCAAGCACGTGCCCGATGAGCCCAGCGCCGAGGCGGGCGCGATCGCCCTGCTGGAGCGCTCGGCGGTCGTGGCCGCGCTGCGCCGGCTGCCGGACCGGCAGCGCGAGGCGATCGTCTTGCGCTACTACGCCGACCTGTCGGAGGCCGACATCGCCGCGACGATGGGCATCAGCCGCGGCGCGGTGAAAAGCCACACGGCGCGGGGCATTGCCGCGCTCAAGTCGGTACTGGAGCAGGAGGCCCCATGACACAGCGGGCAGCCGGGCAGGTGGCATGACCGCACCCGAGGACGACCTCGCGGAAGCCTTGCGGCAGGCGCTATCGGCCGCAGCCGAGCAGGTCGAGCCCGGCACTGAGGGCCTTGACCGTATCCGCGCGAAGACGAGTGGCCGGACGCCGCACCCGTTGCCGCTCAGCATCGTCATGGACGCTGTCCACTGGGCGCGGCTCTGGTCCTGGCG
Organism: Streptosporangiaceae bacterium; assembly: GCA_025934375.1. Lineage (GTDB taxonomy): Bacteria > Actinomycetota > Actinomycetes > Streptosporangiales > Streptosporangiaceae > Trebonia. The sequence continues at coordinate 27,613 of JAICYD010000045.1, read as the reverse complement.
CGGGCACTGGGCCTGGCAGGATCCCGGGTACTGGGCATGGGCGACCAGGCCGGAGAACTTCCGCCCGCAGACCTGGCGCCGCTGGGCCGCGCGGGTGCCGAGCGCCATCCGCCCGACCCAGCTCGGCTGGGCTCGCGTCGTGGGCGGCCTGGCGGCGGCGGCCTCGCTCACCGCGATCGCGGTGGCGGTGCCTCCCCTGCGCACGGCGCTCGTCCAGGTGAGCTCGACCGTGCTGACCGGCGGGGACGAGAACCTCCAGCCAGCCGGCAACCCGGGCGGCGGTGGCTCCGGGTCCGGCGGGGGCACGGCCAACGACCTGAGCGGGACGCAAAGTCCCGGCCCGACCCCGCGGGGCTATCCCGGCGGCATTCCCCCGCAGTCGCTGCCCGGGAGCGCGTTCACCCATCCGGTCTGCCCCACGCCAGCGCCTGGCTCGGCGAACTCGGCCCCCAGCGGGTCGGGCGCCACCACGTCCAGCCTCCCGGGGGGGCAGACCCCGCTAGGGCCAGTGCCAGCACCCTCGGCGGCGCCCTACAACGGCCCGTCCCCGGCATCGTCGGCGTGCCCTTCGCCAAGCCCGTCGTCAACGTCATCCCCGGCGGCGCCCGAGCCGACCACGTCACCGTCGCCGTCAAGCGCTTCCCCGCCGGCGACGCCGAGCACGTCCCCGCAGCCGTCAACCCCGCTGGCCACGCCGACCACCTCGCCGCCGACCACCGAGCCTCCGTCAAGCTCGCCCACGCCCACGGTGTCGCCCACGCCGACCGACACCAGCACCAGCACCGCCCCGGCGGGGGGTGTCACCGGCAGTTCCGCGGACGGGACGGGCAGCCCCCAGGTGTCGCCGGATTCCTCAGCGCCTTCGCCGGCCGCCGGCCCTTTAATAGCCCGGCCGAGGGCACCAGCGGGGAAGGCAGCACCAACGGGGAAGGCAGCACCAACGGCAGCAGGCACGGTGTCGTCGGCAGGCACGGTGTCGTCGGCAGGGACACTGTCACCAGCGGCCAGAGCGGCTAAGCAGCACGGCCGTCGCGGCGGCGCCAGCCGTGGAGGTACGCAGCACGGTCGGCCCCAGGCGCGCCGCGATCGCGCCGGCCACGGCCAGCGCGGAGCGCTCGCGCGGGCTGATCCCGCCTTCCGGGCCGACCACAAGGACTATTTCGCCGTCTACCGGCAGCGCCAGCCGCGACAGCGGAACGGGGGCGTCGGCCTCCAGGACCACCGCGCACGCTGCGGCGGAAACGGCCCGGGCGACCTCCGGCAGTGAGGCGGGACCGCTGACAGCCGGGATCCACGCCCGGCGCGACTGCTTGGCTGCCTCCCGGGCGACGCTGGCCCACTTGCCCAGCGACCGCTCGCCGCGCGATCCCTCCCAGCGCACCACGGAACGCTCGGCGGCCCAGGCCACCACGGCGTCGGCTCCCACCTCGGTCATCATCTCCACCGCGAGCTCGCCGCGGTCTCCCTTGGCAAGCGCCTGGACCACGGTGATCCGCGGGGACGGGACGGCCACCGCTAGCACGGACCGCACGGTGACCGCCACTGACTCCTGGCTGACCGAGGCGACAACGCCGGACGCGAGCTTCCCCGCGCCATCGGACAGGTCAGCGCGCTCGCCGGCGCGCAGCCGCCGCACCACGGCCGCGTGCCGCCCCTCCGGTCCGGACAGCACGACGGTCTGGCCGGGCGCGGTCAGCTGACCCGGGGCCACCAGGAACACCGGCGGCCCGGAACGGGCAGCGCCCCCGGTCGCCTCCGGGCTATGCGCGGCCTCTTCCCTCGCGTCGCTCCCTCGTTCCTCGGTCGCTTTGCTCAGTCCACCGGCCGCCGCCCGGCGGCTCCCTTTCATCGCGTCGGAAGAGTTCAACGGTGGCTGAATTCGCGAACCGCGCTAACGGCCGTTAAACGCGTCGCGAAGCCGAGAAAAAAAACCCTGCTGCCCCGGCTGGAACTTACCCGGCGGCGACTCCTCACCTCGCAGCTTGGCCAGCTCGCGCAGCAGCTTCTCCTGCTCGGGGTCCAGTCGGCTCGGGGTCTCCACGGTCACGTGGATGATCAGGTCGCCGCGCCCGGACCCGTTCAGGTGCTTGACTCCCAGGCTGTAGAGCGGGATGACCTGCCCGGACTGGGTGCCGGGGCGGATGTCCACGTCGGACGGGCCATCCAGCGACTCCACCGACACGGTCGCGCCCAGCGCCGCGGCGACCATCGGGATGGTCAGCGTGCAGTGCAGGTCGTCGCCCTGCCGCTCGAAGATCGGGTGCGGCCGCTGCACGACCTCAAGGAACAGGTCACCCGGCGGCCCGCCGCCGGGGCCGGTCTCGCCCTCCCCGGCCAGCTGGATGTGGGTGCCGTCCTCGACGCCGGCCGGGATCCGCACCTTCATCGTGCGCCGGGTCCTGACTCGCCCGTCGCCGTCGCACTCCGGGCACGGGCGGGGCAAGAGGGTCCCGAAGCCGCCGCAGTTGGGGCACGGCTGGGTGGTCATCACCTGGCCGAGGAAGGACCGCCGGACCTGGCTGATCTCGCCGCGGCCGGCGCAGATGTCACAGGTGACCGGGTGCGTTCCCGGCGCCGTGCCCTCGCCGGAACACGTCGGGCACACGACGGCCGTGTCAACCGTGAGCTCGCGGGTGGCGCCGAAGGCGCACTCCGACAGGTCCAGCTCGATGCGGATGGTCGCGTTCCGCCCGCGCCGTGCCCGGGACCGCGGCCCGCGCGGCTGCCCGCCGGCGGCGCCGAAGACGGCGTCAACGAAGTCGCTGAACGGGAACCCGGCGGCCGCGCCGAACCCGCCGAAGCCGGCGTCGGCCCCGCCGAACGCGTCGCCGCCGAGGTCGTACATCTGCCGCTTCTCCGGGTCGGAGAGCACGTTGTAGGCCTGGTTGATCTCCTTGAACTTCTCCGCCGTCTCCGGATCCGGGTTGACGTCGGGGTGCAGTTCGCGGGCCAGCCGCCGGTAGGCGCGCTTGATCTCGTCGGTGGACGCCTCCTTGCGGACGCCCAGCAGCGTGTAGTAGTCCTCAGCCACTATGACTCCCCGAGGATCCGGCCCACGTACCTGGCCACCGCGCGCACCGCGCCCATGGTGGACGGGTAGTCCATCCGAGTCGGCCCGAGCACGCCAAGCTTAGCCAGCGGATACCCGTCCGCGCCGTATACGGCGGACACCACGGACGTGCCGGTCAGTCCGGTCTCGGCACCGATCCGCACGGTGAGAGCCGACGGCTCGGCCGACTCGCCGAGCAGCCGCATCAGGACCACTTGCTCCTCCAGGGCTTCCAGGACCTCACGCAGTCCCTTGCTGAAATCGGGCGCGGACAGGTTAGCCGCCCCGCCAAACACGATGCGTTCCTCTGACCGCTCGGCCAGGCTGTCGAGGAGGACCGAGAACACTGCCCCCGCGTTGGCCCGCTCGGAGAGCGGGATGCGGTCCGCCAGGGCGGACACCGAGGCGGCCGCGTCGGACAGCTTGCGCCCGTCCAGGCAGGCGTTGAGCACCGCGCGCAGGTGCGCGATCGACTCCGGCGAGGCGTCGTCGGTAAGGTCGACCACGGCCTGCTCCACTCGCCCGGTGTCGGTGATGAGCACCAGCAGCAGCCGCCGCGGCGCCACTGCCACCAGCTCGATGTGGCGTACCGAGGACCGGCTCAGTGACGGGTACTGCACGACCGCGACCTGCCGCGTCAACTGCGCCAGCAGCCGGACGGTGCGGGCCACCACGTCGTCGAGGCTGTAGGCGCCGGCCAGGAACGTCTCGATCGCTCGCCGCTCCGCGCCGGACATCGGCTTTATCGAAGATAGCCGGTCCACGAACAGCCGGTAGCCCTTGTCGGTCGGGATCCGCCCCGCGCTGGTGTGCGGCTGGGCGATGAACCCTTGCTCCTCAAGGACCGCCATGTCGTTGCGGATCGTAGCCGGGGATACGTCGAGACCGTGCCGGTCGACCAGCGACTTGGACCCCACCGGCTCGGTGGTGGACACGTAGTCTTCGACTATCGCGCGAAGGACGGCGAGCTTTCGCTCGTCAAGCACGTGTCTCTCACCTCCTTGGCACTCAAACGCTCTGACTGCTAATTCTATTGCGAGACACGACCAAGCGGACGTCAAGAAGAAACCCGGCCCGGGTTAGGCTGCTCGCAATCGCGATCGGGAGGTCCGGGTGCACAGTAAGCGATACGGCAGTGACATTCTGGCTCCCGGCAGTCGCCGCCCCCGGCCCGGACAAGGCCCCGTGCCGACCGTGGAGGCCGAGCCGGGGCTGGTCATCGAGGACTTCGAGGGCCGCTTCTGCGGCGCGGTCGTCGCGGTTGAGCGGGACTCGGTCACCTTGGAGGACCGGCACGGCAAGCGCCGCGTGTTCCCCGTCCCCGGCAGCTTCCTGCTCGAGGGCAAGCGCGTCACGCTCGTGCGTCCCGCCGCCGCGCCAGTTGCTCCGCCCGGCCCGCGCCGCACCGCCTCGGGGTCGATCGCCGCCCCCGGCCAGCGCGCCCGGGTCGCGCGGGCCAGCCGCATCTACGTCGAGGGCAAGCACGACGCCGAGCTGGTGGAAAAGATCTGGGGCGATGACCTGCGCGACGTCGGCGTGGTCGTGGAGTACCTGGAGGGCGTGGACGACCTGGCCGCCATCGTCGCCGAGTTCCAGCCGGGACCGGGCGCGCGCCTCGGCGTGCTCGTCGACCACCTGGTCGCCGGGTCCAAGGAGAGCCGCATCGCCGCGGAGGCGTCCCGTTCCCCGCACGTGCTGGTCGTCGGGCACCCGTTCATCGACATCTGGGCGGCCGTCAGGCCGCCGGCGGTCGGCCTTTCGCGATGGCCGGACGTGCCGCGCGGGCAGCCCTGGAAGGAAGGCGTGCTGCGGGCCGTCGGCTGGCCGCATCAGACCCCGGCCGACGTGGCGGCCGCCTGGCGGCGCATCCTGGGCTCGGTGAAGGCCTACACCGACCTGGAGCCGGCGCTGCTGGGCCGCGTCGAGGAGCTCATCGACTTCGTGACCGGTCCCGGAGCCTGACCGCGGCCCGCTAGGTGAGATCACGGATTACGGCGTCGGCCAGGAGGCGGCCCTCGCGCGTCAAGGCCAGGCGGCCCGCCGTCCAGGCCGAGGGGTCCAGGTGGCCGGCCGCCAGGTGCCGCTCGGCCTCAGGCTTGGCCGCGGCGCCCAGGTCCGCGAGCGGCAGGCCGTCGGATAGGCGCAGGCGCAGCATGATGTTCTCCATGGCGCGCTCGGCGGGGCTGAGGATCTCGCGGGCGGCGGCCGGCGAATGGCCCTCGGCCAGGCGGGCGGCGTAGGCGGACGGATGTCGGACGTTCCACCAGCGGGTGCCGCCGACGTGGCTGTGCGCGCCGGGACCGAAGCCCCACCAGTGGCCGCCGGTCCAGTACAGCATGTTGTGCTGGCAGCGGGCGGCGTCGCTGGCCGCCCAGTTGGAGACCTCGTACCAGGCCAGCCCGGCGGCGTGGAGCATGTCATCGGCGATCAGGTACCGGTCGGCGAGCACGTCGTCGTCGGGCGCGGGGATCTCGCCGCGGCGGACCTTGGCGGCGAGCCGGGTGCCCTCCTCGACGATCAGCGCGTAGGCGGAAACGTGGTCCGGCCCGGCGCTGAGCGCGGCGTCCAGCGAACGGCGCCAGTCGTCGTCGCTTTCCCCCGGCGTGCCGTAGATCAGGTCCAGCGACACGTGCTCGAAGCCCGCCGCGCGCGCCCACTTCACGCACTGCTGCGGCCGGCCGGGTGCGTGCTGGCGGTCCAGGACCGCAAGCACGTGCTCTACGTCACTTTGCATCCCGAACGACACCCGGGTGACTCCGTGATCCCGCAACTGGCTCAAAGAACGCTGGTCGACGGTCTCCGGATTCGCCTCGATCGTCACCTCCGCGCCCGGCAACAGGCCGAAAGCGCCCTCAACGGCGGTGATGATCGCGCCGATCTCGGCCGGGGGCAGCAGGGTGGGCGTCCCGCCGCCGAAGAACACCGTGCTGACCGGAGGCACCATTTTCGCGCGGTGGCCGCCGCGCCCCGCGCCCACCGGGCCGTGCTTCCCAGCGCCCTGCGGGAGGTGCCCGCCCGCGCCCTCCGGGATGTGCCCGCCCGCGCCCTCCGGGCGCCTCTTGCTGTTATCATGCGCATCATCGGCCAAGACGCGGCGAGCAAGGGCGATTTCCCGCCGCAGCGTGGCCGGATAGGCCTGCTGCGAGGCGCCGCCTCCCAGCTCAGAATGGGTATAGGTGTTGAAGTCGCAGTAACCGCAACGTGTCCGGCAGAATGGGATGTGCACGTAGACGCCAAGTGGCTGCACGCTCAGCTGCTGGATCGCGGCCCCCGGGAGAGAACCATCTCGCGGAGCGGGGTCGCCTTCTGGCAAAGCTGCGGGCACGAGCAGAGGATATGTGCGAAGTTACGGTACGACGATTGGCCCTCGCGGGTACGTAAGCTGTAGTAGGCATATCGCTGGCGGGAGGCGTCTGGTGACAGAAGATCCGGCAACCGGTCCAACGGGCTCCGAGCCCGGGCCAGGGCAGCCAAGCTGGCCTACTGGCCCTGAGACCGTGGATGACCGCGACGGGACGCCCGACGCGCCCGAGGCTATCGAGCAGGACACCGTGCACGTGCGGGTCAGCCGGTCAGGGGAGCACTCCTCCCCGGATGACGCCCATCCCGCGACGGCACTGGCGCCGCCCGTGGTGAGCGCGCAGCCCGCGGTGACACCGCCCGCCGATGGCGAGCCGGCCGGCTACCAGCCGACGATGCGCGCGCACTCGGCGTCGTTCGGCCAGCCTGAGCCATCGCATGCGGCACAGCATGAGGCACAGCCTGAGCCGACGGCGAAGTTCGCCGTGTCGCCGCAGGCACCGCCACCGCCCCCCGCGTCCGCGCCGGAGGCATCTGCGCAGGCCCCGCAGCCGGCCTCGTATCAGCCGGCCGCATCCCAGGCGGCCCCGTCCCAGCCGGCCCCGTCCCAGCCAGCACAGCAGCCCGGCCAGGGGACGCCCGGATTCGGGTCGGCGTACGAGCCGCCCGCGCAGCCATCGGTCGCGCCCGGGCCGCCCGCCACCTCGCAGCCAGCGGCGTTCGCCCAACCGCAGCCGGGCGTCTCGCAGCCCGCGGCCTACCCGCAGCCACCGGGGCAGTCGCACCTCGGGTTCCCGGCCCAGGCCGGGTACGGGCAGCCGCAGCCTTTCACGTCGCAGCCGGCCCCCCAGGCGCCTGGAATGCCGCAGCCGCAGCCGGGCTACCCCCAGCCGGGGTACCAGCAGCCCGGGTACCAGCAGGCGCCGGGGTACGGGCCGCCGCCCGCCTACGGGCAAGCGCCCTACCCGCCACCGTCCGCCTACGTCGTCCCGGCGCCCGTGCCGCCGGTCCCGATGCCGCCCGCGACGGTCTCGCACGTCCCTCACCCGGTCTACGGCCAGCCCGGCTACCCCCAGCCGATGCACCCGCCGTCGGCGGCGACGCCCCGGCCGGGCGTCGGCGGCCCGCCGGGAATGCTGGCCTCCAGCGCGGACCGCGAGCGCGCCATCGACGTGGTCAAGGCCGCCTACGGTGAGGGCCGGCTGACCAAGGAGGAGTTCGACCACCGGGTCAACCGGATCGCCGCGGCACGGACCTACGGTGACCTGTCGATGACGATCTCCGACCTGCCCGCCGGGCCGCTCGGCGGCGTGGCCCAGTACCAGGCGGGCAACTTCCCGGTCTCGACGCCGTACTACCCGCCGGCGGTGCAGCAGACGAACGGGCTGGCGATCGGCTCGCTGGTCTGCGCGCTGCTCGGCATCTCGCTGCCCGCGGTGATCATGGGCCACATCGCGCGGCACCAGATCCGGGACAAGAACCAGGCGGGCGACGGGCTGGCGATCGCCGGGCTGGTCGTCGGATGGCTCGGGATGGCGTTCTACGCGCTGATCTTCATCGCCGCCATGGTCGCCGCGTCCGGTCCCGGCAGCTGAGCCATCCCGTTGCTGACGATCGGGCCGCACCTCGCGGCCCGATCGTCAGCGACGGCTACTTCGGCTTGCTGGCTTCGGCTTGGCCGGTGGAGAGGGCGGCGACGAAGGCCTCCTGCGGGACTTCCACCCGGCCGATCGTCTTCATCCGCTTCTTGCCCTCCTTCTGCTTCTCCAGCAGCTTGCGCTTGCGGCTGATGTCACCGCCGTAGCACTTGGCCAGGACGTCCTTGCGCAGCGCGCGGATGTTCTCGCGGGCGATGATGCGCGAGCCGATGGCCGCCTGGATCGGCACCTCGAACTGCTGGCGCGGGATGAGCTCCTTGAGCTTGGCCGTCATGGCCAGGCCGTACTCGCGGGCGTTGTCGGAGTGGACGATCTGGCTGAAGGCGTCCACCGGCTGGCCCTGAAGCAGGATGTCGACCTTGACCAGGTTGGCCTCCTGCTCGCCGGCCGGCTCGTAGTCGAGGCTGGCGTAGCCGCGGGTGCGGGACTTGAGCTGGTCGAAGAAGTCGAAGATGATCTCCGCCAGCGGCATCGTGTAGCGGATCTCGACGCGGTCGGTGGACAGGTAGTCCATGCCGAGCAGCACGCCGCGCCGGCCCTGGCACAGCTCCATGATCGTGCCGATGAAGTCCGCCGGGGAGATGACCGTCGCCTTGACGACCGGCTCGAAGACCTGGGCGATCTTGCCGCCGGTGTTGCCCTTCGGGGTGCTGCCCGCCGCCGCGAAGCCGTCGATCCCGCCGGGGAACTCGGCCGGGTTGGTGACGCGGATCTCACGGCCGGATTCCATCACGACGCGGTAGATGACGTTCGGCGCGGTGGAGATGAGGTTCAGGTCGAACTCCCGCTCCAGCCGCTCGCGGACGATCTCCATGTGCAGCAGGCCCAGGAAGCCGCAACGGAACCCGAAGCCGAGCGCGGTGGAGGTCTCGGGCTCGAAGATGAGGGCAGCGTCGTTGAGGCGGAGCTTGTCGAGGGCGTCCCGCAGCTCCGGGTACTCATCGCCATCGACCGGGTACAGGCCCGAGAACACCATGGGCTTGGGGTGGTCATAGCCCGCCAGGGCCTCCTTGGCGGGCTTGGTTGAGCTGGTGAGCGTGTCACCGACGCGGGCCTGGCGGACGTCCTTGACGCCGGAGATGATGTAGCCGACCTCCCCGGCGGCCAGCCCCTCGGAGGGGATGGGCTCGGGAGAGATGACGCCGACCTCGAGGGTCTCGTGCACGGCCCCGGTCGACATCATCAGCGTGCGCTCGCGCTTGCTGAGCTTGCCATCCACGACCCGGACGTAGGTGACGACGCCGCGGTAGGTGTCGTAGACCGAGTCGAAGATGAGCGCGCGGGCGGGGGCGCTCAGGTCGCCGACCGGCGGCGGGACGAGATCCACGATCTTGTTGAGCAGGTCCTCGACGCCCTCGCCGGTCTTGGCGCTGACCTTCATGACGTCCGCGGGATCGCACCCGATGATCCCGGCGATCTCCTCCGCGTAGCGCTCGGGCTGCGCCGCGGGCAGGTCGATCTTGTTCAGCACGGGGATGATCGTGAGGTCGGCATCCATGGCCAGGTAGAGGTTGGCCAGCGTCTGGGCCTCGATGCCCTGGGCGGCATCGACGAGCAGGACCGCGCCCTCACAGGCCTCCAGGCTCCGCGACACCTCGTAGGTGAAGTCAACGTGGCCGGGCGTGTCGATCATGTTGAGGACGTAGTGCTGGCCCTGGTGAATCCAGGGCAGGCGGACGGCCTGGCTCTTGATCGTGATGCCGCGCTCGCGCTCGATGTCCATCCGGTCCAGGTACTGCGCCCGCATCTGCCGGGCGTCGACGATGCCAGTCAGCTGGAGCATCCGGTCCGCCAGCGTCGACTTGCCGTGATCGATGTGCGCGATGATGCAGAAGTTACGGATCACGGCCTGCGGCGTGCTGGCAGGCTTGGGGGCCGGCTGAGCCGGAGAGCTCATTGCTACCTAGCTTTCGTGACGATCACGGGCGATCACCTGGGCGATCGCGGTCATGACGGAGGACGCCAGTGGCGGGGACGTCGCGGCGCGGCCCGCGCCGCGGCGCTGCCAGCCCGCGGCTTGCCGGGCTGCCAGCACGCGGCCGGCCCCCTTGATCAGGTTATGGTATGAGGACTAGGGCTTGATGAAGCGGTCCTTGAATCCCGTTGGTTTGAGGAACGGGGGCAGGCTCGGCTATCCTTCATCGTCGCGCCCTCTTACTAGTGCTCTTGCCGCGCCGGGCGGGAAATGTTGACGCGCCGTGTCGTCGAAGGACAGGGTCGTTGACGGACCGTGTCGTCGAAGGACAGGGTCGTTGACGGGCAGGGTCGTTGACGGGCAGGGTCGACGAGCACACCAGGCTTAGCTAAGCAGAATTAACGCAAAGGACCTACACGCGTGGCGAACATCAAGTCGCAGATCAAGCGGAACAAGCAAAACGAGAAGGCGCACCAGCGCAACAAGGCCGTTAAGTCGGCGCTGAAGACGCACGTTCGCAAGTTCCGCGAGGCGTCCGAGGCCGGCAGCGTCGAGGAGGCGACGGCCGCGCTGCGCCTGGCGACCCGTCAGCTCGACAAGGCTGTCAGCAAGGGCATCATCCACAAGAACCAGGCCGCCAACCGCAAGTCCGCGATCGCCAAGAAGCTCAACGAGCTCCAGAACGCCTGATTTCCCGGGGGATGCCTTACCCCCTGGGGGATGCAAGCCAATCCCCCAGGCCCCTATCTGGTGCAGCCTCCGTCCGTACATCCGGCTGCGCCGGCGGGGTCCCGCGAGAGCACCCGGGACCCCGCGGCTCGCCCGATCGCTCGAAGCTACGCTCGCTGCCGCTCGCTTCGCCTCGCGAAAGCCGAGGTAGTCAGATCGGCCAGCGCGGGCTGCCGGCGCTATCGGCCGCTGCTCCGGGCGGCGACTATGCGGCGAATGGCGCGCTCCAGGGAGTAGGCGGCGCTGACGGACTCGCCTTTGACCTGGGCGTCCGCCTCCGCGACGGCCTGGATTGCCCTGGCGACGCCCGCTGGCTCCCAGCCGCGCAGCTGCCGCCGGATCACGTCGATCTTCCATGGGGGGGCGCCGACCTCGGCGGCCAGCGCGTTCGCGTTGACGTTGCGCGGGGCCGCCCCCACCCTGCCCAGCAGGCGCACCCCGGTGGCGAGCGCGCTGGTGATCAGTACCGGGGAGGTCCCGGTGGCCAGCGCCCACCGCAGCTGCTCCAGGGCCTGGCTGAGCCGGCCCTCCACCGCGTGGTCGGCCACGCTGAACCCGGTCGCCTCCGCCCGGCCCCGGTAGTACCGGGCGACGACGGAGGCGTCGATGCGCCCCTCGGTGTCCGAGGCGAGCTGGTCGACGGCGGACGCCAGCTCGCGCAGGTCCGAGCCGAGGGCGTCCAGCAGGGCCTGCACGGCGCCCTCATCGGCTAGCCGGCCGACCCGCTTGAACTCCGCCCTCACGAACTGCGCGCGGTCCCCGGCCCGGGTCACCTTGGGGTGCTCGATGACGGCGGCGCCGGCCTTCTTCAGGTCGGCGACCAGCGCCTTGCCCTTGGCTCCCCCGGCGTGCGCGAGGATGACGACCGCGTCCGGCGCCGGCGTGCCCGTGTACTTCGCGAGCTCGCCGGCGACGTCCTTGGCGGTGTTCTGGGCGTTGCGGACGATGACCACCGATCCCCCGCCGAACAGCGACGGTGACGTCAGCGACGCCAGTTCCCCCGCCGTGAGCTCCCCGCCCTCGACCTCGTGGACGTCTCCGCCGCCGTCACCCGCGCCGAAGGCCGCCTCCGCGAGGAACGCGCGGGCACCGGCGATGAGCGCGCGCACCGTCCGGTCGGCGAGGTACTCCTCTTCCCCGACGACCAGCGTGACCGGAGCCGGAGCCTGCGACGGGGCCTGCGCGCGCGGTGAGGGCATGGGCCCAAGCTTACGGTGCTCGCTAGAACGAGTGCTGGCTAGAACGGGTGCTGGCTAGAACGTCACTGGCTCGGCGCCGCGCCAGACGCGCCGGGGCTGGAGGCCGAAGTTGCGGGCGAAGGCGCCCTCGTGGTCAGCGTCCCACAAGACCATGTCGGCGAGCCGCCCGCGCACCATCGCGCCCCGGTCCGGGGCGCGCAGCGCCTGCGCGCCGCCGAGGGTGGCCGCGCGCAGCGCCTCGGTGACGCTCATGCCCAGGTAGTTGACGGCCAGCGCGATCACCAGCGGCATCGACGTGATGCCGACGTTGCCGGGCGTGTGGTCGGAGCCGAGCGCCACCGCCGCGCCCTTGTGCATGAGCGACCGCACGGGCGGCCGCGCTCCGGCCTGCATGGCGGTCGCCGGGCAGATCACCGCGGCGACCCCGGCCCGGCTGAGCGCCGCCACGTCCTCGTCGGTCGCGTTGTGCAGCAGGTCCGCTGACGCGCAGCCCATCTCCGCGGCGACGCGGGCCGCGCCGGTACGCGACTGCCCGCAGGCGTGGATCCGCGGCAGCATCCCGTAACGACGGCCCGCGCTGAGGACCCAGCGCGCCTCGTCCTCGGTGAACCGGCCCTCCTCGCAGTTCACGTCGATGCTGTCCGCGCCGATGGCGGCGGCGTCCGCGCACCAGGCGCTGACCGCCTCCACGTAATCCCGGCGACGGCCGAAGTACTCCGGCGGCACCACGTGCGCGGCCAGGAACGTCACGTGCACCCGCGGCATGCCCGGCTCCTCCGCCAGCGTGCGGAGCATCCGGACATCCGCCAGCTCTCCATCCCGCGTGAGGTGGTAGCCGGTCTTGGCCTCGATGGTGGTCGTCCCGGTCTGCAGCCACGCCCCCAGCCGCTCCCGGACGCCGTTGCACAAGGTCCACGGGTCGGTTCCCCGCGTGATCGTCAGCGTCGCGTTGATCCCGCCGCCGGCCGCGGTGATCTCCGCGTCCGACATGCCGTTGGACCGCATCGCGACCTCGGCGTCCCGGTTCCCCGCGTACACCGGGTGGGTGTGCGCGTCGATCAGGCCCGGCGTGACGAAGCCGCCGCCCAGGTTCTCGACCAGGTCCACGTCAACGATGTCACGGACGGCGCCGGGCACGGTGCGCGGTAGTTCGGCGGCGGGGCCGACCCAGGCGATGCGGTCCTCTGACGTCACGATGGCGGCGTTACTCAGGATCTCAGATCCCGTCCAGAGCCGGCCGATGTTCGTCAGCAGGCGGGCGGTCACCGGCGAGTCCTCATCCGCCGGGAACCGCGGAAGGGCGATCCAGCCATCATGAGCGGCCACCTGCCATGCATTTGGTGTAGACGTCGGCGCTGACCGTACCTAAGGATGCGGGCGCACGCGCGTGCCGTGGTCTACGTCACGCGGAGCGCGGCCCACATATCGGTTCCGTTACGGTATTGCACCAAGGCGGTCATAGACAAGTGCCCCTGGAAATTCTCCGGGAGCTCCCAGGAGCTTCCCATCTGCCTGCGGGCTAGCCGACGACGGGCGCGGCGACAGCAGGCTCGGGCACCAGGGTGAACTGGGCGAGCTCGGCGGCCAGCTCGGGCGAGACGCGCGCCTCCAGCAGGGTGCCATCCGGCCCGTGCTCAGCCCGCAGGACCTCCCCGGCGGCGTGCGCGCGGGCCACCAGGCCGGCCTGGCTGTAGGGCACCAGCGCGAGGACGACCCGTTCCCGGACCGGGAGGGCCTCCTCGATCGCCGCCCGCAGCTCGTCCAGGCCAGCGCCGGTGCGGGCCGAGACCAGCACGGATCCGCGCTCGCGCAGCTGCAGCGCCTTGAGCTCGACCGGGTCCGCGCTGTCGATCTTGTTGATGACCACCAGCTCGGGCACCTGCCCCGCTCCCACCTCGGCGAGGACGCCGCGGACGGCGGCCAGCTGCGCGGCCGGATCGGCGTCCGCCCCGTCAACGACGTGCACGATCAGGTCGGCGTCGGCCGACTCCTCCAGCGTGGAGCGGAACGAGTCGACCAGCTGGTGCGGCAGGTGCCGCACGAACCCGACCGTGTCGGTGAGCGTGAACAGCCGCCCGGACGGGGTCTCAGCGCGGCGGACCGCCGGGTCCAGAGTGGCGAACAGCGCGTCCTCCACGAGCACCCCGGCCCCGGTCAGCGCGTTGAGCAGGCTTGACTTGCCGGCGTTGGTGTACCCGGCGATGACTACCGATGGCACCTCATTGCGCTTGCGGCGGCTGCGCTGCACCTGGCGGCCGGTCTCGAAGCCGGCGATCTCACCGCGCAGCCGGGAAATCCGGGTCCGGATGCGCCGCCGGTCGGTCTCGATCTTCGTCTCACCGGGACCGCGGGTTCCGATGCCGCCGCCGCCGGCCACCCGGCCGCCGGCCTGCCGGGACAGTGACTCGCCCCAGCCGCGCAGCCGCGGCAGCATGTACTGCAGCTGGGCGAGCTCCACCTGGGCCTTGCCCTCGCGGCTCTTGGCGTGCTGGGCGAAGATGTCCAAGATCAGCGCGGTGCGGTCGATGACCTTGACCCTGACCACGCTCTCCAGGCGCCGCAGCTGGCTGGGGCTCAGCTCGCCGTCGGCGATCACGGTGTCCGCGCCGACCGCGGTGACGATCTCGGCGAGCTCGGCCGCCTTGCCCGCGCCGACGTAGGTAGCCGGGTCCACCCGGCCGCGCCGCTGGATCAGCCCGTCCAGGACCTCGGAGCCGGCCGTCTCGGCGAGCCGGGACAGCTCCAGCATCGAGTTCTCCGCCCCCGCCAGCGTTCCCTCGGTCCACACGCCGACCAGCACGACCCGTTCCAGCCGCAGCGCCCGGTACTCGACCTCGGTGACGTCCGTGAGCTCGGTCGACAGGCCCGCCACGCGGCGCAGCGCGTGCCGGTCCTCCAGGTCGAGCTCCCCGGTCGCAGCGTCGAACTGAGTGCCGTCGTCAAACTGAGCACCCTCGAAGTCGGCCCCGTCGCCGTAGGCAGTAGTCATCGTCCTCCAGACGTCTTCCGTACCCCGATGGTGCCATCACCACCGGGTTCAGTCACCTTAATAACAACCCGGCGGCGCTCTATGTGCCCGGGTGGCTCAGGACCGCCTCCCGGCCGGCCTCGAAGGCGGCCGCGAGGATCGCCCCGTCCGTCGTGAGGCGGCTGACCGGCGGCCCGCCGGGAGCCGGGTGGATGGACAGCGCCGTCCCGGCGGCCTCCATCTCGGCGATGCGGGCCACGTCGGCAAGCGTGCGCGCGCTGCGCGTGAGCACCGCCGCCCGCAGCTCCGGGCTCTCCTTGCGCAGCACCGTCCGCGCCAGCAGCGCCATTTCCCGGGTCGGGCGGGGCGGCCCGGCCGGGTACCCCAGCGCCCGCACGGGGCGGGAGCGCAGCACCACCATGTGGGTGACGCCCTGCGCCAGCGGGGTGCGCAGCGGGATCGACTCGGCCACGCCCGCGTCGTAGAAGCGCCTGCCGTCCAGGCTCACCGGCGGGCCGGCCAGGAACGGCAGCGAGGCACTGGCGCGCAGCGCCAGCCGCAGCCGCGCGGGGTCGCTCATCAGCGGGCGCAGGTCCGACGCGGCCCCGGTGATCGCGTCGGTCGCCAGCGGGTGCAGCTGGACCTCGCTGGCCAGCACGGACTCGAAGTCCATCGGGTGCTCGGTGGTGTAGAGCACCTCGATCAGCCTGCGCACGTCGACCACCGGCCTGCCGCGCAGCAGCGCCGACCAGCGGATCAGCGTCCGCGCGTAGACCGGGTCAGCCCAGCCGCGCATGCCCTCGGGACGCGAGCTGACCAGCCACGCGCCGGTGATCGCGCCGGCCGACGACCCGTACACGGCGTCGAAGGCCGGCAGCAGGCCGCGCTCGGCCAGCGCCAGGGCCATCCCGGCGGAAACGGTGCCGCGCATCCCCCCGCCCTCGATGGCCAAGGCGATGCGCAGCCCGTCGGCGCGCTGCCCCGGCTGGCTCCCGGACCGGGCCCGGTCCAGGAGCACCCGCAGCACCTCGGGCTGGCCGCCGTCAGGCTGGCTGGACATCGCGATCGCGCGCGGCGCGGGTGAGCAATGGCTCGCAGGCGGCGCGCAGTTCCGGGCCGATGACCGCCGGGCGCAGCGTCGCCGGGTCGAGCCGGACCTGCACGCGGCGGCCGTCCGCGTAGGTGACTGACTCGTCCCGGGAGACCACCCGGAAGCCGTACACCGCGCTGGTCGTGCCCAGGTGGTCGATCCAGAGCCGGACGCTGACCGGGCCGGGCCGGGTGATCGGCGCGTGATAGGTGATCGAGAACTCCTTGACGACGAAGAACACGTTCATGAACTGCGGCGAGGACGGATCCCACGGGTAACCGTTCCTGGCCCAGTAGGCCGACAGCGCCCGCTCCAGCAGCAGCACGTACCGCCCGTTGTGCACGACGCCCTGCGCGTCCAGGTCCTCGAAGTGGACCTCGACCGTCTCGGCTACCCCGTCCAACGTCTGCGCGATCATCGTTTCCCCGTTCATCGGCTGGTCACCATCACTCGTTAGCTCGCGGGCAGTAGGCCGGGCACGGGCGACAGCGATCGCAGCCGCTCCAGGACCGCGGTGCGCCCGTAGGCCGCCGCGCCCTCGGCGTGCAGCAGCCTGCTGAAGGTGACGACCGCGTGGCCGTGCGCCTCGATCTCGAAGGCGACCTGCTCGACGTCGGCGTCCGGGCGCAGTTCGCCGAGCTCTACCGCCTGGGCGGCGACGGCCTTGATCAGGAAGAGCCAGTCGTTGATGGCCGCCGCGAGCGCGTCCCGCACGGGCCCGGGCCGGTCGTCGAACTCGGCCTGGGTGGCGACGAAGAAGCAGCCGCCGGACAGGACGCCGCTGGCGTAGAACTCGATCCGCCGCTCGTGCAGCGCCCACAGCCGCCGCACGCCGCGCGGCTCGGCGAAGGCCGGGGTGACCACGTGCGCGGTCCAGATGTGCACCGCGCGCGCGATGACCGCCAGCTGCAGCGCTTCCTTATCCGGCCAGTGCGCGAACAGCCCGGACTTGCTCACCTCGGTGGCGTGCGCCAGCCGCGCCAGCGACATCGCCTCCAGCCCGTCGACGGAGGCCATCGACACCGCGGCGTCCAGCACGGCTGTCCGGGTCCGTTCTCCCCGCGCGAGTCTCCCATCGGCCATGCTCGCACCCTAACACAAAAAGACCGATCGGTCGGTAATTTTTCTGGCTAGCGGCCGAACCCCGACAGGGTGCACGGCTTCCCGTCGCCGTGAATCGTGTCGCAGCCGGGCCGGGAGCAGTGGTAGGGGCCGCTGGAGCGCCCCGCATGCCCCGGGCGAATGGGCGAATGTCGCCCTATGCCGGGTCCAGCGAGCGAAGCGGCGCGGGGATGTCGCCTTCGTGGACGACCGTGAGGCGGTGGGTGGCGCGGGTGATGGCCACGTAGAGGTCGTGGCCTCCGTTGGCGGACTGGGCCACGATGCCGGCCGGGTCGGCGAGGACCACCCGGTCGAACTCCAGGCCCTTCGCCTGAGTGACCGTCAGCAGCGCGGCCGGGGACTCCAGGGATTCCGGCCGGTCGCCGGGGATCGCCTCCGGGAGCGCCGCCCCGACCTCGGCGATCCGGGCATCCGGCGCGATCACCGCCAGGCGCCCGCCGTCAGGGCCGCCGATCTCCGCCAGGTCCGCGCGCGCGGCCGCGGCGACGGACCCTATCAGCGAGCCGGCCGGCCCGCCGATCGCGCGCGGGGCCACGCCTTCGGAGCGGACCGACTCCGGTGGCCGCTCACCGGGATCCACCGAGGCCAGGACGTCCGCCGCGACCACCATGATCTCGGCGGGGGTCCGGTAGTTGACGGTCAGGCGCTCCTCGCGCCAGCGGCCGCGGGCGAAGGGGTCGAGCACCGACTTCCACGAGCGCGCGCCGGCCGGCGAGCCGGTCTGCGCGACGTCGCCGACCACGGTCATCGACCGGGACGGCACCCGGCGCGCCACCATCCGCCAGGCCATCGCGGACAGTTCCTGCGCCTCGTCGATGATGACGTGGCCGTAGGCCCAGGTGCGGTCGGCCTCGGCCCGCTCGGCCGTGGTCAGGATCGGGCCGGTGTCGCGGTTCCACGACGCCAGCGTCTCCGCGTCCACCATTCCCAGGTCGGCGATCCCGGTGATCTGGAGGACCTCGGCGGCGTACTTCGCTTCCAGCTCCTGCTCCCGGCGCAGCGCGCGGCGGGCGGCCCGCTGCTCGGAGTTGTCGAATCCCAGCAGCTCGGCCAGCTCATCCAGCAACGGAACGTCGGCCACCGTCCATGCGGGGGGATTGACATGGGCAGTGAGCAGGGCGCGTTCGGGGGAAGAGAGCACGGAGGCGGCCGCGGCCTGCAGGGCGTCGCGGTCGGAGTACAAGCCGGCCAGGGCCCGCTGCGGGGTTAGCTGTGGCCACAGGGAGTCCACGGTGGCGAAGACGCCCGGGGCGTCCCAGAGGCGGGCGCGGGTGTCGGGGATGTCCGCTTCCTCCAGCGGCCGGTCCAGGACGCGAGCCTCCGCGCGGGCCAGCTCGGCCAGCAACTCGGTGACGAACAGCTTGCGGGCGACGTTGTGCGGCCTGCCCAGGCCGCGGGCGCGGTCGCGGGCGCGCAGGATCGCCTCGCGCCGCAACGGGATGGGCACGCCATCGGCGTTCACCGTGATGTCGGCCTTGGGGACGCGCTGGAGGTTGCGCACCGCCCGGCGCAGCACCTCGACCATGCGCACGTCGCCCTTGATGACGGCGGCCGGGTCGGCGGTCTCGGTGGCGGTGACGCCGGGATACAGGTCGCCGAGCGTGCGCAGCACCACGTCGGTCTCGCCGAGGGAGGGCAGGACCTGGCTGATGTAGCGCAGGAACGTGGGGTTCGGCCCGACGACGAGCACGCCCTTGCGCTCCAGCGCGCGCCGGTGGGTGTAGAGCAGGTAGGCGGCTCGGTGCAGCGCGGCCACCGTCTTGCCGGTGCCCGGGCCGCCCTGCACCACCAGGATGCCGGGCAGGCCGGAGCGGATGACACGGTCCTGCTCGGCCTGGATGGTGGCCACCACGTCGGCCATCCGGCCGGTGCGGGCGCTGCTGACCGCGGCGATCAGCGCGGCCTCCCCGGACAGTCCCGCCTTGTCGGTGGGCGACAGCTTGTCCAGGTCGAAGACCTCGTCGTCGATTCCGGTGACCGTCCGGCCGCGGGTGTAGATGTGGCGGCGGCGGACCAGCCCGGTGGGACTGCCGGGGGTGGCGGCGTAGAACGGGCGGGCGGCGGGCGCGCGCCAGTCGATCAGCTTCAGCTCGTAGTCGTCGTCGCGCAGGCCGATCCGGCCGATGTAGAGGGTCGCCCCGCCCTCGTCGTCGGTGCGGCCAAAGCACAGGCCCCGCTCGATCCCGTTCAGCTGCGCCAGGCGGGTGGCCTGCTCAGAGGCCGATATGTCGCGCTCCAGCCGGGCCTGGTGGGTGCCCCCGGGCGCGCCCAGCGAGTTGATGCCCGCGAGGGCATTCTCAGAGCGGGCGCGCGCGATGTCGAGCAGGCCGTACAGCACGGACACGTACGCCTGCTCGTCCGCCAGGGACACCGCGCGGGCAGTGTTTCCTGAAGCACCGTCGTTTCCTGAAGCACCGTCGTTTCCTGAAGCACCGTCGTTTCCTGAAGCACCGTCGTTTTCGGGAGCACCGTCGTTTCCTGGAGCACCGTCGCCCGGCCTGCCAGCAGTGCCCGCCCTGCCCGTCCCGCCCGCACCGCCCGTCCCGTCCTCAGTGCGCGCGCTGACCGCGGTGTCGGCTTCGGCGCGGGCGCTTATGATGGCGCTTTCGGCGTCCGCGGGCCCGTCGGCGCTTTCCGGACCGGAACGGGTTTGACGAATTGCCATATTTCTTGATATACTTTCTTACGTCAGTTTATCTGGCGCTTTTTTATGCCCTTTTGCGGCCTGCATAGCCTATCACGCGGCCGTTCCAGGTTCGGGCGCTCACGATACGACATCGGCGAACTACCCAGCGCGCAGCCATTGGGGACTCCCCTGGCCCGGTGGCCGCCCGGGCGGCCTGCCCGGCGCTCCTGCCACGTGCGCGGCGCCCAGCGTGAAAACTCCGCGATTTTCGCCGCGCGGGCAAAAATCGCGCTCTTTTGGCCACGTGGCTGGCTGACGCCCCCTTTCCGGGCCTGCCTAGGATAGAAGGTCACGGCCGCGGTGCGAAGAGGAGCACGACCATGGGAAGCGAACGCGTTGAGATCACTGGCCCGAGCGCAGACCGGTACGCGGAAGTGCTCTCTGCGAGGGCCCTCAGCCTGCTCCTGGAGCTCCACGACGCCCTCGCTGAGCGCCGCCACGAACTGCTTGCCGCGCGGCGTTCCCGGCAGGCGCTGCTCAGCGGCGGGGGGAGCCTGGACTTCCTGCCCGAGACGGCGCCCATCCGCCAGGACGCGGCCTGGCGGGTCGCGCCGCCGGCGCCGGGCCTGGCCGACCGGCGGGTCGAGATCACCGGCCCGACCGACCGGAAGATGACGATCAACGCCCTCAACTCCGGGGCGAAGATCTGGCTGGCGGACTTCGAGGACGCCAACACCCCGTTGTGGGACAACATGATCGGCGGCCAGATCAACCTCAAGGACGCGCTGGACCGGATGATCGACTTCACCTCCGAGGAAGGGAAGTCGTACGCGCTCAAGCCCGACAGCGAGCTGGCGACGATCGTCGTGCGGCCGCGCGGCTGGCACCTGGAGGAAAAGCACATCCTGATCGACGGGCGGCGCGCCTCCGGCAGCCTCACCGATTTCGCGCTCTACATGGTCGCATGCGCGCAGCGGCAGATCGACAAGGGCAAGGGACCCTACTTCTACCTGCCGAAGATGGAATCCCACCTGGAGGCCCGGCTGTGGAACGACGCCTTCAACATCGCCCAGGACTTCCTGTCCATCCCGCGCGGGACCATCCGCGCCACGGTGCTGATCGAGACGATCCCGGCCGCCTTCGAGATGGACGAGATCCTGTACGAGCTGCGCGAGCACAGCGCGGGGCTGAACGCCGGGCGGTGGGACTACCTGTTCAGCATGATCAAGAAGTTCCGCACGCGGGGGCGCGACTTCGTCTTGCCCGAGCGCAACGCCGTGACGATGACGGCGCCGTTCATGCGCGCCTACACCGAGCTGCTGGTGCAGACCTGCCATAAGCGCGGCGCGCACGCGATGGGCGGGATGGCCGCGTTCATCCCTTCCCGGCGCGACGCCGAGGTCAACGCGGTCGCTCTGGCGAAGGTCCGCGATGACAAGACCCGGGAGGCGACTGACGGGTTCGACGGGTCGTGGGTGGCCCACCCGGACCTGGTGCCGGTGGCGATGGAGGTCTTCGACGGCGTCCTCGGCAAGGCCCCGAACCAGCTCGGCAAGCAGCGCCCCGAGGTCGCCGTCACCGCGGAGGACCTGCTGGCGGTGGCCAAGACGCCGGGCGGCATCACCGAGGCCGGGCTGCGCGGCAACATCTCCGTCGCGTTGCAGTACCTGGCCGCGTGGCTGGGCGGCAACGGCGCGGTCGCGATCTTCAACCTGATGGAGGACGCGGCCACCGCCGAGATCTCCCGGTCCCAGATCTGGCAGTGGATCCACAACGACGTCACCCTCGACGACGGCCCCCTCGTGACAAGGGAGCTGGTGGAGCGCATGATCGATGAGGAGCTCGTGAAGATCCGCGAGGCCGCGGGTGACGCCTTCGACACGGAGCGCTACGGCCAGGCTGTCGCGCTGTTCAGCGAGGTGGCGCTGGCCGACGCCTTCGCCGAGTTCCTGACGGTGCCCGCCTACGAGCGGATGCCCTGATCCGCCAAGGAGGCGCCTCGATGACGGCCTTGCCCGTAGGGCACGGGGGGTACGGGGGGTCGCCCCCCCGGGAGACAGCAGCCAAGGAGGCGCCTCGATGACGATCAGCTCGCTGGTCCCGCGCATGTCGCGGATCTGCGGCCCCGGAAACGTCGTCACCGATCCGCTGGAGCTGCGCACCTACGAGTGCGACGGGCTGACCTCGCACCGGGCGACGCCCGCGCTGGTGGTGCTCCCGTGCGACGCCGGGCAGGTCGCCGCGGTCGTGCGCGAGTGCGCGGCCGCGGGCATCCCGTTCGTGGCGCGCGGCAGCGGCACCGGGCTGTCCGGCGGGGCGGTGCCGCGCGAGGACGGCGTGCTCATCGTGATGTCGAAGATGCGGCGGGTGCTGGAGGTCGACCCGCTCGCCCGGCGCGCCATCGTCGAGCCGGGCGTGACCAACCTGGCCGTCACGCAGGCGGCGGCCCCGTACGGGCTGTTCTACGCCCCCGACCCGTCGTCGCAGGTCGTCTGCTCCGTCGGCGGGAACGTCGCCGAGAACTCCGGCGGGGCGCACTGCCTCAAGCACGGCTTCACCGTCAACCACGTGACCGGCCTGGAGGTCGTCACCCCGTCGGGCGAGCTGACCTGGCTCGGCGACGGCACCGGGGTGCCGCTGGGCTATGACCTGCTCGGGGCGTTCACCGGCTCGGAGGGGACGCTCGGCATCGTCACCAAGGTCGTCGTCAAGCTCACGGTCGCCCCGCAGGCCGTGCACCTCGTGCTCGCCGGGTACGCGACCCTCGCCGAGGGCGGGCGCGCGGTGTCCGACATCATCGCCGCCGGCATCGTCCCGGCGGCCATCGAGATGATGGACGCCTTGTCGATCGAGGCGGCCGAGGCCGCCGTCGCCTGCGGCTATCCGCAGGGCGCGGGCGCCGTGCTGCTGGTCGAGCTCGACGGCCCGGCCACCGAGGTCGAGGCCGAGCTCGCGACGGTCATGAAGATCATCGAGGCAGCCGGGGCGACCGAGGTGCGCACCGCCGACGACCCCGCGCAGCGCTTCGCGATCTGGAAGGGCCGCAAGGCCGCGTTCGCCGCCGTCGGACGTCTCGCGCCCGCCTACATCGTGCAAGACGGCGTCGTGCCCCGCACCGCGCTCGGCGACGTGCTCGCGCGGATCTCCGCGTTGTCGGCCTCATCGGGGATACGCGTCGCGAACGTCTTCCACGCCGGTGACGGGAACCTGCACCCGCTGGTGCTGTACAACGACGCCGTGCCCGGGGAGGCCGCGCGCGCCGAGGAGGTATCGGGGGCGATCCTCGACGCGTGCATCGAATACGGCGGGTCGATCACCGGCGAGCACGGGGTAGGCGTGGACAAGTCCCGGTACATGCCGCGGATGTTCAGCGACGACGACCTGGACACCATGCAGTTGCTGCGGTGCGCGTTCGACCCGGCTTCCCTGTGCAACCCCGGCAAGGTGTTCCCCACGCCGCGCCTGTGCGGGGAGGTGCCCGGCCATCACCGCGCGCCGCACCCCGCCGTCGTGTCGGGCGACGCGGCCGCCGCCGGGGGGGACCAAGGGACTGCCCCCCAGTCCCCCCCGATGGAGATCTTCTGATGACCTGCCACCTAACGACACCGTCGTACCGCGGGTTGTCCTGCCGCCGCCGGGGAACGTGGTGAGCGCGCGGCTGAGCGCAGCGGCGGCCGGGAAGGCGCTCGCGGCGGCGTGCGATAGCGTGCGCCCCGGCACGGCGGATGACGCGGTCGGCGCGATCGTGCCGTCGTTCGTGGCCGCGCCCTCCTCTACCGCGCAGGCGTCGGCGCTGCTGCGCGCGTGCGCGGAGCACGACCTGGCGGTGGTCCCGCGCGGGTCGGGGAGCCGGCTCGGCTGGGGGGCGCCGCCCGCCCGCTGCGACGTCGTGGTTGACATGCTGCGCATGGGCGCGGTCATCGAGCACGCGGCCGGGGACCTGGTCGCGCGAGTGCAGGCGGGCGCGCGGATGGCGGACGTGGCCTCGGTGCTCGCGAAGGCGGGGCAGGAGATCGCGCTGGACGTTCCCGGGGGGGCCACCATCGGGGGGGTGCTGGCGGACGCGCTAGCCGGGCCACGGCGGCTGCGCTATGGCACGCCGCGCGACCTGCTCATCGGGATCACCGTGGTTCGGGCCGACGGGATGGTGGCGCACTCGGGCGGCAAGGTCGTCAAGAACGTGGCCGGCTACGACATCGGCAAGCTTTTCACCGGCTCGGCGGGCACGCTCGGGCTGATCACCGAGGCGACGTTCCGGCTGCATCCGCTGCCGGCCGCCCGGGCCTGGGTGACGGCGCGAGTCCAGGGAACGTCCCCGGAAGTGACGACGATGGCGGCGGCCATGGCCGCGGCGGCGGCGAACTCACCGCTGGTCGCCTCCGCCGTGGAACTGGACCGCCTGGCGTCAGGCGGCCCGATCAGCGTCGGGGTGCTGCTGGAAGGATCGGCCGACGGCGTGGCCGCACGGGCTGAGGAGATGAAGGGCCTGCTGTCGGCGGTCATCCGGTCCGGCGATGCGGTCATCCGGTCCAGCGATGAGGCCGCGCCGGGTGCCGAGGTGGTACACGGCGCGCACGCCATGATCACGGCGCCAGCCTCGGCCGCCCCGGACTGCTGGGGCTGGGTTCCCCTGGGGGGTGACGACGCGACGCTGCTGCGGGTCTCGTTCTGGGTGTCGGCGCTCGCGGTGGTGCTGGAGGCGATAGAGGCGGCCGCCCGGGAGACGGGGCTGCGGCCGTTCGTGATGGGCTCGGCCGGGGCCGGGGCACTGTACGTGATGCTGCCGGCGGCTGAGGCCCCCGGCGTGGCCGCCCGGTTCGTCGGCCTGGTGCGTGCGGCCATCCCGGCCGGGCGCGGCGGGGCTGTCCTGCTGTCGGCCCGAGCACCCCTGCGGGCGGCACTGGCGGACGACGGCGGCCTGGCGGGCTCCACCCCCGGGCTGGCGCTCATGCGCGCCGTTAAGGACCAGTTCGATCCCGGCCACCGGATGGCACCTGGAAGGTTCACGTGGGCATGAGCGAGCAGCCGTCGACCGATCATCTCAAGGACGTGGCCGGGGACTGCGTGCACTGCGGCTTCTGCCTGCCGGCCTGCCCGACCTACCAGCTGTGGGGCGAGGAGATGGATTCCCCGCGCGGGCGGATCCACCTGGTCAGCCAGCTCCTCGACGGGGCGCCGCTGACCCCGGCCACCGCCACCCACTTCGACCGTTGCCTGGGCTGCATGGCCTGCATGACCGCCTGTCCCTCCGGGGTCCAGTACGACCAGCTCATCGAGGCGGCCCGCGGCTGGACCGAGCACCCGGACCAGGCCCCCGCTGGGCCGCCGGCCCGCGCGGATGCCCCGGCGGATGCCCCGGCGGCCAGCCCGGCGGCCATCTCGGCGCCGGCCCGGTTCGCGCGCCGGTCGCTGCGGGACCGGACGACGCGGGCCGCGATCTTCGCCGTCTTCCCCTACCCGGCACGGCTGCGCGCGCTGACCGCTCCGCTGCGGATGGCCCAGCGGACCGGGCTGGATAAGTGGCTCGCCGGCAGCGGCCTGCCCGCGAAGGTCTCCCCCGCCGCCGAGGCGGCGCTGCGTCTCGCGCCGCCCAGCGCGAAGCGCACGGCCGGGCAGCGGCTGCCGGAGCGGGTGGCCGCGCGCGGGCCGCGGCGCGCGGTGGTGGGGATGCTCACCGGCTGCGTGCAGTCGGTCTTCTTCCCGCAGGTCAACGCGGCCACGGCGCGAGTGCTGGCCGCCGAGGGATGCGACGTGATCATCCCCCGCGGGCAGGGGTGCTGCGGGGCGCTGTCGGGGCATTCCGGGCGGCACGCCGAGGCGATGCGGTTCGCGCGCGCGACCATCGAGACGTTCGAGCAGGCCGGCGTCGACGCGATCGTCGTCAACTCGGCCGGCTGCGGGTCGGCGATGAAGGACTACGAGCGGCTGCTGGCCGATGATCCCACGTGGGCCGCGCGGGCCACGGCGCTGAGCGGCCGCGTGCGCGACCTAGCGGAGTTCCTGGCCGGGCTCGGGCCGGTGGCGCCCCGGCACCCGGTGCCGGTGACGGCCGCCTACCACGACGCATGCCACCTCGGCCACGCGCAGCGGATCACCCGCCAGCCCCGGGAATTGCTGGGAGCCATCCCGGAGCTGCGGCTCGTGGAGTTGCCGGACGCCGGCACCTGCTGCGGCTCGGCCGGGGTCTACAACCTGCTCCAGCCGCAGGCCGCCCGGGAGCTTGCCGTCCGCAAGGCGGACTCGGTGCTGGCCTCCGGCGCTGAGCTGGTGATCTCCGCCAACCCCGGCTGCACGTTGCAGATCTCCGCCGAACTCGCCCAGCGGGGCAAGGTCATCGCGACCGCGCACACCGCCGAGATCCTGGACGCGAGCATCAACGGCCGGCCGCGGTGACCCGTTAGGGCGCGGGGGCGGTGACGGCGACGGAGCGGTTGCCGTGGGCGTCGGCCAGCGTGGCGATCCGGGTAACCGCGTTGCCGTCGGCGGCCAAGACGGTGATCTGCTGGGTGCTGCCGCTGGCGGGCATCGCCGTTGACCAGGTGATGCCGTCGGTTGAGGTCCACGTCACGGCTCGCTGGCCGCCCTGCTCGTTTTCCAGGCCGGCGGCGAGGAACCCGGTGCCGTCGGCCGCGAGCGCGGTCACCGTGCCGTTGGGGCCGGAGTAGTCGCCGGGGCCGCCAAGGGAGGTCGTCCGCCAGTGCACGCCGCCGTCTGCGGAGGTCACCGCGAGCGGGAACCGGCCGCCGTTGGTGCCGTTGGCGCCGATGTCACCGGTCGCCACCACGAGCTGGCCCATGACCGCGACGTGGTTGAGCAGCGGCTCGGTGGTGCCGGCGGGCTTGGGGACGTCATAGGACCGCCAGTGCTGGCCGTCCGCGGTCACCCACGCGGTGTGGCAGTCATTATGGGTGCCGACCGCGATGAAGCCGGCCGGGGTGGCGGCCACCGCGTAGATCGCGCTGTCGGTCATCCCGCTGCCGGGGGCGCTCGTCGTGGTCATGATGGTGTCGCCGCCGCGCACCCAGTTCTTCAGGTCCGGTGACCACCACATCGCGTCGACTGGCTTGCCCTGGTGGAGCTGGGAGCCGACCACGACGTAGCCGCTGGCGTTGCTCGCGGCCGCGTTGACCTGGAAGCCGGGCCCGGAGAAGGCCGCGCTGCCGGTGACCGCCTGCCAGTCGCGGCCGTCCGCGGAGGTGAGCACGACGGGCGCCTGGGCGGTGCCGGGCTTTCCGAAGCTGACGGGGGCGACGTCACCGACCGCGAGCCAGCCCGCCTGCCCGTGCGTCACGCTGGTCAAGACGGTGCCGGACGGCTCCTGGGCGACGGCGGTCGCGCCGCTCACCAGTGACCAGGCGCCGCCGTTGCTCCGCCAGATGGCCGGGCGGCCATCCGCGCTGCCCACCGCCACCTGGACCGCGCCGGCTGAGGCGATGGAGCTCACGGCCTCGCTGCCCTGCTTGCCCGGGTAGCCGGGAAACGCGAGCGGCACTGGCGATGCGGGCGCGGCCGCCGCGGAGGCGGCCGTGCTCCCGTTGCCCGGGGTGGTCGCCGCGCCCTGGGAGGCCGGGGACTGGCTGCCGGTGCGGGCGAGCACGTCGTGCGTCTTGCCCGTGAGCATGACCAGCGCGCCGGCGCCGACGGCGAGGATGACCGCGACCGGGACCGTGACCCGGGCCACCTGCCATACCCGATGTCCCCGGGCCGGCCGCCGCGCCGGGAAGGCCTGCACGGCCTCGCCATCCCAAGACAGCGGGTCCTCACGCTCCGGGTCCGGACCGGGCTGGCGCTGCGGTGCCAGGCGCTGCGGTGCCTGGCGCTGCGGTGGCCGCCACCCCTCGGCCGGGGAGGGGTCGGGCTCGCCATCTGGCCAGCCCCGGTAGCCCTGCGGAGCCTGGTAGTCCTGCCGAGCCTGGTAGTCCTGCCGAGCCTGGTAGTCCTGCCGAGCCTGGTAGTC
>JAICYD010000161.1 GCA_025934375.1 Streptosporangiaceae bacterium | reverse complement strand
GGCCCTGGCGCCCGGGCGACCCGGCGGTCGTCAAGCTAACGGCAGCGTCGGGCTAACGGCAGCGTTGATCGTCACGCTGCCTGCTCGCCGACACCGGGAGCATCCTTGCGGGGACGCCCGCGCGGACGCTTGCGCGGCACGATCACTCCGCGGAGGATCAGTTCCCCTCCCCAGACTCCCCAGGGCTCGCGGCGCTCGAGAGCGCCCTGCAGGCACTCGGGCCGCGCCCGGCAACCCTGGCACAGCGCCTTCGCCGCCTCCACGTCCGCGGGGGCCTCAGCGAAGAACAGTTCCGGGTCCTCCGTGCAGGGCAGGTCCTGGCCAGTCGGCACGCTGATGACGAATCCGCCACCCTGCGCCGGGACCATGGTGATCGTGTCGAACTCTGCCGGCATTGCCTCGAACCCCGTCGCGCCGGTCGCGCTCACGGAGGCATCGGGCCACTGCATCGGTGCCATCCCCTCTCGCTTGCTGGTCCTGTCGTGTGTCCAGTAAGTGGGACCGAGCCGAGAGATAAATCTGGCCGCGGACCCGATGTGCGGGTCCGCGGCCTGAAGGGGATCTTGCCGACCTAGTTTCTAGGCCTTTTCCCGTTCAGGTTCTGGACCCCGTGCGCCATCGCCATCAACGTTGACGCGGGTCTTCATCTGCACGAACTGCTTCGAGTTGTTAGTCGGGAGCCCATTGGCAGCCGCCAGTGGCCGGACCTTGGCCGCAACGGCGCCGTTGATACCCGTGGCGCCAGAGACGCCCAGGGCACCCGCGACAGCCGCCGCGCCCGCGGCATAGCCGAGGCTCGACGTCGGGGCATACGTCCGCCCATGACCTATGGCAGACGGTTCGACCGTCATCCACGGAACACGGGCGCCCGGAAGCGCGGCACCCCAAGCGGGAGCCGGAACGATGAGTTCGTTTGTCAACACGTGGGGCACCTCCTTCCAGAGGGGTAGACATAGCCGCCCACGGACATGACTGAAGACTATGTAAGAAGGCCACAGCAGGGCAACATATTTTTGACCTGCGATTTTGCTAGCCAGCGCTAGGCGGGCTCCGGCGAGCCTCCAGCCGGAGAACCCGCGATGCGGATGAGGCCCTCCTGCACTACTGAGACCACGAGCTCGCCGGACTCCGTGAATACCTGGCCCCAGGCCAGGCCCCGGCCGCCGGCCGCGACGGGCGTTTCCTGCGCGTACAGCAGCCACCGGTCGGCACGGAACGGCCGGTGGAACCACATCGCGTGATCCAGGCTCGCCCCGCTGGTCTGCCCGTCGGCCCAGGCGCAACCGTGCCGCAGCAGCACCGTGTCCAGCATGGTCAGGTCCGACACGTAGGTCATCAGGCACACATGGAGCAACGGGTCGTCGGGCAGCGAGCCGACCACGCGCAGCCACACGTTGTTATGCGCCGTCCGCAGCGACGGGTCCCGCATCGCCTCGACGCTGAGCGGCCCGACGTGCCGCAACTCGATCGGGCTGTCTCGCTGCTCGGCGGCCACCGGGCCGCCGAGCAGCCTTTCCAGCCGGTCGATGCTCCGCTCGACATCCTCTGGCCGGGGCACCGCCGGCATCGCGGCCTGGTGTTCCAGGCCCTGCTCAGGCTGCTGGAAAGACGCCGACAACGTGAAGATCGTCTTGCCATGCTGGATCGCCGAGACCCGGCGCGTGGTGAATGTCCGGCCGTCACGGACCCGCTCCACGGTGTAGATGATCGGCACCGCGGGGTCCCCTGGCCGGATGAAGTAGGCGTGCAGCGAGTGCACCGGCCGGTCGGCCGGCACGGTCCGCCCGGCGGCGACCAGGGCCTGCCCGGCGACCTGGCCGCCGAAAACTCGCTGCACTCGCTCTTTGGGGCTGCGGCCGCGGAACATGGTGACCTCGATCTGCTCAAGGTCGAGCAGGTCCAGCAGCTTCTCCAGGGAATCACTCATTCAAGGTCCCTTTACTACCCAACGCACCTCGGGTAACTGCGGCGATGAACCGTGACTGCGGCCGGGCGCGACCGGCGAAGGCCTCCGCCCCGGTCGTCAGCATCATGCCAGCGACAGCTGTGCCGCCGACAACCCCGGCGCGGCCGGCCGCCCCGGCGCCCCCGGCAACCGCGGCCCCCGCCCGGACCCGGACCGGCGCCCAGGACAAGGCCAGGTGCTCGCGCGCCCGGGTGACCGCGACGTACAGCAGCCGGCGTTCCTCCTCGATGGCCTCGGGGGTCCGCGCGTGCACGATGGGCATTATCCCTTCGACAAGGCCCGGAATGAGGACAGCATCCCATTCGAGGCCCTTAGCCGCGTGCATCGTCGCCAGCGTCACCGCGTTCGCGACGGGGGCGTGCCCGTATTCGGCCCGGCGCGCCATCTCGGCGGCGAAGTCGGCGAGGGTGGCGTCCGGGCGGGCCGCGGTCATCTCCTCGGCCAGCGCGGCGATCGCCGAGATCGACTCCCATCGTTCCCGGGTCGCGCCGCGCGCTGCGGGCGGGGCGGTGGTCAGGTTAAGCACGTGCCGGACGGCGGCTGGCAGGGAGTCCGGCACGCCGGTCGCGTCGGCCCCGTCGATTACGGCGCGGGCGGCACCACGCAGCAGTACCAGCGCCTGGCGTACCTCGGGCCGCTCGTAGAATCGATCGCCTCCCCGCACCGTAAAGGCCACGCCGGCGTCGGCCAGGGCCTGCTCGAACCGCTCCAGGTGCGCGTTGATCCGCACCAGCACGGCGATCTCGCGGGGCGGCACGCCCAGCGCGATGAGCCGGACCACCCGCAGGGCCACCCCGGTCGCCTCGGCGGCCTCGTCGGGATATTGCTCCACGGATGGCTCCGGCCCGGCCTTTCGCTGGGCGACCAGGTCGCTGCCGGTGATGAGCCGGTTGGCGAGGGCCACGACCTGCGGGGTGGAGCGGTAGTCGCGGACGAGGTGGATGACGGCCGCGCCGGCGTAGTCGGTCCCGAACGTCCTCAGGTACTGGGCAGTCGCCCCGGTGAAGGAGTAGATGGTCTGCCTCGGGTCACCGACCACGCACAGCTCAGCGCGGTCCCCGAGCCAGGCGTCCAGCAGCAGCTTCTGCAGCGGGTTGATGTCCTGGAACTCATCCACCACGAAAAAGCGGAACGCTGAGTGGACCTCACGGGCGGCGGCCGGCTCGGTGAGCAAGACCGCGGCCGTCAGCTCAAGCACCGACTCGAAGTCGAGGAGCTGGCGGTCCCGCCGGGCCTGCTCGTAGGCCGCGTACAGCCGGGTCACTGACTCTGCCCCGAGGGCGGGCGACCGTCCCGCGGCGATGGCTGACGGAAGATAGGAATCCGGATGGAGCTGGGAGACCTTCGCCCACTCGATCTCGGTCAGCGCCTCCGCCAGCGCGGCGCCGTCCGCGCGGATGCGCAGGTCCCGGGCCGCCTCGCGCAGCAGCGCGAGCTTGGAGTCGACTAGTTGGGGGGGCCTCCCGCCGATGACTCGCGGCCAGAAGTAGGTGAGCTGCCGCAGCGCCGCCGCGTGGAAGGTGCTCGCGCGAGTGGTCTCCAGGCCCCCGCCGGGAAAGCCCTCCCCGAGGGCGCGCAGCCGCCCGCGCAGTTCGCCCGCCGCCCGCACGGTGAACGTGAGCGCGAGCACGTGCGCGGGGTCCACCACGCCGGTCGCCACGGCGTAGGCGATCCGGTGGGTGATCGCTCGCGTCTTCCCGGTACCCGCCCCGGCCAGCACGCAGACCGGGCCGCGGGTGGCGAGGGCCACCTCGCGCTGCTCGGGGTCAAGCGCGGCCAGCAGGCCATCGGCGTCCACTGGTCTATCTTGGCAGCATCCGCGATGGCTTGCGCCGTGGGAACGTCTGGGTGGGCCGCGTTGTTGAGGCTCTTTGAGTTTTCATCCAACGGCTCAAAGGAGGCAGTCGGTGTCGGTCACGATGTACACCACGCAGTGGTGCGGGTTTTGTAAGCGGCTGAAGGCGCAGCTGGCCCGGGTGGGTGTGGAGATGGCCGAGATCGACATCGAGCGCGACGAGGCGGCCGCGCAGTTCGTGGAGAGCGTGAACGGCGGCAACCAGACCGTGCCCACGCTGCTGTTCGCGGACGGGACGACGATGTGCAACCCGTCGGCCGCCCAGGTGCAGGCAAAGCTGGCCAAACTGGATTCCGCCGCTAGCCCTGAGCAAGCCGTTAGTTAAGCACGCAATTTCGACATAGGGGACCCCGTTCGGTAGTAGTGGAGGGACTGCGGGTATAGCAAACGCAGATGGGGGGAGTGCAGGCAACCGATGAATGCCAAGGGGTCCGCCCGGGATGCCCGGGAGACGGACGATGATGTCGTGGTCCGGAAGGCGGAGCACGGCTGGGTGGTCGGCGGCGAGGAAGTCTCCGACCTGACCAGCGCGATGGTGTTGGCCGACCTGTTCGCCGCCGACCACGCCGCCTACGAGGAAGGCCACTCGGCCGGGGCGGCCGCCGAGGCCAGCAGCGGCGCAAGGGGGGGCTCCGACGAGCGGCGCGCTGACGAGGGCGAAGGCCGGTCCGGGGCCGCGAGCCCTCCCCGCCAGGTGCGCTCGCCTGCCGCTACGCGACCTGAGCTGGTCATTAGATCGGAGCCACGTTTCGTTCCGAAGGATGAGATTGAGGAGGACGAGGCTGCCCGGCTAGCGGTGACCGTCACGCAACTGGAGCATGCGCTGGCCTCCCGGGTCCGCGTTGAGCAGGCCATCGGCGTGCTCGCGGAGCGACACCGGCTGCGCCCGCGGGAGGCCTTTGACCTGCTACGCGGCGCCGCGCGATCGCGCGGGAAGCGGATCACCGATATCTCCGAGGACGTCGTGGCGAGCACGGCGAACCCGCTGCTGCGGCTGCCTGATGAACTGGCCAGGCAGGTCCAGCCCAAGCAGCGGACGTTGCGGCGCAGGCGTTAGATGGCGCGCTCCGCTCGCCACAGCTGATCAGCGCCAGGTGCGGGGCCCCCACCGGAGGTCGCGTGCTCGGGTCAGGCACCTCGGGTTAGAGCCGCGAGGATCAGGCTGGCCACGGCGGAGTGGCCGCGGGCGTTGAGGTGGAAGGGAGCGGTCAGCGAGCCGGGGACCAGGCCCTCGACGTACCGGGTGTCGCCGTCGGCGCAGAAGTCATGTCCGATGGACGGGGTGTAGGCGTCGATGAACGTGGCGCCGGTCGCCTGAGCGCTGGCTCGCAGGGCCGCGTTCAGCTGTAGCTCGATTCCGCGCAGGTAGGCGATATCCCCGGCCGTGATCGGTACGACCGGCCAGCAGCTGTCACGCTGCGGGAACATATCCGGGTAGCCGACCAGGACGACCTTGGCGTTCGGCGCCTGGGCGTGAATCTGCGTCAGCGCGGTGGTGATGCGCGGGCCTTCGGCGGCAATGAGGGCGGCCAGCTGGTCGGTGCCGCCCGCGGTCAGGCGCTGCCGGCAGGGACTGCCCCATGGCTTGGTCCAGCTCAGCTTCATGCACAGCTTGAGCGTGTTCATGAACCCCAGGTCGTCTCCGCCGAGGGTGAGCAGGGCGAGCCGCGTGCCGGACGTGAGCGCGGCGAACTGCGGCGGATTGTCCCTCGTTGAGGTGTGCTCGGCGGTGGTCATGGCCTTCCAGCCCGCCCCGGTGCACGCCACGTCGATGAGGTCCCGCGCGGCGTGCAGCGCCCTGGCCACCAGGACCGGGTAGCTCCTGGTCGAGCGCAGGCAGCCGAGCGGCTGGGCCGTGCGGTCCAGCGGGAGCATGTCGCCGGCGGTGTAGGAGTCCCCGAGCGCGACGATCGGCCCCGTCCCCGCGCCCGGGCCTGGGCCGGCGCTGGCGCTGGCGGGGCTGTCCGCGGTCGGCACGGCTGGCGACGGCGAGGCGGCCGTGTTACTCGGAGAGGCGGTGCTCGCCGGAGAGGCGGTGTTAGCCGCGTTCGGGGAGGGCGTCGCGCTGGCGCTGGCGGACGCCTGCTGGCGGGCACCGGTCGCCGTGAACGCGGCGGGTTGCGCGCTGACCTTTCGCGGGTGGCTCGCGCCAGGTGAGGCCGCCGAGCAGCCAGCCACCGCGACAAGCGCCCCCGCCAGTATCGCGACCGAGGTCGCCCGCCAACGCCGATGCCGCACAGTGAACCTCAATTCGCACAGTGTTACCGAAAGCAGGCTACTCCTCGACAACGATCCATGCCGTCAATAAGTGCGAAACTGGTACATCTGGCGCGATAAATGATGCGCGTGACGCTGGGGGTCAAACGGCGGCAAGCCGGGTGCTGGCCATCGGTCCCGCGTCTTCGTTATTTCATGATCTGGTGCGGATAAGGAGTCGATGGACGTCGATGGACTACTTGACCGCACCAGGTAATCGCGATCAGGCGCGGTGACAGCGACCGCACGAACGCTAAGGCTTGGTGGTTGAGGGCGGACCGCCGGGGGCCGTGGGGGTCGGCTTTGCCGGGCCACCGGGAGTTCCAGAGGGGCTGGTGGTCGGCAGGGCGATAATGGACCCGGTTCCCGCGGCGGTGCCGGGGAGGTTGACCCCGGCATTAGCCCAGGGCCGGGTGAAGCCGGCCACTTTCCCGGGTCCCTCGCCGCCGGCTGAGCTGGGCGTGCCGAACTGCGAGATGCGGATCGGGAAGCCGGTCGCGTAGGCCTCGATCATGGTGTTCTTGCCAATCACGAGGCCGACATGGCCTGGGTCGACCGCGGTGCCGTCCGCACCCGCGAAGAACACCAGGTCGCCGGGCGAGACCGCGTTCACGGGGACCGCCGGGCCCCAGTGGAACTGCTCCGCCGCGGTGCGCGGCATGTTGGTGATGCCCGCCGCCCGGTAGGCCATCAGGACCAGGCCGGAGCAGTCGAAGGAGTCCGGGCCGGTGCCACCCCACAGGTAGGGCTTGCCGATCTGCGCCTGGGCGAACCTGATGGCGGTCGCCACGGCCGCGTTCGGCGTGGTCAGCGCGGCCAGAACGCTGTTGCCGGGGTTGCACCCGGTCGTGGCGGCGCTCGGGCCGGGGTTGACCTGGGCGACGGTGAACCCGCCGGTGGCGTACTGCGCGGCGAAGTTCTCCACGGCGGTGACGTACCAGCCGGCGTGGTTGTAGGCGAATATCGCCCCGGCCATGTTGCCGGGCGCGCCGTGCGCGACCAGGTACTTAGCCGCGCCGGGGATCGCGTCGGCGGGATCGTAGACGTTGGCGATCCCATCGCCGTTCCCGTCCGTCGCCACCCCGGCGACCTGCAGCGACGCCGCGTGGATGGGCGCGCCGCCCCAGGTGTTCGACGACGCCCCGCCGATGCCGATCTGCATCGGGCCGGCCGCGCCGAAGCCGTTCTGCCCGCTGCGGACGCCGGGCAGGGTGCTCTGGCCGTTGTCGCTCTCCTCGGTGCCGATCCCGGCCAGGATCGTCCACGGGATGTTGTACTGCAGCCCGGCCTTGCGGTAGATCGCCAGGTAATTCTGCGGGATGGAGTTCTGGCCCTGGGAGCTGACGCCCGGCTGGGTGACTGGGGGCTGATTGGCTGAGCCCGAGCAGTTCCCGGCCCCGCCGCTACCACCGAACAGCAAGCTGGTGCCGCCGACCATCAGCATCGGGATCATCAGGAAGAAAAGCAGCAGTATCAGGGCCACACCGAGACCGGCTGACCCTGTGACCTTGCGGTTCACGTGTTGCCTGCCGTAGCTGGCTCGATGTCATGGACGGCCCAGCCGCCAGGCGCGGTCACCGCGGTGACCGCCCACTGGTTGGACGCCGTGGTCGTCTTGGCGGATGCCGTCGCCTGGATCGTGATGTCGACCACGAATATGATCGACGCCTGCGGCGTGGAGCCGAACGACCTGATCGAGACGATCGTCCCGCTGCTCTTGGACACGAGGTGCTGCTGTGCCCGTTGCTGCTGGACGGCCGGCGGCGCGAACTGGCTCTCCAGCGTCTGGAGGAGGTCCGAGGTTACGTAACCGGACAGCCGCCTCGCGTAGGTGGCGGCCGTGTCGGTGTAGCTGAACGTCTCGTAGGCGGTGGCGAACGCCAGCGTGACGCCCGCCGCCGTGGACAGCTCCTTCTGCGTGAACGGCAGCCAGTTATAGATGTTGGCGCCATTGACCGGAGTCACCGCCACTGGCGTCGGGGCGACGACGGCGGACGGCACGTTCAGGGGTGACGGGGTCACCGCCGCCGCGGGGTTGCCAGGCGCGGTGGACGATGACGCGGCCGGGGCCGCGCCGTGGCTGCGACCGGGACCCACCAGGTAGATCCCGAGCAGGGCGAGCAGGATGACGACGACAACGAAGAACAGGCGCTGCCGGCCTGGGGTGAGCTCCATCGCCTTGCTCCGCTACTTGTCCCGCCGGGTCCGCCGCCACGCCGAGCCGGAGGCCGACGGATCCTGGCGCACTGGCGGCGGGACGGTCTTGGCGGGCGGGGCCGCGCCCGGCGTCCCCGCGGCCGGCGGGCCGCTTGAGGTTGACCTCGCGCGGGGCATCGGCCCGGTGTTGGCCCGGGCGCCCGAGCCGCGGGCCCAGCTGGCGGACGCCCCGCTGGAGCCGGGGGCACCGGATCCGCTCGGGGGCGGTAGCGGCGGAGCGGCACGCCCGCCGCCGTTGTAGCCGGCATTGGGCCATTGCCTGCGCCCGGCACCAGACGAGCTTGACCCGCCCGCGCCGCGATCGCCGCCGCCGTTAGTGCCCGAGCTGCCACCGGAGGCGGGCTTGCCGCCCGGCACCGGACGGCCGGAGGCAGTCGCGGCACCGCCGCCGCTTGTGGCACGGACGCCGTTGGCGGCGGCCGCGGCCGCGCCGGCCATGGATTTGTCACCCGCGGCGCCCTCGCCGCTGGCCGGGTTCGCCCCGTCGGCGAACCGCCTGGCCCAGCGGGCGCCGCGGCTGCCGGCCACGCCCGGCGGGGTCGCCATCGCGCCGACCACGCCGGCGGTCGCGCCGACGGCGCCGGCCGTCGCCCGGCGGAACCCGAACGTCGCCTCGCGCAGGCTCCCGGCGGCTGCGCCGTCGGAGCCGAGCACGCCGTAGCCGACCGCGGAGAACAGGTGCTGGAACGGCTTGCGGTAGATGAACACCGCCACCGTGACCAAGGCGATCATCATGATCTTGAGCGCCCAGGGCAGCGCCGTATCTGACGTGCCCATGATGAGCGTGTAGCAGTACAGCAGCACGCTAAGGGTGAGCGCTATCGCGATCTGCTTGAGCAGCACGCCGACGAGCATCTCGAACCAGCGGATCGCGATCACCCGGCCGAAGCCGGGATGGGTGCCGATTATCAAGAAGAACGGTCCCGCCACGAGCAGCAGCAGGAAGCCGAGCTTCAAGATGATCAAGGTCAGCGCGATCAGCAGCACGAGCAGTCCGGCCGCGACCGCGGCGAACAGCGCGGAGAACCCGATCTCCAGCCTCGTCGTCCACTGCTGGCCCTGGAACAGCGGGTAGACCGCGGGGTTGGTCGCCTTCAGTTGCGTGGCGATGCCGTTGTAGACGCTTTGCTTCGCCTGGATGACCTGGGCGGTGGGCTGCTCGTTAGCGGCGATAGCCTGCGCCCACAGCAGTTGCCGGCCGTACTGGTTGACGACCGTCTGCTGCTGGTTCGGCGCCGTCGCGTACACCGTGGTGCCGAACTCGCCGTTCAGCCACGGCTTGCACACCAGCACCGACCACAGCTCGCTCGCGTTCTTGTCCACGTTGTCGTTACCGGAGGTGAAGGCGTAGCTCGGCTGCACGCTCTGCGGATCCGCGGGGGATGCGACGGGCAGGCAGTCCGCGTTCGCAGGGGCGGGCAGCTTAGCGAACGCCACGTTCATCACGCCGGTGACGCTGTTGGACACGGTGGTGCCGATGCCGGTGAAGTCGGCGGGCCGGCCGATCAGCCAGATCGCGGCGGCGCAGGCGATCACCATCCACACGGTGCCCTCGAACGTCCGGGTCGCCCGCTTGCGGATCAGCCCCTGCCAGGCCAGCCAGATCGCGCCGAGGATCACCACCGGGGCCAGGAACGGGAAGTAGATCGCCTTGCCGAGCTCGGTGATCAGGTTGTTGACCGACGAGCTGAGCCAGGTCAAGATGCCGTTGCCGGCCGCCGACTGGTAGACGGTGATCGTCAGCCGGTCCAGCGACTTGGCGAAGTTGAACGTCATGTTGGCGACGTTGTTGCCGATGAGCGACGACATGTCCGAGCACTGCAGGCCAGTGGCGTTCCAGGTCTGTCCGGCGACGCCGTAGTTGTCATACAGCGTCTTGCCGCCGTTCACCGTGCCGCCCGGCACGTCGATCATCGAGTCGAGGCCGGCGGTCGCCTGCTCCGG
This sequence comes from Streptosporangiaceae bacterium, assembly GCA_025934375.1. GTDB lineage: Bacteria > Actinomycetota > Actinomycetes > Streptosporangiales > Streptosporangiaceae > Trebonia. The sequence continues at coordinate 4,967 of JAICYD010000161.1, read as the reverse complement.
CTGCGGCGTGCCGGGACTGCAGATGTTGTTGATGTCCCCGATCGCGCCAGAGCCAGCGTTGCACAGCCCGACCAGGCTGCCAATGTCGCCGATCCCCGGGATGTCGCACGGGCCTGCGGCGGGTGCCTGCGGAGCGGCCGGGGCCTGCGGAGCGGCCACGCCAACCGGCGCGGAGACGCTAGCGTGCCCGGCGGTGGATGTCGTGGCGGCTTTCGCCGTGGTGGCGAAGAGCAGCGCGTTCAGCAGCAAGGGCAGGAGCAGCGCGCCTGCCAGAGCCAAGATGATCTTGCCAGCAGAGCGCTTGCCGCGCCCCTGCTTCTCAGGGCGGGGCTTGCGCTTGCCTTCGCGAATGTCAGCCATCGGGAGGCTCCTGTACGTAAAGTGCGGTAAAGCGGATTACGAGGGGGCGTTCGCCGCCGGCTGCGGTGGCCGGCGGGCTCGAGTCGGGTTTGTATCGATCCAGTCCCTGAGTTCCTCAGAGACGAGGTCGACGCCGATGCGGCCCGCGCGGTCGTCGAGATCACGGAAAATGCATTCACCGTTACCGAGGGAACGTAGCACGGCTTTGTGCTCCTCGGACGGCTCGACACCGAGGAGCGACAGTACGTTCGCCACCTCGGCACGTTCGGATGAGCGGAACGCGAAGACGCTGCTCAGGCAGTTGGTCACCTGCTCGTTCAGCAGGTCGCCCGCGTTCTGCGAGATAAGGACGAGCGCCGTGTTCCTGGAACGGCCCATCCGGGATACCTCCGGTACCAGCTTGGCGCCCTCGGGAGTGGACGTGATCGCCCACGCCTCATCCAGGAAGATCGCCTTCGGCGCGGTCCGGTCGACGCTGTTGAGCAGCCGCCGGGAGAACTGCGATACCAGGTACAGCAGCGCCACCGAAAGGCGCTGCTCGTAGGAGTAGTCGTCGCGCTTGATCGTCGTGTCCGGCAGCGTCAGCCCGGCCAGGGTGAACACAGTGGTCCAGCCTTCGACGTCGATCTGCTGCCCGCCCGACGGGGCGAAGCACAGCCGGGCCAGGCGCATCTCCGAGACCGAGCGCATGACGGCGCCCAGGTTCTTCCAGGCGGGGTCGTCCGAGTCCTCCAGGTACTTCACGACCTTGCCAAGGCTGGGCCGCGGCCCGCTGGCAACCGCGCCGACCGCCTGGATCATGGCGGACTCGCGCTCCTCGCTCATCCGGGGCAGCAGCAGCCGCAGCGTCTCCGTCGCCATGGTCCGCTTCTCGGCCAGGTCATCGCCGAACGCGAACGGGTCGAGCAGGCCCGGCGCGGCCGACCCGAGCGGCAGCACGCGCGCCTTGCGCCCGGTGCGGGACAGGTAATTCGCCAGCGGCTCGGCGTCGCCCTTGGGGTCGATGCACGCGATCGTGGCGCCGCGCAGCGCGAGCTGGTAGAGCAGCAGCATCGCCAGCGTGGTCTTGCCACCCCCAGGCTCCCCGGTAATGGCCACCGCCGTGGGCCGGTTCCGGGCCGCCGCCAGCATCGGGTCAAAGTGGACGACCGAACGAGCCCGGCCCAGCGTCTCGCCGATGTACGGCCCGATCCAGCCCACGCCCTCGGCGATCCGGTCGCCGAGCTCGACGGTCGCCGTCGGCATGCCGCCGGCGATGGTGTACAGCGGCTGCCGCTGAACGTAAGAGCTGATCCGGACCTTCTCCCCCGGAAGGGACTCCGACAGCAGCGAGAACTGGTCGCCGGTCGAGTTGACGATGTCGATCGCGATGTCGCGGTAGTGCTCGGTGACCGCCTCGACCCGGCGGGTGCACAGCTCTCGGGTGGGCGCGGTCACGATCAGCCGGTGCCAGCCGTACACGAACGGCAGCCGGTCCTTGGTGATGCCGTGCTCCAGCAGCCGCGCGGTGGCGATCTGCTCGGCCAGCGCGAGCGGCGCCTCCGCACCCGCTTCCCGGATGTGCATGTCCATGTCGCGGGCGTGCGCGAGGCGCCGGCCGACGTCCTTGCTGGCGCGGGCCGGGGAGACGAACCGCATCCGGGAGCTGACCTCGACCGGGAACGGCAACGAGTCGGCGTAGTGCAGCCAGGGCTCGCCGTCGGGGAAGGACATGAGGTCGGGAAACCGGGCGAACGACAGCAACGCCGCGTAGGACTCGCCCTCAGGGTGCTCCAGGCGCAGCATGGTGCGACCGTTGTGCACCTGGCCCTCGAAGAGCTGCTCGATCTCCCCCGCGCCCCAGGTGCGCCGGCGCGCGGCCGACGGCGGTGGGTCGTTCAGTGATCCCATCAGCGTGTGCCGGAACAGCCAGGCGACGTCGCGGGAGCTGGCGTGCCGGGCCGAGAGGGCGCCGGAGCTGAGCGCCCGCCCCAGCCGTTCGGACAGCTCGGTCCACTTGCTGATCTCGCCGGCGGGGACGGACTCGTCCTCAATGCCCAGCGCCCGCTCGGTGGTCTTGTAGGAGTTCAGGAAGTTGGCGATGACCCCGCCGGACAGCTGAACGCCCATGCCTCGCTGACCGAGCCGAACGCCCAGGTAGATCTCCTTGGACCAGAAGTCCTTGGCCCACACGTGCTGATAGACCTGCTCCAGGTACTCCCGCCAGCCGGGACCGCCATCGGAGGTGGCGTCCAGGCCGGTGGCCCAGTCGACAGCCGGGTAGGGCCGGTGCGCGATGCGCAGGTGCACCTCGGCGTCCTGCATCCGGATGGCCGCGAGCGCGACCGTGATGTTGGTGGCGAGGGTCTCGCGCTCTTCGGGCGTGGAGAACTCATACGACACCGAAGGGAGGCGGTAGTAGGCCCAGGCGTGCGTCTCGGTCAGCAGGATGCGGTCGTCGAAGTACCTGATCCCCAGCCGGGCGCGGCTCTTGGACTTAGCGCTCATTCTCACGACCTCCGGACGGGGGCGGCGGCGATTCCGGCTACGAGCACTCCGGCCAGGGCCGTGTAGGCCACCCTGGTCTGCGGGTGAAGCGTGGACGGGCCGGTGACGCCGACCGGGAGCATGTCATCCCAGGGCACCCGGACGATGGCGCGGCACCGGCCGCGGGCGACCGACTCGGCGGCCTCCACGTCAGGCAGGCTGCGACGGCTGACCCCGTTGAGGAGGGTGACCGAGTGCAGGGCAAGCTCGCCGAACCCGTGGGCGTCGAGCCAGTCCCGCGTGTCGGCGAGCGCGCTGGCCGCCTCCACGCTGGCCGGGGCGACGAGGACGAGCTGGTCGGCGATCTTGAGCAGCCGGGTCAGGCCGGTCGCGCCGGGATCGAGGATCGTCAGCGGGTAATGACGGCCCAGCTGGTCGGCGAGGCGACGCTCATCGCCGTCGAGCAGCGGGTCGTCGCTGGCGATGACGTCTAGCCGGGGCAGGTCGGTACCACGGTGACGATCGGCCCGCGCCTTGGGCGGCAGGCCATCGGGATGGGCCGACGACTGCGCCTGCGGCTGGGCACCGTCGAGGACTTCCCGGAGCCAGGCGGCGGGCGCGGTGTAACGGGCCAGCGTTCCATCGTGGAGGTCCACCGCGGCGACTGGCTCCTCGCGCAGGCTAGCCAGGATGTGGCCGGTCATGAGCGCGGTCACGGTCTGGCCGGCGCCGCTGGTGCAGCCAAGGACGAGGATGCGCTTGGGCTCCTTGAGCGGGAGCCGGGCGCGGACGCGGTCAAGTGCCTCTTGGTCGCGCGACCCCGGGCCTTGCCCGGTACCCGTGACGATCTTGACCTTGGTGTGCCAGTTCAGGTTCCGGTCGCGGAACGGCCCGGACAACGCCCGCTCGATCGACGGGAGGGAACGCTCGCGCTGTGGTGGCTCGATGTCGCGCTGGGGTTCAGGCTGGCGCTGGGTCTCAGGCTGACGCGATAGTTCAGGGTCGCGCTGGGTCTCAGGGTCGCGCTGGGTCTCAGGGTCGCGCTGGGTCTCAGGCTCGCGCTGGGTCTCAGGCTCGCGCTGCGGCTCAGGCTCGCGCTGAGTCTCAGGCTGACGCTGCGGCTGATAGTCGGAAATATCAGCCGGAGCGGGAGTCGCGGCGGTAGACGCGGGCAGTTCGGAGAGTGCGGGAGGCTTGGCGGCCTCGGGAGTGGCCACGGGAACGGGGGCACTGGCGGCGGGAGCACTGGCCGTGGCACTGCTTGCCAACAGGGTGAAAAGCTCCTGGCGGGCGGCGCTTCGGTCGGCAGGCGGGGCCACGGTAGGGCGCTCGGTGACCGGCGGCGGCGCAGACGCGGGCGACTGAACGGGCGCAGCCGCCGAAAGGGGAATGACCGGGGCGGGAGCCGGAGCCGCCGACGCGGGTATCACCGATGGCGGAGGGGCTACCGGTGCTCCCGGCGGCGTCGATGCCGCAGGCGCGGGGGCCGTCGATGGCGTGGGAGTGGATATAGCTCCGGAATAGCCAACCGATGGCCACGCCCGGCCCGGGTCCGCGGGCTGCCGCGAGGGCACCGGGCGGTGCGCGGGTCCGTTGTGGGCGACCTCGATGCGCGGCCCGGCGTTCTTCCCCGAGCTGGCGGAGGGGCCGGCGGCGGCTACGCCCCGCGCCCGAACTTGCTCATCCGGTCCCGTGGGCATGGCACGGACGGCGCTGGCGGCCGCGGAGCCCGCCAGCGTGGAGCCGGCCGAGGCGTTGACTCCGGCGACGGGGTTCCCGGCACCGCTCGCGAGCGCCGGGACCACGGCGGGGGTGGCGTGCTCGGGCTGGGTGGCGAGCACCGGCGCGGCGACCGCGCCCAATGGCAGCGTGCCGGCGGGCGCCGGGTTGTCCTGCCCGGCCTGCCGCCGCTTGGGGTGGAGTGCCTCACTGGAGGGCAGGGGCGGAGCGGGCATGACCTGGCCGGCGAGGCGCTTGCCCACGCCGCCCTTCCACGCACTGCCCCTCGACGCACTGCCCTTTGACGCACTGCCCTTTGACGCACTGCCCTTTGACGCACTGCCCTCGGCGGGAGCCTGGGCCGCGCCGCCGGACGCGCGCCCGCGCGACCGGACGCGCTTGGCGGTCCCGTTCGTCGCCGC
>JAICYD010000001.1 GCA_025934375.1 Streptosporangiaceae bacterium | reverse complement strand
CGGTCGAGCGGGCGGTGGCGCAGTTGAAGACCTGGCGGATTCTATTCACTGATTACCGGCGGCCACTCAAGACCTTTCAGGACTCCTTCAATGCCGCGATTGGACTCTACTTTTTCAAACTGACTTTTGCATAATCCTCAAGACGTCCTGACGCGAGCCGCCAGCCAATGGAATTGCCTCAAGGAGGTCGCGACGTTTTCCAGAGGCCGGACCTGGCGCCGACGTTGCCGCGCGATACTGGACGGATTCAGGGAGCGTTTCGTCGCACTTGAGTGCCAGCCTGTTTAAGTTAGCCTGGCCGGCGGTGTCCTCCAGAACCTCCAGCCCATTCGGCGTCGTCGTGCGCAGCCCAGGAAGGCCCACTGTCGGGAAATGAATGATGCTCTGGATGCAACAATGCTCATTTGCCAGTTGTCGCTTAACGTGCGCCGGAACTAGTGGGGCGTCACGCCATGTACCCGGCCTGCCCGGCCCAGTGGCTAAGCATCAGCCGCAGACCTGTGGTCTGCAGCCGACCGCGGGTTCCGAGCCACACCCAGTCGACCGCACCGGCCTCCACGACACTCCACAGGTTGGCCAGCGCGCCCTCTCGCTAGCATTTTCACTAGCATTTCCTAGTTCGCTGGAAGAACCCGTGCGTTAAGTCAGCTGCCGTCGGTGTCCGGGCGGGGCGGGGCGATGCCGGCCTCGGCGTGGGCCTCGAGGATGATCTTGACGACCTCGTCCGGGTCGTCCGTCACGGTGAACAGGTCGAGCTCGCTGTCGTAGATGTTGCCCTCTACCTGCACCGTCTCGCGGAGCCAGCCCAGCAGCCCGGACCAGTACGAGCTGCCGACCAAGATGATCGGGAACCGGGTGATCTTGTTCGTCGCGACCAGCGTCAGCGACTCGAACAGCTCATCCAGCGTGCCGAAGCCGCCCGGCAGCACCACGAACGCCTGGGAGTACTTGACGAAGACCGTCTTGCGCACGAAGAAGTACCGGAACTCGACGCCGACGTTGACGTAGTCGTTGAGGCCCGATTCCATCGGCAACTCGATGCCGAGCCCGACCGAGACCCCGCCCGCCTCGGCGGCGCCCTTGTTGGCGGCCTCCATGATGCCGGGGCCGCCGCCAGTGATCACCGCGTACCCCGCGTGGGACAACTCGCCCGCGATCCGTTCGGCCATCTTGTACTCGGCGGAGTCACGCGGCGTGCGAGCGGAGCCGAAAACCGATACCGCGATGCCGAGCTCGGCCAGCAGGCCGAACCCTTCCACGAACTCCGCCTGGATGCGCATGACCCGCCACGGATCGGTGTGCACCCAGTCAGACGGCCCGCGCCTGTCCAGCAGACGCTGGTCCGCCGTGGTCGCCGGTATCTGCGTGCCGCGCAGTGTCACAGGGCCCTGGCGACGGACCTTGCGCTGCGGCTGTGAGTTCCCGCTCATTGTCTACCCACAGTAGCCACCTCGCTGGACTGCCGTAGCCCGCAATCCGACAAAAGGGATGTTCGGTCGCCATTCGTTCGTCCGGTGCTTACACCGCGACCCGGCGCCAGGTAGTGATCTAGCCGTTGACCCCGTGGTCGCGAAGGAGCTCGTTCAGCTCCGTCTTGCTGTGCCGGCTCCCCTCCGGAAGCCGCTTCAGCACCAGGACGGCCGGCAGTCCGTACTCACCGCCGCCGAACTTCCGCAGCCGGGTGCCGCCCACGCAGACTGACCAGGGGGGCGCCTCGCCACGGGTCAGCTCCTCGCCCGTCTCCACGTCGATCACATGCGACGTGGCGGTCAGGATGGTCCCGGCGCCGAGCACGGCACCGGTGCGCACCCGGGCGCCGTCCACCACCATGGAGCGAGACCCGATCATGCACTCGTCCTCGACGACCACCGGGACGGCGTTCGGCGGCTCGAGCACCCCGCCGATGCCGACGCCGCCGGACAGGTGAACGTTCTTGCCGACCTGGGCGCACGACCCGACGGTCGCCCAGGTGTCAACCATCGTGCCGGACTCCACGTACGCGCCGACGTTGACGAACGATGGCATCAGCACGGTGCCCGGCGCGAGGTAGCAACCCCAGCGGGCGATCGCGCCCGGGACCACGCGCACGCCGTCCAGGCGGGTCTTCAGCGGCACCCGGTCGTGGTAGCGGAAGTCGCCCGCGACCGACTCTTCCATCGGCAGCACCTTGAACGCCAGCACGATGGCCCGCTTGGCGCGCTCGTCCACGATGACCTGGTCGGTCACGGCGTCGACGAACGCCACCCGCGCGGTCCCCGCGTCGATCTGGTCGACGGCCGCCACGATCTCGTCCTTGGCGGCGGAATCGGCCGGGGACAGGCCAGCCCGCCGCTCCCACAGCTCGTCGATCGCCGCGGGAAGGGGCGAGGTGAATTCAGCAGCGCTCATAAGGGGGGAGTTTATCGGGAGGACTTTCTCCGGATCGCACGCCAGCCCCCAGCCCCCAGGCCCCTAGGCCTCGGCTCCGAGCAGCTTCAGGGGTTGCTCACAACTCTCCACGAGGCCGGACAACTGGCCGTGTCACCTAGATGCCCCGGGTACCGTCAGATCTGTGCCGACGAAGTCCCCCGGGCGCGCGCAGCCTTCGCAGTACTACCGGCCCCGCTGGCGCAGGGTCATGACGGTACTCGTCGTGCTCGCGATCCTGGCCGGCGGCGCCGTGTGGGCTGGCATCACGGTCTACCGGCACGTCGTCGTCTCGCTGATCTCCCCCGGGTGCATGGCCGGCCTCGGCGCCAACTCGACGCAGGTCGACCCTAGCCAGGCACCGGTCGCGGCGACGATCGCCGGGGTTGCCGCCCGGATGGACCTGCCGCGCCGGGCCCTGGAGATCGCCTACGCCACCGCGCTGCAGGAATCGAAGATGACCAACGTGCCGGGTGGTGACCGCGACTCCGTCGGCGTCTTCCAGCAGCGTCCCTCGCAGGGCTGGGGAACCGCCGCGCAGCTGCAAGACCCCGAGTTCGCGTCGACCGCGTTCTTCAAGGCCCTGGTCAAGGTGCCGCACTACACGACGATCCCGATCTACCAGGCGGCCCAGGACGTCCAGCACAGCGCCGACGGCTCGGCCTACCAGCAGTGGGAAAACGACGCCGCCCTGCTGGCCGCCTCCTTCACGGCCACGCCACACGGGGTGACCTGCTGGTACAAGCCGACCAGCACTGGTCACCCGCAGCTAGCGTCGGTCATGGCGCGGATCCCGGTGGTTTTCGGCTCGGCCCGGTCCGGGGCGACCGTCGAGGGCATCAGCCACGCCGGGACGGGCATGCGCGTGCGGGTGAGCGCCAGCCACGGATGGACGGTCGCGCACTGGATGATGACCCATGCCAGCATGTACGGGCTCACCAAGGTCAGCTACGACGGCTGGCAGTGGTCTGCATCACTCACCGAGTCGGCCTGGCAGGCTGCCCCGGGCGCCGATGCGGGGAGTATCGTCGCGAGCTAGACGCGGACCCACCATACTGAGTAGTAGCAGGTTTAAAGGAAAGTAACGAGGAGCTCACGTGACCTACGTCATCGCGCAGCCATGCGTGGATGTCCTTGATAAGGCGTGCATCGAAGAGTGCCCTGTGGACTGCATCTACGAGGGCGAGCGGATGCTCTACATTCACCCAGACGAGTGCGTGGACTGCGGGGCTTGCGAGCCGGTTTGCCCGGTGGAGGCCATCTACTACGAGGACGACGTCCCCGAGCAGTGGAAGGACTACTACAAGGTCAACGTCGACTTCTTCGAAGAGCTTGGCTCGCCCGGCGGCGCGTCCAAGACTGGCAAGATCGGCAAGGACCACCCGCTCGTCGCGGCGCTGCCGCCGCAGGCCGAAGGCGAGTGACCCTCGCCGCCCGGCTACCCGAGTATCCCTGGGACGAACTAGCGCCGCTGCGAGACAAGGCCACCGCCTTCCCCGGCGGCCTAGTCGACTTGTCGATCGGCACGCCCGTCGACCCGGTCCCCGGGGTAATTCAGCATGCGCTGGCCGCGGCGGCTGACGCGCCCGGCTACCCGCTGACCGCCGGGACGCCAGCCCTGCGCGCCGCGGCCGCCGGCTGGCTGTCCCGGGCCCTGGACGTCACGGTCGAGCCCGACACGGTGCTCCCGGTGATCGGAACCAAGCAGTTCATCGCCTGGCTCCCGGTCATGCTGGGCCTGGGCACCGCCGACGCGGTGCTCTACCCGTCTCTGGCCTACCCAACCTACGACATCGGGGCGAAGATGGCCGGCGCGGCCAGCGTGCCCGTCCGCGCCCTGCCAGACGATCTCCCGGCCGTAACGCGCCCTGGGCTGCTGTGGGTTAACTCACCGTCTAACCCGACCGGCGAGGTCAAGTCGGCAGCCTGGCTGCGCGATGCCGTGACGTGGGCACGCGCACGGAGGTGCGTGCTTGCCTCAGACGAGTGCTACATCACGCTCGGATGGGACGTCGCTCCCGTCTCGGTGCTGCATTCCTCGGTTTCGGGCGGCTCCCACGACGGGCTGCTGGCCGTGCACTCCCTGTCGAAGCGGTCGAACCTGGCGGGGTACCGCGCGGGGTTCGTCGCCGGTGACCCCGCCTTGCTGCGCGAGCTACTGCTGGTCGGCCGGCAGTCCGGCATGATCGTCCCCGGCCCGGTCCAGGCGGCGATGACCGCGGCGCTGAACGACGACGCGCACGCCGCGCGGCAGCGCGACCGGTACGCCGCCCGGCGGTCGGTCCTGGTCGCCGGGCTGACCTCGGCCGGCTTTCGCATCGACCACTCCGAGGCGGGCCTGTACCTGTGGGCGGCGCACCCGGACCACGACGCCCGGTCCGCGTGTGAGTGGCTGGCCGCTAAGTGCGGCATCCTGACGGGTCCCGGCTACATCTACGGCCCGGCCGGCGAGCGGCATGTCCGCGTCGCCTTGACCGCGACTGACGAGGGAGTCGCCGCCGCGGGCCAGCGCCTGCGCGCCCTCGCCGACTAACGTGGTGGCATGCTGAGGCTTCGGGACGCGCGGACGGGGAAACTGACGGATGTGCTGCCCGCCGGGCGGCGGCAGCTTCGGATACTCGTATACGCGCCCGGCCCGTTCGGCATCGGGCAGGTGCGCGCCTACCTGACCGCCGACCTGTTGCGCCGGGCCGCCGAGATATCGCAGATGTTGCCCCTGGTCAGCGACTTCCTGCCCGCCGAAGCAGACGTGGCCGCACTGCGCGAGGCGTGTGACGCGCTCAACATTCACCCGCCGCGCGACACCTTCCTCGGACCGGTCTCGGCAGTGTCGGGGATACTGTCGGGGATGCCGCCGTTCGATGTCGGCGTCGCCGCAGTGTCATCCCGGGGGGCGACCCCCGGGCCCCCGCCAGTGTCACCCCGGGGGGCCACCCCCGGACCCCCGCCAGCGGCACCGGGCGAGATCGCGGGCTCGGCCCGGCTGTGGGCCCAGGTGCCCGGGGACGCGGGCATGGTCGACACTAGCGCGGAGCCAGCGACCGTTAGGCTGCGGCTGCTGCAGTGGGGGTACTGCGAGCCGATCGCGGACGGAGGCCCCGGTGGCGAGGGTTTCCAGGACGGGGACGCGGCGGAGACCCTGAGCCGGTGGCGGTCGCTGGTCGCGCACTGGGCGCGGTCGCCGAGCGGGGCCATGTCCCGGCCGCACGCCGACGCGATCGCCGGGGCGTTCGCGGTCGACCTGGAAACCCCGGCGGCGCTGCGGATCCTGGCCGCGCTCGCCGACGACGCTGGCGTGCCGGACGGGGTGAAGTTCGAGACCTTCGCCGCCGCCGACCGCCTGCTCGGCCTGGACCTCGCCCGCGACGTCGGCAAGTAGCCTGCCTCGGCGGAGCTTGCCTGCGCGGAGCTTACTGGCCGCGCGGGGCGAGCTCGGAGCGGAAAGTGCGGCCTAGCTCGGGACCAAGCCCGAAGTAATGCCGGAAGTTGTAGACGAGCGGGTTCCACCGCGCCGGGTCGATGTGCTGCGTGCCCGGCACGACGATGCGCGGGTCAGCGTGCACCTTCAGGACTTCGGCCTGGATGATGAGGAAGCTCCCGGACGCTGCGTCCTGCAAGCCCACGACGCGGGCTTCCATCTGCAGCGGGCACTCGGCAACCCGGGGCGGCCGGACCACGTCGGCGGGCTCGGGGCTCAGTCCGGCGGCGGCGAACTTGGCTGGCTCGTAAGTGAAGATGTTGCCGGGGGGAAGCGCGGGTCGCCCGGTCAGCCCGGCGAGCCGCTCGACCGACCGCCAGAGGGCGGCGGCGGGAAGGTTTATCACCAGGTCGGGGCGGTGGCGAAGGTTACGGGCGGTCTGCCCGTCCTTACCTAGGCCAAGGACGATCACCTGGCCCAGCGCCCATGCCGACGACATGGGCGCGAGGTTGAAGGTGCCGTCCGGGTTCTCCGTCGTCAGCAAGGCGACCGGGGTCCCGAAGTACAAGATGCTCGGCGTGATGGCCAGGTGGCTGACTGGGCCGCCATCCAGCGAGCTTACTGACAGCAGGTTGCTCACCCGCCCGACGATAAGCGGCGGAAACTTCGGTGCCCGCCGAAGTATCCGCGGGTAATGATGACTAACGATGAATGGTTACCACGCGCACGCGGAAGCCACCGACCTGGCCGCGCTGGCGGGCCTGCTGGCCGACGACACCCGGGCCAGCTTCTGCCTGGCGCTCCTGGACGGCCGGGCCTGGACCGCGACGGAACTGGCGCGCCATGCGGGAGTGGCGGCCTCAACTGCTACCGGTCACCTGAACCTCCTGGTGGCCGGCGGGCTGCTGGCGGAGGAACGCCAGGGCCGCCACCGGTACGTCCGGCTCGCCAACGCCGGCACTGCGGAGCTCATCGAGAGCCTCGCTTGCCTGGTGCCGCCCTCATCCTCCGGCAGGACCGCGCCTCGCTCGCTGTCGGCCGCCAGCCGCCGCCAGGCGATGGCCCGGGCGCGCACCTGCTATGACCACCTCGCGGGGGCGCTTGGCGTCTCGATTGCCGACGCGATGACGGAGCGGGGGCTGCTGGACTGGGACCAGGGACTCGCGCTGACCCCGAGCGGCGCGTCCTGGCTGGCCCGGCTGGACATCACGCTGCCGCCCGCCGCGCGGCGCCTGCCGGTCCGCTCGTGCCTTGACTGGACGGAGCGGCGTCCCCACCTGGCGGGCTCGGCCGGCGCCGCGTTGTGCGCGCACGCGTTCAGCGCGGGCTGGATAACCCGGATCGGCTCCGGCCGGGCGGTAATGCTCACCGACGCGGGACGAAGCGCTCTCCACCGCCACCTCGGCATCCCGCGCGAACCCGGCTGAATGCCCGCTAGCGCGGGGGCTCGGGCGGGGGGACCTTGGCGCGGAGCCAGAGGGCGAAGTTAGCCAGCAGGCTGGCCAGGACGGCCAGGGCGCCACCGTAGAGGTACCACTTGCCCGCGGTCGTGTTGGCGATGATGACGCTGCCCTGGTGAGTGCCCATCGACAGGTAGAACGAGGCCAGGAGCCAGCCCGCCGCCGGGGCGAGCGCGCCGCTGAACGTCGTGGTGCCCCATCCGCACAGCACGCAGGTCGCGAAGATGACGACGGCCAGCAGGATCGCGATCACGGGCACCGGGGACCGGCTGTACTGGAAGCTGCCGATCACGCCTTGCACCACGCCGAACACGAAGATCACCACGTAGACGGTGAAGGTGTAGGCGCGGCTGGTGGTCGTCCCGCCCGACATCATCCCCATGGTGGGCAGGCTACCGAATCGCGGCATGGTCAGGTCGTGAAGAGGTCGCGAGAGGTTCCCGGCGGGCCGGCGAGCCGGATGTAGTACTCGGTTCCCAGGATGCGGAGGCCGTGGTTGTCAGACAGCGCGAAGAACTCGCCGTCCACCGTGATCTGGGTGGCGTGCGCCGTCATCGCGGCGATCTTCGCGTCCAGGTACGCCTCGGCGTCGACCGACGTCGTGACCTCGTCGTCGGCGACAGTTCTGGTGAGGTCCAGCCACGGGTCGAACCACGAGTCGGCCGGCAGCTTGGCCGCCGCGATAAGCACCGACCGTGGCATGGCGGTCGCGTAGAGCCGGGCATCCGGTGATGCCAGCGAATGCGCCCGCATGGCCACCCGGTGCGCCTGGATGTGATCGGGGTGGCCGTAGAAGCCGTTCGCGTCATAGGTCACGATCGCCTGCGGCGCGACCTCGCGGATGACCTCCGCCAGCTGGGCGGCCGCCTCCGCGACGGACGCCTGCCAGAAGCAGCGCGGGTCCTCGTTCTCCTCGGTCCCCATCATCCCGGAGTCGCGGTAGCGGCCCGGGCCGCCGAGGAAGCGGTGATCGGTCACCCCCAGCGCCGCGCAGGCGGCCTCCAGCTCGCCGACGCGGTGCTCGCCAAGCTCGTCCGGCAGCAAGTGCGCCAGGTCCGGCGGGATGATCTCCCCCATCTCGCCCAGCGTGCAGGTGACGAGCGTGACGCGAGCCCCCTCGGCCGCGTACTTCGCCATCGTCGCCCCGGTCCCGATCGACTCGTCGTCCGGGTGCGCGTGCACCAGCAGCAGGCTCTGCTCAGTCATCCCTCTCCCCTCGGCGGCTTCCGCGTCGAGGCTACCGGCGCACGAGAGCCTGCATCTCCGCGCGGGCGCGGGCCACGTCATCGGCCCGTGGGGCGCGGGACGGACGAGCGGGCGGGAAGAGGCGGCCGCGCGAGGACGGGTGCGGGGGGACTTGGGGGCGGGAAGGCTGGCAAGATCAGGGGGCATGACGGAAGACAGCTTTCCTCGGCAGCAGGCCCGGACCCGGCGGTTCACGCTGGGCGCGCCCCGGGCGTTCAGCGTCTCCCCGGACGGCGAACGGGTGCTGTTCCTGCGCACTCGCGGCGGCGATGACCCGGTCACCTGCCTGTGGGAAGCCGACGCCGGCTCCGGCGCCGAGCGGCTGGTCGCCGACCCGCGCGCCCTGGGCGCCGATGAGGACAACCTGCCGCCGGAGGAGCGCGCCCGCCGGGAGCGGGTCCGCGAGACGGCCGGCGGAATCGTGTCGTACGCGACCGACCGGCAGCACGCGCTGGCCGTCTTCCCGCTATCCGGCCAGGTCTACGCGGTCCGTCTCGACAGCGGCGACGGCGAGCCGTTCCTGCTCCCGACGCGCACGCCGGCCCTGGACCCTCGGCCCGACCCGGCCGGCAGCAAGGTCGCCTACGTCCACGAGGGGACGGTCCGCGTCCTGGACCTGGCGACCAGGGAGGACGCCGCCGTCTCGCCGGCCCCGGAAAGCGCGACCGTGACGTACGGGCTGGCCGAGTTCGTCGCCGCCGAGGAGATGCACCGCACCCGGGGCTACTGGTGGTCCCCGGACGGCACCCGGCTGCTCATCGCGCGAGTCGATGACTCCCCCGTCCTCCGCTGGCACATCGCCGACCCGGCCAATCCCGAGCGCGAGCCGGCGACGGTCGCCTACCCGGCCGCCGGGACCCCCAACGCCGACGTGTCGCTGTTCATCGCCAGCACCGCGAGCCAGGAATTCAAGCCCGTCGAATGGGACCGCGACGCCTTCCCGTACCTGGCCACCGCGTCCTGGGCGGACCGGCTCCTGATCGTCACGCAGACCCGCGACCAGAAGGTCATGCGGGTCATCGACGGCGAGGCCGGCCAGGTGCTCCGCGAGGACAGCGACCCCGACTGGGTCGACGTCGTCCCCGGGGTGCCGGCGCAACTGCCAGACGGCCGGGTCGTGTGGACGGCGATGACGGAGGACACCCACCGGCTGCTCATCGCCGCGCCGGGGGACCTGCGGTCGGCGCAGCCGCTGACCCCGGCTGGCCTGCAGGTCAGGCAGGTGCTCGGCACCGACGGGGACACCGTGTACTTCAGCGCGTCCATCGAGCCGACCGAGGTCGGGGTGTGGAGCTACTCCGCGACGGCCGGGCTCTCCGAGGTGGCGACCGCGCCGGGCGTGCACTCCGCCACCGCGAAGGGCGGCACCGTCGTGATCTCCAGCTCGGAACTGGGCGCGAGCCTCGGGTCGGTTGCGGTGCGGAAGGGGGAAAGGGCCGAGGTGACCGGGATCGCCTCCCGCGCGCAGGAGCCGAACCTGCCGGCGCCGGAGCCGAGGTTCCTGTCGGCTGGACCGGAGGGGGTCCGCACGGCAGTGCTGTTCCCGTCGTGGCACCAGCCGGGGTCGGGCCAGCTACCCGTGCTGATGGACCCCTACGGCGGCCCGCACGCGCAGCGCGTGCTCAAGGCGCGCGGTGCGTTCCTGGCGTCGCAGTGGCTCGCCGAGCAGGGTTTCGCGGTGGTCATCGCGGACGGGCGCGGCACTAGCGGGCGCGGTCCGGCCTGGGACCGCGCGGTGGCCGGGGACCTCGCCACGCCCGCGCTCGAGGACCAGGTCACGGCGCTCTTCGCGGCGGCCGCGCAGTTCCCTGACCTGGACACTAACCGGGTCGGTATCCGGGGCTGGTCGTTCGGTGGGTACCTCGCCGCGCTGGCCGTGCTGCGCCGCCCGGACGTGTTCCAGGCCGGGATCGCCGGCGCGCCGGTGACGGACTGGCGGCTGTATGACACGCATTACACCGAGCGCTACCTCGGCAATCCGGCCCTCGACGACCAGCCCTACAGGTCAAGTTCCCTTAATGATGACGCCCAACGAGCGGTGGCCGCGCGCTCCTTGCTCATCATTCACGGGCTGGCCGATGACAACGTGGTGGTGGCGCACTCGCTGCGCCTTTCCGCGTCCTTGCTGGCCGCGGGCTATCCGCACTCGGTCTTGCCACTGTCGGGTGTGACGCACATGACTCCGCAGGAGGTCGTGGCCGAAAACCTGCTGTTGCTGCAGGTGGCGTTCCTGCGGGAAGCCCTCTCGGGAGGGGCAGTGTAGCCAGTCTCACATGCTGGATGCCCACCCTCATGCGGCATGCTTGGACTAACTGGATTAGGTTCGTGGCATTACGTGCGCGCGCCGGCACTGTCCCCCCGCCCGGGGCAAATCATCTGCTCCTGACGCGCGACGCTACGATCATGGACAAGGCAGCGAGGACGCTGAAGGATGACACAAGTTTCGGATGCGCCAGCTAGAACGCGGGCGCAGATCGCCGAGCGGACGCTCCGCAAGGACCGCTGGTGGCAGGCACCAGCAATCGTCGTGACACTGCTCACAATATGGGTCGCCTACGCCACCGCCCGGGTGTTCACCGGGCACTGGTACTTCGTGGAGCAGTACCACTACCTGACCCCGTTCTACTCGCCCTGTGTTAACGGCGAGTGCGTGCCCGGTTCTTCCAGCCTGGGCACGTGGATTCCCGCGGTTCCGCCGATTATCCCCTACGCGTTCGTGTCGCTGCCGTTCGTGCTCGGGTTCCGGTTGTCGTGCTACTACTACCGGCGCGCCTATTACCGCGCGTTCTGGCGCTCCCCCGCCGGGTGCGCAGTGCGCGAGCCGCACGCCAAGTACTCTGGCGAGACGAAGTTCCCGCTGATCATGCAGAACCTGCACCGCTACTTCTTCTTCATGGTGGTGCTCATCTCGATCCTCAACACCTGGGACGCCGCGCAGGCGTTCCGCGGGCCGGACGGGAACTTCGGCTTCGGGGTCGGGTCGCTGATCATCTTGGCCAACGTCATCCTGCTATGGGGCTACACGCTCGGGTGCCACTCGTGCCGGCACATCACCGGAGGGCGGCTCAAGCACTTCTCCAAGCACCCGGTCCGGTACTGGGCGTGGACGAAGGTCTCCTGGCTGAACGCCCGCCACATGCAGTTCGCCTGGATCACGCTGGGCACGCTGATGCTGACCGACCTGTACATCATGCTGGTCGCTGCGAACGTGTTCACCGAGCTCCGCTTCTACAACTAGATCCCGAACGGGCAATCGTTATGACCGACGAAGCTCTGCAATCTGCAGACATAGAGCGTTACTCCTACGACGTGGTAGTGATCGGCGCCGGCGGCTCCGGGCTGCGGGCGGCGATCGAGGCGCGCACCCGGGGCAAGAAGACCGCGATCATCTCGAAGTCTCTGTTCGGCAAGGCGCACACCGTCATGGCCGAGGGCGGCGCGGCCGCCGCGATGGGCAACGTCAACCCCAATGACAACTGGCAGGTCCACTTCCGCGACACGATGCGCGGCGGGAAGTTCCTGAACAACCCGCGGATGGCCGAGCTGCACGCCAAGGAGGCCCCCGACCGCGTCTGGGAGCTGGAGGCGTGGGGCGCGATCTTCGACCGGACCAAGGACGGGAAGATCAGCCAGCGCAACTTCGGCGGGCACAGCTACCCGCGGCTGGCGCACGTGGGCGACCGGACCGGCCTGGAGATGATCCGCACGCTGCAGCAGCGCGTGGTGGCGCTGCAGCAGGAGGACGCCAGGTCGCTCGGGGACCCCGAGGCGCACCTGCGGGTCTTCGCCGAGACGACGATCACCCGGCTGGTCAAGGACGAGACGGGGCGGATCGCGGGCGCGTTCGGCTACATCCGCGATACCGGCCGCTTCGTCTTGTTCGAGGCGCCGGCGGTCATCTTGGCGACCGGTGGCGTCGGCCGGACGTTCAAGGTCACCTCCAACTCCTGGGAGTACAGCGGGGACGGGCACGCGCTGGCCCTGCTGGCCGGGGCGGCGCTGATGAACATGGAGTTCATCCAGTTCCACCCGACCGGCATGGTGTGGCCGCCGTCGGTGCGCGGCATCCTGGTCACCGAGTCGGTGCGCGGTGACGGCGGCGTGCTGCGCAACTCCGATGGCAAGCGGTTCATGTTCAACTACGTGCCGGACGTGTTCCGCCCGCAGTACGCGGAGACCGAGGAAGAGGCCGACCGCTGGTACAAGGACGCGGACAACAACCGGCGCCCGCCAGAGCTGCTGCCCCGTGATGAGGTCGCGCGGGCCATCAACGCCGAGATCAAGGCCGGCCGGGGCTCACCCCACGGCGGGGTGTTCCTCGACGTGTCCACCCGGCTGCCGGCCGAGGAGATCTTGCGGCGGCTGCCGTCCATGCACCACCAGTTCAAGGAGCTGGCGGACGTGGACATCACCAAGGAGCCGATGGAGATCGGGCCGACCTGCCACTACATCATGGGCGGGGTCGAGGTCGACCCGGACACCGCCGCGTCCTCGGTGCCCGGCCTGTTCGCGGCCGGCGAGGTGTCCGGCGGCATGCACGGCTCCAACCGGCTGGGCGGCAACTCGCTGTCGGACCTGCTCGTCTTCGGCCAGCGGGCCGGCGCCGGCGCCGTCGACTACCTGGAGTCCCTGGACGCGCAGCCCGCGGTGCCCGCGCGGGCGCTGTCGGCCGCGGTTGAGGAGGCGCTCGCGCCGCTGTCACGGTCGGCCGGCGAGAACCCCTACACGGTGCACGCCGAGCTGCAGCAGACGATGAACGACCTGGTCGGCCTCATCCGCCGCGAGCACGAGGTCAAGCAGGCGCTCGAGGAGCTGGAGAAGTTCAAGGAGCGCGCCGCGACGGTGTCCGCGCCGGGCGGCCGCGTCTACAACCCCGGCTGGCACTACGCGCTCGACCTGCGCAACATGCTGCTGGTCGCCGAGTGCGTGGCGATGGCCGCGCTGGAGCGCCAGGAGTCGCGCGGCGGGCACACCCGCGAGGATTACCCGATCGCGTCGCCGGAGTGGCGCAAGATCAACCTCATCCTGACGCTGTCCGGCGACCGGGTGTCGATGATCCGCCAGCCGATGCCGACGATCCGGCCCGACCTGCTCGCGCTCTTCGAGAAGTCCGAGCTGAAGAAGTACATGACGGATGAGGAACTGACTGAGCTTCAGGCCCCGCCTAAGCCCGAGTCGGCGGCGGGTTCGGCGGGGCCGCTGGAAGAGGGGCACTGATGGGCTACATGGCGAAGTTCAAGGTCTGGCGGGGCGACGCGGGCGCCGGGATCTTGAAGGACTACGAGGTCGAGGTCAACGAGGGTGAGGTCGTCCTCGACGTGCTGCACCGGCTGCAGGCCACGCAGACCCCCGACCTGGCCGTCCGGTGGAACTGCAAGGCCGGCAAGTGCGGCTCGTGCTCCATGGAGATCAACGGCCGCCCCCGGCTGGGCTGCATGACCCGGATGTCGACGTTCACCCAGGACGAGGTCCTGACGATCACGCCGGTCCGGACATTCCCGGTGATCCGGGACCTGGTCACCGACGTGTCGTTCAACTACGAGAAGGCGCGGCAGATCCCGTCGTTCACGCCGGACCCGTCGATCAAGCCGGGCGAGTTCCGGATGCAGCAAGAGGACGTGAACCGGTCGCAGGAATTCCGCAAGTGCATTGAGTGCTTCCTGTGCCAGAACGTCTGCCACGTGATCCGCGATCACCAGGAGAACGAGCCGGAGTTCGCTGGCCCGCGGTTCCTCATGCGGGTCGCCGAGCTTGAGATGCACCCGGCCGATGAGGCGGACCGGCGCGACATCGCGCAGGACGACTTCGGCCTCGGCTACTGCAACATCACCAAGTGCTGCACCGAGGTCTGCCCGGAGCACATCAAGATCACCGACAACGCGCTCATCCCGATGAAGGAGCGCGTGGCGGGCCGCAAGTACGACCCGCTGGTATGGCTGGGCTCGAAGATCTCCCGCCGCCCGTCGGCCAAGGGCACCCCGGCGATCCCCGCCAAGAAGGGGTAGCTTCCCCCGGCTTGATAAGCCGAAGGCCCCGGCTCGCCCTGCGGCGACCGGGGCCTTCGCGCTGACGCAGGCCTGAAGCGTTCGGCGCGGACGGTCAGGCGACGCGCCAGGTTGCCGCGAGGGCGGTGGAGCAAGTGCCCAGGACTAGCTTGGTGCCCGTGGTGCCGCCCGCCGGGACCGTGATGCACAGGCCGGTCGCCGGGTTCTTGAGCTCAACGGCGATGTTGCCCGCCGCGACCAGCTGCCACTGCTGCGTCGGGGTGGTGTTGCTGCACGCGACGATGGACATGGTCGACCCGGCTGTCGTGTGCTCGGCGAGGCACCGGCCGTTCGCCTGCAGCGCGAACGTGCCCGACGGCTCCGGAGTCCAGTTCTGCGCGGTGGAGGTGGCGCAGGTGACCAGGGCGGCGGTGGCCCCCGACAGGCCCAGGCAGCGGGCGCCCGCCCCGGAGGTAGCCGGACCCGCCGGGCGCGTCCAGTGCTGGTTGACCTTGGTGGCCACGTTCTGGCAGGTCGCCAGCGTCGGCCGGGTGCCGCTGGCGGCCGCCGCGGACGGGCCGTTCAGGCAGGTCCCGTAGCGGACGCTGACCAGCGCACCGAAGGTCGCGGCCCGCCACTGCTCGGCCGGGCTGGTGTTGCAGGTCATGAGGATCAGGCTGGTCCCGCTGGCCTCCAGGCAGTGGCCGAGGACCCGGATGGTGCCGTCCTGCGCGGCGGTCCAGTTCTGGTTGGCCTTGCCGTTGCAGGTGGCCAGGTCGAGCGCGGTCCCGTTCGCCGTCTTGGATGACGGATCATCGAGGCACAGGTTGCTGCCGCCGTGCTGGCGGATGGTCCCCGTCGGCCCGGAGTTCGCCGCCGCCCTGATCGTCCAGGTGACCGACACGGCCCCGGTGCCCCCGAGCGCGTCAGACGCGCTCGCGGTGACGCTGTAGCTGCCCGCGGCGGCTGGCCATCCGGTCACCACGCCCGGGGGACCCGTAGCCAGCCCGGACGGCAGGCCCGTCACCTTGATGGTCGGCTGGTAGCCCGCGGCCAGGTCCGGGCCGGACGCGCTGACCCGGGTCGACACCGGAGACCCGGTCGTGGTGGTGAGGGCGGGGACGCTCAGCGCGATGCCCTTCATCTGATCGAGGTCGACCTGGCCCGTGATGCCGTTGACCGTCCCCATGGACGACGATTGCCAGAAGGCGTAAGCACTCCAGGCCGCCGGGACCACCGGGCTGCTGACTCCCCAGTCCGCCACCCAGAACGGGTCCGCCGTGAACTGGGTGCTGTTGCCAGTGCAGTCCTGCCACCATGACTGGACCGTGCCGGATGCCGTCAGGCCCGCGTTCGAGTAGATGACCGGGACGACGCCAGTCTGGGCCTTGGCGGCATCCACGAATGACTGGATCCAGCTCACCATGGTGGGCGCGTCGAGCCCGTAGCATTCCTGGTTCGGGAAGTTCGAATGGTCCCACTCCAGGTCCAGCACGACGGGCAGCCACTGGCTCCCGGCCTGGTACGGATGACCGGAGACGCTGTTAATCACGTCCCATCCCAGGGAGAACTGCTCCGCCCCGGTGAATGTCGGGTCGGTGGCGAACCGGCCCGGGTTGGCGAACACGTACGGCATCACCCGCAGCCCGGCGGCGAGGGCGCCGGACGCCTGGGAGCCGTAGCTCGCGTTCACGACCGTCTTGCCCTGGGCGGCCTCGATCCCGGTGAAGGACATGCCCGCCGCCTTCACCTTGGACCAGTCGGTCACCGGCGTGAACCCGGAGACGTCGACGCCCCGGACGATCGGGGCGGTGACGGTAGCCGCAGGCTTGGCGCCAGTGAGGGGCGCGGTGCCGGCGGAGAGCCCGGTGCCGGCGACGGACGCGGCCCGCGAGGGAGCCGCCGCGCCTAGCGGCAGGGTCAGGCCAGCGAACACGGCCAGCGCCGCGATGATGATCGCAGTCCCGCTAGCAACGCGTATACGCCCAGCGGTCCAACTTCCCCGGTGTCGTCCCGTCACATCGCGGCAGCCTAGCAGCGGGCCAGGTCAGCGCGTGTGAATACGCGCCAAACCGACGATATGAGTTCGAATCACCATGCGGTAACGGATGCCCAGAATCCCCGCTGCCCGCCACTCCCCTGCCTGGTCACGGATAGCATGACGAGGGCGGGACGCGGTGGCTTGCCCGCATAGCGAGAGGGCACGATGCATCCCACCCTGACCTACCCAGAAGCGATCGTCGTGGGACTCTTCCAGGGCGTCACCGAGCTCTTCCCGGTATCAAGCCTCGGCCACAGCGTCCTGATACCGGCGCTCGTCGGCGGGAGCTGGAAGGCCGACCTCGACGTGACGGCCGCGCAGTCCCCGTACCTGGCGTTCATCGTCGGGATGCACGTCGCCACCGCGATCGCGATGATCATCTACTTCTGGCGGGACTGGCTGCGGATCGTCAGGGGCTTCTTCGGCTCGTTCAGCCAGATCACCAGCCCCGCGCCGGGCACCCGGCGCTTCGACCTGCGCGACACCGACCAGAAGCTCGCGTGGATGATCGTCTTGGGCACCATCCCGGTCGGCCTGGCTGGAGTGGCCCTGGACCACACGGTCCGCACGGTGTTCGCCAAGCCCATTCCAACGGCGATCTTCCTGGCCATCAACGGCCTGGTCCTTTTCGGCGGGGAGTTCATGCGCCGGCGGCGCGCCGGGCTCGACGCGGAGCAGGCCCTCGATGAGCGCCAGATGACGCCGGCCCGCGGCAACACCGAATATGACCGGGCCGGGGGGTATGACCGGGCCGGGTATGCCGGGCGCGAGGCCTACGGGAATCGTGACCCGTACGGGAACAGCGACCCCTACCTCGCTGGCGCACAGCACGGTCCCGGCCAGTACGGGGGCGGCGGGCGTCACCGTGCCGCGAGCCATGCCTCCGGGCAGCGCGCCGTCAAGCAGCATGAGGCCGACCGGGCGGTCAAGGCCGATCAGCGGATCACCAGGCTGAGCTGGCTGAGTGCCCTCGCCCTCGGCGCGAGCCAGATCCTGGCGCTCCTCCCGGGAATCAGCCGGGACGGCAGCGTCATGGTCGCGGGCCTGGTCCGGGGGCTATCCCGCCAGGACGCCGCGCGGTTCTCGTTCCTGCTGTCGGCGCCGGTGATCTTCGCCGCCGGGGTGTTCAAGGCCAGTGAGCTGCTCGGGTCGGAGACCGCGGGCATCCGGGGGCAGATCCTGGTCGGCTCTATTATCTCCGGCATCGGCGCTTACCTCGCGCTGCGGTTCCTCGACAAGTACCTGTCCAACCCCAGGCGGACGCTGACGCCGTTCGCGGTCTACTGCCTCGTCATGGGCATCGGCAGCGCCCTCTACCTGGGAATTGGCTAGGACAGGAGCCACAAGCCGGCGCGCCGGATCCCGGCGTGGGATACCTTTTCCGGCGTGCCCCCTGATGAGCCAGTTCGTGATGACCTGTCCGGTATGGTGCTGCACCTGGCCGGCGAGGCGGGCCAGGTGAGCCTGGCGCTCACCGCCAGCTCGGCTGGTGCCCGCGCGAGCGTCGACCAGCACGCCGCGGAGATACGGGACGCCCTGGCCAAGCGAGGGCGAGAGGTCACCCCGGCCGCCCTGCTCAGCTACGCTCAGGGATTCGCCGAGGCCGCGATCGCCCGCGGCTGGTGGCCGCCCCACCGCCGGGAGCGCCCGCAGGAGGCGGCGGCCGACTGGGCGCGTCCGGGGGCCGTGCTCGACTGGGAATCGCTGCGGCTCGCCGCGGTGTGCCGCATGCTGATCGAGTCGCAGGGCCTGGAGCCGTCGTAGGGCCTGAGGCTGTAGCGGCGGCCTTAGAGCCGGGTCCCGCCAGAACCGTGCGGGTCGTCCGGGTCGTACCCGGGGATACCGTCCTCCGCGGTCCCGCCGGGCGCAGGCCCGCCTTGCGGCATGCCGCCGGTGGCCTGCTGGGCCGTTACGTGCCCGGTTGGCGGGGGCGGGGTCCGCATCGCGTCCGTGCGGCCGGCCTGGTAGGCGGCCAGCTGGGTGCTGGTCTCGCGTTCGGCGGCGTTGAGCATCCGTTCCCAGCGCTCTTGCATCGGCTTGATGAGGCCGCCGCCGACGCCGATGGCGACGACCGCGCCGGCGGTCAGCAGCCCCACCCACAGCACCGGCTGGGTGACGCCGGCCGCGATGCCGACCTGGTTGAGCGCCGCGATAGCGCCGAGCACGATAATGAGGATCGAGGCGATGCTGGCGAGCAGGGGTCCGTAGGACAGGCCACCGATGGCCCCGATGATCAGGTCCTTTACCACCTTCGCGATAGCGGAGGCGATCACGATGATGATGATCGCGACGATGGCCCGCGGCAGCCAGGCGACGATGGCGTTCAGCATCGTGGAGATCGGGTTGGGGCCGAAGACCCCGAATGCCATCTGCAGCGCGATCAGCAAGATCGTGTAGTACACGATCCTGGCGATCAGCGAGGTCGCGTCGGTTTGCGAGCGGGCGAGCGCCTGCCCGACGACGCCGCGCTCCACGAACCGGTCGAAGTGGGCCCGGCGCAAGATCAGGTCGACAACACGGGCCAGAACGCGGGCGACAATCCACCCGATTACCAGGATAACCAGGAAAACCAGGATCTTCGGGAGAGCGTGGAACACCGAGTCGAGCAGATTCTGGACACTCTGGCCTGGGCTGATTGAAGACAGCGGCTGAGCCATTGTTTCCCCCTTGCCCGCTGCGATTCGCCTATACCCTGTCGCGATTGCCATCCCCGCCCGGCTTTAAACGCAGGGTAGGCCGCTGACCATTATTCCTGATACGCGAAATCCGCAGATAGGGAACTTTGTGATGCAGTCGCGCGGGGTGGGAATTGGGCGAAATGCCCGGGCGCGGCTTAGGCTAGCTCGCCTCGTGAGATACGCCCGCGCATGCGGCCGCGATCCTTCCCGTCGAGGACGTTCTTGCGGAGCCGGATGGCGCTCGGGGTCACTTCAACGGACTCGTCGTCGGCGCAGAATTCCAGGGCCTGCTCCAGGCTGAGGATCCGCGGCGGCACCAGTCGCTCCAGTTCCTCTCCCGTGGACTGGCGGACGTTGGTGACCTTCTTCTCCTTGGTGATGTTCACGTCCATGTCGTCGGCGCGGGAGTTCTCCCCGACGATCATGCCCTCGTACACCTCAGTGGTCGGGGAAACCATCAGTGCCCCGCGCTCTTGCAGGTTGAACATGGCGTAGGAGGACGCGATGCCGGTCCGGTCGGCGACCAGGGAGCCGGTCGCCCGGCCGCGGATGTCGCCGGCCCACGGCTCGTAGGCCTCGAAGACATGGTGCGCGATGCCGGTCCCGCGGGTCTCGGTGAGGAAATGGGTACGGAACCCGATCAGGCCGCGCGACGGGACCAGGAACACCAGCCGGACCCACCCGGTGCCGTGGTTGGTCATCGTCTCCATCCGGCCGCGGCGCACCGAGACCAGCTGGGTCACCGCGCCGAGGTACTCCTCCGGCACGTCCACCGACAGCCGCTCGACCGGCTCGTGCAGCTTGCCGTTGATCTCCCTGGTCACGGCGGCGGGACGACCGACGGTGAGCTCGTAGCCCTCCCGGCGCATCGTCTCGACCAAGACCGCGAGCGCCAGTTCGCCGCGGCCGCGGACTTCCCAGGCGTCCGGTCGCTCGGTGGGGAGGATCTGCAGCGACACGTTGCCGACCAGCTCGCGGTCCAGCCGGTCCTTGACCAGCCGGGCGGTGACCTTGGTGGCCTTCTCCCGGCCGGCGAGGGGCGAGGTGTTCGTGCCGATCGTCATCGAGATGGCCGGCTCGTCAACGGTGATCAGCGGGAGCGGGCGCGGGTCGTTCGGGTCGGCGAGCGTGTCGCCGATCATGATGTCGGGGATGCCAGCGATCGCGACGATGTCCCCCGGGCCGGCGGAGTCGGCGGGGACGCGGTCCAGGGCCTCGGTGCGCATCAGCTCGGAGATCTTGACCCGCTCCACGGTGCTGTCGTGCTTGCACCAGGCGACCTGCTGGCCGCGGGTCAGCGTGCCGTTATATACCCGGCACAGCGCGATGCGTCCCAGGTAGGAGGAGGCGTCGAGGTTGGTCACGTGCGCCTGCAGCGGGGCGTCGGGGTCGTAGGCGGGGGCCGGGACGGCCTCGCGGATGACGTCGAACAGTGCCTCCAGGTTGTCGCTGTCGGGCATCTCACCGTCCTTGGGCCGGTTCAGGGAGGCCCGGCCCGCCCTGGCGGCGGCGTAGACGACGGGGAACTCGATCTGCTCCTCGCTGGCGTCCAAGTCGATGAACAGCTCGTAGCACGCGTCGACGACCTCGGCGATCCGCGCGTCGGGGCGATCCACCTTGTTGATCACCAAGATGACGGGGAGACTGGCCTCCAGGGTCTTGCGCAAGACGAAGCGGGTCTGCGGCAGCGGCCCCTCGCTCGCGTCGACGAGCAGCACTACGCCGTCAACCATCGACAGGCCGCGTTCGACCTCGCCGCCGAAGTCGGCGTGGCCGGGGGTGTCGATGATGTTGACGGTCAGCCCGCCGTGCTTGACCGCCGTGTTCTTCGCGAGGATCGTGATGCCCTTCTCGCGCTCGAGGTCGCCGGAGTCCATCACGCGCTCGGCCACGTGAGCGTTGGCGCGGAACGCGCCCGACTGCCACAGCATGGCGTCCACCAGCGTGGTCTTGCCGTGGTCGACGTGCGCGACGATCGCGACGTTGCGCAGGTCATCGCGGGTCGCGGTGCGCTGGAGGGCATCAGCGGTCAGGGTGTGCAGCTGTGCGGGCATGGTCGAGTTCTCGCATCCTCGGCTTCAGGGAAGTGCCCGTCATTGACGCGGGCCGACAGGCACCAGGCCACGCGAATTCCTGGGCGCTACCAGTCTACCGGGTGGCTTAGCAGCTAGCGCAGCCTTACCGGCCACGTCCGGTCGCCGCCGCCAGAACCTAAGGACTTTGCCCGATGCACCCCCTAAGGGCTTACGGCGAGCCTGGAAGTACGGGCGGCCGGCAGGCGGCTCCCGGACAAGGAGGAATCGTGCATCACAGCATGGCCCGGGAGATCATCCGGCAACGGGAAAGCGACCTGCGCGAGCAAGCCCGCAGGAGCGGCCTGGCCAAGGCGGCGCGCGCGGCGGCCAAGGCCCGGCGCGCGGCGGCCGCGGCCGCGGCGGCGGTCCCCGTGCCCCGGATTCCTGACTACGTGGACGGCACCTTCGAGCCGGCCGGGGACCGCGCGCGGGCCGGCGCCTAGACCGCTCCCGGGGCGGCCGGGTAAGGCCTCAGGAGGAGGGGACGCCGTTCCCGCTAGCGGGGCCGACCCGCTGCGGGCGGTCCCGCGGTTCAGGGCCTTGCGCACGCGGGCCAGCAAGGCTCGTTCCGTGAAGGGCTTGTGCAGGATGTCATAGCGCTGGCCGGGGATGCCGTGGTGGTCCAGGACCGGCTGAGCATACCCGGACATCAGGAGCGAGGGGACGCTGGGACGGATGGCCGCGATCCTGGCGGCGATCTCGTGGCCGAGCATCCCGGGCATGATGACGTCGGTCAGGAGCAGGTCGACGCGCTGGCCCGGGTCCTGCGCGCGCCGCACCGCGTCCTCCCCGTTGGCCGCCTCGCGCACCTGGTAGCCATTGCGGGCCAGGATCCGGCTGACCATCTGCTGGAGGCCAGCCTCGTCCTCGACGAGAAGGACGGTCTCGCCGTGGCCGCGCTGATCGTCATCGGCGGGCGGCCCGGGATCGGCCGCCGGGGTGGCTTGCGCGTCCGTGGCGGGCAGGAGAACGCTCACGGTGGTGCCGAGTCCCACCTCGGAGTAGACGTCGATGGTGCCGCCGGCGCTGGCCACGATGCCGTAGACCGTCGCCAGCCCCAGGCCAGTGCCGCGCCCCTTGGGCTTGGTCGAGAAGAACGGCTCGAATACCCGCTCCATCGTGGCCGCGTCCATCCCGGTGCCGGTGTCGGAGACCGCGAGCCGGGCGTAAGTCCCGGGCTTGAGATGAGGCCGCCCGCTCGCGTAGCCCGCGTCGACCTCGGCATTGCTGGTCTCGATGGTGATCTGCCCGCCGGCTGGCATCGCGTCGCGGGCGTTCACCGTGAGGTTCACCAGGATCTGCTCGAGCTGGCCGCGGTCGGCGCTCACCCGCCGCAGCCCGGGGTCGGCGGAGACGGTTAGCTCGACGCGCTCCCCCAGGGAGCGGCCAAGCAGCTGACCGGCGCTCGCGACCACCTCGTTGAGGTCGAGCACCTCAGGCGTGATCGCCTCATTCCTGGAGAAGGTCAGCAGCTGCCGGGTGACCCGGATCGCCTGCTGCGCGGCCCCGCGGACCTGCTCGATGTCGGCCAGCACGGGCTCCAGCCGGCTGTCCGATTGCGCGAGCGGCGCAAGTTGCTCGGCGCTGAAGTCGGCGTACCCGCTGATCACGTTGAGCAGGTTGTTGAAGTCGTGCGCGACCCCGCCGATGAGCTGCCCGAGGCTTTCCAGCCGCCGGGACTGCTGCAGCCTCCGCTCCACGCGCTCGTGCTCAGCCGCGGCGCGCAGCCGCTCACGCTCAGCCTCCATCGCCAGCCGCTCGGAGACGTCCCTGATCGAGGCAACCGCCAGCGGGCCGCCGCCGGCCGGGAGCCAGCTCATCCGTACCTCGGCCATGAACGTGCTGCCGTCACCGCGCTGACCGGATATCCGGAGTTCCTCGCCGGACGGCTGGGTGCTCGGATCGCTGAAGAACCTTCGCTGTCCCGCGGCCATGGCCGGCCGCCCTTTGTGGGGTACGAGCATCTCGACGGGCAGCCCGAGCAACTGCCCGAGGGGGTACCCGAAGAGCTCGACGGCCGGCGCGTTCGCCATCACGACTTCCCCGTCCGATGACACGGCGATCATCGGATCGGGGGCCGAGTCGAGCATGCGCCGGAAGCCCTCCTCGGCTCGCTCCCGCTCCGCTAGGGCCGTCACCAGGCTGGTCCGCATCAGCTCGACGCTGCGGCTGATGTCGGCCAGCTCGGCCGGGCCGACCATCGGGATCTGGGTGTGGTAACTGCCCTCGGCCACTTCCTCTACCGCCGTGCGCAGCGTCCCGAACGGCTTGATCAGCCCGCCCCACACCGCGAGCACGACGTCAAGGGTGATGCCTGCGACCACCACCATCATCGCTATGAAGGCGCCGAGCAGCATGCCCTGCGCGCTTTCCAGGCGATCGGTGACATCCGACTGGATGCCGCCGATCGCGGACTGCAGCGCCACTACGGCAGTCCGGGTGGCCAGGGTCGGGGGGGTGGTGCGGGCGATATCGCCCTGCAGCGCCCGCGCGCCCGCGACGTCGCCCCGGGACAGGGCTTCGATTTCCGGGGCGGCGACGCCGGCCAGCCAGGCACCGTAAGTGGCGGTGGCCTTGTTGAGGTCTCTTATCACCGACGGGTAATCGCCGGCTAGCGAGCGCAGCTCAGCCGCGGCCTGGCTCAGCTGGATTCCCTCGGCGCGGAAGTCGGCCACCGCGCTCGCGTCTCCCGCCGTTACGGCACCCCGCAGGGTTACCTGCTGCGCCGCGTACAGCCGAGCGATGTGGTCGGCGGCCGCGTCCGCGGGGATCAGCTCCTGGCCCAGCTGGTCTCCCGCGCGCCTGTCCGCCGCCAGGGCGGTCAGCGCCACGGCGAACGCCGCCGTCGCCAGCACCAGGGCGACCGTCACGGCGATGACCGCCCGGCGTCGCATCCCGGGTCTGCGTCTCGTCATCGGTACCCGCACCCCCATGCGCCCGTGTTCGCCGGTCAGGTGCCCCGCCGGCTGATGCCAACTGCTCAGCTCAGGAACAGCTCCCGGATGATGACGATCACCGCCACTGCGACGAGCACCACGGCTGCCTTCCAGGCGAGGCCTCGCTCGTACCGGGCCGCATCCCGGGCCTGCGCCCGGAATTCCTCGAGCCGTCCCGGCGTGGCTCGATCGATCGCTACGTCGGGATCTTCACTTTTCCTGTCTTCTCCGTCTTGTCCCACTTCTGCTCCGCGCCCTTCAGCTCCTTGAAGTAGGCCGCCAGCGCGCAAGCGCACAGCAGCGCCCCATAGCCCGCCACGTAGACCAGGGCCGGGCTGAGCAGCCGGCCGTAGCGGCGCGCCTCGATCACCTTGGCGAGGTAGGCCACGGCCATCGAGGCGGCGAGCCAGGCGTAGACGACGGGCGTGCCCCATGCCAGGTGGGTCAGGGAGACGTGGACCTCGCTGGCGATCCAGTGGACGCCGTCGCGCCACACCCGGGGCAAGCAGGTGTAGGCGATGATCGCAAGGTTCACCAGGCCTGGGAACAACAGTGCCTGGGGCCAGGTCCTGCGGCCGGTCGGCGGGTCGATGAGCAGGGCAAAACCCGTGATGAACAGGTAGCTGACGGCGCTGAGGATCCACAGCACCCGGAAGGCCGCCCATGCCTGCGCGGCGCCGGCGAAGTACAAGGTGAGCAGCGCGGCCGACGAGGTGATCATGAAGGCCGGCTGGAGGAAGAGGCAGAACCAGAAGACACCGAAGGACACGCCGCCGAGACGGTGCGCACGGCTGGGCCGGAACCACAGCCTGCGATACCGGCGGGTGACCTGAACGTTGCCGCGTGCCCAGCGCAGGCGCTGCTTCCACAGGGCACGCATGGACCCGGGCTCTTCCGCCCAGCAGGCCGCGTGCGGCTCGAACAGCACCCGGCGCCCGCGCAGTTGCGTCTCGATGGTGGTGAAGGTGTCTTCCGCGAGTGAGGAGGTGTCGATCTGGCCGCCAAGCGCGACCAGGTTCGCCCGGGAGTGCAGTTGCGCCCCGCCGGCCAGGCAGGCGACCGCGCCCAGCACGTTCTGCCCGCGGCGGGCGGCAGCCTGGGCGGTGATGTACTCGTAGCCGATGAAGCGGGTCAGGTAGTTCCCCGGCCGGCTGCCCTCCCTGATGTAGGCGCTGACCGCCCCGATCTCCGGGTCGGCCAGGTGGGATGCCATCGTCCGCAGGCACGCGGGCTCGAAGATCACGTCGGCATCGGTGATCAGCAGGGCCTCCATCCACTCCTCGCCGAGGATGACCGCCAGGCCGTGGTTGAGCGTGTGCGCCTTCCCCTGGCCGCCGCGCTCCCTGCGCAAGTGGACGACCTGGCCCGGGTACTGCGCTTCCTTGGCCTTGACCACCTCGGGCGTCTCGTCGGTGCTGGCGTCGTCGACCACGTAGACCCGCAGGCGTTCCGGCGGATAATCGGCTGCCAGCAGCCGGTCGATCGACGAGCCGATCACCGCGCCCTCGTTCCAGGCGGGGACTACGACCGCGAGCCTCGGGAAGACCGGCCTGCAGGCGTTGCCGTGGTAGCGCCGGAAGTGCGCGGCCACCAGGAGGAACTGCCAGCTCGCGGCCACCTGCGGGACGGCCCCCGCCATCACTAGGGCGATGAGGAGCCATTCACCGCCAGTCACCAGGGCGTGCGCCGCGGTCATCAGGCTCAGGCCCGTGCGGTCGCGGTCGCCCGGACCGAGTCATAGACGCCGATGTCCCTGGCGTGATGGCTGTCGCTGCCGGCCACCAGGGGCACGCCCGCCCGGGCCAGCGCGGCGACCGTGCGCGGCGCGGGACAAGACCATTTCTCGTTGATCTCGGCCATCGCGCCAGCCTGCGCTGCCCGCCGGGCCAGGTCAGACAGCAGTGCCCCGGGCACCATCGCCTCGTCGAGGCCCATCTTGGGCAGGAGGCTGAACAGGTGGGCGAGCAGGCTCGTGCGGTCGACGGCGCTCAGCGCCTTCTCCGTCGCCGCGCACAGCCGTTCGATCGCCTCGGCCTCGGTCATGCTCCCGTCGCCGATGGCGGCCCGCACCCGATCGGGGTGCACTGGCCCGTCGTCCCCGGGGAACTGATGGTCGGCGATCAGCACGACGTCGATCCCGTCCAGGCGGGGCGGGAGGTCTAGCCGCCCGGACGTGTCGAGGACCTTGGCCTCGACTCCGGCCATGACCCGCATCCCGGGCAGGCCCCGGTAGGGCGCGACGGCGGCGGCGAACTCGGGCAGCCAGGCGGTGTCTCGCCGCACATGGTCGACGAGGCACAGCGTGCGCAGCCTCCGTGCCCGCGCGGTCACCACGTTCTCGGCCAGCGTGCTGCGGCCGTCGGAGAACGTGGAGTGCACGTGGAAGTCCTCATCGAGGGCGACACCCCAGCCTGTCCCGGCGCTCATCCGCGTGCCCCGGCCAGGTCGTGCCCGACGGCCGCGATCTCGGAGGGATCGATGACGCGCTCGTCGAGGTAGCGGACTACCGCCCGGTCGCGGAAGTCAAGCCGCTCGGGGACGGGCTGGCCGAGCAGTGCGGCCAGCGCCAGCCTGGGCATGTCCACGCCGCTGGCGATAGTCAAGCCGAGGGTCCCCGGCATCCGCGGGTTGACCTCCAGCAGGGCGGCGACACCGTCGTAGCCCCGCTTGCACTGGATGTTGGCGACGTAGGTGATGCCCGTGGCCTGGGCGACAACCCGGCCGAAGCGTTCCAGCTCAAGATCATGCAGGGTGCGGCCGCCGACCGACACGCCGGAGTCGACCCGGGCGCGCAGCCGGGGGACGGACGCGATCACGTGCCCGCTGGCGTCCGCGAGCACGTCGACTGAGTACTCGTCGCCGGGCAGGAACTCCTGGACGATCAGGCCAGGCGAGCGTTCCATCGCGGAGAGCTCCGCGGCGGACGTGGCGATCATGATGCCACGGGACCCGCTGCCGGTTCGCGGCTTGACCACGACGGGATAGCTCCAGCTGGCCGGGTCAACGGAAGGCGTGAACGCCTCGGTTCCCGGTACCCGGACGACTCCCGCGCACCGCCGCGCCAGCAGCAGCTTGTCGAGGATGACGTCCAGGGCTGCCGCGGGCGCGAGCAGCAGGTCAACGCCGGCGGCGGCGAACGCCGGGCGAGCGCGGGCCAGCGGGCGCAATTCCGCGTCCACGGTCGGCAGGAGTACGTCCACGCGCATCGCGCGGCACCGGGCCAGCGTGACGTCCACGAAGTCCGGGGCCGCGCCGGCTGGGATCAGCGTGCGTTCTTGCGAGGGCACCAGGTAAAGCCCGGCGGCCCAGGGGTCCATGTCGGCGGCGAGGAGCTCGACGGCGGGATCCTCCCGCAGCGACTTCATGGCCGCGATCGCCGCGGGGCCGCCCGCGCCGGTGACGAGGACGCGCAGCGGCGCGCCGCGCCCGGGGCCCCGCGAGGCCAGGGCCGTCATCGCCCCTCCTCCGGGTCCGCCCCGGCGGCACCGGCCGCCGGGGCGTGGCTCCGGTCCCGGATGACCTCGAAGGGCTCGGCGTGGACGCTGTCGCAGTAGCGGGCCCAGTACCGCGCGGTCGAGGTGATCAAGTCAGGGTCCAGGTAATCGCGGATGCCGGCCTGAGAGCCGAACACGCCGATGACCTTGAGCTTGCGGCCCATGTAGCTATCGACGGGCACGAACCGCGTCGGATGGTAGTCGATGGTGGCTGAGGGAGACTGGAAGCAGTAGACGCGGCCGACCCGCCGGCAGGCGACCATGGCAGCCCGATGGGTGTTGCGATGGTCCTGGTGGACGTCATGGACCGAGTGCGTGTAGACGATTCCCGGCTGGACCTCCGCGATGACCCGGCCGATGGCGTCGATCGCGGGGCCGCCCTCGGGGATGCACGTGTCGTCCAAGTCGTCAAGGTAGAGCCGGGCGCCGATGATGTCGGCGGCCTCTTGGGACTCGCGGGCGCGTTGGCCCTGGTCACCGCCGCGCGCGCCGCGGGACAGGGTGAGGATGGCGACGCTGTCACCGCCCGCGCTGTGCGCCAGCAGCGTGCCCCCCGCGCCGATCTCCACGTCATCGGGATGCGCCCCGATAGCCAGCACCGTCTCCCGGCCGGCGGCCCGGGCGGCCCGCCCCGCCTCGATCAAGGTGGTGGCCTTGGCGATGAGCCCGGTGGCGCTGACCGGCTTGAGCAGGAACTCGGCCGCCGAGCCGCGCAGCGCGGTGACCGCGTAGTCCACCGAGGGGTGGCCGGTGAGCAGCGCGACCGGCAGCCCGGGAGCGGCCTGGCGGGCCCGCTCCAGCAGTTCCAGCCCGTTCATGCCGGGCAGTTCGATGTCACTGATCAGGAGGTCGAAGTGCGCGGTCATGATCCGCTGCAGCGCGCCCTCGGAGTCGAGCTCATGCACCACCTCGAAACCGCGTGAGGTCAGCACCCGGCGCAGGTACTCCCCCAGCGCCGGATCGTCATCGACGAGCAGGATCCGCCCGCTGTCCTCATTCGCACCGCCTTGGGCTGCACAGCCTTGGGCTGCACCGCCTTGGGCTGCACCGCCTTGGACTGCACCGCCT
This sequence comes from Streptosporangiaceae bacterium, assembly GCA_025934375.1. Taxonomy (GTDB): domain Bacteria; phylum Actinomycetota; class Actinomycetes; order Streptosporangiales; family Streptosporangiaceae; genus Trebonia. The sequence goes on along the minus strand of JAICYD010000001.1, from coordinate 213,205 downwards.
TGGCTAGCACTGCCTTCGACGGAGTCGCCGACTCCCATGAACCCTCCCCCCCACGACCACCAGTTAATTTAACAATTCGTATTATGTCAAAGACAGGGAGTTACCAAACATGGCGGGGAAGGCTCTTGCCGTACCAGCCGGTCCGCTTTGGCGCATTTGCCCGGCCAAGCTACCGAGCTCATCTCGAACGCCCATTCGACCTGCTGATATGATCCGGGCATGGCCGCGTACATGCCCCCGGGATGGCCGGCCGGGGTCCACCCGCCGGGGAGCGCCGAGTTCGAGGCGACCGCCATCGCCTGGCTGCTCGACGTCGTCCCGCCCGACTACCGGCTGCACGGCGTGCTTCGCCGGCATCCGGTAGCCCTGGCCGCCATGGCCCGCCATCACACCGCCGCCTGCGTCGAGGGCGCCCGGCAGGGCTACCGCAGCGCGCGCACCGAGCTGGGCGAGGCGCTGCCGCCGCACGCCGTCGACGCCGTGCTCGACGCCTACCGGACCGAGGGACGCCGGCTGGCGGCCGCCGCCCGGGCGGCCGAGCTGATCGAACGGGCCCTGCGCGGGGAGACGTTCACCGAGAAGCTCTGACTAGGCGGTCAGCCCTGCGTCTGGATCTCCCTGACGTTGACGGCAACGGGGCCGAAGGTGCTGTCGGCGAGCGCGTCCGCGCCCTGGATGTTCGGCTGGCAGTCTCCCGGCGGCCCGCTAGGCGGCTCCACCGCTCCGGGGGTTGACCTCCAGCACGCGGTCCACCCGATGCTCCCGGTCAGCGCGAACGTTCCGGGTGCCGCATAGGTCACCCCGCAGTCCACGGTGCCGTTGACGCCGATCGTCGCCAGCTGGCCAGTCGCGTACCGCGATCCGAGCATCTGGCCCCCGCCGGGTACCTGACTGCACGAATCAGCGTCAAACGTGCGCGCGGCGGCGGTCCCCGGGTTGATGTTCAGGTGTTGCGCGACCGCCCACACGGTCGCGCTGACCGCGCCGCCCTGGATGGAGGCGGTGACCGCAACGTAGGGCCGCCCGTCACCAGTGAAGCCGAGCGTCCCGGCCCCCGGGTTGTTGACGGGAACCTGAACGGTCGTCGGCAGGTTGGCGTCGCTGGTCCCGACCGGGTTGAGGATGGGGTTCCCGAAGCCGGGGATGTCCAGGTGGGCGTAGGCGAGCTGGCCGAGGGTCTCCGGCGGGATGTACACGCCGGGCAGCGGTGTCCCTGGCGGGGCGAAGAAGAACAGCGGCAGCTTGTAGCACTCCAGCTGCGCGGCTGCGGCCGCGTTCGGGTTGACCGGCAGGAAGTACCACTCCCCCGGCGGCGTCGGGTTGGTGGCGAGCAACTGCTGGGCCTGCAGGTAGGTCTCGTGCTGGTTAAAGGCGGCGCCCGCCCCTGGGTCCGCGCCCATCTCGTAGTTGATGACGTACTGGCTGCCGGCGTGCGCGTCGCCCTCGGGCACCCAAAGGCAGGGCGGCTCGGCGAGGCCCGACACGGTGTGGGTGAGGCCCTGGGTGTGGTTCCCGCCGTAGGTGACCATCTTGTCGATCTGGATCCCGCAGCTGGAGTTGGTGTCGCATCCGGTGACCGGCGGCCCGTTGGCCGCGCTGGCCGGCTGGGCCAAGAGCGCCGACGCGGTGAGGATGGCGGTCAGCGCGGCGCCGGACGCTAGGAGGGCGCGCGCTCTAGGCGGGGCACCCAGCGGTCGCCGACTGGTGGTCATTGCTTGCACTCCTTCGCCTGGGGGTAGTACACCGGCGCCAGGGTGGCGGCGACCTGCCACTCGCCCGTCGCACTCTTGGCCAGCTGGTCGGTGATCCGCACGTAATGCTGGTTGGCGTTCCCGGTGTCGGGCAGTGCGGCACCGGTCTTGAGGCTGGTATTAGATGACTTGGCGTTGTCGAAACAGCTGGACACGTCAAGCCGGCCCGCCACGGTCGGGTCCGGAATGACCCTCATCTTGAAGTACCGGATCGTCCCAGTGAAGGACTCGGTCGTGACATCCCGGCCGGCCAGCACCGACATGATCTCCCGCTGCATCACCGGAGTGGCGTACCTGGTCCACTGCTGGTCCTGGCCGCCCTTGTACTCGGCATACAGGAAGGCCAGCTCGTAGTTCTTGTCCGCGGTCACGGCGCGTGCCTGCTCAGCGTCACCCGGAATCCACGATGTCATCTGAACACTCACGTTCTTGCCGAACGGCGGCATGACGTAGCCGAGCTTCGAGGTGACGGCCGATTGGCTGGCCGCGGCCGTCGTCGCCGGCCCGCTCGCCGTGGGCAGCGTCCCGTTCGGGTCATTGCTGCTGCTCGACCCGCTGCTGCAGGCAACGGTGGCCAGGGCCAGGAAGCCCGCCAGCACCCACATTCGTCGCATGAAACGACTTCCTCCGTTCCCGATTCAGGCCACGGATGATCGCCAGGACGGCAGGAGCTCGTTGATGAGCGCCTCCGTCTCCGGCGCCATCCGCGGCATCACTTCATCCAGGGCCGTGCGCGCGCTGACCTCATCCACCGCGGCGCGGAGCACCGCTTCCCGCCCGGTGGCGTGCGCGGCGCGCAGCAGGTCCCGCCAGAGCTCCTCGTCATCGAAGGCGAGCCGCAGCCCGGCGCGCGCGGCCGCCGTCGCCCCTTCCGGGTCACCGGACGCGGTCAGCAGGGCGGCGAGCCGGTGGGCGGTATCGGCGACCAGCGCGGTGACCTCATAGGTGAAGTCATCGGTGGCCAGCCACCCGTACTGCCCCGCTACTCCCGTGCCGGCCGCGTCCCGCCCGTCGGCGACCGGGCCGCGCACCAGGCCGAGCGCGCGCTCCAGGCAGCCCGCCTCATCCCCGCTGGAGGCCGCCCGGGCGACGAGGCCGCGGAAGACCTGCCAGTCCACCCGTACCTCGATGCCCAGGCTGAGCCGCCCGCTGGAGTCGGCGACCAGGTTCGGCTGGCCGGCTGAGTCGATTCCCAGCCACGCGGCCACCCGGGCCAGCACGGCGTCGCGTACCTCGGTGGGGACCCCGCGCGGCCAGATGGCCCCGGCCAGGACGTTCGGGTGAACGCCGCCCGGGTGCGCGGCCAGGTAGGCGACGACCTCGGTGCACAGTGCCAGCCGGTCGGGGTCCACCGGCCCCAGGGCGCTGACCGACACCGGCCCGAGCAGTCCCACCTCCACCGGGAACCTCGCCCCGGGCACGAGGTGCGGGGCCGGGGCGGCGTCCGCGCCGGGATCGGTGAGCGGCGGGCCGGCGTCGCCCGGCGCGGCGGCGAAGAGCGCGACCACCGCCGCGTACTGCGACGGCGGCAGCAGCTGAGCCGCCACGTCGAAGCCGAGGATGCCGGCCCGCAGCCGCCCCTCGCTGGTCAGCTCCCAGGTCCAGGTCGCGCCCGCGACCTCGCCGGCCACCACGATCCCGATCCCGGTCCGCTGCTTGACACGGGCGAGCGCGGCCAGCCGCTGCGCCTGCTCCAGGGTCGGCGGGACGCCCACGATCAGGTAGTGCGGCGCCCACGCCTCCGGATCGCCGCCGAACGCCCGGCCGGTCAGCACCGAGTCCAGGCCGGCGGCGGCCAGCGAGCCGCTCAGCGCCGCCGCCCGGTGCTCCAGGTCAGCCAGGGCGGCATCGAGCGTCGCCGACACCCGGGCGCGCTCGGGGGAGATGAGCTCCAGGCCCTCCCCGAATCCCACCAGCGTCACCTGCATCCGGTCCGACCACCGGCTGGTCACCAGCTCGATCGCTATCGCGGCCAATGCCGCCTGCACGCCCTCGGGGGGCCCGTGCACGGCGATCAGCCCGTGGGCGGCCTCCAGGTCCACCATGATCCGGCCGGTGTCGCTGGTGCCGAGCGTTACCAGTCCCGGGTAGGGGGCGAGGGCGCCGGGCGCGTCCAGGGAACTGGCGGCGGCGGCCGGCAGCCGCCAGACCTGGCCGGAATCGCTCGCCGTCCACGGCGCGGGCGGATGCTCGTCGGGCGGGGCGACCCACAGGTCCAGCTCGTCGGCCGACAGGTGGGCGGCGAAGATGGTCGGCGGCGCCTTCCGGCTGGCCGCCAGCGAGCGCGACAGGAACCGGAGGCTGGTGTCGAGGAGCTGGGTCGCCGGGTCGTCGGCGCCGAGCCGCAGCGCCTGCTCGGCTAGCGCCGCGTCCCCCTGCGGGGCGGCCAGCCGCCGCCCGAAGGCCCGCTGCCACAGCCGCTCGCGCCGTCGCTGGCCCAAGGCGGACAAGACCCCGGCCGCGAGCAGGCTCGCGGCGGCCAGCTCAGCCGGCCAGACCTGCCGGGACGCCTCCTGCACGGAGGCCATCAGATGCGCGGCGGCCGTGCCCGCGCCGCCGGGGCTGGCCCGGTGCTGGTCTTCCTGGACGGGCCGGGGCGCCTGGTGGTCGTGGCCGAGGTGCTGCGCGACCGTCTGGATGCCAGGTCCGGAGGCGTCGCCGGGCATGCGCAGCACCCAGCCCGGCCGGATCAGCGACGCCTTGGTGAGCTTGGTGCCGTCCGGCTGGAGGTGGTCCTTATTGAGCTCGTAGATCTCGTGGTAACGGCGCCCGTCGCCGAGGTGGTTGTGGGCGATCTCCCACAGCGACTCGTGGTAGCGCCCGGCCGGCGGCTTGACCACGTACACCTTGCCCTGCGTCGCCGCCTGATGGCCGGCGCCCTGGTGACCAACGTCGTTGAGGCTGCCTGCGTGATGCGCGGGCAGCAGAGCGTCGTCGTGCGTCACCGTGCCGGTCGCCTGGCCGGGCAGCTGAGCCTGGACGGAGATGCTGTGCGCGGGCCGGGGCGGCGCGGCGGAGTGGGCCGGGAGCGCCGGGGACAACGCGGCGGCGGCACTGAACAGCAGCAGCGCGGCGGTAACGAGCCGGTTGGCCAGCGACTGGGTAGGGCCAGCCAGCGGAACGCGGCTGGGGACGCCGACGTTGCGAATCGCGGCGCGGATCTCGACCGCCACGCACCAGATGAGCTGGATCCAGGCGAGCCAGACGACCACGGACAAGATCTTGAGGATGGCGGTGAGGTCGAGTTGCGTGGTGAGCGCGCTCAGCGAGATTCCGTGCGGCACCGGCGAGCCGAAGTACGCTATCAGCGCCAACGGGACGCCCGCGGTCAGCACGGCGAGCGCGATGACGGCGAGGATGCCGAACAGGACGTCGCCGGTGGTCCGGCGCCGGGGCGGAGCGGGCTTGCGCAAGCCGGGGATCGGTGGCGCCATCAGCATGCCTCCTGCTGGTCGGCGTTGCCGCAGGCGGCCGTGGCCTGCTGCGTCGCGGTCATGATCACGTTGCCGAACCCGGGCGCCGGGATCAGCGGCCTGGTCGTCACCCGCACGGTGACGATCGCCGTCCGCGGGGTCGCACCCTCCTGGCAGCTGGTCATCTGCGCGCTCGTCACCGAGTCGAAGCCCTTGGAGTAGGCGTCAACCGCCTGCTGGGCGACGCCGCAGGCGGTCGTCCAGTCGATGGTGACGGCACCCGCGGCGCCGCGCAGGCTGGCCAGGTTCAGGTCGGTCGCCGCGGCGCGGGCCGCCTGCTCGGCGATGTCGGCGGCGCGCTCCCGCGCGTTCAGCGCGCTGCCGCCGTCCACCAGCAGCGCGACCAGGAAGAGAACCGCGAGGGCGAACACGGCGGTGAAGACGGCGACCGACCCCCGCTCGTCATCGTGCCAGTGATGACGGCGGCTGAGGGCCTGGCGGCTCAGCATGCCGTCCCCCGGCACATCAGCGGGTCAAGGGGGGCGACGGCGACACCGGTCATCCGGGTTCGAGTGCCCAGGTTGAAGATTCCGAAGGGGCTGGTGTCGATGGAGCACGTCACCGTCACCGTGACGTTGTCTCCGGTCTGGGCGGGCTGGCCCAGTCCGGGGAAGCCGCTCACGGTGACGCCGAAGTTGGTTCCCGTGCACCAATTGGACAGGTCGCTCGCGGCTGCCTGCTCGGCCAGCGACGTAGCGCCCAGTTGTCCCAGGCCGGGGTAGCGGGCGAGGGAGGCGGCGCGGGCCGCGTCCCGGGCGGCCCCGTCGATCGCGCCGTGGGCTTCTAGGAAGCGGCCGCCCAGCGCGACGAGCAGCATCAGCGCGATCAGGCCGGGGATGATGACGGCGAGCTCGACCGACATGGAACCGTGCTCCTTGCCCCCGGGGGGGCGACCCCCCTGTCGAACCCACGGCCAAGGGGGGAAGCCCCCCTTCCCGGGGGTACAAGCACAAACCGCTTGCCCCTGGGCCTCTCGCCTGCCTGGCTGGGGTGCGCCCCGTGTCAGCGCGCCTGTGCGGTTGAGGCGCCTCTGCGTCCGTGGCCTCATCCGCAGGCTCCGCCCGCGTTGGCCGGATGGAAGCACTCGACCGGACCGGTCACGGTCGCGGAGACGTTCCAGTTCATGCCGAACCAGCTGAACACCGAGTACCCCAGCGGGCCCGACACCGTGACCCCCACCTCCAAGGTGCCTGCCTCGGTTCCGGTCGCCGGCGTGGCGTCAACCCGGCCGAGCAGGCGCGTGTCTAGCGTGCGGAAGTAGTTCCGTGCCGTGCCCGTCGCGTCGGCCTGCCAGTTGAGGGTGGGGCTGGCGTATTCTTCGCGGGCCACCCGCGCCCCGGCCTGCGCCGACGCCAAGGCGACCTGGCGGGCGTTGAACCATAGGCCGAACTGGATGATCAGCATGATCACGCCGAGGAACGCGGGCGCGAGCACGGCCAGCTCGATAGCGCTGGAGCCACGATCGAACCGGCTGGCGGCGCGCAGGCGGCGGCCGAGAGAAGCGAGGTGATGGACCATGAGCGGGGCGGCCTGCCTACCTCATGGGTTAGTTTGCTGAATCTGGTTCGACTGGTTGGTCACGAAGGTGCGAATGACGGCGAGCAACGCGACGGCGATGACCAAGATCACGGCGGTGATGACGGCCAGTTCGACGGCCGAGGCGCCGCGGTCCCTGGCGGCCAGCGCGATCCGAAGCCGCGCCGCGCGGGCGCCGAGGACGGCCCGCAGGTAGGTGTGGCAAGCCTGGTAGTGCATCTGCGATTCTCCTTACTATGTCCCGGTCAGAACGGGAATGACCGGGTACGCCAGGAACACCAGGAACCCGGCGACGAGCAGCATCTGGGCCACGAGCATCGACTGCGATCGCTCCCCCGCCTGGCCCTCCAGGTCGGTGAGCTGGCGGCGGCGCAGGCTCGCGGCCCGCGCGGTCAGCGACTCGCGGACCTTCGCGCCGTCGTCGGCGACCAGGCTGAGCGCGGTGGACAGGTCCCGCAACTCGTCCACCTTGACCTCCTCGGCCAGCCCGCCGAGTGCCTGCCACGGCGTCTGCCCGGTGATCCGCGCGTTGGCGAGGGCGTCCCGGATCCGGGACATCGACCAGCCACCGCCCATCTCGCTGGCCGACATCAGCGCCTCGGGCACGCCCCGCCCGCCGGCCAGGTTCATGCTGACCAGGTCGAGGAAGGCGCCAACCGCGTGCCGGAAGTCCTTGCGCCGCTGATCCGCCTTCTGCTTGACCTCCAGGTCGGGCAGCAGGAAGAAGATCACGCCGATGATCAGCCCCAGCCAGACGGGGATGGCGACCGAGAGGTGCATGCCCGCCACCGCCGCGACGACGAGGACCACCGGCCCCAGCAGGAAGCCGAGCACCCCGAGCAGCACCTTGGTGGCCAGGAAGCCCTCCAGGGACTTGTCGGCGAGGGCGAGGTTGGCCCGCAGTGAGGGGAACTCCCAGCCCTGCTCGGCGCAGAAAGTGGCCAGCGCGGTGCCCAGCCGACGGCTGAGCGCGCTGTCCCGGCTGCGGATGACGCTGGCGTACCGGGGCAGGAACGCCGATGAGCGCTGGCCGTCGTAGGCGGCCAGCCGCCGGGTCAGGCTGACCTTGCGCGGGATGAGCGCGAAGACCAGGAAGAACAGGCCGGCGCCGGCAATCGCGCCGGCGATGAGCGCGCCAGGGCTCATGGAGTGCCTCCCGTTCCCGCGCCCGGGACGCCCGACCCGGCGAGGAGCCGTTCGGGCGCTTCGAAGTTGGCCAGCCTGCGCAGCCAGAAGAACCCGATGGCGTACAGGCCGCCAACGACGATGAGGACGACCTGACCGAGCGGGCTGTCGTAGACCTTGACGTACTCGTGATTGAAGATCGCCATGCCGACCGCGAGGCCGACCGCGATCCCGACGACGATCTGCACTGACCGACGGGTGGCCCGGCGCTCGGCGCCGACCTTGCGGCGCATGTCCAGTTCCTCGCGGACTGAGTCGGCGAGCGCGCCGAGCAGGTCGCGCAGGCCCGGGCCGCGCAGCCGGGCGTTGATGATGAGCGCGGCGATGATCAGGTCGGCGCTGGGGTCGTTGAGGTCGTCGGCGAACCGGCGCAGCGCCTCGGGCAGCGGCACCCGGGTCTGCATCCGGTCGACCAGGTTCTCCAGTGGCCCGCGGATGGTCGGCGCGGCGACCCGCAGCGAAGCCGGGATCGCCTGCTCCAGGCCGACCGCGCCCGCGATCGTGTCACGCAGCGACTCGGTCCAGACGGCCAGGCCCTCCAGCCGGTTCATCGCGCGCCGCTCGGCCACGGCGCCACCGAGCGATCGCCAGCCGAGCGCGAGCAGCGCGATGCCTATGCCCGCCACTACCCACCGGGTCGCGGCGAGCGTCAAGGCGCCAAGTATCAGCGCGATCGCGCCGCGCCAGCCGAGGATCTCGCGCAGCCAGGCCTCGAGCTTGCCCGGTCCGGCGCCCTCCGGACGGGCCGGGAAGCCGCGAATAGCGAGCACCAGGAGCAGCAGTCCAGCCCCGGCGATCCCGCCGAGGAGGACCGCGAGCAGCGACGTCGACGTGAACGTGCCCATTACCACGCCCCTACTCGTGCTCGGCTGGGGTCGTAGCCGTAGTGGGCGAGCTCGTCGGCGCAGGAGGCGGGGGCGTGCGCGACCGCCCGGCCGTCCGGGCCGGGGGTGAAGACCTCGCTGGACATCACCCGGCCGTCGACGCCGGTCACCTCGCGGACGCTGGAGACGAACCGGCGCAGCCGGCCGCCGCGCGAGTACTCGTTGCGCTTGGCCTGGAAGACGACGAAGTCGATGGCGCCGGCGATCAGCATGTGGGTGGCCTCGATCGGCAGCCGCTCCTGCGCCTGGATGGCGTAGGTGGTGATGCGGTTGAACACCTCCAGAGAGGAGTTCGCGTGGATGGTGGACAGCGAGCCGTCGTTGCCCTGGGTCATCGCGTTGAGCATGGTGACGATCTCATCGCCGAGCACCTCACCGACGATGACCCGGCTGGGGTTCATGCGCAGCGAGCGGCGGACGAGCTCGGCCATCGAGACCGCGCCCATGCCCTCGCTGTTGGGCAGCCGTTCCTCGAAGGCGACCACGTTGGGGTGCAGCTCGGGGAAGTGGTCGAGGCCCAGCTCAAGTGCCCGCTCCACGGTGATCAGCCGCTCGTCGGCCGGGATCTGGTTGGCCAGCGCCCGCAGCAAGGTGGTCTTCCCGGCATTGGTGGACCCGGCGATCATGATGTTCTTGCGCGCGCCGACGGCGGCGGCCAGGAAGCTGGCCACGTCCGGGCTCATGGTGCCGTTGGTGACCAGGTCGGCCAGGAAGACCTTGCCCATCCGGGCGCGCCGGATGGAGATCGCGGGCCGCAGCGTGACGTCCATGACCGCCGACAGCCGGGAACCGTCCGGCAGGCGCAGGTCCAGCTGCGGGTTGGCGGTATCGAACGGGCGGCTGGACAGGCCGGAGTAGGCCGCCAGCGTCTGGATGAGCTCGATGAGCTCCTCGTCGCTCTCGGCGACGGGCTCGCCCATGACCTCGCGGCCGTCGGCATAGCCGATGAAGACGTGGTCGCAGCCGTTGATGTCGATGTTCTCGACCTGCTGATCTTCCAGCAGCGGCTGGAGGCGGCCGACGCCGAACAAGGCGGCGTGGATCGCCTCGGCGAGGTCCTCCTCCACCTGGGCGGTCAGCGGCGCGCGGCCCGCCATGATCTCCGTCCGGGCGTGATTCTCCAGCACCTGCGCGATCAGCGCGCGGGCGAACTGGCGTTCGTCCTCGCCGGACATCGGCGTCACTCCGGCGGCGGCGTCCAGCCTGCGCTGATCGGCGAGCCGGTCACCTACCTCACCGCGTAGCCGCTTGACCAGGGCATGGTCCACGAGTCGGTCACCTGCCCCGGCTGCCGTCGAGCGGCACTGGCGGCTGGGCGGCCCATTGCTGGTCATCGCGGGACTCGCCATGCCTGGGTTCGCCATGTCGCGGCTCGGCGCGGTGCGACGCGGTGGCGCGCGGCTGCGGCTCCAGGGCCGGCGGCGGGTCAGCTGGGTGTCGCGGCGGCACCGGGGCAGGCCCGGCGACCTCCGCGACTAGCTGCCCGGCGACCTCGCGCGCGGTCCTGAGCAGGAGCGTCTTATCGAGCCTGCCACCCCAGGTGCCGCGCAGCAGATCGGCGGCCTTGGGGTCGTCCGCCATCCCGCAGACCAGCCGGACTGGAAGGCCGGCCTGGTGGAGGGCGTGCGCCACTTCCGCCTGCGCGGCTTTCAGGTTCTTCGGGTCGGCGATGACGAGCACGCCAAGGCTGATCCCGCGACGGCCACGGCGCTGCGCAGACGCCACGATGGTGGCGGCGCGGTCCCGGAGCCGGATCAGGTCCCCCAGGTCCGGCCGGGTGACGAGGATCACGGTGGCCGCCTCGCCCAGCAGGTCATAAGCGGGGCCGTCCGGACCGAGCCTGCCGCAATCGGCGATCACGTCAGCCCCCGGCAGGGCGGCGAGCATCGCGCCGAGTGGCCGCCACATCGCGGCCAGGCCCGTGCCCTGCTCGGCGTTGGTCACGCCGACGAGCACGTCAAGGCCGCCGTGGATCTTCTGTGCGTGCGGCCAGACCTGCTGTTGCTGGTAGTCCCGGCGGCCGGCGACGGCCAGGCTGAGCAGCCCCCGGCGCGGATCGAGCTGGCGCCCGTCCACGGCCGGAAACCGGAACATGAGGTCACCGCCCGCCGGGTCGCATTCGGCGAGCAGCACCGGACTCGGCCACACCGACGCTAGGGCGAGCGCCGTGGTGGTGACGCCGGGCGCCCCCTTGTCCGCGGCGACCACGATCAGCGCCATCGGTCACCCGCCCGTGTTGCCCGAGGTGCCGCCGGTACCGGGGACAGCGCCACCGCCCGCGTCGCCCGCCGCGCCGGGCGAGACGATGGCGATGGCCGCCGTCCCGTTGGCGGTGTTGCAGGCCACCGCGCCCGCGTCCTGCGGTGCTATCGCCACCAGGACATCGGTCAGGCCCGCGCCCGAGCCCGCCTGGGCAATGGCGATTACCGTCCCGTGGGTCAATGTCACCCCGGGCCTGCCCGGGCAACCGGTGCCGGATGAGACCTGGGTCGAGAAGATCCGCACCGGGTCGCCGGCCTTCAAGTTGCCGGGGACCTGCCCGTCCTTCAAGGCCAGCCCCACCTCGGCGGCACCGCTGGGCGTGGAGCGGGTCTTGGTGATCATGCCGGAGTTCAGCAGCGTGCCCGCCGGGATCGCGGCGGTCGCGTAGTACTGCGGCACCTGCCCCGCGAACTGCCACGACACGTACCGCACGCCGCTGTCCGCCGCGATCTGCACCTCGGTGATGGCGCCGGCCTGGATCTGGCCGCCCTGCGGGATCGCCTGGGTGACCTCCACCGCGCCGACGCGGTGGCCCGACTTGATGACCAGCGTGCCGGCCGCGAGCGCGCCGCCCACGATGAGCAGGACGGCCAGGATCGCCAGCGCGGGCTTGCGCTCGCGCGGGGCGCTCGGCGCGCGGCGCCCGGCGGGCATGGTCGGCTCGGCCCAGGGTCCCTGCTGATCACCACCAGAGCCGCGGGTAATTGTCCCTCGATCGCTTGCCATCGGCAGGAACTCCCCAGGTCAGCCGCACTTTACTTCCAGCGCAGGGCGTGGCAATGACGACAGCTAACGCACATCATTGACCTTTCGGCGCAGACCGAAGATATCGCGGCCCTGGCCGCATCTGGGTCAGTTTGTGTAAATAAAGGTTAACGACGTCACTGAATTGGCATTCATCGATTTAATCAAACGGGTCATAACCGGAATATTGAACACATTCGAACAGGAACGATTCGATTCGGCAATGATTGTCGCTATCGGTTGCGGCCATGGTGCGCACTTGCAATCCTGCGCTGTGATGGGACAACTGGCATCAAGGCAGGAGAAAGGAAGCCGACAGTGGCAAACCTCAACGTCACGTACGGGGACATGCAGTCGGCCGCCAAGCAGTTGCAGGGCGGCGAGCAGCAGATCCAAGGTGACCTGTCCAAGCTGAAGAAGCTGATCGACAACCTGGTCGCCGGCGGGTACGTGACCGACTCCTCCAGCAAGCAGTTCGAGGCGTCGTACACGGAGTTCAACACGGGCGCGACCAAGATGATCCAGGGCCTGAACGGGATGGGGCAGTACCTAGACGCGGCCGCGAAGGCCTTCCACGAGACCGACACCCAGCTGGCGTCGGCCCTGAAGAAGTAGGACTTCAAGCAAGCACGCCGGGCGGCGCGTGGCCTCTGGCGGCACGACCAAGGGGGCAAGTATGCGGTTGGCCTTGACGGTGGTGTCGCCAGCGGCCCGGCAGTACGCGGACGTGATATTGGACGCCGCCGCGCAGACGCCGGTGGCGGAGGTCGCCGCCGCGCTGGAGCGCTTCGCGCACGGCGGCACCGTCCGTGATGGCACCGTCCGTGATGGCACCGGGCCGGGCGCCTATCACGGTGCTGGGCAAGGCAGTGCTGGGCAAGGCAGTGCTGGGCAAGGTAGTGCTGGGCAACGCGATGCTGGCGCGCAGGTGCTCCAGTTTCCCGGATCCCGGTCGCGCGGGCCGACGGCGCTGGCCGATCACGGGGACTACTCCCGGTCCGTTCCCCTCTACGTCGACTACCAGCGGGTACCGCCGGGCCTCACGCTCGCCGCCTCCGTCATCAGGGACGGCTCGGTGGTCAGCCTGGGCGGCCCCGAGGGCTGCGTCTACCCCGAGCCGACCGGCGTGGCCGAGGTCAGGGTGGCGGGCGGTCCCGGCGCCGGCGCGGTGCACCGGCTCGGCATCGGGGAGGCTGACATCGGCGGCGGCCGGGGGGCCGCCATCCAGGTGGCCGACCCGGACGTCCCCGACCTCGCGTTGCGGGTATCGGTTGGCCTACGCGGGGAATGCCAGGTGGCCCCGTACCCGGGAGTCACCGCCACCTTGGACCGCGAGCCGATTACCGCGCCCACCGAATGGCGGCCGGGCCAGCAGGTCGCGATCGGCGGCACGCTGCTGGCACTGGCCCCGTACGAGGCGCCGGACGCGGCCCTGCACCCGTCCGAGGACGGAACGGGCATCGACTTCAACCGGCCGCCGCGGCTGCTTCCCCCGGACCGGGTGACCAGGTTCCAGCTGCCCGCCCCGCCCAGCGCCGAGGAACGCCGCCCCCTGCCGGTCCTGATGGCCGTGGTCCCGGTGATCATGGGCGTGGCCATGGCCTACTTCATGCGCGAGATCTACATGCTGGCCATGTCGGCGCTGAGCCCGGTCCTGCTGATCGGCAACCACATGTCCGAGCGCAAGCACGGGCGGAAGACCTACTCCCAGCGGATGTCGGCCTACCGCGAGCACAAGGCGCGGATCGAGGCCGACGCCGGGAAGGCCCTCGAGGCGGAGCGGATCGCCCGCCACGATGACTGCCCGGACCCCGCCGCCGTCTTGTCGGTCGTCTCCGGGCCGCGCCGCCGGCTATGGGAACGCCGCCGCACCGACCCGGACTACCTGCTGCTGCGGGCCGGGACCGCCGACCTGCCCTCGGCCGTGGAACTATCAGACCCCGAGCAGGACGAGCACCGCAGGCAGGTCTTCTGGACCATCCCGGACGCCCCGGTCACCATTCCGCTCACCGAGCGGGGCGTGCTCGGCGTGGCCGGCCCGGCCGACTCCCCGCGCGGTCTCGGCCGCTGGCTAGTCGCCCAGGCGGCAAGCCTACACAGCCCCACTGACCTGCGGATTTACGTGCTCACGGATGCCGCCGGGCAGCGCAGCTGGGAGTGGGTCCGGTGGCTTCCGCATTGCCGGCCCCGGGCCGGCGGCGGCGCCGGGCCTGGGGGCAGTGCCGCGCTCGTGGGCAACGACGCGGAATCGGTGGCCACCCGGATCGCCGAGCTCCTCGCCCTCATCAGCGCGCGCTACAAGGCTTTGCGCGAGTCCGGGCAGTCGGTGGCGTTCGGCGCCGCCGACCAGGCCCCCACCCGGTTCGAGGACGACATCGTGGTGGTCTTCGACGGCTCCCGCAAGCTGCGGTCGCTGCCCGGCGTTATCCAGGTGCTCCGGGAAGGCCCGGGCGTCGGCGTGTACTCGATCTGCCTGGACGCCGACGAGCGGCTGCTGCCCGCCGAGTGCCAGGCGGTCGCGGTGATCGAGGCGCGGCCGGGGACGCGGGAGGAGGGCCTGCGCGTCCAGCAGATGATGGCCGAGACGATCCGGCAGGCCCGCCCGGACCAGGTCGGCCCCGGCTGGTGCGCCCGGCTGAGCCGGGCGATGGCGCCGATCCGCGACGTCAGCCACGACGAAGACGGGGCCGGGCTACCCGATTCGGCCCGGCTGCTGGACGTGCTGCGGCTGGAGCCGCCGACGGCGGAGGCGGTCATGGCCCGCTGGAACGCTGGCGGGCGGTCCACGCTCGCGGTGGTCGGCGAGAGCTACGACGGGCCGTTCGGGATCGACATGCGCCGGGACGGGCCGCACGGGCTGATCGCCGGGACCACCGGGTCGGGCAAGTCCGAGCTCTTGCAGACCATCGTCGCGTCGCTGGCGGTCGCCAACCGGCCCGATGAGATGACGTTCGTGCTCGTCGACTATAAGGGCGGCAGCGCTTTCAAGGACTGCGTGCAGCTCCCGCACACCGTGGGCATGGTCACCGACCTCGACACCCACCAGGTCGAGCGCGCCCTGGTGTCGCTGTCGGCCGAGCTCACCCGCCGCGAGCACATCCTCGCCGGGGTCGGCGCCAAGGACATCGAGGACTACCAGATCATCGCGGACCGCCAGCGTGCCCAGCCCGGCAGGCGGGTGGCCCAGGGGCCGGCGCTTTTTGCGGGTTCCCCCGGGGAGGGGGGTGAAAGGGGGGCCTTCCCTCCTTTGCCGGGGGGTCGACAGGGGGGTCGTCCCCCCGGGGACATACAGCCCATGCCGCGGCTGCTGATCGTCATCGACGAGTTCGCTTCCATGGTCCGAGACCTGCCGGACTTCGTCACCGGGCTGGTCAACATCGCCCAGCGCGGCCGGTCGCTCGGCATCCACCTCATCCTCGCCACCCAGCGGCCCTCCGGGGTAGTCTCCGCCGACATCCGGGCCAACACGAACCTGCGGATCGCGCTGCGGGTCACCGACCCGACCGAGAGCGCGGACGTGATCGACGCGCCCGACGCCGCGCACATAGCCAAGTCCACGCCCGGCCGAGCCTACGTCCGGCTCGGCCACGCCTCGCTCGTCCCGTTCCAGGCGGGCCGGGTGGGCGGCCGCCGACCCGGATCGCCGTCGGGGGCCGACCTGACCGCCCAGGCACCGTGGCTGGCCCCCGTCTCCTGGGCCGACCTCGGCCGGGCCGAGCCCGCCCGGCCCGCCACCCCCAAGCGGGAAGAGGAGGAGATCACCGACCTCAAGGTGCTCGTGGAGGAGATCGGGCGCGCGGTGCAGCGGCTGGCGATCCCCGGCCAGCACAGTCCGTGGCTGCCCGCGCTCCCGCAGGAGCTGCTGATCGACCCCAGTCAGCCGGGCTCGTTCGGCACGGAAGACCTCCCGGCCCGCCAACGCCAGCAGGCCGCGGTGCTGCGCCTGGAGTCAGTAAGCCACCTGATGGCCGCGGGCGCGCCCCGGTCGGGGCGCTCGCAGCTGCTGCGGACCATCGCCGGGTCGCTGGCGATGGCGCATAGCTGCGCGGACGTGCACATGTACGGGGTCGACTGCGGGAACGGCGCGCTGTTGCCGCTCGCGGACCTCCCGCACTGCGGCGCGGTGGTGAGCCGCACCCAGGCCGAGCGGGCGGTCCGGCTCCTGGGCCGGCTGAACGCCGAGGTCAGCAGGCGGCAAGAGCTGCTCGCGGAGGCGGGTTTCGCCGACATCACCGAGCAGCGCGCGGCCACGGCCCCAGCGCAACGGCTCCCGCACGTCTTCGTGCTGCTGGACCGGTGGGAAGGGTTCACCACCACGCTGGGCGACCTGGACGGCGGCGCCCTCACCGACGTGATCACGCGGATCCTGGGCGAGGGCGCCAGCGTCGGCATGCACCTGGTGATGACCGGTGACCGGTCGCTGCTGGCCGGGCGGATCTCGGCGATGTGCGAGGAGAAGCTGGTCTTCAAGCTGGCCGACAAGGACGACTACGGGCTGGCCGGCCTACGGCCCCGCGACATGCCCGACCAGATACCACCGGGGCGGGCATTCCGTACCGGGTCGGGCGTGGAACTGCAGGTCGCGCTGCTCGACCGGGACGCCTCCGGGCAGGGGCAGGCGGCGGCGCTGCGGTCCATCGCGCAGTCGTGCGCGGCCCGGGACGCGGCGGTGCCCGCCGCCCTGCGGCCGCTGCGGGTGGACGTCCTGCCGGCCAGGATCACCTTCGCTGACGCGTGGGGGCTGCGCCCGGCGACCACCGGGCCGCTGTTCGGGCTGGTCGGCGTGGGCGGCGATTCCCTCACGGCGATGGGGCCGGACCTGGCGTCGGGGACGCCGTGCTTCGTCGTGGCCGGGCCGGGCAAGTCCGGGCGGTCCACGATCTTGATGTCGATGGCCCGGTCGTTCCTGGCGGGCGGCACCCCGCTCATCCTGGTGACGCCCCGGCCGTCACCGCTGCGGTCGCTGTCGGCCGCGCCGGGCGTCACCCGCCTGTTCGATGGCGCTGACCTGGATGAGGAGGAGCTCAGCGACGCGCTCGCGGCGCTGGGCGGCAAGCCCGGCGTGGTGGTGATCGACGACGCGGAGCTGCTGCGCGACTGCGACGCGGCGGGCGTGCTGAGCCGGATCATCGCGGTCGGCGCCGACTCGGGCCGGGCGCTGGTGTTCGGCGGGGACTCCGACAGCCTCGGCGTGGGCTTCAGCGGCTGGCAGGTCGATGCCAAGCGGGCCCGCCGGGGCTGCCTGATCGCTCCGTCGACCCTGCCGGAAGGCGACCTGATCGGGGTCCGGCTGTCACACGGGATGCTCGCCCGGCCGGCGCGTCCCGGACGGTGCCTGCTTAACGTGGGCGACGGCGCCCTGGTCACGGTCACCGTGCCGACCGACTGACAAGCCGGCGGGGGCGGCGTTCCCGGCGGCGAGTCCCGCCCCGGGTAACGGCGAATGCGCACTCGCCTCGCAACGGAACGGGCCTACGGGCGGTCCTTGCCTTCGGTCGCCTCGCGCAGGAAGTCGTCAATCTCCGCCATGCGCTGATCCTTGTCAGCCTGGACGGCGGTCGTGGTCGCCCGCTTGACCCTCAGCAAGATGATGAAGCCGATGACCGGGCTGAGGACGCCAGCGACGATGAGGGCGACGCCGAGCGCGCGCTGGCCGAGCGCGACGGCAGCGCCTCCGCCGACGAGAAGCATCAGGCCTAGGGGCATGGACAGGCCGGCGGCGCGGACCTGGCCTTTGACGGCGGGCAGGGGCACGGCGGCCTCCTCGCTCTGAAGGCGGCCCAGGAAGCGGTTCCGGAGCCGGTACTTATCCTATTCGCTGGATCCTAGATAGCCGCGCGAGATGATTGTCATGCCGTCGGCGAGCTGCTCGATGTCCGGGACGGCCCGGTGCAGGCGGCCCAAGTCGGGGCAGGCCGTGAACATTCGGACGGCCGTGGCGTGCTCCTGCGACCGCCATGCGTAGCTCAGGAAGCCCATGACCGTCTCGCCATGCTGGACATGGCTGAGGGCCTTCAGGCCGGGTCCCATCCGCGCGGCGCGGAACTCCTCCACGAGCGGCGGCCGGAGGGTCCCGGGGGTATCGGCGCGGACGAGCGCGCGGAGCTGGGCGTCCCGCTCGCCGTCGGCCGCCCACACTCCTACCCCCACCAGCAGCGGGGCGAGCCGCAGGTCCGGGAGGTGGATGAACCCGTCGTGCATGGCGAGGCTGGTGTAGGCGGTCTGGTGGATCTCCGCCAGCGTCTGGGCGAGGGCCCGCACTCCCAGGTCGCCGCGCCCGGGATCGAAGCCGGACCTGGCCCACCACTCCTGGGCGAACAACAGCGCCCACGATCGCTGGTCCTCCCCCTCGGGGAACGCCGGCGGGCAGGGAATCCAGGCCGCCTGGTTGTACGTCACGCTGATCCAGCCCTCGCGGCTCATCTCCAGTGTCACTGGCGGCGTCGTCGTCATTGCCGCGTCCACCGGAACGTGAGCATGATCGCGTCGAACAGCGAGACCAGGAGCTTGGCGAACTCTCCTTCTGGATCCCCGTCCCCGACGGTGGAGAACGCGCTGATGAGCCACTGGCCCGGCTGGCCGGGAACCGGGACGACGTAGTCGACCCGCCGGGAGCCAAGCGGCACGTCCTGGCCGGGGTCGGCGGCGGCGACCGCCTCGGTGCGGGCGCAGGCCACGCCGTCCACCTCAGCCGGGACCGCCTCCCCGGGGGTGTTCCCGGCAGTGCTGCCCGCCTCGGCGACGAAGAAGGCCACCACCTGGGCGGGATCGACCGGGACGCCGTCGTCGGGCTGCCCCAGGGTGGCCTGCGATACCACGAACGAGGCGGGGACGGCGGTGCCGTGCACGTACTCGACCGGCAGGTAGAGGTCAATGCCACCCGATGACCGGGCCTTGCGGACCATGTCGGTCAGCCGTCCCTCGAGCTGGACCCGGTGCTTGATCACCTGGTCCCGGGACTGCCCGGCCGGGTACCGGGCGAAGACCTCGTCCAGGATGGTCCGGATCGCGGCCTTCGACCCTTCCCGGACGGGTATCCGGCGCCACCCGGTCGGCAGGACGAGCGTGTAGCCGCTCGCCGTGCCCACGTCCGCCGTGCCCACGCCGCCTGCCCTCAGCCGCCGTGAGTGAACCGGTAAGCCTGCAGCGGGATGCCAACGACGGGATCGGTCACCGTGGTGATGTCGGCTACCGCGTTGGCCGCACCAGTCGGGATCGCGGCGGTCATCGGGTTGGCCAGGTGCTCTTCCCACCAGTCGCTCACGACGGGCATGCTCCAGCTGACCACCGGCTGCCCGTTGAATCCGTCGATCTCGAACCCGCCGAGCGCGGGCGCCGCCACGCCGACCAGCCCGGCGACCCCCGCGCTGCCGCCGGAGACGCTGAGCAGCCCCTTGGTTAGGTCGGTGACGTTGCTCAGGTCGGCGAAGCCGTTGGTGAACCGGCCGCCGAGGGTAAGCAGCTTGGCGTAGGTGTCGCCCTCCTCGCCGAACGCGCCCAGGCTGGCCATGACCTTCATGGTCCCCGAGAGCTCGGCGTCGCTGGCCAGGCTGGGGGCGAGCTTGCCGAGCCGGCCCGCCATCTCCAGGGCGCTGACCCCCTGCATCTGGGCGTACTTGATGAGCATCATGCCGCGCGGGCTCTCCTGCATGACGGCGTCCGCGAGCTCGGCCGTCAGCCCCGCCTTGCTCGTCGCCACGGTGGCCGCCTCCAGCCCCTTGGCCAGCGACCCCGCCAGCCGGCCGACGCCGAACGTCGCGAGGGAGAACGCGTCGATCGCGAAGTCCAGCCAGGAGCCGTTGCCGGTCGCCGCGAGCAGCAGCCGGCCGCTGGCCGCGACCGCGGTGGTGATGATGGCGGCGAGGACCAGCGCGTCGACGAGCACGTCGAGCCCGGGGATGAACTGGGCGATGATGAACGCGACGATCGCCAAGATGGTGGCGATGATCTCAAGGATCGTGCAGATGGTCTTCAGGAACTTGGAGATGCTGCTGACCCAGTCCTTGAACTTGTCCCACCAGGAGTCCTTCATGCTGTCGTCGCAGGCCTGGCGGATGATCCCCGCGTAATGCCGGCCAGAGCTGTCGCGCAGCGACGTCGCGCGGTGCAGCAGGTCCTGGGCGGCGGCGAGGTCGCCTTGCGCCTTGCGCACCGAGTCGTGATACTGCTGGACGGACTGCTGCTGCTGCGGGGTCAGGTTGGGACCCGATGGCAGGGCCACGGTCTGGCCGAGCTGCTTGTAGGGTCCCTCGGCCTGGTCGAGGGCCTGGATGGACATCGCCTGAGCGCGCTCGAGGTCCGGGATCCAGCCGTTCAGCGCCGAGGACACCTTCTGGTACCGGCCCACGACTTTGTCGAGCTGGTCGGCGAGGTCCTTGGCGGAACTGCGGATCTCATCGGCGTGCTGGCCGACCTCGTCGCCGGCGCTGGCGATCTTGCGGAGCGCGGCGACCTGGTTGGCGATCTCCGTGGCCACGCTGGCCAGGTGCCGCGCCTCTTCGCTGATCCGGTTGGGGTCTCCGGGTACGGGGTCGCGGTCGAGCCCGAGAGGACGCCATTCCCCGTCGGCGGGACGTGCCACAGTCTCTCCCCCTGCGTTAGGGATGCTCTATTTCTGGGTCAGGCTCGACGTGAGCCCGGTGTCAGTCTTCTGGAACTGCTCCTTGGTCTCGCTGACCATCTTGCCGAGCGCCTGCATGGAGCCGATGAGCTTCTTGCGGTGGTAGTCCCAGTTGCCGGAGAAGCTCCCGAGGGCGCCGGCGATGTCCCCGGATCCCAGCGCGCCGTCGTAGGCATGTTCTTGGGCCTTGATGTTCTGGAACTCAGAGACCAGAGTGCCCAGGCTCTTCTCGGTCGCGTCCAGGAGCTGGTAGTCAACCTTCAGGTCCGCCACTCGCGCAAGGCTAGTCGTATCACGTCATAGCGTGTCAAGCTGGTTGGTGATAGCGCAGCGCTGTTGTTATCGTGACGCCCGCTCGCGGCTACCGTGCCCCCGGCCGGGGCGGCGAAGTTCTAACCTGGCCACATGAATAGCAAGTCCACCGCGGACGTCGACGACGCCAGCAGCACCTCCAGCGGCGCGCTTGGCAACCGGCGGACGACGGATGTCACCTTTCACGGCAGCGACCCGGACAAGGTCGCCTCGGGCGCCCTCTGCGTCGAAGGGACCACCCGCTGCCAGGCGCGTACCCGCGTCTACCGAGACGGCGCCCTGGTATCGGAGGGCTTCCCGGTCGCGGAGATCAGCGACTACCTGGACGCCGATGAATCAGCCGTCGTCTGGCTCGACCTGCGCAACCCCGACCGGCAGGACCTCGCGGTGCTCAGCGAGGAGTTCGGGCTGCACGCGCTGGCCATCGAGGATGCCGTCGCGCCGCATGAGCGGCCCAAGCTCGACCGGTACCAGGATTACGTGTTCATGACCGCCTACGGCGCGCGGTGGGAGGCCACCACGGGCGAGTTGCGCACCAGCGAGGTCGCCGCGTTCATCACCCGGCGGGCGCTCATCACGGTGCGCAAGGACGACGGCCTGGACATCGGGGCCGTGGTCGCCCGCTGGGACGCCAGCTCGGACCTGTCCAAGGATGGCGTCGGCTACCTGGTCCACGGGCTGCTGGACTACATCGTGGACGGCCACTTCGAGGCCGTGCAGAGCATGGACGACCAGATGGAGCTCCTGGAAGACCAGTTGTTCGCCGATACCCCGCAGGACATGGCCGTCCAGAAGAGCAGTTTCCAGCTGCGCAAGAGCCTGGTCCTGCTCCGCCGGATCGTCTTGCCCATGCGCGAGATCATCAACGCCTTGATGCGGCGCGACCTGCACGTCGTCACCGACGACCTGATGCCTTACTACCAGGACGTCTACGACCACGTGCTGCGGGCCGCCGAGTGGACCGACAGCCTGCGGGACCTGGTGAACTCCATCCTGGAGACCAACCTCACCATCCAGGGCAACCGGATGAACGTGATCAGCAAGCAGGTCACCGGGTGGGCGGCGATCATCGCGGTCCCCACGTTCATCACGGGCTTCTACGGGATGAACGTGCCCTACCCGGAGTTCGGCCGGACGGTGGGGTTCGGCATCGCCATGGGCCTCATGCTGATCTCCATGTTCGTCCTTTACATCGTCTTCCGCCGCCTTAGCTGGCTGTGAGGCGGGACACTGAAGGCGTGACACTGGGGCATCAGTCGCCATGGGCACTGGCGGCGCTGGCCTGGCTGGGGTTGCTCGGCATCCCGCTCGCGGTCATCGACGTCCGCTCCCGCCGGCTACCGGACTGGCTGACGCTGCCCGCCTTCTCCGGCCTGGTCTTGCTGCTGGGAGCGGCGGCGGTCGCCGGTCACCAGCTCGGGCATTTCGGCCAGGCGATTGGCGGCGCGGCCGCGCTGGCGGGCTTCTACCTGGCGCTGATGGTGATCCGGCCCGGCGGCATGTTCCTCGGCGACGTCAAGCTCGCGGCCAGCGCCGGGGCGGCGCTGGCCTGGGTGAGCTGGCAGGCGCTGCTGGCGGGCACCTTCGTGGCCTTCGTGCTCGCCGCCGCCTGCGGCCTGCTCCTCATCGCGCTGGGCCGGATGACCCGCAAGGACGACCTGCCGTTCGGGCCGTTCATGATCGCGGGCGCGCTCCTGGCCGTACTGCTGAGCTGATGTGCAGGTTCCAGAGCCGTCGAGCGATTCACGAGCCCGACCACACGCGAACGAGGACTGGTTCTACAGCGTCCCGGACAGCTATCTGAGCGAACTGGTCGCCTACTGGCGAGACGGCTACGACTGGCGCGAAGCCACCACCGAGGTCAGTCCCGGGCCTGCGCGCGCAGAACCAGGATCGCCATGTCGTCGGCGGACGGCTCAGAGCCGAACTCGCTGACGGCCCGCCCGATCCGGGCGGCCACGCCGGTGGCGCTCAGGCTACGGCAGGTGGCGAGCATCCGCGCGAGCCCGCCGTCGTCGTCGAGCAGGCGGCCAGAGTCGTCACGGCGCTCGGTTACCCCGTCGGTGACCGCCATCAGCACGTCACCGGGATACAGCGAGACCTCGTCCGCCTCGAACGAGACATCGCCGGTGACGCCGAGCAGGATCTGCGAGCCCGCCGCCGGGAACGGCAGCGCGTGCTCGCCGGAACTGTGCTCGCCGGAACTGTGCTCGCCGGAACTGTGCTCGCCAGGACCGGGGGCATCGCCGGGGTCGCGGGCAGAGCCGTCGGCGCGCAGCAGCAGCGGCGGCGGGTGGCCCGCGCAGACCAGCGACAGGCGGGCCGGCTCCCCGGGCCCGTCCAGGCGGATCTCTCCGTGCAGCAAGGTGATGAACCGGCCGCGCGTGCCCTCGTTGAGGATGAGCCGGTTGAGCCGGCCGGTGACCTCGGCGATGTCGTGGCCTTCGGCGGCGAGAATCCGCAGGCTGTTACGGGCCAGCCCGGTCACCGCGGCTGCCTCGGGGCCCGTGCCGCAGACGTCGCCGATGGCGAACCGCCAGCGGTTCACCGTCCCGTGGCCGTCGCGGTCAGCAGTGCCGTCACCTGCCCCGTAACCGGTAGCAGGGGCCTCCACCGGAAAGATGTCGTAGAAGTCGCCGCCGACCTCGTTCGCCTCCCCGGCCGCCTCGTACTCGGCGGCCAGCTCGACGCCGGGGATGACGGGCAGCTCGGGTGGCAGCAGGGTGTGCTGCAGCGCGTGGCTGGTCGCCTGCTGGCGCTCGTACAGGCGGGCGTTGTCGAGGGCGAGCGCGGCCCGGCGGGTCAGGTCCTCGGCCAGCCCCAGTGACTCCCGGGACGGCGGGTCGGCCCAGCGGCGGTCCCCGCGCGGCCTGCCGATCACGACCATGCCCAGTCCCCGGCCGCGGGCGGTCAGCGGGAAGCACCACGCCGCGTCCGACGCCATCCGCGCGATCCGCAGGCTGGCTCCGGACGGGACGGCGAGCGACCAGCTGGTGCCGTGACCAGTCATTACCCGGCGAAGGGCAGGCGGGGCGAGGTCGCCGAGGAGGCTGGCGAGATCGTCGATCCGAGCCTCGTCCTCATGCCATACGTAGGCGGGCCGCAGCCCGCCGGCCGCCTCGGACAGGAACACCGCGCACCACGCGGCGAGCCGGGGCACTATCAGCTGCGAGGTCAGCGCGATCGCCTGGCGCTGGTCCAAGGTGGTTGACAGCAACTCGCTGGCCTCGGCGAGGAAGGCGACCCGGCCCCGGCGGACTCGCTCGAGCTCGGACAGGCGCAGCCGCTCCAGCGACATCGCGACCCGGTCGGCGACCCCCTGCAGGCGGCGGGAGTCCTCGTCGGTGAACACCCCGCCGTCGGCCGCTCCCACGCCGAGCACGCCGGTGACGCGCCCGTCCACGAGGAATGGCACGGACAGCTGCGACCGGGCGTCGCCGCCGGGTAGCACGACCAGCCCGGGCGGTGCCGTCAGCGACGCCGGCGCGGCGACGCCTACGGTGGCGCGGACCCGCAGCTCGCCGTCCTCGTCGGCGAGCAGCGCGTAGGCCGCGTCGGCGCCGACCGCGTCCCTGGCCGCCTCCACCGTGCGCCGGACGAGCTCATCGAAGTCCAGGTTCCCCAGCCCGCGCTGCGGCAGCTTCGGCCGCCGTCCCTGGTCGTCTCGGACAGTATCGGGGACTGCGGCGGCCGCGGGGGCCTCGTCCTTCGCGGTTCCCTGGCCGGCGTCAGGATCCTCGCGGCCCGGTACCGGCAGGCGGAACCACACCGTCTTGGCGGCCGCCGCGTACGTCACCCCCCACTCGGAGGCGAGGGCGGAAGGGAGCAGGAGGCCACGGCCTCGTTCGGAGTCGGCATTGCCCGGGGAGGTGACCGGGGCGGGCAGGGCGCGGGCCGGGTGCCGGTCGGTGACCTGGACCTCGACCCACGGGCAATTCCCGGCGGCGAGCCGCACGTAGACCTCCAGCTCGGTGCCCGCATGCTGGACGCCGTTGGCGACCAGCTCGCTGACGAGCAGGACGGCGTCGTCAACCACCTCTTCCGGCAGGCCCCAGGCGCGCAGTGCGCCGCGCGTGAACGAACGGGCGCGAGAGGGCGCCGTCGGCTCCGGGGAGAGGGATGCCCGGGCCGTGAAGTCCGCGCCGACAGCCACCTGTTACATCGCCTTCGGTGATCGCGTCACCTGACAATCGTGACAGACTTGGGGAATCATTGCTTGCCTAAGCGGGGAGACTATTCGGAGGACGCATGGACCTGTCCGATGAGGCGCGATATTCAGACGCCGACCTGGAGCCATTGCGTGCCGCATTGCTCGCGCTCAGTAATGGTGATTTCCGCCCGCGCGCCGAAGTCGCCCGTAACGGCTCGAGCGCCGGCAATGGCGCCAGTGACGCCGACGCGCTCACCCGGATCTGGCCCCTTGTCGACGCGGTCGGCGGCGAGCTCAGCGCGCTGAACGACGAGGTCGCGCGGAGGGCCCAGCAGGTCCGCGACATCGCCATGGTCATCACCGCGGTGTCCAAGGGCGACCTCACGCGGAAGGTGACCGTCGAAGTCCAGGGCGAGATGCAGCAGCTCAAGCAGACGGTGAACACGATGGTGGACCAGCTGTCCGGGTTCGCCGACGAGGTCACCCGCGTCGCCCGCGAGGTCGGCACCGAAGGCCGCCTCGGCGGCCAGGCCCATGTCCGCGGCGTCTCCGGGGTGTGGGAGGACCTGACCGACTCGGTGAACCGGATGGCGCGCAACCTGACCATCCAGGTGCGCAACATCTCCCAGGTCGCGACCGCGGTGGCCACCGGCGACCTCAGCCAGAAGATCACCGTTGACGCGCAAGGCGAGGTCCTCGGGCTGAAGGAGACCCTCAACACGATGGTCGACCAGCTGTCCGCGTTCGCCGACGAGGTCACCCGCGTCGCCCGCGAGGTCGGCACCGAGGGCCGCCTCGGCGGCCAGGCCGACGTCAAGGGCGTCTCGGGCATCTGGAAGGACCTCACCGACAACGTCAACTCGATGGCCGGCAACCTGACCAGCCATGTGCGCAACATCGCCCAGGTCACCACCGCGGTCGCCCAGGGTGACCTGTCGAAGAAGATCGACGTGGCCGCCCTCGGCGAGATCCTCGAGCTGAAGACCACGATCAACACGATGGTGGACACCTTGTCCGCGTTCGCCGACGAGGTCACCCGTGTCGCCCGCGAGGTCGGCACCGAGGGCCGCCTCGGCGGCCAGGCTGAGGTCGAGGGCGTCTCCGGCACGTGGAAGCGGCTGACGGAGTCGGTCAACGGCCTCGCGTCCAACCTGACAACGCAGGTCCGCGCGATCGCGGGGGTGGCCAGCGCGGTGGCCGAGGGTGACCTGACCCCGTCGATCACGGTGGAGGCGCGCGGCGAGGTCGCCGAGCTCAAGGACAACATCAACCTGATGGTCGCCAACCTGCGGGAGACCACGCGCAAGAACCGCGAGCAGGACTGGCTGAACACCAACCTCGCCCGGCTGTCTAGCCTCATGCAGGGGCACCGCGACCCGCTGGAGGTGGCGCGGCTGATCATGAGCGAGCTGACGCCGCTGGTCTCGGCCCAGTACGGGGCGTTCTACCTGGCGGCCGAGGGGCGTCCGGGCGGCGGCACTGAGTTCGGGCGGATCGCCGCGTACGGCTTCCATCGCAGCGGGCAGACCCGGTTCACCGTCGGTGAGGGGCTGACCGGCCAGGTGGCGCTGGACCGGACCCGGATCCTGGTCGAGGACGCGCCGCCCGGGTACGTGACCGTCGGCTCGGGCCTGGGCGAGCTGGCGCCGACGCACCTGGTCGTGCTGCCGATCCTGTTCGAAGACCAGGTGCTCGGCGTCCTCGAGCTGGCCTCGCTGCACAGGTTCAGCGACCTGCACCTGACGTTCTTCGACCGGTTCCTGCCGACCATCGGCGTCACGATCAACGCGATCATCGCCAACTCCCGCACCGAGGTGCTGCTCACCGAGTCCCAGCGGCTGGCCACCCAGTTGCAGGAGCGCTCGGATGAGCTGCAGCGCCAGCAGGCGGAACTTCGCAGGTCGAACGCTGAGCTGGAAGACAAGGCGGCGCTGCTGGCCAAGCAGAACCGCGCGATCGAGGTGCAGAACTTCCAGATCGACCAGGCGCGCCGCACCCTGGAGGAGAGGGCTCAGCAGCTTGCCATCTCCTCGCAGTACAAGTCGGAGTTCCTCGCCAACATGTCGCACGAGCTTCGCACCCCCCTCAATAGCCTGCTCGTGCTGGCCAAGCTGCTGACCGAGAACCCGGACGGCAACCTGACCGTCAAGCAGGTCGAGTTCGCGCGGACGATCCACGAGGCCGGCTCGGACCTGCTGCAGCTCATCAACGACATCCTCGACCTGTCCAAGGTCGAGGCGGGCAAGATGGAGATCCACCCGGCCCCGATCTCGCTGGACACCCTGCTGGAGTACGTGGACGCCACATTCCGGCCGACGTCGGCGCAAAAGAAGCTTGCCTTCCAGATCGAGGTGTCCTCCGACGTGCCGACGCTGATCTACTCCGACGAGCAGCGGCTGCAGCAGATCCTGCGGAACCTGCTGTCCAACGCGGTCAAGTTCACCGCGACCGGCGGGGTGACGCTTCAGGTGACGATGGCGTCGGCGGAGGTGGAGTTCGGCAGCCCGCTGCGCGATGAGGAGTCCGTGATCGCGTTCAGCGTCAGCGACACCGGGATCGGGATCGCCGAGGACAAGCTGGAGCTCATCTTCGGCGCGTTCCAGCAGGCCGACGGGACCACCTCGCGCGGCTACGGCGGCACCGGTCTCGGCCTGTCCATCTCGCGGGACATCGCCCGCCTGCTCGGCGGCGAGATTCACGCGGCCAGCCGTCCCGGGCACGGCTCGACCTTCACGTTCTACCTGCCCGGCCGGCCGGCGGTCGCTGAGTCGGCGAAGGGCAGAAGGTCAAAGGCATCGTCGGTCCGAACGTCCGGTGCCTTCTCCGTCATTTCCAGCGCCCCCCTGGACGCCGGGCTGGACAGCGACGGGACCGACCCCACCGCGCTTGCCTATGCCCCGCCCCCGGCGCTTCCGCCCGGGATGCGCGACCCGCTGGACGGGGCCACGATCCTCATCGTCGATGACGACG
Source organism: Streptosporangiaceae bacterium (assembly GCA_025934375.1). Taxonomy (GTDB): domain Bacteria; phylum Actinomycetota; class Actinomycetes; order Streptosporangiales; family Streptosporangiaceae; genus Trebonia. The sequence goes on along the minus strand of JAICYD010000001.1, from coordinate 185,318 downwards.
TGCGGAACGTCTTCGCGCTCACCAGCGTCTTCGAGAGATTCGGCGCGCAGGTCCGGTACGCCGAGAACGGGCGCCAGGGCATGGAGATCCTCGACCGTGAGGACGACATCGCGCTGGTCCTCATGGACGTGATGATGCCCGAGCTTGACGGGTACGCGACGACGGCGGCGATCCGGCGGCGACCGGAGTTCGCGGACCTGCCGATCATCACGGTCACCGCCAAGGCGATGAAGGGCGACCGGGCCAAGTCGATCGCGGCAGGCGCCTCGGAGTACGTGACCAAGCCGGTCGACATCGCTCACCTCGTCGGCCTGATGCGCGGCTGGCTGGACCAAAGGCACGCTGCTACCCTCGCATCACCCACCCGCAACCCCGAGGGGAACGGCTGACGTGCCGCAGAAGGCCAGGATCCTGCTCGTCGATGACCGTGCCGAGAACCTCATAGCGCTCGAGGCGATCTTGTCCTCGCTGAACCAGCAGCTCGTTCCGGTCCGGTCCGGCGAGGCGGCCCTGAAGGCGCTGCTCGCCGAGGAGTTCGCGGTCATCTTGCTGGATGTCGTCATGCCGGGCATGGACGGCTTCGAGACGGCGGCGCACATCAAGCGCCGGGCGCGCACGCACGACGTGCCGATCATCTTCTTGACCGCGGCCGGGGCCGAGCCGGATCACGCGTTTCGCGGGTACGCGGCGGGCGCGGTCGACTACATCGCCAAGCCATTCGACCCCTGGGTGCTGCGCGCCAAGGTGGCGGTGTTCGTCGACCTGTACATGAAGAACCGTCAGCTGCGCGAGCAGGCCGACCTGCTGCGCAGCCAGGCCGGGGCCGCGATCGGCGACAGCTCCGGGTCGGTGCTCGCCGAGCTCTCGCGCCGGGTGTCGGCGGTTGAGGTCATCACCACGACCCTGGCGAGCATGCCGACCGTGAAGACCGACCCCGCACTCGCCGACGGCGTCGCCCAGCTGGACCGGTGCGTGGCCCGGCTGAGGGACGCGCTGGACGCCCTGGGCGCCGACCGGTAGCCTCCCACGCCGGCGGGCCGGCGCTACCGGTATCACGTACCCGGGGCCGGAAATATTCAGCCCGGACGGGGAGGACACGGTGCCGCAGTCGCCGCTGTCGCCCGAGAAGACGATGACGGTCACGCCGCCGCGACGGCTGCGTCAGGTCGGACGACGATCAGGAAACCTGTACATCGATGCTGAGATGTGACACGCTTCACGTTCAGTGGGGACCTGAGGACGCGAGGAGGCATCTCATGCGGATATCACTAAGGAACCTGAGCAGAGGGCCACTACGGGCGGCCATGGCGGCCGGGGTGGTCGCGTCCGCGACGGCCTTGGCCCTGCCGGGCGCGGCCGCCTCGGCGACGACGGCACCGGAATTTTCAGCAGCACCGGGCAGTTCGGCAGCACCGGGCAGCCCGGTCACCGGGACGCTGGCTAACGGCACGACCTGGGTGGCGGAGTTCCCGGCGTCCTGGAACGGGACGCTGCTGCTGTACAGCCACGGGTTCGGCCCGCTGGTCGCGCAGGACGCCCCTGACCCGGGCACGCAGGCGGCGCTGCTGGCGGCCGGGTACGCGCTGGCGGGCTCCTCCTACGATCCCAGCGGCTCGCAGTGGGCGCTGGACACCGCGGTCAGCGACCAGTTCCAGACGTTGCGAGCGGTCGAGTCGACCGTCTTGCCGCACGCGCTCAAGCAGGTCATCGCGGTCGGCACGTCCATGGGCGGCCTGGTCAGCGCCCTGGAGGCGCAGCGGGGCCGCGGTAAGATCAGCGGCGCGCTGACCACCTGCGGCATCGTGGCCGGCGGGGTCAACCTTAACGACTTCCAGCTTGACGGCCAGTACGCGATCGCCCAGCTACTCCTGCCCGGCCAGAACGTGCAGCTCGTCGGGTTCGCCGACGCGGGCGCGGCGCTCGGCACCGCGGGGACGCTGACCGCGGCCGCCACGCAGGCGCAGTCCACCCCGGCCGGGCGGGCCCGGCTCGCGCTGGCGATGGCCTTCCTCAACGTGCCAGCGTGGGACGCCACCGCCGCCACGCCCGCCCCGGTTTCGGCCGGCGACCCGGCGGCCCAGGAGGCGGCCCAGTACAGCAACGAATTCGGCGGAGCGTTCAGCATCATGGACTTCATCGAGCTGGGCCGGCCGTCGATCGACCAGGCTGACGGCGGCTCGGCGTCCTGGGACGTCGGGGTCGACTTCGCCAGGGCGCTCCAGCGCTCGCCGTACCGCGATGAGGTCGCCGACCTCTACAGGGCGGCCGGCCTCAGCCTGTCCGGGGACCTGCGAAACCTCACCCAGCACACCGCCACCAAGGCTGACCCGGCCGCGCTCCGGTCGCTGGTCACGACCTCGGTCCCGACCGGCCGGCTGGAAGTGCCCGAGCTCACCCTGCACACGCTCGGGGATAACCTCGTCCCGGTCCAGATGGAGAACTACTACGGCCGCCTGGTCGCGCGGGCCGGCAGTTCCTCACTGCTCCGCCAGGCGCAGGTCGCGAGCTTCGGGCACTGCAACTTCAGCTCGGCCGAGCTCGTCGCGGGCGTCCAGGCTGTCTTGCACCGGGTGACCACTGGCCACTGGGACAACGTCGCGACGGCGAAGAGCCTGGAAAGCGCCGCGACCGCGCTCAACCTCGGCCCGGCCCGGTTCACCAGCCAGCGTCCTGGCGAGCTGACCGGCGCGGTCCCCACCCCGTTCCACTGAATGCCGACGGCGGACCCGGGTACTCTTCGCTCGTGCCCGGGTCCGCGTCTCCGCTGCTGCTCTACCTCGTCAAGCAGGTAGAGCTGGCTATCCGGGCGCGCCTGGATGACCTTTTCCGGCCGGTCGGGCTGACCGCCCTTCAGTACACGGCGCTGACCGTGCTGGAACGGCACGACAACATGTCCTCGGCCCAGCTCGCCCGCAACTCCTTCGTCACCGCCCAGTCGATGGCCGACATGATCGCCACCCTGGAGGTTCGCGGGCTGATCGAGCGGCACCGCGACAGCGCCGACCGCCGCCGCCTGGTCGTCTCGCTGACCGCCGACGGCCGCGCCCTGCTGGATCGCTACCGCGATGCGGTCCAGGCCCTGGAGCAAGGCATGATCGCGGGACTGTCCGACGCGGAGGTGGTCGGCTTCCGGGCCGCGCTGAACATCTGCCATGGCAACCTCTCTGGGGGGTACCGGCCAGGCCCCCGCTAGCGCGGCCGGTGTTCCCAGGGCTATTCAGCATGATGCGCGGCTGGCAGGATCAGCGTGTATGGAAACAGCGCTGTCTCCCTTGGAGTTCGCCCGCCGGACTCGCCGGCTACACGGGCACCGCCCGGCGGTCGTCGATGGCGACCTGCGGCTGACGTACGAGCAGTTCCTTGACCGGTGCGACCGGTGGTCGGCAGCGCTGCAGCGGATCGGCACGCGGCAAGGCGACCGGATCGCCACGATCGCGCCGAATACGCACGCCCATCTGGAGTCGTTCTACGCGGTGCCGCAACTCGGAGCCGTGCTGGTCCCGCTGAACTACCGGCTGACCCCGGACGACTTCGTCTACATGGTCAACCACTCGGGCGCCACCGTGCTGTGCGCGCACGGCGACTACCTGGACGCCGTTGATAGCGTCCGCGACCAGATGCCCGGCGTGCGGCACTTCGTCGCCTTCGAGGGCGCGTCGCCGAACGGGAAGGCCCGCCCGGGCTGGCTGGACTACGAGGCGATCATCGCCGCGACCGCGCCCGCGTTCGCCAGGCCGGAGATCAGCGAACGGGACCTGCTGACGATCAACTACACCAGCGGGACCACGTCACGGCCCAAGGGCGTGATGATCACCCACCGGAACGCGGCCCTGAACACCATCGGGACCCTCCTGCACCTGCCGATCCCGGTTGGCGAGGCGTACCTGTGGACGCTGCCGATGTTCCACGCCAACGGCTGGACATTCACCTGGACGGTGACCGCGGCCGCGGGGACGCACGTCTGCCTGCGGAAGGTCGACCCGGCGACGGTATTCGGATTGATCAGGGACGAGGACGTGCGGCGCCTGTGCGCGGCGCCGACAGTGTGCATCTCGCTCGCCAACGCCTCCCCCGAGGTGCGCGGCGACGTCCCGCCGGGCGTGCGGGTCATCACGGCGGGCGCGCCCCCGGCGGCGGCGACGATTGAGCGGCTGGAGGGAGACCTCGGCTGGGAGGTCACTCAGGTGTACGGCCTGACCGAGACCGCGCCGTTCATCTCGGTGTGCGCGCCGCTGCCCGAGCACGCGCGGCTGTCGCCCGGGCAGCGGGCAGTCGTGAAGGCCCGCCAGGGCGTGGAACTGCTGACCTCCGGGGAACTGCGGGTCGTTGATGACCACGGCGATGAGGTGCCCGCCGACGGGGTCACCCTCGGTGAGATCACGGTGCGCGGGAACGTGGTCATGGACGGCTATTACAACGACCCGGAGGCCACGAAGAAGGCGATGGGCGACGGGTGGTTCCGCACCGGCGACGCGGCCGTCGTGCATCCCGACGGCTACATGGAGATCCGGGACCGCATCAAGGACGTGATCATCAGCGGCGGGGAGAACATCTCCTCCGTGGAGGTCGAAGGCGCGCTGCTGCGCCACCCGGCCGTGGACGAGGCGGCCATCGTCGGCCTGCCGAGCGAGAAGTGGGGAGAGACGCCGCACGCGTTCGTCGTGGTGCGGCCGGGCGCGTCGGTGACGGAGGAGGAGCTCCTGGGCTTCCTGCGGGACCAGATCGCGCACTTCAAGGTGCCGCGCGGGGCGACGTTCGTAACCGAATTGCCGAAGACGGCGACCGGGAAGATCCAGAAGTTCATCCTCCGGGGCGGCGCTGCCAACCTAAACCTTCAGTAGGGATCTGCAAACTCACGAAGATTCCTTTCGTTGTCACGGTAAACGCAGGGCTATTCACCAACCGTAACGGGGAAAGATGCTCGGCACGGGGGGATGTCACGTGCTCAGCGTCAACGCGATAGTGATCGATCCGGACGTGCCCGAGGAGATGCGGCAGTGGCTCAGTGAGGCCGACCAGCGGCGGCGGGCGCCGCGCCAGCCAGACGTCCCCGTCGGGACCTACACGTTCAAGCACGCCCGGGTCTCCGTTTACCGGCGCGAGGACGACCGCGAGTACGGACTGCGCGTACCGGAGCTGATCCCGTTCGCCGACCCGGAGCCGCGGCTAGACCCGCCGACGTTCTTCGCGACGGTCGCCTGGGCGCTGTTCCCTCGCCTGCGCGAGCACTATGAGATGGACAACGCCGCCGCCATCTACCACAGGCGCTACGTCTGCCCGCCGCAGGACATGGACGCCGAGGCACGCCAGGCCTGGCAGCGGACGCTGCTCGCGGCCAACAAGACGGCTCGCTCGGACGTGGTCCGCCAGCAGCTCATTGACTCGGTCCGGGTGACGACGGTGCTGCCCTACCACCTGTGGGATATCGCCGAGCGGCTGGCCCGGGTCTCGGGGCTTCGCGGCAGCCACCGCGACATCCTCGACGGCGTCGCCACCGACGACCCGGAGGTGGCGGTCGTGCTGGAGCCGCAGCGCAAGGCGCACGCGCTGGCCGTCGCGGACATCGAGCGCCGGGTTCACGACCTGGAGGTGTTCGCCTCGCGGGTCATGGAGGCGGACGCCGCCAAGCGCCGCGAGGAGGCCGTGCGGCGCCTCGCCGACCTCAACGACGTGCACCGCGACCTGGTCGCGCGAGTCGGTGGCGGCAGCGACCTGCCCGAGACGCATGACGTGCAGGCCGTTATCGACCAGGCCAACAAGGCCGTCCGCGCCGCCAACGAAGCCGGAAGAAGCTTGTGTCTCCCTGGGTCGTTAGAGGCCTAGGCGGCGGGAGAGGTCGGAGACTAGGGTGCCGGCCGGGTCTACCTCGGCGCGGATCTTGCGGAACTCCTCCAGGCGCGGGTACATCTGCTCCAGGGTCGCCGCTGCCACGCGGGAGTCCTTGGCCAGGTAAACGCGGCCACCGTGCTCGACGACGAGGTGGTCGAGCGCGTCCAGCAGCAGCCCGAGGCCGGGAGTGCGGGCCGGGAAGTCCAGCGCCAGCGTCCAGCCGGGCGCCGGGAAGGACAGCGGGCCGGGGTCGGCGGCCCCGAACCGCTTGAGGACGGTCACGAACGAGGGCGCGCGCGCGGCGCTGACCATGGCGAAAGACCGGCGGACGGCGTCCTCGGCGCCGAACGGGATGACGTACTGGTACTGGCGGAAGCCCCCCGGGCCGTAGACGCGGTTCCAGTTCCGCACCCCGTCGAGGGGATGGAAGAACTGGCCGATGGACTGGATCTCGCCGGCCCGGGACTTCGGCGCCTTGCGGTACCACACCTCGTTCGCGGCGGTAATGGAGTAGCGGTTGAGCAGGCCGGGCGGGAAGATCCCGGGCACGGCGAGGCGGGCGCGGGGGTCGAAGGCGAACGGGCGCCGGCCGGCCGGGAGGTCGCCTGGAGACGCGAAATCCCCGCTGGTGATGACCGAGCGGCCCAGGGCCTTCCCGCGCGCGGTGCTGTCCGACCAGGCGACGGTGTAGCCGTAGGTCTTGTCGTGCTCGGCGAGGATGGCCATCGTCTCGTCGATGTCGGCGGTGCGGACGGTGTCCACCTTGACCTGCGCGGTCGCGACCCGCTTGAGCTGGATCGTCGCCTGTGTGATGAACCCGGTCAGGCCCATGCCGCCGGCGGTCGCCCAGAAGAGCGCCGGGTCGGCCCCCGGCGTGACCGCGTGAAGCTCGCCGCCGGGGGTGATCAGGTCGAATCCGGTCACGTGGCTGGCGAAGCTGCCCGCTACGTGGTGGTTCTTGCCGTGCACGTCGGCGGCGAGCGCCCCGCCGACGCTCACCTTCCGGGTGCCCGGCGAGACGGGGACGAACCAGCCGTGCGGCAGGCCCGCGACCATGAGGTCTTCCAGGCTGACGCCGGCTTGCGCGGTGACGACGCCCGTTTCCGGGTCAAGGCGCAGGATGCGGTTCAGCCGCGCCGTCGAGATGACGGTCCCGCCGGCCGACTGGGCCGCGTTGTTGTAGCTGCGGCCGAGCCCGCGGGCGATCATCGCGCCCTTACCCGCACTGCCCTGGCCCGCACTGCCCTGGCCCGCACTGCTCAGCAGGTCCGCGGCGGCTTGCGCGGTGGGTGGCTCGGCCAGGGTCGCGGTCGACGGGGCGATCCGGCCCCATCCAGTCAGCGTGACGGTGCGCGCACTCGGCATGACGCCTGATTGTAGGCCCCGCCGGGCGCGTCCGGCGGGGCGGGTGCGGGCGTCAGGAGATCGCGTAGGCGCGGTAGATGGTCTGCGTCGAGGTGTCACCGTGGCTGCCGGTGACGGTGGCGCGCAGCGAGACGAACCCGGAGGCCGGGTTGCGCACCGCGACGGAGTAACCGCTGGCGGAATGGGTGACGGCGAGCGCCGTCCAGTGAGCGCCGTCGGCCGAGGACCACACCTGGACCCTGGTAACCGAGTCCGCGGGCGACGGGCCGTCCTGGCTGGCCGGGCGGAACGGCGTGATGGCGACCGTCGTCTGGCTAGTTGGGGCGGCGCTGTTCGTCGGGGTCAGCCCCCTCGGCACGAAGCGGACGCCGAACCCGGCGATGAGCGGGAAGTCCCTCGCCGTGATCACGGCCGGGTTGGCGAAGAAGTGGAAGGCGAACGTGACCCGGGGCGACAGGGTGCCCTTGGTGAAGTCCAGGCCCGGGCGGTAGCGCGTGACGTCATCGGTGAGGGTGTACCAGCCCGCCGTCCGGGTGCTGATGAAGTAGCCCTGAAGGGAGGTGCCGAAGTTGGTCGTGTTCTTGGTGGCGATCAGGTGGCCGTTGACGCTGAGCCGGAATGAGTACTTCTCCGCGGCCTGGGACCCGTTGCCATCGGGGCCGGCGAATAGCGGCTCCCCGTAGGAGATGCCGCTCGGGCGAAGCTCGGCGAGTGACGTCACTGGCGCCCAGGCGGCCAAGTAATAGGTGTAGCCGTATGAATGGCCGGCGGCGAACGCGTGATTGACGAAATACCCGCCGACGTCGAAGCCCTGGCCGCCGATCGCGGCGCTGTCGTCCGTGCGCACGCCCCAGGTGCCCGCAGACACCAGGGTAGTAGCCCGGTACGGCGCCGGGCCGTGGGCGACCGTTCCGGCCAGGTCGCTCCGGCAGTCGACTACGTTGTTCGCCCCCTGCGCCTGGAGCGCGAAAGACGTGTCGTATGCAATCTGCTCGCCGCTGCGGACGACCAGGGTCACCTTGGCCAGCTGGGAGGAGGTCCATGAGCCACCGAGGCTGCCCGGAATGCCCGTGGTCGCCTTCCCGGCGACGACCGCCCCTTGCGTCTGGGCCAGGTAGCTGGAACTGAACAGGTGCGAGGAGTTGGGGACGATGTACAGCGCGCCGCCGGACTCGAACCCCTCCACCTGCGAGATGGGCCCGGCGCAGATGCGGGCGTCGACGAAGTCAGTGACCGGCTTGCCGTCCAGCGTCACCTTGACCTGCTTGCCCTGGCGGGCGTCGAGGTCCGCCGTGGTCGTCCCGGTGCCGCTCACGGTGACGAGCGCCTCGGCGAGGGTCTCCGTCTGGCTGTCATCTTCGATCCCGGCCAGCACCGCGTACTGGCCGTCGGGAACGCTGAACGCATGCCCTGAGGTCCCCTGGAACTGGGCTTGCTGGCCGATATTCCACGCGATGACCTGCGACGAGCGCGCGACGCCGGTGCGCCCGAAGGTGTCAACGAGCAACCTCCCGGTCGCGGCACTCGCGGGGAGCGCCTGCGCGGCGATGATTAGTGGCGTTACCAGCAGCGCGCTGGACGCCGTAATGAGGAACTTGGACACACGCCGCATCGCGCGCCCCCTTTGTTTATTTATTTCCCACCGTCCCGACCGCCCGGTCAGGCCGGGCGGCGCAATTCAGTTATCTCGCACAAATCACCAGGGCGCAACCATATCGACCCGGGTGCCTGCCAGGGAGTGGGAACAAGACGACACTGCCAAGCTCGGCGAGCAGCCAGTAGCCGACCCCGATGGCGACGTTCCCGACGAGGAAGCGCGCCCACGCACCGTGTGTCATTACGGCGGAGTCACGCCGGATAGCTGAAGGCCGATGACGCCGATGAGGATCAAGATGATCGAGCCGATCTTCACCGGGGTGATCGACTCGCCAAGGGCGATCATGCCCAGGAGCGCGGTGCCGGCCGCGCCGATGCCGGTCCACACCGCGTAGGCCGGCCCGACCTCCAGGTGCTTCAGTCCCTGGCTGAGCAGCGCGAAGCTGATGAGCGCGCACGCGGCGAAGCCGGCCGTGGGCAGGATGCGGGTGATGCCATGGCTCTGCTTGAGCAGGATCGCGAATCCCGTCTCGAAGATGCCCGCGACGATGACCAGGAACCACGCCATGACGCCTCCCTCCCCGAGCGGCTATCCTCCTCGCGTTCCAGGCTACGTGGTTAACCCTGGAACGGCCTGTACGCCGGCTGGAAGCGACGCAGCCGCAGGCTGTTACTGACGACGAATATCGAGCTGAAGGCCATGGCGGCCGCGGCGATCATCGGGTTCAGCAGGCCGAGCGCGGCCAGCGGGATGGCGGCGACGTTGTAGCCGAACGCCCAGTACAGGTTCCCCTTGACCGTCGCCAGGGTCCGCCGGGAAAGTTCGATCGCGTCGGGCACGGCGAGCAGGTCACCGCGGACCAGCGTGAGGTCGCTGGCCTCGATGGCCGCGTCCGTCCCGGTGCCCATCGCCAGGCCCAGGTCCGCCTGGGCGAGCGCGGCGGCGTCGTTGACGCCGTCACCGGCCATCGCGACGACCCGGCCCTCGTCTTGCAGGGCCTTGATCACGTCGACCTTGCCGGCCGGGAGGACCCCGGCGATCACGTCGCGGGCGCCGATGCCGACCTGTCCGGCGACCGCGTGCGCGGCGCGCTCGTTGTCCCCGGTCAGCAACACCGGGCGCAAGCCCAACGCGCGGAGCTTCTCGATGGCCTCCCTGGAAGTGGTCTTGACCGTGTCGGCGACGGTGAAGGCACCGCGCACCGCGCCGTCCCAGCCAACGATGACGACGGTCTGCCCGCTGGCCTCGGCCCGCGCCGCGCCCCCGGCGAGCTCGCGAGGGACTGTCAGCGCCCACTCGTCTGCCAGCCAGCTGGCGCGCCCGAGCGCTACCGCGTGCCCGGCGGCCAGGCCGCTGACGCCATGTCCCTGGTGGTTCGCGAAGTCGCTGACGGCGGGCAACGGCGTCGCGTCGCCGAGCCGGGCGCGCGCCCCGGCGGCGATCGCCGCCGCGATGGGATGCTCGGAGGCATCCTCGACCGCCCCGGCCAGCGTGAGCAACTCGGTGGCGTCCTGGCCGGGGGCGGTCAGCACGCCGGTGAGGGCCATCCGGCCGGTGGTCACCGTCCCCGTCTTGTCCAGCACCACGGTGTCGACCCGGCGGGTGGACTCCAGGACTTCCGGGCCCTTGATCAAGATGCCCAGCTGCGCGCCGCGCCCGGTGCCGACCAGCAGCGCCGTCGGCGTGGCGAGGCCCATCGCGCACGGGCAGGCGATGATGAGCACCGCCACCGCGGCGGTGAACGCGCTGGCGGCCGGCTGCCCGGCCGCCAGCCAGGCGATGAGCGTCACCAGGGCGATGCCGATCACGACGGGGACGAACACCGCCGACACCCGGTCGGCGAGCCGCTGCACGGCCGCCTTCCCGGCCTGCGCCTGGGTGACCAGCCGCGCTATCTGCGCCAGCTGGGTGTCCGCCCCGACCCTGGTCACCCCCACCCGGAGCGACCCGCTGGTGTTCACGCACCCGCCGGTGACGGGATCGCCAGCCGATACCTCGACGGGCAGCGGCTCACCGGTCAGCATCGAGGCATCGATGGCCGAACGGCCCCCGCTGACTATCCCGTCGGCCGCTATCTTCTCCCCGGGCCGGACGACGATCACGTCGCCGACGGCGAGCTGGCTCACGGGTACCCGGGTCTCGTTGCCGTCCCTGAGCACGGAGGCGTCCTTGGCGGCGAGGGCCAGCAGTGCCCGCAGCGCGTCCCCGGACCGCCGCCGGGACCGCCCCTCGAAGTAGCGGCCGAGCAGGATGAGCGCGGTGACCCCGGAAGCGACCTCCAGGTAGGTGTCCCCGCTCCCCCGCGCCAGCGCGTACAGCGACCAGAGGTAGGCAGCGGTGACTCCCACGCTGACCAGGGTGTCCATGGTCGCGGCGCCGTGCCGGACGTTGATGGCGGCCGCCCGGTGGAAGGGCCAGGCGCCCCAGGTCACCACGGGCGTCGCCAGTGCCAGCGCCACCCACGCCCAGCCGGGGAACCGCAGCGGCGGCAGCATGGAGACCACGATGACCGGGATGGCGAGGGCGAGGATGACGAGCAGACGGCGCCGGGGGCCGGTATCAGCGGGCAGTGTCCCTGAGTGCGCCGCTTCGGAACCCGGGGCGGGAACGGCCGCGGTGTACCCGGCCTGCTCGACGACCGTGATGAGGTCCTCGATGGTAATCGCGGACGGGAAGTCGACTCGCGCGGTCTCGGTGGCGAGGTTGACGGTCGCGGTGACGCCGTCGAGCTTGTTCAGCTTCTTCTCGATCCGCGTGGCGCACGAGGCGCAGGTCATCCCGCCGATGGCCAGCTCTGTCGCGCTCATGATCACCCCTCCCCGGGCTTACGGGAGCAGGCGCACCGCGCCGGGCGAGGCGAGCCGGTAGTCGCCTGCCTCGCCCAGCGCCGCCGCGACTGCCCCATCGCTGAGCGGGGCGTTGCTTTCCACGGTGACGGCGGACGCGCCGCCCGGCACAAGGTCCACCGTCACCCCGGCGACACCGTCCAGGGCGCCCAGCTCGGCGCTGACCGCGCGCGAGCAGTGCGCGCAGGTCATGCCGGTCACGTGGTAGATGGTGGAAATCATCGCGCAACTCCAGTTGTCATCGTCAGGCAAGTTCGCCGCCCGCGCGGCTTTCCCTGGCCGCCGGGCATGGTCAGCCGCTAGATCGCACGAGGCGGGCGATCGCCTCCGAGGCCTCGCGAACCTTCTCGGCCGCCACGTCGCCGCCTTCCGCTGTCGCCTGGGCGACGCAGTGCCCCAGGTGATCCTCAAGCAGGCCAAGCGCCACCGACTGCAGGGCCTTGGTCGCGGCGGATACCTGCGTCAGTATGTCGATGCAGTACTTGTCGTCCTCGATCATCTTCTGCAGGCCGCGGACCTGGCCCTCGATCCGTCGCAACCGCTGGAGGTATCGCTCCTTGTCCTGCGTGTACCCGTGCATGCCGCCCCTTCGCTCCTCCGGCCGTCCCGCCACTGACCAACATACCATACCCCCGCAGGGTATAACCAGCAGGGCCAGGAACCCGGAGCCGCCCGAGCGGCGACACAGGGACGCAGCCGAAGGCACAGCCGTGGATGGCGCCCCTGGAGCTAGGAGTTGCGGGTTAGCTTCCTGCGGTAGGCGAGGAAGCCTAGGCCGAGCGCGACCGCGGCGGCGCTGAGGCCGAACAGCGTGCCGTGCTGCAGTCCGGCGGTGCCGCCGCCTCCCGTTGACGGGGCGCTCGTCGGGAAGTGAGTGGCCCTGGGGCTCGCCGTCGTGTGCTGGGGCGTGGCGGTATGAGTGCCGGTCGCGGTGTTCGGGGTGGCGGTGTGCGTGGCAGTCGCGGTGTGCGTGGCAGTCGCGGTGTGAGTTGCCGTCGCGGTGTGCGTGGCGGGTGCGGTGCGGGAGGCACTCGCCGAGCCGGATGCGCGCGCGGAGGAGGTTCCCGGGCCGGTCCCCTTACCGGGAGAGGTGGCCGACGCGCCAGCACTGGTGGGCCGCGGGGCAGGGGCCGTGCCGCTGAACAGGCCAGATGAGGTGGGGCTGGGGTTCTGCCCCGCGCTCACGGACGGCGAGAAGATCGGCGGGACGGACGAGGTCCCGCCCGTGCAGGCGGTCACCGATGCGGAGAAGACAACCGTTGCGGTGGCGCAGCCGGCCGCTGTCAGCCTGGCCCTGCTCACCTTCATGAGGCCTCCTTATATACCCCGCGGGCAGCAGCCTTAAATCCCGCCGAGGATAAAAATACGCCTATCTCCGACCCAAGTTCAGTTCACCACAAGCTCTGTTTACCAAGGGCGCGCACTTCAAACCTGCGCGCGCCATGGCGCGTTTTCCATTTCGATAATAGGCTACGCGAGTGGAGCGCCGCGCGGAAGACGCGAGACAAGGCGCGACGGCAGGGGCCGGGGAGGACCGCGGTGGGCAAGAGGTGGCGGCGCGTCGGTGGGTTCAGCGTCGTCGTCTCCTGGCCGGACTCACCCTATTCCGATGGCCCCCCGGCCGCCCCGCGGTCGAACGCGCGGTCACGCGCGGCCGGCCTCGCGGGGATGGCGCTCATCCTCGCCGGGCTCGGCGTCGCCGGCTACGCGGCGGCGACGCAGATTCACGCGTCCCAGCCGCCCCCCTCGGCGGCGGGGGTCACCAGAGCCACGGGCCACGGGCCGTCCCTGGCCCGCTCCGCTCCCGTCTCCCTGGACATCCCGGCGATCGGCGTGCACTCACGGTTGCTGCACCTCGGCCTTAACCAGGACGGGAGCATCCAGGTACCATCCGTCACCACGGCGGCCGGGCTGGCGGCCTGGTTCAAGGGATCGGTCACCCCTGGCCAGATCGGCTCGTCGGTCATCGAGGGCCATGTTGACAGTTATCAAGGTCCCGCGGTCTTTTTCCGGCTAGGCGAGCTGCGCCCTGGCGATAGCATAGACATACGTCTCGCCAACGGCGTCACCGCGATATTCCGGGTCACCGGAGTGCGCGAGTATGCCAAGGACGAATTCCCGGCCGCGACGATCTACGGGCCAACTCAGAACGCGGCCCTAAGGCTGATTACCTGCGGCGGCGCCTTTGACGCCGCTACCGGCCACTACCTCGGCTCCACGGTCGTGTTCGCTAACCTCAGGTCCTCCCACCGCCCGGGATCGCGGTAGCGCCAGCGCCGGCAACCCGAGGCGGGGGTCACGCTATATGGCTGGCGAGGAACTCCAGCGACGGTGGCTCCCGGGAGCTCATGAACGGTCCGTCGTGGCAGCCTTTGGCCACGTCCACGACGGCGCCGGGCGGAAGGGCCCGGACGAGGGCCTGGACGCCGGGGGCGAACGGGTCGCTGTGGCCGGAGGCCACCCGGACCGGCCGGCCGGTAAGCGCGGCGGCGTGCGTGACCACGTCGCCGGCCGCGAACGCGGCGGCTGAGGCATAGGCGCCGGCGTTCGCGGCACGCGCCTGGTCGTAGCTGGTCCAGATCGCCGGGCTGATCGCCGCGACCGCGGCGATCAGCGACGGCTGCCTCTCGGCGAGCAGCAGCGCGCCGTATCCGCCCATCGAGATGCCCATCGCCGCGATCCGCCGCGGGGGACGGCCCAGGCCCATCCGCTGGCAGCGCGGGATCAACTCGTCTACCAGCATGCCCAACGGGTCATCGCCCGGATGCGGATTCCAGTAGCCGCCTCCGCCGTCCACGGTGACCAGCGCCATTGGCGGCAGCTGGCCGGCGCCCGGCACCCGCAGCGCCACGGCTTGCGCGGGCGTCAGGCCGACCAGCGCGTTCCCGTGATCGGCGCCGAAGCCATGCAGCATCACCACCAGCGGCAGCTCATCACCGGGGCGGTGGCCCGGCGGGTACCCGATGGCGTACCCGACGACGCGACCGCGCGCCGCGGAGTAGAACGTGCCCGATACCTCGGGACCAGCCGGCCCGAAGCTCAGCGGCGGGCTAGTTACCGAGCACGCGCCGTCCAGCCGGTCCAGGGCCGCCTGGCCGGGCAGCACTGCGCGGGAGACCAGCTCGAATCCGGCGGCGCCGCCCGCGACCACGACCGCCAGCCCGCCCAGGGATGCCTTGAGCACTAGCCGGCGGCTGGCTTCGTTACGGCGGGATTGGCCGTTCATCTGGGCAGGCCGTAGCGGGCGTGGCGGGCGGCCTGGCCGGCTACCGCCAGGGTCGCGGCGAGCGCGGCGATTCCGGCCGCGTCGATGGCCCCGGCGCGGAATAGCCCCTGACCGCCGCTGGCCACCCAGCACCCGCAGCCGGCGAAGAACGCGAGCATGAGGCCGCAGGCGCTGGCCGCCAGGCGCGCCTGCCAGGCCAGGAGGCGGGCCGGCAACTCGACGCGGCGCACCAGCGCGGCCGCTGCCCCGGCCGCGCAGGCCAGGGCGACCGGGCTAGCGGCCATCCAGGCGAGCTCGGCGGCGGGGAACGTCGCCAGGGCCGCCGGGTGCAGCCAGTACGTGGTGACCGACAGCGTGGAGGCCCAGGAGAACGCGGCCAGCCCCCCGGGGATGAGGCCGCGGCCGATCCACTCGTGCCCGCCCGCGCGCAGGTAGCCGCCCGGCCAGGGGTGGCCGCCGGTGCCTGGCCACCCGTTGCCGAAGTGCCGGCCGCCGAAGAACGCGACCGTGACGCCCGCCGCGAAGACCAGGGCGGGGATGACCAGCCCGCGGGCCTGGCCGCGAGCGATCTTGACGGTGACGGTCCCGGCGTAGGGCAGCGCCGCCAGGCCCATGAGCGCGATGAAGGCCAGCAGCGCGGCGGACATGAGCAGCGTGCCGGTCATCGTCGCGGCGCCCGCGGGGGCCGACCACTGCCAGCCGATGGCCAGCTGCGACCACATGCCCGCGCCGATGAGGAGGAAGAACGCCTGGCAGCAGCCAAGGGAGGCCAGGCTCGCCCGCGCCTGGACCTGGACCTGGCCGGTTCCGGCGACGCCGGCGAGGCCGGCGGTGGCCAGCCGGGCTACGATCCCGCCGCGGGCAACGTCCAGCGTGCGCGATGGCGCCTTCGGGCGCTCGGTGATGTCGCTGATGAGCAGCTCGGCGAACTCCGGGCCGTAGCGGTCCCGCCAGGCGCGCGGGTACCAGCGCAGCAGGCGCTCGGCCCGGATGCGGGCGGCTTGCCCGGCGTGGCCGGCTCGCACCTCGCTCAACTGGTGGCCCAGTCAGCGGCCTGGGGGTTGGCGGCCAGGCGGCGCAGCCCGGTCTCGGCGGCGGCGCGCTGCGCTTCCAGGTGCGCGCGCAGCACCGTGGCCCCGGCGGCGGTCAGCCGGTACGGGCGGCGGCGGTCGTCGCTTTCGACCCCTTCGATCAGGCCCTGCGCGTCGAGCCTGGCCAGGGCCTCGTAGAGCGTCCCCGGGGCCAGGCGCACGCCCGCGAACGCCTCGATGTCCTTGGTGAGCGCGTACCCGTGCTTGATCCCGCCGGCGAGGCTGGACAGGATCAGCGTCGCCGGCCCGGCGTAGCGCCCGAATCCGGTGAGTACCTTGTCGTCGTCCGGCATGCCCCGCATTCTATATCGCCTTCCGATCCATCGTCGTCCGAAACAAGTACGGGAGCCGGCCGGCCAGGAACCTTCGTGGGAACGGGTCCCGGAGCCGCCAGAGGCCCGCGGAACCCGGCTGGCGCCGGCGGGGACGTCAGCCGCCGCCACAGCCGCCGGCCGCGCTAGCCGAGGTGACGACCACGAGCACCAGGAACGCGACGACCCCGGTGGCGAGCAGCAGCAGCGCGACCACGGCCCCGAGCGCGGGCCGCTTGCGGTTCACGGGAACATTGAGCACGACACCCGAGGCTAGTCGGATTCCGATATACCGTCAACCGATATAGCATCGGCCAGCTGGCCGGGGGTGATGTCACGTTGACGGGACAGTTTAGGACGGGGTCATAGCAGGGATAGCTGGCCGTCGATATCGGGGCGGGGCTTCTTGAGGTGCCGCCACTGGGGCAGGTCGTCGAGGTAGGACCACGACAGCCGGTGGTAGGGAGTGGGCCCGAGCGCGGCGAGCGCCTGCTGGTGGACCGGGGCGGGGTAGCCGGCGTTCTCGGCGAAGGCGAAGTGCTCGTGGGCGGCGCCGAGCCGCGCCATCAGCCGGTCGCGGTGCACCTTCGCGATGACGGAGGCGGCGGCGACGCTGACCGAGCGCAGGTCGGCCTTCACCGCGCAGCGGACGTCATGCGGGCGGCCGATGTAGTCGTGGGAGCCGTCGAGCAGCACGATGTCCGGAGGCTGGGGCAGCTGCCGCAGCGCCCGGCGGGCCGCCTTGCGCAGCGCGGCGGTCATGCCGAGCGCGTCGATCTCCTCATGGCTGGCCTCGCCGATGGCGTACGCCGCGACCCACGCGGGCAGCAGGCCGGCGAGCTGCTCGCGGCGTCTGGGGGTGAGGCGCTTGGAGTCGGTCAGCCCGTCCGGCGGCTCCGGGAATCCCGGCCGGACGACCACGGCGCCGACCATGATCGGGCCGGCCCACGCGCCCCGGCCAACCTCGTCGACGCCCGCGATCCGGACCGCTCCCCCGGCCGTGAGCTCGCGCTCCAGTTCATAGCCAGTGGTCGGCCGCACGCTGCTGGGCCGGCTGGGCGCCAGAGCCGGGCCTGGGTCGCCATCGAATGTCAGCTGGTCCATGGCGAACCATGATGCCGTTCGCCCGCGGTCGCCGCTTAGGATTCAGATCCGTGCTGTTACTGGTTGAGGTAGGCGAGGACGGCCAGGACGCGGCGGTTGTCGTCTTCGGAGGGGGCTAGGTTGAGCTTGGCGAAAATGCTCGTGCTGTGCTTGCCAACGGCCTTCTCGGAGATGAACAGGCGCTGGGCGATCGCGCTGTTCGAGCGGCCCTCGGCCATGAGGTCCAGGACCTCGCGCTCGCGGGCCGACAGCCGGGTGACCGGCTCGTCGCGCTGCCTGCGCGTCATCAGCTTGGCGATGACCTCGGGGTCCATGACGGTGCCGCCGCCGGCCACGGCCCGGATCGCGTCGGTGAACTGGTCATCGTTGAAGACCCGGTCCTTCAGCAGGTAGCCGACGGCCCCGGCCTGGTCGGCGAGCAGCTCGCGGGCATACAGCTGCTCGACGTACTGAGACAGGACAAGGACCGGCAGGCCGGGGACCTGGCGGCGGCCCTCGATCGCGGCCCGCAGCCCCTCGTCAGTGAAGGTCGGCGGCAGCCGGACGTCGACTATGGCGACGTCCGGCTTCTCATCCACCAGCGCGGTCAGCAGGTCGGCGGC
Source organism: Streptosporangiaceae bacterium (assembly GCA_025934375.1). Classification (GTDB taxonomy): domain Bacteria; phylum Actinomycetota; class Actinomycetes; order Streptosporangiales; family Streptosporangiaceae; genus Trebonia. Next base: position 167,347 of record JAICYD010000001.1, on the reverse strand, counting down.
GTTGTCCACGGCGGCGATCACGTTGAAGCCGTGCGCCTCCAGCAGGCGCTCGAGACCGGACCTCAGGAGGTAGAGGTCTTCAGCGAGGACAACGCGCACGGCACCTCGATTACGACGATGGTCGGGCCACCAGCGGGGCTGCTCACTGCCAGGATGCCATCGAAGGCGCCCAGCCGCTGCTCCATTCCGGCCAGCCCGGTCCCGCTCGCGGGGTCGGCGCCGCCCACGCCGTCGTCGTCGATCTGCACGCGGAGCATCCCGCGCTCGTGGGTCGCGCGGATCAGGATCGTCTTGGCCTCGGCGTGCTTGGCGGCGTTGCTCAGCGCCTCGGCGACGGCGAAGTAGACGGCCGACTCGACCGGGGCGGGCGGGCGCCCGGGAAGCTGGATATCGGTCAGCGTGAGGACCGGGCAGTCGAGCGCGAGCGCCCTGATGGCGTCGCCCAGGCCCCGGTCGGCGAGCACCGGCGGGTAGATGCCGCGCACCAGGTCGCGCAGCTCGGACAGGGCCAGGGTCGCGGTGTTGCGGCAGTCGGCGACCAGGGCCGCCGCCGCCGTGGGGCTGACCTCGATCAGCTTCTCGGCGGTGCGCAGGTTGATGCCCAGCGCCACCAGCCGCGCCTGCGCCCCGTCGTGCAGGTCCCGCTCCAGCCGGCGCAGTTCGGCGGCGGCGGAGTCGACCGCGTCCGCGCGGGTCCGGGCGAGCCGCTCCACCTGCGCGGTCAGCCCGCTCCGGCGTGCCCGCACGTCGGCGACGATCGTCCGCCTGGTCAGGAAGAACCCGCCGGTCAGGCAGGCCGCCGCGACAAGCACCAGCTCGGGGAAGTACAGCTGGTCACGCAGCCAGCCGTACCACTCATAGTCATAGGCGTAGTGAGGAAACACCAGTGCCTGGAAGAGCACCCAGGCGCCGATGCCGGCGAGGCCAGCCGCGGCCAGGTAGCCCGCGCGCCGCGGCTGCACGAGCGTGTAGAGCGTGACCGCCGCCAGCACGAGCAAGGTATAGAACAGGTCCCCGGGTATTGACTTCGCGCTGAACAGGTTCCCGCTGCCGGTGCCGTCCACGTTGGTGATCCCGTACGTGCCCGCGAGCACCAGGAACCCGATGGTCACCGGAAGCAGCGCGGCCCCCCAGCGGATGTCGCGCGGCCGGTGCAGCCGGATGGCGAGCGCGCCCGCGCCCTGCTCCCGCATCCTCCGCCAGAGGCGGAGCACCACGCGCTGGGCGACCAGGACGAAGATCGTGAAGACGACGAGCAGTCCAAGGAAGGCCATGCCACTCATGGTCGCGCGGTACTGGCCGTCCGGGCCATGGGACGGGGCCTACTTTCCCGGTAGGGGTTTGCCTACCACCGCGCAGCCCCGGAGTCGTTGCGACCGCTATAGGGGTTCTTGATCCCCATAACGGGTCGCAGCTGGCTGCCCGGTGATGCGGCCCTAGGCCGACCGGCGGCGGAAGAGGTAACTGGCCGAGGCGGCCGAGACGGCCAGGATGACCGCGCAGTAGGCCACGGCCAGCAGCGCCTCGTGACCGAGCGAGGCCCCGGTGACGGTGCGGCCGGTCCACAGGCCGCGCATCGTCTCGATGACGGGCGTGAACGGCTGGTTGGCGGCGATGGGGCGCAGCACGGGGGTCATCGTCCGGGCCGGGACGAACGCGGTGCTCAGGTAGGGCAGGAACATGATCACGAAGGTGACCGAGTTGGCCGCCTCGGGAGTCCTGACGAGCAGGCCCGCCGCCGCGGCGAACCAGGAGATGGCCAGGATGAACGCGATGATCATGCCGGCCGCGGCGAGCCAGTGCACGGGGCTGGCGCTGGGGTGCCAGCCGACGGCGAGGGCGACGCCGATCACCAGCGCGGTGGCGAGCAGGTTCCGGGCCAGGCTGGCGGCGATGTGCCCGGTCAAGACCGATGAGCTGGCAATCGGCATGGACCGGAACCGGTCCTCGATGCCACTGGACATGTCGGTGGCGACGGCGACCGCCGTGGTGCCCGCGCCGAACCCGGCGCACAGCACGATCAGGCCGGGGACGACGTAGTTGACGTACTGGCTGGTGCTCGTGGCCTGGCTGCTCATCGCCCCGCCGAAGACGTAGACGAACAGCAGCATGAGGATGATCGGCAGCATCAGCGCGGTGAAGAACGCCTCGGGGTCGCGCAGCGACCGGCGGACGCAGCGGGTGATCATCACGCTGACATCGGTCAGGGCGTCGTTCATCGGATTGCTCCCTCGTTCTCGCGGCTGTATCTGGGGCTGGCTTCGGGCTCGGCTTCGGTCAGGGCGAGGAACACCTCATCGAGGGTCCGGCTGGCTCCCGGCTCGCTGAAGTTCGCCTTCAGCTGGGCGGGCGTGCCCTGGGCGACGATGCGGCCGTGGTGCAAGACAGCGACGGCGCCCGCTAGCTGGTCGGCCTCCTCGAGGTACTGGGTAGTGAGAAAGACCGTGACGCCGTCGCTGGCGAGCTCGCGCACGACGTCCCAGAGCTGGTTGCGGCTGCGCGGGTCCAGGCCGGTGGTGGGCTCGTCGAGGAACAGCAGCGGCGGGCGGGCGATCACGGCGGCCGCGAGGTCGAGCCGCCGCCGCATGCCGCCGGAGTACTCCTTGACGCGCTTATCGGCGGCATCCCGGAGGTCGAAGACGTCCAGGAGCTCGGCGGCGCGCGCCTTGGCGGCCCGGCGCGGGAGGTGGAGCAGGCGGGCCATCATGACCAGGTTCTCCCGGCCGGTCAGCACGTCATCGACGGCCGCGTACTGTCCGGTGAGGCTGATGGAGCGGCGGACCCGGACCGGGTCGCTGGCCAGGTCGTAGCCGTTCACGGTGATCATGCCGCTATCTGGCCTGGTCAGGGTGGCCAAGATGCGGACGAGAGTGGTCTTCCCGGCGCCATTGGGCCCGAGGAGGGCGAAGATCGCGCCCTGGTCAACGGCGAGGTCGAGGCTGTCGAGCACGCGCTGGCCGCCGAAGCCCTTGACGACACCTTGCGCCATAACTGCGTATGTCATACACATAAAGTATGCGTCGTACGCAGTTTGGTCAAGCGGAAGTTCCGGCCGACAGGGATGCGGCGTAACCTAGGCCGTGATGACGATCTTGGGTGCCCACCGGCGAGGAGGAGACCGGCCACATGTCCGCTGAGCAGGCACAATCGCCGCTGCCGCCGGGCCTGGACCTGTTGTGGGGACGACGGGAACGGGGCAAGCGCGGTCCCCGGCCGGGCCTTTCGGCCAGCGCGATCGTGGAGGCGGCCATCCGGGTCGCCGATGCCGAGGGCCTGGAGGCCGTGTCGATGGCGCGGGTCGCGCATGAGCTCGGCTTCACCACGATGTCGCTGTACCGGCACGTCGCCAGCAAGGATGAATTGCTCCAGCTCATGTGGAACGGCAGCGCCGTCGGGGCGGAGTCGCTGGTGCTGGAGGGAAAGGACTGGCGGGCGAAGCTGCGGATGTGGTCGGTGGTTCAGTGGGGGATGCTCGAGCGGCACCCGTGGATCACGCAGATGCCGATGGCGGCTCCGCCGATGGCGCCCAACTCTCTGCACTTCGTGGAGCGCGGCCTGGCCGCCCTGGACGAGACGAGCCTGACCGACGCGGAGCGCATCCGGGTGATCGGGCTGATCAGCTCTTACACGCTGAGCGAGGCACGGATGGCCCACGACGCCGCGCGCGCCGTGAAGGCGGCGATGGAGGCGGGGCAGGCAGCGGAGCCGGGTCCGGAGCCGGGGCCGGGTCCAGAGTCGGGGCCGGCGACCGGCCCGGCGGCGGGCCCGCTGCCGACGTATGAGTCGCTGCTGCGGGAGCTCATCGACGAGGAGACGTACCCGAGGCTGTACCGGCTCGCCTGGTCCGGCCCGGAGCAGCTCAATGATGAGTGCGCGGAGTTCCTGTGGGGTCTGGACCGCGTCCTGGACGGCGTCCAGGTCCTCATCGACCGGGCCGGGGAGGATCGGTAAGCGGGCGGCTGGCTAAGCCGGGACCAGGCCGTCCCAGGACCAGGCGGGGACCGTCAGGTCGGCCGGGATCTCGGTGTCGTTCGGGTGGGACAGGGCGATATCGTCGACTGCCCATACCATGTAGGCGCGCAGGGCGGCGCGGAATTCCGGGTCGGCGGGCAGGCCGGCGTCGTCGGCCGCGAGCATGAAGCAGTCGGTGAACCGGCGGGCCAGGTCGCTCATGTCCCCGTTGCCGGCGTGCATGTGCACCAGGAACGCCTGGTCGCCGCCCCAGTCCCCGGTATAGGCGGGCGGTCCGCCCATGACCTGCGCCCAGTAGGCTGCCAGCCGCTCCACGTGCTGGGGGTTCTGGTCAGGGTGGGAGAACGGGTGGTTGAGCTCCGGGTCCGCCAGGCAGCGCGCGTGGTGCGCGGCGGCGAGCTTCAGGAAAGCCTCGTCGCCGCCAGCGAACTCATACAGTGTCGGTCGCATGGAAGCGAGCATAATCACGCGTGGGCGTTCAGCCACTCCACGAGCAGTTCGTTGAGCTTGTCGGGCGCGTCGAGCGGAATCCAGTGGCTCGCGCCGGAGATCTCGGCGTACTGCCACTGCCCGGCGACATGATCGCCGGAGGCGCGCATCCGGGCACCGTCGAGGTACCGGTCGCCGTCGGACCAGATCCCGAGCGTGGGCGCGGTGACCGGCGGGAGCTCCCGTCGCGGGCCCGGCATGCGCGGTGCGACGTTGGCCCGGTACCAGTTCAGCGAGGCAGTCAGCGCGCCCGGGCGGGATAGGTCGGCGATGGCCTTGTCGATGTCGGCATAGCCAACCGACAACTCGCGCAGCTGCGCCCAGTCGTCATGCCGCAAGGTGGCCTCGGCGACCTCCTCGAACTGGAAGAAAAGCTGGTACCAGGCCATCTCTCGCTGGCGGGGCGTGTCTGGCACCCCCAGGTGCGGTACCGACAGCGCGGTGAGGCTACGGACGCGGTCCGGCAGGTACATCGCGGTCAGCCAAGCGACCGCGGCGCCCCAGTCGTGCCCCACCACGTGCGCGGCGGGCGCGCCAACGGCGTCCAGGATGGCCGCCATGTCGGCCACCGAATTGGCCAGCTTGTAGCTGGCCTTGCCGTCCGGGCGGGCGGAGCGGCCGAAGCCGCGCAAGTCCGGCGTGATTACCCGGTAGCCGGCGGCGGTCAGCGCGGGAACCTGGCTCCGCCACAGCTGCGCGGAATCCGGCCAGCCATGCACCATCAGGACCGGGTCTCCGGCGCCGTGAACTTCGACGTTGAGCTCCACGCCGTTCGCCGTCACCAGCATGAGGCGATCCTAGATAACCTCGTTGAGCTTGCCCGTGGCAACGTCGAAGACGAAGCCGCGAATCGCGTCCTTTCGCGGGATGAACGGGCTGGCCTTAATGCGGGCGATCGACTGGCGCACGTCCTCATCGAGATCGGCGAACGACTCGGCGGCCCACGCCGGCTTGACGCCGGTCTCGTCCTGGATCGAGCGCTTGAACTGGTCGTCGGTGAACGTGAGCATGCCGCAGTCGGTGTGGTGGATGAGGACGATCTCGGTGGTGCCGAGCAGTCGCTGGCTGATCGCGAGCGAGCGGATCGCGTCGTCGGTCACGACCCCGCCGGCGTTGCGGATGACGTGCGACTCGCCCTCGTTCAGGCCGAGGATCGCGTACACGTTGAGCCGGGCGTCCATGCAGGCGATCACGGCCGTGCCCTTGGCCGGTGGCAGCGGCAGCGGGCCGCCGAACTGCTCCACGTAAGCGGCGTTGTTGCGCAGGTACTCGTCGGTCGCGCTCATCGGGCCTGATCACTCTCCCAGTTTGTCAACTAGTTAACTAGCTTATGCCACGATCGGGCCATGACGCGCCGCCCGGGGGACACCGGTCGCGGCGCATGAGTCCCACTTGCCGGAACCAGCGCTCGCGTAGTCAATTCTCGCGACTCCCAATGCGCATTTCTGCCGATCCGCGGCGCCGCATGACACGGGCACTGTTGGTTCACCTCGCCGGTCGGCGAGGACGCGGCAGCTGACTTTGGCTGCCGGGTAACAGTCCCGCCATGAAAGGACGCACATGCATAGCAGAGCACGGCTGCTGCTGGCGGCGGCGCTCGCGGTTGGCTCGCTGGCCACCGCCGGAGCTGTCGCCACCGCCAGCCCGGCGCTGGCGAACTGTCCCCCCACCTCCGACACGTGCGGCGGCAGCCTGCTGCCGCCGCAACCCCCGCCGCCGCCCGTCCAGTTGTGGACCTATGGCCTCATCGGCCGCGGCGCCACCCTGTATCCGAGTCCCATCCCCCCGGCCACTATCCAGGTCGGCGCCAAGGAGAGCTTCACGGTATCGGCGCAAAGCCGGACCGCCGGCGCCACCGTGGCGCTGGGCGGGGAGGACAAGTTCACCTGCGCGTCGCCGAACGGCGTGCAGGTCACGTTCGACTACATCTACACGCCCAGCTTCACCGCCTCACCCAACTCGGTCACCCGGCAGCCGTTCAGCTGCCCCGGCGGGGACACGCTCACGACGGGCACCTACCAGATGTACGCCCAGGCCAAGAACTCAAGCGGAACCGTCATCGGGACGACACCGACCCAGACCTACCAGTTCACGCCGGACCTCACGGTCAACAACGTGAGCGTGCCCGAATCCGCCAGCCTCGTTGACAGCGGGGTGGTCCTGGTCCCCGGCGACACCGTCACCTTCACCGCCACCGGCCAGATCTGGGCCGGGGTCGTCCTGACCGGCAATAACGGTCCGCTCGGGTGGACGGACTACGACGGCTGCCAGGCCAAGTTCCCGCTGTACTGCGCGCCTCCGTACAGCCTTATCGGCTACCTGGCCTACGACGGCGGCTACTTCTACATCGGCAGCGGCGGGGGCGCCGCCCAGCCGCCCTACCCGACGCTGAGCCCGGCCGGCGTATCCGGCACCCGGATCAGCGACCTCTATCCCGACCCGCCGCCGCTCAACCTGCTCACGGCGTCATCCCAGCTCCTGCTGCGGACCAATGACGACGCGCCCGGTAACGGCTCTGGGGCGTTCTCCGTCAACATCCACATCGTGCGCGACAACCAGTTCTGATCATGGCGGCCCCCGGAGCGCCCGCTCCGGGGGCACGCGAAAAAACTTCGCGGAAAAGTGTTGGCGTTCCGGCCCCGGCCGACTCATACAAGCGGAAGGCGGGGGCGGGCATTCTGGCGGCGCGTTCTTTGGGGGGGCGCGCCGCCAGGGGGACCCGCGAAACAGCCCTTCCACCGGGGAACGGCAGGGCCTGGGCGGATTGACCGAGGGGGGCATCCGCCTGGCCCTTGCCGTAGGGGTTCCCCGCTAGCCTTGAGCTTCGCCGGCCCACCGCGCGGCCATCGCGCAGGCGCCGGAGCAATCACGCGACCAGGCCAGATCGGGGCGGGAGAGATCATGGCTGATGTCGGAGATGTACGAAAACGGGGTCCGAAAGCGCCAGCACTGTCCGGCCGGGCCGGGCCGATGGCCCTCCCACCCCGGTATGCAGCCCGCCTGAGCGGGGTCGGTGGCCCTTCGACACGGATAGTGCCGGGTCAATGGCCCTTTAGGCACGGAACGCCTAGCGGTCGGTGGCCCTTGCGACACGGATAGAGCGGGTCGATGGCCCTCCAGGCCCGGAATGATTCCGGGGCAATGGCCATCGAGCCACGGAACGAGACCATCCCGATGGCGGCAGCGCCCCCGGATACGCGGGGACGACCACCGGGGGCTGGCGACTCGGCTGGGACCCGCGTTCCTGAGTCAGAGTGGGAGGTAGCAGGCGGCACGGGCCCCGTTATGGGCGGCATAGGGTGGAGGTGATCTGTGACCGGAGAACCGTCAGACCTGGAGCGCGCCGATGAGGGTTGGACTGCACATCTCGGACTTCACGTGGGAGGGCGGGGCCGCGGAGCTCAGCGCCCGGATGGGCGCGATCGCCCAGCGGGCGGAGGAAGCGGGGGTGGACCGGATCTCGGTCATGGACCACCTGTGGCAGATCTCCATGATCGGGCCGCCGGAGCACGAGATGCTTGAGGCGTACACCGCGCTGGGCTGGCTGGCCGCCAAGACCTCGCGGGTGGAACTGCTCACGATGGTGACCGCGGTGGTCTACCGGGAGCCAGGGCTGCTGGCGAAGGCGGTTTCCACGCTGGACGTGCTGTCCGGAGGACGGGCGATCCTCGGTATCGGGGCGGCGTGGAACGGGGATGAGTCGCGCGGCCTGGGGTTGTTGTTCCCGCCGACCGCTGAGCGGTTCGAGCGGCTGGAGGAGGCCATCGCGATCTGCAAGCAGATGTGGAGCGACGACGACGGGCCGTTCGACGGCAAGCACTATCACCTGGGCCGCACGCTGAACTCGCCGCAGGCGCTGCGCAAGCCGCACCCGCCGATCCTGATCGGCGGCGGTGGCGAGAAGAAGACGCTTAGGCTGGTGGCCCGGCACGCGGACGCCTGCAACATCGGCATCTACGACATAGCGGAGGCGGCGCACAAGCTGGATGTGCTCCGCCAGCACTGCGAGGCCGAGGGCCGCCCGTACGAGGCGATCGAGAAGACCGGCCAGTACCGCTACAACCTCGGCGAGAACGGCGAGAACGTACAGGCGACGATCGAATACCTGCACCAGGCCGCCGAGCTCGGCTTTAGCCAGGTGCACGGCTCGCTGATCGGCGTAAGCAACCCACGGCAGCTTGACCTGCTCGCTGAGCGGGTCATCCCGGCCGTGGCGAAGCTCTAGGAAGGAACGTTTTACGTGACGGATACGCCAGCCCAGGAAGCTCCGCCGACCACCCCGTCGCCGCGGCGGCGCAAGCCGCCGCGGCGCGTGACGGTGACAGCGGTGTCGAAGATCGCCCCCCGGCTGATCTCGGTGGAGGTTACCGGCGAGGAGCTCGACGGGTTCGCCGAGGCGGCGCCGACAGCGCACCTGAAGGTAATGCTGCCGCCGCCGGGCGCGGACCGGCTGCTGCTGCCCGAGCAGGGCCCGGAGGGCCCGGTCTGGTCGCACGATGAGTCGTTGCGGCCGGTGATGCGCACCTACACGCCGCGCCGCTACGACCCGGCCACCAAGACGCTGGAGATCCAGTTCGTGCTGCACGGCGTCGGGCCAGCCTCGGCCTGGGCGGAGCGGGTCGCCGTCGGGGACGAGATCGCGGTGGCCGGGCCGGGCGGGCGGTTCGCGTTCGACCCGGCGGTGGAGCGGTGGTGGCTGGCGGCCGACGAGAGCGCCCTGCCAGCTGTCGGCACGCTGCTTGACGTGCTCCCGGAGACCGCCAGCGCCGAGGTGCACATCGAGGTCGAGGGACCCGACGATGAGATCGAGTTGCCGAGCGCGGCCAAGACGACGGTGACGTGGCATCACCGGCGCTCGGCGACGGCCTTCGGCGCGGAGCTGGCGGACGCCGCGCGTTCCGCTGACATCGCCGACGGCACCCGGATCTGGGTGGCGTGCGAGGCCGCCGCGATGCGCGGCATCCGCCGCTACTTCACCCGCGAGCGCGGCCTGCCGGCCAGCTCGCTGGTCACCCGCGGCTACTGGCGCGCCGGCGAGGCCAATCACCCCGACCACGACTACGGCGAGGACTAGCGCGGCCCGTAACTCAATGGTGCCGTCCCCCGGCCACGCGGCCGGGGACGGCACCGTTCGTTACGGATAAGGGATTACGGCAGGTTGACCAGGGTGAACTTGCCACCGTTCCAGAACCAGGAGAGGCCGTGCCCGGTGTCGGTGTTGACCGGGCCCTCGGCGCCGGAGGCGACGCAGAAGGTGGTCGACAGGCACTCGCCGCCAACCAGGAAGTTGCCCTGGCCGGACGGCGGGTTGGCGAAGTGGAGCGCCCACGACGAGCCGTTCATGACCGCGAAGATGGCCTTGCCAGACGTTGAGTGGGTGAATGAGCCGGCCCCGCCGACGGCGACGCAGTAGGTGCTGGTGGCGCAGGACACGGCGTCGAGGAAGGTCTGCGTGTTGGTTGGCAGGCTGACGACGGCCCGGGCCCACCGCGACCCGTTGAACGTCTCTGCCCATGCGTGCCATGACACCGCACCAGTGGTCTTGGTCTGCTCAGCGACCGCGACGCAGGGCGCCGTTCCGGTGCAGGAGATGCTGTTGATGTAGCTGGCGAAGCCGGCCTGGGGCGTCAGCGTGGCATCGGTACCCCGGGAGAAGCTCGTCCCGTTGAAGCGCTCAACGAGCGTGGTGAAGAAGCCTCCCCCCTGCGGGTCCCGGACCGACGACGCGTATTCCCCGCCCAGCATGCAGAAGGTCGTGGTCGTGCAGGAAATGGTGAAGAAGGCGGCGAAGCCCATCGTGCCGACGGCCGGCGCCTTGATCATCTGCCAGGTGCTGCCGTTCCAGATCCCAACGATGGCGACCGAGTCATTGAGGTTGCTCGCGGGAACGTAACTGCCGGCGGCCACGCAGTGCGTGGGCGAGACGCAGGAAACGACGGACAGGACCGGGAACCGCGACCCGGAGATCGCCGGGGGCAGCGCGATCCGCCAGGAGCTCCCGTTCCAGATCTCGGACAGGAGGAACGGCGTGCTGCCGCGGAAGTACACGCCGACCGCGACGCAGCTGCCTGCCGTGCAGGAGACGCTATTGAGGAACCCGCCGGAGGTGCTGGCGGGCAGGGAGACTGGGGTGGCCGTCCAGGCGCTGCCAGTCCAGTGGAAGGCGCGCGGGCTGCCGTGCCCGCCATTGGCCGTCGCGTTCTCCCCGACGGCGAGGCAGTCGGTCGGGCTGGAGCAGTTTACGTCCTGCACGACGTCGAGCGGCGCACCGGCGGCCGGGGTGACCCCGGCCGGGTAGGTCAGGGAGTGAGTGGCCAGACGCGTTGCCGCGCCGGCGCCGGAGCCGGTAGCAAGACGGCTTAGCACGGGCGAGGAAGCCACGCCCGCGTTGGTAGATGGGGCACTGGCCCCGCTGCTGGCCCCGCTGATGGACACGGTGCGTGGCTGGCTGCTCGAAGCGCTCGCCGCTGTCACGGCGACCCAGGTACCGAGGACAGTCGCCAACGCGACGAGTCCACTGATGATGATCTTTCTCAACTAGTTCTCCCCGCAACTGAAGAAACCTTGCGTGAACATAACGTCCCATCTCACGGAAGAGTTACACGGTTTAGCAGATTTCCTGACGAGACTCGCCGCAGGTCAGCTCACGTGCGCGCCTCGATAACCCCACAGGTGCACACAAGTGCACGAAGTGACAGGTGTTACGCCGAAACGAGATCTGATCCCGGCGGCGGACGGCACCCGCCGACAGACGGGGGCTGACGTGGATTGTCGTGGTCTGTAGGCTCTGACCGTGGCAAGGCAGAGTGGTACCGCGAGAACCGTATCCGATTCGGGCGATCCAGCCGCCGAGACCGCCCGCTGGCCCGCGCGCTTCGACTCGCGGGTCCCGCTGCTGTTCCTGGCCTCCGGCGCGGCCGGGCTGATGTACCAGGTCGTGTGGACGCAAGACCTGGTCCTCGTCTTCGGGAATACCACACTGGCGATTACCACCACGGTGTCGGCGTTCCTGGCCGGACTGGGCATCGGCTCGCTGGCGGGCTCCGCGGTGGGGGTGCGGCTGCGCCAGGCGCTGGCGGTCTACGGGCTGCTGGAAATCGCGATCGGGATCCTGGCGCTGCTGATGCCGCTGGCGTTCGAGGCGATCACCACGCTGTTCCGCAGCGCCTACCTGTCGTTGCCGTCGACCGAGGTGGCCCTGATCCGGTTCGGGCTGGCATTCGTGGCGCTGGCGCTGCCGACCATCTTGATGGGGATGTCGCTGCCGGTGCTGACCCGGCACCTGGTCCGCGAGGATCCGGATGTCGGCGAGCGGGTGGCCCGCCTCTACGGCCTGAACACGCTGGGCGCGGTGGCCGGGTCGCTGGCCAGCGGCTACCTGCTGATCGAGCTGATCGGGCTGCGGGGGACGACGCTAGTGGCGGTGGCGCTCAATCTATGCGCCGGCGGCGGCGCCCTGCTCATGTCCAGGATCGCCCGGAGGGCCGGGGCGGCTGAGGAGGCGCAGGCACAGGCACAGCCCGGGGCCCGGCAGCGGGCGCCGCTGCAGCGCCGGCAGTGGCTACTGCTCGCCGTCACATTCACCTCCGGCCTCGTCAGCCTGGCCCTGGAGTTGCTGTGGACCCGGATGATGCTGCAGGGCACCGGCTCGTCCATCTACGTCTTCATCGCGATCGTGGCGGTCTTCCTCATGGGCGTCGCGGGCGGCAGCCTGATCTATGAGCGGCTGCGCGACCGCGGCGCGCAGATGGCCACTCTCGGCGCGCTGCTGGCCGCCGCGGCCGGGCTGGCACTCGCGCCGATGGTCGTCAGCAACGTGCTCGGGACGCGCTGGTTGCCGGGCGCGGTCGCGCTCATCCTGCCCGTCACCATGATCTTCGGGTACACCTTCCCGCTCACGGTCCGGCTGTTCGTCGGCCGCGCCGACCAGGCCAGCCAGGGCGTCGGGCTGGTGTACGCGGCCAACACCGCCGGGTGCGTGGCCGGGACCGTGCTGGCCGGGTTCGTGCTGATCCCGACGCTGGGGACCAGTGCCGCGATCATCGTGGTCGGCCTGGTCCTGGCGGCATTCGGCGGCGCGCTGGTGATCGGGGGCGCACCGCACTGGAAGATACCGCGCCGGGAGATACCACGCCCGGCAGTCAGCCTCGCGGCCGTGGCGGCGCTGGTGGCGGTGCTCTTCATCCCCACCGCCACGATGACCTCCGTCCAGCACGGGACCGCCGATGCCCATGTCCCCACAGCGCACTATGAAGACAGCGTGGCCTCCGTGGATCCCGTCGGCGGCGCGCCCATCGACCGTGCCCTGTTCATCAACGGCGTGAGCATCACCAGGCTCACGATCACCACCAAGCTGCTGGCCTACGTGCCGAAGGCGGCCCGGCCGAACGCCACCTCAATGCTCGGTATCTGCTTCGGGATGGGCACGACCTTCCGGTCGTCGGTCATACTCGGCCTGCCTACCACCGTGGTCGAGCTGGACCCGACGGTGCCGACCGTCATGCCGTGGTTCTACTCCGACGCCGGCACGTACCTGCACAACCCGCTCGCCACGATCGACATCAACGATGGCCGCAACTACGTCCGCCTGTCCGACAAGCGCTATGACCTGATCACCATCGACTCTCCCCCGCCGATCTGGAGCGCCGGCGCGATAGTCCTGCTGACCAAGGAGTTCTACCAGGAGGCCAGCCAGCGCCTGACCCCCGGCGGCGTCCTGACCGCTTTCATCGGGCTGCACCAGCCGCAGGAGGAAAAGCTGGTCCTGCGGACGTTCCGGTCGCAGTTCCGCCACATGTCGGTCATCTACGCGCCCGGGCGCAGCGGCACCTTCATCATGGGCTCCCAGGCTCCGATCACCTTCAACCAGGCCACCAGCCAGGCACTGTTCAGCAGCCCGGCCGCGCAGGCCGACCTGGCGGGCGCACCCAACTGGCCAGCTCAGTCCGGCGGGCAGTGGGCGTCGTACATCAGCGACAACGTCTGGCTGGCCAACAACCAGGTCGACGCCTACGCCGGCCCGGGCCCGCTGCTCACCGACGACCACCCACTGACCGAGTACTTCCTGCTCCACGGGTTCGACGAGGGCGCCTGGACGCTCGTGTTCCGGCTGTTCCTGGTGGTGACGGGGCTATTCGCGCTCCTCGTCATCGGTGCCGCGGCCGACGCGGCAACGCAGCGGCGGTTAAGTAGCTGGTGCCGCCCGCGATGCTAGTCGGGTGAACGAACGCGACGGTTTCCCCGGACCAGTGGCGAGCGAGGTGAGGGCGGTGAGCTGCGCCTCATCACCACCCTCACCTCGTTCGTGACCGCCACGAGTGTCGCCCTCGCCGAACTGCACCTGGAGGCGTTCCTGCCCGCCGACGAGGCCACCGCCAGTTACCTGCGCGAACGCGCACAGGTGGCCAAGGCCGACGAGCAGGCGGTGTACCAGTTCAGCATGCGCGGCTACGCGAAGATCCGGGATAATGCCGCTGGGCTGTGAGAAAGGGGGACGCCGGGTGACCGAGTCGAGGGTGGGGATCGTCGGGGCGGGCATCGTCGGGCTGGCGGTGGCGCGCAAGCTGGCGCTGGCGGGGGTGCCGGTGACGGTGCTGGAGAAGGAAGCCGACGTCGCCGGGCATCAGACGGGGCACAATTCCGGGGTCGTCCACGCCGGGATCTATTACAAGCCGGGGTCGGCCAAGGCGACCATGACCCGCAAGGGCGTCGGGCTGATCAAGGAGTACTGCGCGGATCGCGGGCTGGTGTATGACGAGCGCGGCAAGCTGGTCATCGCCCGCAACGAGGCCGAGGTGCCCAAGTTGCGCGAGCTCGAGCGCCGGTCGCTGGCCAACGGGGTGCCCGGCGTGCGCTGGCTGGAAAGCCCCGAGATCCGTGAGCTTGAACCCGACGTCGCCGGGGTCGCGGCGCTCTTGTCGCCGTCCACGGCGATCGTCGACTACGTGGCCATCACGCGGTCCTTCGCGGAGGACGTCACGAAGGCGGGCGGGCAGGTGCGGCTGTCGACGCCGGTGACGAAGCTGGAACTGCGGGCCGGCGGCGGGGTCAACGCGGTGACGCTGGGGACGACGCACGGCTTCTCCCGGCTGGTCATCTGCGCTGGCCTGCAGGCCGACCTGCTGGCGGCCACCGTCGGCGACGCGCCGGCGCCGTCGATCATCCCGTTCCGCGGCGAGTACCTGCGCCTGGCGCCGCACGCGCGGGACCGGGTTAAGCACCTGATCTATCCCGTGCCGGACCCGCGGTACCCGTTCCTGGGCGTGCACCTGACGCCCCGGGTGAACGGCGAGGCTGACCTCGGGCCGAATGCGGTGCTGGCCTTGGCTCGCGAGGGGTACCGCAGGCGCGACATCTCGGCAACGGAACTGGGGCGGCTCGCCCGGTCGGGGGCCTTCTGGCGGCTGGCCAGGCAGAACTGGATGGCCGGGGTCCGGGAGGTGCGCGGCTCGCTGCTGCGGCGGGCCTACCTGGCGGAGGCCCGGACGTACCTGCCGTGGATCCAGCTCTCCGATGTGACGCCCGCACCCGCCGGGGTGCGGGCGCAGGCGGTCGACCCGGACGGATCGCTCGTGGATGACTTCCGGATCAGCAAGGTCGGCGACGTGATGGCGATCCGCAACGCCCCATCGCCGGCGGCGACCGCCAGCCTCGCGATCGCCGACCACATCGTCTCCCGGCTGGAGCTGTAGCCAGCTAGGCCAGGGCGGTCCTTCAGGGTGCCTTGAGATCCTTCAGCCATGGCCGGGCCCAGACAGCCGGCGAAATTGACTTAAGATATGTCGCATTCAGCGACGACCTTATGAATACTCGGTATAGCCGATAACGTATACTCGGTATACTACCGAGCATACTTTAGGGATCTTCCCAGTTCAGAGGCGGTGACATGAGCGTTCGGCACGCGATGCTGGCCCTGCTCAGCGAGGGGCCAAGCTACGGGCTGCAACTACGCGAAGAGTTCGAGGCTCGCACCGGCGACGTCTGGCCGCTGAACGTCGGGCAGGTCTACACGACGCTCCAGCGGCTGGAGCGGGACGGCCTCGTGGTCTCCGAGGGCGACGAGGACAGCCCGCAGAAGGCCTTCCGCATCACTGAAGAAGGGATGCGGGAGCTCGACGCGTGGCTACGGACTCCGCCGGACCTGAGCTCACCGCCCCGCGACGAACTGGTGATGAAGATCCTGATCGCGCTGCGGGTTCCGGGCGCCAACGTGAGCGAGGTCATCCAGTCGCACCGCCGCTACCTGGTGGAGCTCATGCAGCAGTGGACCCGGATCAAGGAGGACGCCGACCCCGCCGACCTGAGCCTGGGCCTGGCAGTGGATGCGGAGCTGTTTCGGCTGGACGCCGTCGTGCGGTGGCTGGATGCCGCCGACGGCCGGATTAAGCGCGCGGCCGCCGACGCCGTGCTTGCTGACATGAGGCCAGCTGACCCGGGGCCAGCTGACCCGGACCTAGGCAGCACGGGGCTGGCCAAGACCGGGCCGCTGCCACGAATGTCCCTGAGCACGAGCCGAAAGGTACGGACACGGCGATGAGTAACACCCCAATACTGGAGCTGCGCGCAGTCTCCAAGTCGTACGGGCGAGGCGACGCCGAGGTGCACGCGCTACGCGAGGTGAGCCTCACCACGGGCGCCGGCGAGATGGTAGCGGTGATGGGGCCGAGCGGCTCGGGCAAGAGCACGCTGCTCACCATCGCCGGCACGCTGGAGGACCCGACCACCGGCGACGTGCTGGTCGGCGGGCAGCCCCTGGCGGGGATGTCCCGCCACGGCAAGGCGCGGCTGCGCCGCCAGACGATCGGGTACGTCTTCCAGGACTTCAACCTGCTGCCGGGCCTGACCGCCGCCGAGAACGTGAGCCTTCCCCTGGAGCTGGACGGCCTGTCGGCCCGAAAGGCCCGGCTGGCTGGCCTGCGTGCCCTCGACGGGCTCGGGCTCGGCGAGCGGTCCGGGCATTACCCGGACCAGCTGTCCGGCGGCGAGCGGCAACGGGTCGCGATCGCGCGGGCGATGGTCGGCGAACGCCGGCTGCTGCTGGCCGACGAGCCCTCGGGCGCGCTGGACTCTGCCAACGGCGAGGCCGTCATGCGCCTGCTGCACGGCGCCTGCAAGAACCGCGGGATGACCGCTGTCGTGGTCACCCACGACGCGCAGCTCGCCTCGTGGGCCGACCGCGTCGTGTTCTTGCGCGACGGCCGGATCACCGACCAGACCGGTCCCGTCCCCGGCCCGGAGTCCCTGCTCGTGACGGAGTCGGACAAGTGAGCACGGTGATAGCCGAACGGCCCGCCGCCACGGGGCACCCCCGGGGCGGCGGAGCCCCGGCGCGGCGCGCGGTCATCCGGTGGGGCTTTCGCCTGCTACGCCGCGAGTGGCGGCAGCAGGCGCTGATCTTCGCGCTGATCGCCGCCGCGGTGGCGGCCACGTTCGTCGCCTCGGCGGTGGCGGCCGGCACGCAGCCCACCACAACCGCCGAGTTCGGCACCGCCCAGGACGCGGCGACGTTCTCCGGGGCGCCGGCGAAGGTCAACGCGCAGGTCGCCGCGCTGGCCCGCCGGTTCGGCAGGGTCGACGTCATCGAGAACCAGACGATGCCGGTCCCCGGCTCGGTGCAGACGTTCACCCTCCGCGCCCAGGACCCGCACGGCGCGTTCGGCCAGCCGCTGCTTCAACTAGTCAGCGGCCGCTACCCCAGCGGTCCCGGCGAGGTCGCGGTGACCAGCGGCGTGGCCAGCGACTTGCACCTGTCCGTCGGGGGCACCTGGACCTCCGGCGGGATCAGCCGCGCGGTCACCGGCCTCGTGAAAAACCCGCAGGACCTGCTGGATGAGTTCGCGCTCGTCGCGCCGGGCCAGGTGACCAGACCCGACCAGGTCACGGCGCTGTTCAACGCGGGCGGGGCCGACCCCGGCCGGATCGGCCCCACCGTCACCGACGTGGCGCAGGCCGCCAACAACAACGTCGTCAACCCGGAGACGATCTCGCTGGCCGCGGCTACCCTCGGCATGCTGCTCATCGCCTTGGTCGGGGTGGGCGGCTTCACGATGCTGGCCCAGCGGCGGCTGCGCTCCATCGGGATGCTCGCCGCCCAGGGTGCGACCGAGGGGAACATCCGGCTCGTCATCCGCGCCAATGGCGTGGCCACCGGCGTCGTCGGGGCGTTCGCCGGATTCTTCATCGGCTTCGTAGGCTGGGTGATCTACCGGCCGACGGCCCAGGCGAGCGCCCATCACGTGATCGGAACGCTCCAGCTCCCGTGGATGGTCATCGGTATCTCAATGCTCTTGGCCATCGCGGCGAGCTACTTCGCCGCCTCACGGCCGGCGAAGACGATCTCCCGGGTGCCCGTCGTGGCGGCGCTGTCGGGCCGCCCGCCCGCGCCGAAGAAGACCGGCCGGCTGGCCGTCCCGGTGGGGACCGCGTTCCTCGTCGCCGCGTTCTTGCTGTGCGGCGTGGCGGGCGCGACCGCCGGCAACGGCGGCGGACAGTCCAAGGGGATGGGGGCGCTGGTCCTGGGCTTCGTCGCGCTGACCGTAGCGATCGTGCTGCTATCCCCGGCCGGGCTGGGCCTGATCGCCCGGCTGGGCGGCCGGGCCCCGGTAGCGGCGCGGCTGGCGCTGCGCGACCTGGCCCGGTACCGGGCCAGGTCGGGCCCGGCACTGGCGGCGATCAGCTTGTCCACGCTCATCGCGGTGATCATCTGCGTGGCCAGCGCGGCGCGCTTCGGCAACGTGCTCGACTACGCCGGCCCGAACCTCGCGCCGAACCAGCTGGCCGTCTACACCCCGGCCGGACCCTACGGGGGCCTGGCCCAGTCCGGCCCGCCACCCCCGGCGAATCAGGACAGGCCCGGCGGGGGCGGGACCGGCAAGATACACGAGGGCCCGCCGCCGTCCGCCGCGCAGCCCACGGCCGCGCAGGTGACGGCGACGCAGGGCATCGCCAGGGCGCTGGGCGCCAGCGCGCCGATCACGCTGGAGTCGACCACCGCGACCCTCAGCCATGACGCGCCCGGACGCGCCTGGTCCGGCCCGATCTACGTGGCGACCCCGCAGCTGCTCGCCGCGTTCGGGATCAGCCAGGCGCGGGTCAAGCCCGACGCCCTCATCTTGTCGATGCGGCCCGGCCTGGACACGATGCCGCTGATGCGGCTGGACTACGACCACGGGAACGTGGACGCGAACACCTGCCCGCCCGCCTGCGCGCTCGCCAGCCCGAAGATCCAGTACGTCAGCGCGCTGCCCGCCGGCACGTCGGCGCCCAACACGGTGATCACCGAGCACGCGGTCGCCAAGCTGGGCCTCGGGTCGAAGCTCGTCACGTCCGGCTGGCTGATCCAGGCGCCGTCGGCGCTGACGCCGGCGCAGGTCACCAGCGCCCGGCAGGCGGCGGCGGCGGCCGGGCTGAGCATCGAGACGCGCAACAGCATCCCTTCGCTATCGACGATCGTCAATGACTCTACGGTCTTCGGCATCGCGCTGGCGCTGGGCATTCTCGGGATGAGCGTCGGGCTGGTCCGCAGCGAGGCGGCCCGCGACCTGCGCACGCTAACCGCGACCGGGGCTGGCAGGCACACCCGCCGCACGCTGGTCGCGACGACCGCGTTCGCGCTGGCGTTCACCGGGGCGGTCACCGGCGTGGCGGGCGGCTACCTGGCGACGATCGGGTTCCTCCGCACCAACTCACTGAACCAGTTGTCGGCCCTGCGCAGCATCCCGGTGGCCAACCTGCTGCTGATCCTGATCGCCATGCCGCTGTTCGCGGCCGCGGTGAGCTGGCTGCTATCGGGCCGCGAGCCCCGTGAGATCGCCCGCCAGCCCCTGGAGTAGCCCTGTCGATATCCGGGGCGCTGGCGCGTAGCTATGGACAACCCGTAGCTTCGACCGCAGGAGGCGCTCATGAAGTACGCGCTGCTGATCTACACGCCGACGCAGGCTGACGAGTATTCGGCGATAACCACCGCGCCGCATTCCCAGGCACCGGGACAGCGGGACGGCGCGGCAACCGGCCCGTGGGTCGAGGCTGCCATGGATGCGTGAGCTCTGATGCCTCCCGGGGGCGACCCCCCGTACCCCCCGGGAGGCGAGCGAGCCGCTGGAGCGGGCGTTCCGGCAGGAATTTGCTCGGCGCGCTCACCGCGATGGCCGTCGGGCGACGGCGGCGCGCGCCTGTGCCCGGGGACGCGGTGACAGCGGGCATTGATGTGGCTGTGAACGATGTGCCGGTGAAGGCGCACCCATAGAGTTCGGGGCATGACGAGCATTCCTGAATCGCATCGCGACCTGCTTAACGGGCAGTTCCTGACGCTGGGGACGATCGGCGCCAGCGGTCGCCCCCAGCTTTCCGTCGTCTGGTTCCTCGCCGAGGGCGACACCGTCAAGCTCTCGCTGAACACCGCCCGCCAGAAGGTGAAGAACCTTCAGGCCAACCCGGTGGTCAGCGCGCTCATCGCTGGCGACCCGCCGTACCGCTACGTCGAGCTTCGCGGCGAAGCGGAGATCACCCCTGACCCCGACTACGAGTTCGCCGCCAAGATCGGCGCCAAGTACGGCGGCGCCGACTTGCGCTCCCGCGAGCAACCGGGCGACACGCGCGTCGTCGTGACGATCCGCCCCGCCCGCGTGGTCACCTGGGGCTAGAGGCCGTGCTCGCCGAACCAGCCGGCTAGCTTGCCGGAGCGGCTGACGGCGCGCAGGCGGCGCTCGGCCTGGGAGCGGACGTTGGCGGGGCAGACGATGAGCAGGCGGTCCCCGGCCCGCAGCACCGTGGTCGGTCCGGGGACCAGGCTCGCGGCGTCGCGGACGATCAGCGCCAGGTTGGCCGCTGACGGGAGCCGCAGCTCATAGACCTCGACGCCATGCAGCCGGGATCCCTCGGGGACCTCGACCTGGAGCAGGTCGGCGTGCAGTTCCTCCAGCGGCGCGGCCTCGACCTCGATCTCGAGCGGCTCGGCGGGCGCGGCGACGCGCAGCCGCCTGGCGGCCCACGGGAGCGTGGGGCCTTGCAGCATCGTGAACACGATGACGACGATGAACACGATGTCGAAGAGCCGGGCGGCCCCGGGGACGGCCGAGCTCAGCGGGATCGTGGTCAGCACGATCGGGACCGCGCCGCGCAGCCCCGCCCACGACAAGAACGCCTGCTCGCGCCAGGTCACGATCGCCCGGGCAGGCGCGGCCGGCACGGGGACCACGCGCCGGGCGCGGATCCGCCAGTGCGGCCGGCCGCGCGCGTGCGTCTGCAGCTCCCAGCGCGGGAGGCGCGGCGGCCAGCCGCGGCCCGGCGGCGGCCTTAGCCGGAGCGTGAGCATGGAGGCGGTGACCGCGGCCGGGCGAGCGAGGAACACCACGACCAGGCCGACCAGCAGCGCGGGGAGGATCTGGGCGGGCAGCCGGCCCGGGGAGGCCAGCAGGCCGAGCATGACGAACAGGCCGATCTGGGACAGCCAGCCGATTCCCTCGGCGAAGCCGCGGGTGGCCGAGTGGTGCGGCAGCCGCGCGTTGCCGAGCACGACCGCCGCCACGTACACGGCGAGGAAGCCGCTGGCCGCCGCGACGGACGCCGCCCCGTAGACAGCGACGATCAGCCCGAGCACGGCGACGGGGTACAAGCCGGAAGATGGCAGCGCCGCCCGGCGCAGCAGGTACCCGCCGGCCAGGCCGGTCAGCAGCCCGATGGCCAGGCCGCCGATCAGCTCCCAGGCCACCTCCGCGGCGATGAGCCACGCCGACGTGTGGTGCCCGGCGGCCTCGCCCGCGCGATGGGCGGCCGCCCCGGCCGACGATAGCAAGGTGACCGCCAGGACGGATGGCGGGTCGTTGAGGCCGGATTCCCCCTCAAGCATCCCGGACAGCATCGGCGGCAGCGGCAGGCGGCGCAGGACCGAGAAGACGGCGGCGGCGTCGGTGGGCGCGAGCACCGCGCCCAGCAGCAGCGCCGAGCGCCAGTCGAACCCGAGGAGCCAGTGCGCGCACCCGGCGACCACGGCGGTCGCGACCGCCACGCCCAGGGTGGCCAGCAGCAGCGCCCCGCCCATCGCGGGACGGGCGTGCGCCCAGTTCGTGGTCAGCCCGCCTTCGGCGAGGATGAGGACCAGCGCGCACAGCCCGAGGACCTCGGCCACCCGGGCGTCGCTGAACTGGATCCCGGCCCCGGACTCGCCCAGGGCCAGGCCAAGGCCGAGGAAGACGAGCAGGGCCGGAAGGCCGAGCGTGTGCGCGAGCCGCGCCGCCACGATCGCGGCGATGACGGTCCCGGCCCCGGCCAGCAGCTCTATCGGGAGTTCACTGGCCGTCATCGCCCGATTGTATGCCCGGTAAAATGCCTCTCTTCATCGGGCATACTCTCGGGGGCACGGGGGTCGCCCCCCGGGTTGTAGCAGCATCATGCGGGTTTACCAGGGTGCGGCTTGCCCCTTGAAGTAGTCGCTGGACGGCCGCTGCCACAGCAAGATGACCGCGCCCAGCCCGACCAGCCAGACGATCAGCCCGGGAATCCGGCCCGCGAGGGCGGCCGAGCGCGTGAACGAGATCAGCTGGAACAGCGTGTCAATGCCGAACAGCACCGTGCCGGTCACCCGGGCCCAGTTCTTCCCGGCCTTGCACATCTGGGCGAGCCAGATCCACAGCCCGACGCCCAGCAGCCCCACGATGACCACGGCGGCGACGCTCGCGGTGGCGACCGCCGACACCTGCGAGGAGGACAGGTTCGGGTTCGCCTGCTCGATCGCCGTCTTCAGCGAGCCAATGGTCACCAGGCCGATGATGACGCTGATCAGGCTGATGCCCGCGCCGGCCCACATGAGCTTGACCGCGTTGAGCACGCTGGGCGGCGCCTGGCGGCACTCCGGTAGCCCCCCATCGGGCCCGCCTGGATACGGCTGGTACCCGCCGCCGGGATAAGGCTCGTACGACATCGGTCACCCCTAGGTCAGCGAAGCGCTATGCATCTAGTAAACGGCCTGGCCGTCCAAAGAGTTACAAGATTCACTGAACGTTCCGCACTGGGGCGACCACCGGCCGCCCATCATGCCCCTTACGTACCTCAACCCGGGCGCTGTACACCTGCGCGATGAGATCGGGCGTCAGCACCGCCGCTGCGGACCCGGCCGCCGCCACCCGCCCGGCATTGAGAAGCACCAGCTCATCGGCGTACTGCCCGGCGATGGTGAGGTCGTGCAACGTCGACACCACGGTCAGGCCGGCGGACCGGCGCAGGCCGTCCACCAACTCGAGCACCTGCTGCTGGTGCCCGATGTCCAGCATCGAGGTTGGCTCGTCGAGCAGGAGCACCGACGGCTCGGCGGCCAGCGCCCGGGCGAGGACGACCCGCTGTCGCTCGCCGCCGGACATCTGCTCCAGCCGCCGCCCGGTGAACTGGGATACGTCCAGCTGGCCCAGCGCCGCCTCCGCGACCAGGCGGTCCCGGCGCCCGGGCCTGCTCAGGTACCCCAGGTGCGGGGTCCGGCCGAGCAGCACGTAGTCGGCGACCAGCATGTCGGGCGGGAGGACCGGGGCCTGCGGCACGTAGGCGATCGCCCGCGCCCGCGCCCGGCCGCGCAGCGAGCCGAGGTCGGCCTCCCCGAGGCGGATCGTCCCGCCGTAGGTCAGCAGCCCGGCCGCCGCCCGCAAGACGGTGGACTTGCCCGCGCCGTTGGGCCCGATGAGGCACAGCCACCCCCCGGGGGGCGTCTGGCAGCTGACGCCGTGCAGCACCTGAGTCTGGTCCAAGGTAACGAAAAGGTCCTGGACCGCCAGCCCGGTCACGTGTCCACGGCCCGCGTGCCGCGCAGCACCCAGATGAACGCGGGGGCGCCGATCAACGCGGTGACCACGCCGATCGGGAGCTCTGAGGGCGCGAGCACGGTGCGCGCCAGGGTATCGGCGAGCACGAGGAAGCCCGCTCCGCCGAGCAGGGACAGCGGCAGCACCATCAGGTACGACGGGCCGGCCAGGCGCCGCGCCACGTGCGGGACGATGATCCCCACGAACCCGATCAAGCCGCTGACCGCCACCGCGGCGGCGGCCGCGAGGGCACATGATCCGATGGCGATCGCCCGGACGGCCTGGGGATTGATGCCCAGCGCCCGCGCCTCGTCATCGCCGACCGACAAGACATCCAGGTGCCTGCCGTGCAGCAAGATCACCGCGACGCTGACGCCCGCGTACGGCAGGATCTCGATGACCTGCTGCCAGCTGGCACCCGACAGCGAGCCGAGCAGCCAGGAGTACACCTGCTGGAGCACCTGCGCCGAGCGCTGCAGCACGACGGTTTGCGCGGCGGTCAAGAACATGCCGACCGCGATCCCGGCCAGCAGCAACGTCGCCGTCCCCGATCCCAGGGACCCGCGCGCCGCGCCGATCGCCCCGGCCAGGGAGGCGATCGCGACCCCGGCCAGCGAGCCGGTGAACGCGGCGACGGGGACGACGGCCGGGCCCAGGCCGCCCAGGTACACGATCGCGATCGTCGCGCCGAGGCCGGCGCCCGCGGAGGCGCCCAGCATCCCTGAGTCGACCAGGGGATTGCGGAACACTCCCTGGTAGCCAGCCCCGGTGACGGCTAGCAGGGCGCCGACCAGCGCGCCGAGCACGATGCGGGGCAGCCGGATCTGGAACAGCACCGCGCTGTCGAGGGGCGACAGGCCACTGTGGACGCCAAGGAACGGGACCTTGCCCGCCATGGCGGTGGCGACCGCGACGGGGTTCAGGTTGGCCGCCCCGACGAAGACGCTGACCAGCGCGGCGGCGACCACGAAGGCCGCCGCTGCGCCGATCAGGGCGGCCCGGCTCCCCGGGCGGCGTGGCCTCACTTGCCAGCGGCGCTCTCGACGGCGGCGGCGATCTCGGCGACCAGCAGCGGGAGGCGGGGGCCCCAGCGGGCCGCGACGTCATCATTCATCGCGATGACCTCGTGGTTCTTGACCGCCGGGATGGCCGACCAGCCGGGGCGGGCGGCGACGACCGCCGGGGTCTGGCCGCCGTCAGTGGCCTGGTTGTCGGTCAGGAAGATGATCTGCGGCTTCGCGGAAAGGATGTACTCCGGGGTCAGCTGCGGATAGCCGCCGTCGGCGGCCTTGGCGGCGGCGTCGGCGATGTCCTTCAGGCCGAACATCGCGGCGATCGAGCCCGCGAACGTCTTGGAGGTGGCCGAGTAGTACGGGTTCGCGCTCACCTCCCAGAAGTAGGACAGGTCGCTGTGCGCCGTCCCGGCCTTGGCCAGGTCGGCGGCGACGTTCGCGCGCATCCCGGCGACTACGTCCTGCGCGCCGGCCAGGTGCCCGGTGGCCTGGCCGATCTGCGTGATCTGCGCGTACGCCTCGTCGACGCTCGCCGCCGCCGGCTCGACCAGCACCGGGACGCCGAGCTTCTTCATCCCGGCCACCAGGCCGTTGGCGTCCTGGTCGGTGACGACCAGGCTCGGGCTGTACCCCGCGATCGCCTCCACGTTCGGCGTGACGCCGTTGAGGCTGGTCTTCGGCACGCCCGCCGGGTAATTGGAGGACAAGTCGACGGCCACGACCTGCTTACCCGCGCCGACCGCGAACAGGTCCTCGGTGGCGGTCGGGGACAGCGACACGATCCGTTCGGGCTGAGCCTTGATGGTGACCGGGCCGCCGGGCGCGCTGATGGTCACCGGGAACTGGGCGGCAGCCGGAGTGGACGACGATGCCACTGGCCCGCCGCCGGGCGCCGGAGTTGAGGACTGGGCGGAGGGCTGGCTGCTGCTGCCCGACGAGCCGCAGGCGGCGAGCGCGGTGAGCGCGCAGGCGGCCAGGACCGCGCTGGCCACGGGGGTGAGGGCTTTCACGGGGGTGCTTCCTCCCGGAGCGGGCAGGAAGGCGAGGCCGCCGGCGGATCGGGCGGGCCGGCCGGCGCCCACGTCACTGCCGGGACGGATCGCCCTTCCCACGAGGGCTGATGTCGTCCGGCGGGTCAGGAGTCGACCTGGCTGGGGCGCCGCGGGCACCCCTGGGGGTTGCTCACGAGAGCCGTCACAGTTGCGGGACAGCGCCGGAATGGGACCGCTGGGGCGGCCTTCACCGGCTTCGCTACCTGGCACGCTGTCCGGACCGGGATTAACCGGGTCCGGCCCATGTACATTAGCACGCAGCTCAGAACGTACTAATGGGGCAAGGCGAGGGGGCAGTATGCGGGACCGGCTGGTCAGGAGGCTCTTCCCGCTAGTGGCGAGCGCCGGGCTGATCATTGTGGGCATGCTCACCACGACGTGGGGGCCGGACCGGATCCTGCACGCTACCGAGTGGGCGCTGCCCTACGACTACTGGGGCACCCTCGTAGCGGCTACCCGCCTGGTGCACGGCCAGGTCGGCGGCCTGTACACCCAGCCAACCGGCCTGGTCTCGCTGCCCGGCACCGCGATCATCCTCGCGCCGGTCGCCGCGATCATCAGCGGCCTGGGGTTGTCGCTGCACATCCCCGGGCCGGACAACCTGCACCCGGCGGTGTGGCTGATCGCCGGGCCATACCAGATAGCGCTGTGCTGCGTGCAGTTGTTCGCCGCCGACGCCCTGGCCGAGCGGCTCGGGGTCTCCTGGTGGAAGCGCGGCCTGCTCGCGGTCGCGGGGGCGTGCGCCCTGTGGAGCGTCTCCGCGCGGTGGGGGCACCCGGAGGATGCGGTGGCCGTCGGACTGCTGCTGTACGCGGTGCTCGCGCTGGCCGATGACCGCCCGGTCCGGGCGGGCTGGCTGGCCGGGGCGGCGATCTGCGTCCAGCCGCTGGTGCTGCTCGCGGTGCCGACCGTGGTGGCGCTGCTGCCCGGGCGGCGCATCGCGGGGTTCCTGGTCCGCGCGGCGCTGCCGTCGGCGATCTTGCTGGGGATCGCGGGGGTGGCCAACTGGGGCGCGATGTACACGTCGGTGACCAGCCAGCCGAACTCCCCCGTCATCAACCACCCGACCGCGTGGACGTCGCTGGCCCCGCACATGGCGGGCGGCAACGTGGCGGCCGGGCCGTTCCGGCTGGCGACGATCGTGCTTGCCTGCCTGTGCGCGGTCGTGGTGCGCCGCCGCTGGGGACCGGCGGCCGGCGGGACCGCCGCGACCGGGGCTGGCAACGCTCAGTGGGAGCCAGCCGTTGTGGCTGAAGTGCTGTGGTTCGCCGCCCTGGCCCTGGCCCTGCGGTCGTTCTTCGAGCCGGTGATGGTCTCGTACTACCCGTGGCCGGCGCTGGCGGTCGTGCTGATCCCGGCCGCCTACGGGGGCTGGGTGCGACTGCTGGTGGCCGGGGTCATCGCCGGCGGCGTGACCGCGCAGGGCCAGGGTCCCTGGCACAACGTGCTGGCCTGGTGGGTGCCGCTGGTCGCGGGGCTGCTGCTACTGCTGGCGGTCTCCTGGCCAGGGCGGCGGCGGGTGGTGGCCGCCGCCGCTCCCGCAACTGTCTAGCCTGGCCGGCCCGCGCCGACGTAGTTCTGCAGGTACCAGGTGGAGTCCAGCGGCAGCAGCCGGACCTGCTTGCCGGTTTCCGGCGCGTCGATCATCAGGCCGCCGCCGACGTACATCCCGACGTGCCCGAGGCCTTCGAAGAACACCAGGTCACCGGGGCGCAGCTGGGACTTGGGGATGTGTGGCAGGGCCGCGTACTGCGCGTAGGTGACTCGCGGGATGGAAACCCCGGCCGAGGCCCAGGCGGCCTGCACGAGGCCGGAGCAGTCGTAGCGCGGGCCGGTGCCGCCCCACAGGTACCAGGTGCCGAGCTTGGAGTAGGCGAACGCCACCGCCTTGCCGGCGGGCGTGTTGGTCGGCCCGGTGTAGGTGGCGCTGGTGATGCCGTCGCTGCCGCCGCCGATCGCCGCGGCGGCCACCGCGGCCTGCTGCTGCAGGCTCAGCGACTCCAGCTGCGCCTGGCCGGCCGCCAGGAGCTTGTTCAGGTTGGCCTTCTTGGCCGCCAGCTGGGTCTGCAGCTGCTGGATGCCTACCTCGGTGTTCGCCACCCGCTGCCGGGCGGCCGCCACCTGCTGGGCCGCGCCGAGGAACTTGGCGACCTGCGCGCTGTGGGTGCTGCCGAGCTCCTCGAGCAGCGATGCCTGCCGCAGCACCAGCGTCGGGTCGCCGGTGGTGAACAGGCCCGCGATCGAGGACTGGTTGGCGTTCTCGAAGGAGGCGACGGCTACCTGCCGTAGCTGGGACTGCGCGGCGGTGAACAGCGCCTCGGCGGTGCCGTCCTGCTTTTGCACGCTGGCCAGCTGCGCCTTGGCCGCCACCACCTGCTGGCCAATCTGGACGTACTGCTGGCCGACCTGGTCGACCTGCGCCTGCAGGGCGTTGACCTGCTTTTGCACCTGCTCGATGGTTGGCTTGGGCGAGGCCCCGGCGGCCTGGCTGAAGAACACGACACCGCCCGCGACGACGACGGCGGCCACAGCAGCCGTGGCCCGGCGCGCGGTGACCCGGCGGCCGGCGACCCGGCCCGCTGTGTCACTGCGGGCTGTGTCACTGCGGGCGGCACCTCCCCTAACCCACGTCCCCCCCGGTCGCAGCTTGCCCACGTGCCTGTCACGCTCCTGTCTATGATTCACCGCGAATCGGTGACCTTCGTGATTCGCTCACAGCCTGTCCGGCGTCGCGAGAACGCGACCGGAAGTCGTGATGAACCGTAGCGACTCCCGGGTATACGGCTCAATCGGTTCACGGAAATATCACGGAGTTATTACACTCTGCAGGCGCATTTCTCCACGAAAGCGCCTCTATCAGTCGCAGGCAGTAACGAACGTGCCAGACGCCAGAACAAGACCGGCCGTCGTTGGGGCCGCGCACAACCTAGTTCGTAACACTCGCCTACCCATGGCGCGGCGCACGCGGGCGGGTTAGCGTCCTATCGAGACCACAAACCCAGGAGGTGGCCCCTTTGCCTGCCGTGTCTGGCATTCCGACCGAGGGATTCCTGGAAGTC
The DNA here is from genome assembly GCA_025934375.1 of Streptosporangiaceae bacterium. Taxonomy (GTDB): domain Bacteria; phylum Actinomycetota; class Actinomycetes; order Streptosporangiales; family Streptosporangiaceae; genus Trebonia. The sequence goes on along the minus strand of JAICYD010000001.1, from coordinate 138,977 downwards.
CCCGGCGGCCGGGTGCACCTATTCCGGGGCGGGGCGGGCGATCCGCTCCTGTTCCTGCACGCAGCCGGCGGCGCGGGCGCCTGGCACGAGTTCCACGAGCTGCTCGCGGCCAGCTTCGACGTCATCGCGCCCGACCATCCGGGGTTCGGCAAGTCCGACGACTTCCCGGACGTGGAGGCGATGGACGACCTCGTCTACCACTACCTGGACGTCCTGGACGCCCTGGAGCTGGAGCGGCCGCACGTGGTGGGGGCGTCGTTCGGCGGGTGGATCGCGGCCGAGCTCGCCGTTCACTCGCCGCACCGGATCGGGTCGCTCACCTTGCTGAGCGCGGCCGGGCTGCGGCTCGACGGGCACCCGGTGCCGGACATCTTCCTCATGCCGCCCGCGCGGCTGGCCGCCACGCTGTTCCATGACCCGACGCCCGCGCCCGCCGCGGCCGGGCCGCCCGACGTCGACGCCATCTTGGCGGCCTACCGGGACGCCACGGCGATGGCGCGGTTCAGCTGGGCCCCGTACCTTCACGACCCCAAGCTGGAGCGCCGGCTGCGCCGGGTGAGCGTCCCGACGCTGGTGGTCGCGCCGGATGACGACCGGCTCATCCCGGTGGCCCACGCTCACCGGTACGCCGAGCGCATCCCCGGGGCCACGTTCGCCAGCGTCGCCGGCTGCGGCCACGCCATGTACTTCGAGAAGCCCGCCGAGTTCGCGGACCTGGTCGCCAGCTTCGCCGGCCAGCAGAGCACGGAGTGACCACGTGAAGTTCAGCTTCTTCCACCTGATGCCCTACCCGTACCTGCCGGACGACTTCGACGAGGCCTACGACACCTCGGCGCTGACCTTCCCGAACAAGCACTTCGACCCCAAGCTCGGCTCCCAGCTCTACCACCGGTACCTGGACGAGCTGGAATACGCCGACCATGTCGGGTTCGACGGGGTGGCGGTCAACGAGCACCACCAGAGCGCCTACGGCCTGATGCCCTCCCCGAACATCATGGCCGCCGCCTTGACCCGGCGGACCCAGCAGGCCCGCATCATGGTCTTGGGCAACGCGATCGGCATCCGGGGCAACCCGCTGCGGGTCGCCGAGGAGATCGCGATGCTCGACCTGCTGTCCAACGGGCGCGTGGACTCCGGGTTCGTGCGCGGGATCGGCTGGGAGTACTTCGCGCACTCCGTCAACCCGACCAGGTCCCGCTCCCGGTTCAACGAGGCGCACGACCTGATCATCAAGGCATGGACCTCCGAAGAGATGTTCGAGTGGTACGGCGAGAACTACGAGTACAGGTACGTCAACCTGTGGCCGCGCCCGGTGCAGCAGCCGCACCCGCCTGTGTACATCCCGGGGGCCGGCTCGACCGAGACGATGAAGTTCTGCGCGCTGCACCGGTACACGTTCATGTCCGTGTACGCGCCGACCCGCGTCGTGCGCCTGTGGTTCGACGGCTACCGGCGCGCGGCGGCCGACCTGGGCTACGTGCCCGACCCGGAGAAGATCGCGCTGTCGGTCCCGGTCTACGTCGCCGACACCGACGAGAAGGCGCACCGCGAGGCCGAGCCCGCCTTGATGTGGCTGTTCCGGCGGGGGCTTAAGCAAACCATGGAGATGGTCAACCCGCCGGGCTACGTGTCGCCCGGCTCCCTGCGCGGGATCTTGTCCATCGACCGCAAGCCGTTCACCGCGCTGTCGTACGCGGAGCTGCTGGCCGACGGGTACGCCGTGGTCGGCAGCCCGGCCACCGTGGCCGCCCGCCTTACGGCGATGCACGAGCAGCTCGGCGGCTACGGGCAGCTCATCGGGCTGTTCGCGATCGGCCCGGCGACCCGCGAGCAGACGCGGCGCTCGACGGAGCTGTTCGCCTCCGAGGTGATCCCGGCGCTGCGGCACCTCGGGGTAGAAGCCTCATGAACGAGGGCCTCGCACAGGAGCTGATCGCCGCGATCGGGCGGCACCGCGCGGAGTTCGAGGCGGCCGGGGACGCGGCCGAGGGGCTGCGGACCCTTCCGCAGGACACGGTGGAGACCCTGCGGGGACTCGGGCTGTTCTGGCTCAAGACGCCCGCCGAGCTCGGCGGGACCCCGCTGGACCCGATCGCGTTCTGCGACGTGGTCGAGGAGCTGGCCTACATTGACGTGTCGGTGGCCTGGGCCGCGATGATCGGGGCCGGCTGCTGCGGCTTGTCCAGCGGCTGGATACCCGGGGCGGGAGCGCGGGAGATGTTCCCGGCCGAGCGGCCGCTGCCGGTGGTCGCCGGGCAGCTCGCGCCGCGCGGCACTGGCGTGCCGGTCGATGGCGGGTACCAGGTCAGCGGCCGGTGGGGGTTTTCCAGCGGGATCATGCACGCGGAATGGCTGATCGGGGCGTTCTCGGTTCCGCAGCCCCCGCCGGAGCCGGGATCTTCCGGGGACGGGGCGGCGGGCACTGGGTTCGGGCGCATGGTGGTCTTCACCGTGCCCAAGGCCGACGCCGAGGTCATCGACAACTGGCACGTCGCGGGCCTGCAGGGCACCGGGAGCCTGGACTGGTCGGTCAGCGACCTGTTCGTCCCGGCCGCCCGGTGCTATGAGCTGGGGATGCCCGCGGCGCGGGGCGGGGACCTGTTCCGGCTGGGGATGCCGGCGTTCGTGTCCAACGAGGTGCCGCCGCTGGCCGTCGGCCTGGCGCGCCGTGCCCTGGATGACATGACCGCCCTGGCCGCCCGGACGGCGCGGTTCCCGGGCGGGCCGGTGGTCAGCGACCGCGCGGTGTTCCACAAGGAGCTCGGGCGGGCCGAGGTGAAGCTGAACGCGGCGCGGCTGCTGCACCGCGAGGCCATGCTCGCGTGCTGGTCCGCGGCCGCCTCCGGAGTCGTTCCGTCGGAGGAACTGCAGGTCGCGGTCACGACGGCGTCCGTCTTCACCGTCGAGACGTGCACCGAGATCGTCGTCGACCTGTTCCGGTACGGCGGCGGCCGGGTGCTGTCGCTGTCCAACCCGATGCAGCGGCACCTGCGCAACATCCTGGCTGCCCGGCAGCACCTGGCCCTGTCCGAGGAGCACTACGAGGCGGCCGGCCGCCTGCGCATCGCCAAGCTCGCCGGGAAGGAGGCGACGTGAACGGGCTGGCCGGCCAGGTCGCCGTCGTCACTGGCGGCGCGGGCGGGCTCGGGTCCGCGAGCGCCCGCCGCTTGTCGGTCGAGGGCTGCCGCGTGGTCGTGGTCGACATCGACGGCGACGCCGCCTCGAAGGTCGCCGGGGCGCTGCCCGGCGAGGCCATCGGGGTCGCGGCCGACGTGGCGGTGGAGGCCGACGTGGAGCGCTACCTGCGCGAGGCGGTCGCCGCGTTCGGCCGGGTGGACCTGCACCACCTGAACGCGGGCATCCCCGGCTCACCGGACGCGCTCCCGGACCTGGATGCCGACGGGTTCGACCGGGTCATGGCGGTCAACGTGCGCGGGGTCTTCCTTGGCCTGCGCGGGGCGTTCCGGCTGTACCGGTCGGCCGGCTCGGCCGGGAACGTGGCGCTGACCGCCTCGATCGCGAGCCTGCGCGGCAGCGCCGACCTGATCGCCTACCAGACGTCCAAGCACGCGGTCCTGGGACTGCTGCACGGCGCGGCGATGTACGGCGGGCCGCTGGGGATCCGGGTGAACGCCGTCGCCCCGGGAATCGTGCCCACGGACTTGTTCTCGGCCAGCGGGCGCGATGACATGGTGCGCCGGGCGGCGAGCGCGCCGTTGCGCCGGGCCGGGACCCCCGATGAGATCGCCTCGGTGGTGGCGTTCCTGCTCTCGGAGGAGTCGTCCTACATGACCGGCGAGACCGTCTCGGTCGATGGCGGCTCCGCGATCGTGTCCACGGTCCGCCGTTCCGGCGGGGCGGGCGCCTGGGACTTCGCGGCCCTGGACCGCGAGACCTACTCCGAGGCGGACTCTGGCTAGCGCGGCGCGAACGGGCCGCTCACCGCGGGGTGCCCTGGCACAATGCCGCGTTGCGCCTTCCTGGCTCCTATCGTTAAGGGGCTGGGAAGTGTGTAAGATCAGCCAGATATGGGGCTGAATCCTGATGGGGTAGCTTCCCTTGACACGACCAGGCCGAATGTCGCCCGGGTCTGGGATTACTGGTTGGGCGGGAAGGACAACTTCGCCGCTGATCGCGCGCTGGCGGAGAAGATGCTTGCCATCAACCCGCTCGCGGCCCAGATGGCGCGGGAGAACAGGCAGTTCCTCTATCGCTCGGTCGGCTATGTGACGCGGGCGGGGATCCGGCAGTTCATCGACGTCGGCGCCGGGCTGCCGACCGCCGACAACACGCACGAGATCGCCCAGCGGATCGCTCCGGACGCGAAGGTCGCCTACCTCGACCACGACGCCCTCGTCGTCCGGCACGCCGACGCGCTGCTCGCCCGGAGCCACAGCGTCATCGCCCTAGGCGGCGACGCGCGAGACCCGCGGGCGATCCTGGCCGATCCCGACCTCAACAAGCTCATCGACTTCACCCAGCCGGTGTGCCTCGTGCTGTGCGGGGTGCTGCACTTCCTGGACCTGGAAACCTCGCGCGAGGCGGTCGCGACGTTCGTCGAGGCCATCGCCCCGGGCAGTTACGTGATCCTCTCCGTGGGGGTCGGCAACGAGGACCTTTCCAGCGATTTCGTGGCCGCGTATAAGGCGGCGAACCTGCGGATCTATTCGCTGGAGGAATTTACCAGCTTCTTCGCCGGCCTTGAGATCGTCCCGCCTGGGGTGGTGCCCGCCCAGGGCTGGACGGGCGATGACGAGCCACCGGCCCTGGAGCCCCGGTCGGCCTCATTCCTGGTCGGCGTCGGCCGGAAGACCCGATAAGCGCTCGCTGAGGGCCCTGGCACTGCAATCTGAGGGCACTGCAATCTGAGGGCACTGTTATCTGACGGCACTGTTATCTGACGGCACTGCCGCCGGTGGCCAGGCGCATCATGTCGGTGTCCAGGTCGATCTCGGTCTCGGTGCCGTTCGCGCTGCCCAACTCGTGCTGGTAGCTGCCCCAGGACTCCTGGCGTACCTTGCGGGCGAAGCCGCTGTCCATGAGCAGGACCAGCTCGGTCGCGGCGCGGTCGACGCGCTTGTTGAGGGCGGCGTCGCCCCAGTCCTCCGGCGCGGCGAACAGCGAGGTCGGCACGGCCAGCGTGCGCAGGTAAGCGAACAGCGGCCGCATCTGGTCGTCGGCGACCAGGGCGTGCCGCTGCGTCCCGGCGGTGGCGGCCAGCACGACCGGCTTGCCTATGAGCAGGTCGTTGTCGAGCACGTGGAAGAACGAGGTGAACAAGCCCGAGGGGCCGGCCTTGTACACGGGGGTGCTCACGACGATGCCGTCGGCGGCGGCCAGGGCGTCGATCGCGGCCTGCAGCCGGGGCCCGGTGAGCTGGGATGTCATCGCGGTCGCGATCTCGGTCGCCAGCTCGCGCAGCTCGATGACCGAGGCCGCGACCGCGTGGCCGCCTTGCCCGGCCAGCGACTCGACGCGGGCGGCGACCCGGTCGGCGAGCAGCCGGGACGACGACGGGTCACTCGTGCCGGCGCTGACGACGACGAGCCGCAACGTCTGCGGCCGGCCGTCGTGACGTGCCCGGTCGTCGTATCGCTCCTGCGGGAAGGTGCTCATGATGCTTGGCCTATTCTTGCTGTTATCAGCGGGTTGCGCGGTAATTTTCATGATCGGGCCGGACGTGCGGCGAGCTTGCGGCCGAGCGCTTCCAGCTGGCGGAGCTCGTCGGCATCTAGCGCCCCGCGCAGGGCGCGGGCCACGTCCCTGGCGTGCTGGCGCCCGACGCGGCGCTGCAGCTCGCGCCCGGCCGGCGTGAGCGACAGGCGCACGCCGCGCCGGTCCTGCGGGTCGGCCTCCCGGCCGACCAGTCCCCGCCCGGCCAGCCGGTCCACCATGCGGGACATGGCGGGCTGGCTGAGCAGGACGTGGCGGTTCAGCTCGGTGAGGCTGATCGGCGCCGGGCACTTGGACAGCGTGTAGAGGACGTCGTACTCCTTCATGGAGACCTCCGCCCACACGTCGCGGCGCTCGCCGAGCTCCTTGGTCAAAGTCGCGTGCGCGGCGAGCAACGCCTCCCAGGCTGCGTTCGCCCTGCTGCCCCCGGGGGAACAAGCACAGACCGCTTGCCCTCGGGCGTCCCGCTGCGTTCTATCCGGCATCAGTTCTCCCGAAGGGCAGCGGCCCGCGGCTGGGCGCTGTCCTGGTACGGGGACGAGCCGGTCACGTTGTCGCCGCGGTTGGCGTTCGGGCGCGGCTGGCGCGGCTGCGCGTCGCCATACTTGGCCTGCACTAGCAGCTCGTGGGTGGGCGCCTCGGCGACGCCGTCAGCGCGGCGCGCGGCCAGTTCCTTGCGCAGCACCGGCACGACCTCGCCGCCGAGCAGTTCCAGCTGGTCCAGCACCTTGCCGACCGGCAGGCCAGCGTGGTCCATCAGCCACAGCTGGCGCTGGTAGTCGCCGAAGGACTCGCGGAATGTCAGCGTTTTATCGATGACTTCCTGGGGACTGCCGACCGACAGCGGCGTCATCTCCATGAAGTCCTCCATCGTCGGCCCGTGACCGTAGACGGGGGCCTCGTTGAAGTAGGGCCGGAACTCCTTGATCGCGTCCTGGCTGCTCCTGGCGATGTAGGCCTGGCCGCCGAGGCCGACGATCGCCTGCTCGGGCGTGCCGTGGCCGTAGTGCGCGAAGCGCTTGCGGTAGAAGGCGATCAGGCGCTGGTAGTGCTCCTTGGGCCAGAAGATGTTGTTGGCGAAGAACCCGTCGCCGTAGAAGGCGGCCTGCTCGGCGATCTCCGGGGACCGGATGGAGCCGTGCCACACGAACGGCGGGACGTCATCGAGCGGCCGCGGCGTGGAGGTGAAGCCCTGCAGCGGGGTGCGGAACTTGCCCTCCCAGTCCACGACGTCCTCCCGCCACAGCCGGTGCAGCAGGTTGTAGTTCTCCAGTGCCAGCGGCAGTCCCTGCCGGATGTCCTGGCCGAACCACGGGTACACCGGCGCGGTGTTCCCCCGGCCCAGCATCAGGTCCATGCGCCCCTTGGACAGGTGCTGCAGCATCGCGTACTCCTCCGCGATGCGCGCCGGGTCGTTGGTGGTGATCAGCGTGGTCGACGTGGTCACGACCAGCCGCTTGGTGATCGCCGCGATGTACGACAGCAGCGTGGTGGGCGCCGAGCTGAAGAACGGCGGGTTGTGGTGCTCGCCGATCGCGAACACGTCCATCCCGACCTCTTCGGTCTTCCGCGCGATCTTCACGATCGCGTCGATCCGCTCGGCCTCGCTCGGCGTCTGCCCCGACACCGGGTCGCGGGTGATGTCACTCACCGAGAAGATTCCGAACTGCATCTGACCTTCGCCTCCTGGGGCGGTCCAGTTAATGTATGCGTTTGCATGTAACAGCGCGGCGCGCCAGGTATTCCCCATGGACGAGCGGGGGCTTTCTGAGGAGAACTACGAGCGCGCCGGCGCTTTCGGGTGGAGATGGCCGATACTTATTGCTTATGGCTGGAGCGTCCAGCGGGACCCCGCTGCGGCAACGGGTCCTGATATCGATCCTTACGGTGACCACGCTCGCGGTGGTCCTGTTCGCGTTGCCGCTCGCGGTCGCCGTCGACCGGCTGTACCGGTCGGAGGCCATCGCCACGCTGCAGGAGAAGGCGGCCAGGGCGGCCGTCGTGGTGCCCGACAGCCTGCCCACGGCTCCTGGGCAAAAGCTGCCCGAGACGCCATCGCTGTCGGGCGTCGGGGTCTACGACATCGCTGGCCGCCGGGTGGCGGGCGTCGGCCCGGACAGGTCGGCACTGGCCGCCGGCCACCGGACGTCCCCGGCCCGGGTGGGCGTCGAGGGGGGCGACCTGGCGGCTATCGCCCCGATCGCCTCCGATCAGGAGGTGGCCGGCACGGTCCGGGTGGCCATCCCATACAGCACGGTCATCGACCGGGTGTACCGGGCGTGGGCGGCGATGGCGCTGTTCGCGGCGATCGCCATCGGGCTGGCCGCGGTGATCGCCCGCCGGCAGGCGCGGCGGCTGGCCGCGCCCCTGGAGCAGCTCACCCACGCGGCGCGGGCACTCGGCGACGGAGACTTCTCCGTCCGGGCGCAGCGATCCGGGGTCCGCGAGACGGATACCGCCAGCGAGGCGCTGGAGGACACGGCCGTGCACCTGGGCCGGCTCTTGGACCGGGAGCGGGCCTTCAGCTCCGATGTCTCGCATCAGCTGCGGACGCCGCTGACGGCGCTGCGGGTCGGCCTGGAGTCAGCGGTGACGCGCCCGGATGCCGACCTGCGGGCGGCGCTCAAGGATGCCCTGACCCGCAGCGAGCACCTGTCGGACATCGTCGAGGACCTGGTCAGCCTGGTCCGGCAGCCGGGCTTCACGCTCGTGCCGGTTGACGCGGGCGCGGTGCTCACCGAGGTCGGCGACCGGTGGCAAGGGCCCTTGGACGCGCGCGGCCGGCGCCTGGACCGGGTCGTCGAGCCGCACCTGCCGCGCTTCGCGGCTCCCCCGGCGGCGCTGCGGCAGATCCTGGACGTGCTGCTCAGCAACGCGCTCTGGCACGGCGAGGGCACCGTCACCATGACCGCCAGGCAAGTTGACGGGAGCGTGGCGATCGACGTGTCCGACGATGGGCCGGGCATGCCGGAGGAGCCGCCGGAATCGCCGGAACCCGCGGAGGGCGCGGAGGGCCCGGACGCGCCGGCGGACCTCGCGGCCGATGACGGGCATGGCCGGGGGCTCCCGCTGGCCAGGTCACTGGCCAGCGCCGCGGGCGGGAGCCTGCTGCTGGGCCGGGCCGCGCCCAAGCCGGTCTTCACCGTGACGTTCCCCGTCGCGGCCGGCTCAGGGACCGGGCCTAACGGGACTCAGTCATCTCCCGGGGGGACGAACGGAGCATCCCCCCGCGCCCCCCGGGGCTGGCCGGCCGCGAGCTCGAAGCAGTAGCCGCGGCCGCGGACGGTGGTGATGTGGGCGATGGGCTCGCCCTTGAACATCAGCTTGCGGCGCAGCGCTGAGATGTGGACGTCGAGCGTCTTGGTTGGCCCGTACCAGTGCTCGTCCCACACGCTCGTCATCAGCTCGTCCCTGGAGATGACCTGCCCGGCGCTGGCGGTCAGCACCGCGAGCAGGTCGAACTCCTTGGGGCGGAGCACCATCTCCGAGGGGCCGAGGTAGGCACGGCGCGTCAGCAGGTCCAGTCGCAAGATGCCCGCCTCGATGGATGTCCGCTCCCCCGAGGCGGGGCGACGGCGCAGGTGCGCGCGCAGCCGGGCTAGCAACTCGGTCAGCCGGAACGGCTTGGTCAGGTAGTCGTCGGCTCCGGCGTCCAGCGCCACGACCACGTCCAGTTCACCGGTCCGGGCGGTCAGCACGACGATCACCGCGTCCGGCGCCGCCGCGCGCAGGTCGCTGCACAGCGCGACCCCGCCGACATCGGGCAGGCCGAGGTCCAGGAGCACGAGGTCCGGCGGCTCGACCGTCGCCACGGCCAAGCACGCGAACCCGTCGCGGGCGAGGATGGCGCGATACCCCTGGCTGGTGAGGGCCTGGACGAGCTCGTCGCCGATCGCCTCGTCGTCCTCGACGACCAGGATCCGGGTATCACTCACGATCCCGATAGTAGGCCAGCGACTACACCCATGTAGTAAACACCAGCTGAAGCCGGCCAGCGGGTGGCGCCGACAACGGCCATAATCATTTAACGGTGCAACTCATCTGACCGCCGGTTCGCTTCAGTCGTTAAGTTATGCTGGAGCCGTGGAGGGAGAACTGGGTTCCCGGGAGGAGGCGGCGCGCTGGCTGGATGCCGACGAGCGGCGGACCTGGCTCGCCCTGGTGAGCGTGCTGGTCCGGCTGCCGTCCGCGCTGGACGCGCAGCTGCAGCGGGACGCCGGGATCAGCAATTTCGAGTACCAGGTGATGGCCGGGCTGTCAGAGGCGCCCGACCGCACGATGCGCATCAGCGACCTGGCGGCGCTCGCCGAGGGGTCGCTGCCCCGCATGTCACAGGTAATCGCCCGGCTGGAGAAACGCGGCTGGGTGCGCCGGGCCCCCGACCCCGGCGATGGGCGCTACACCCTGGCGATCATGACCGACGCGGGCTGGGCCAAGGTCGTCGAGACGGCCCCCGGTCACGTCGAGGCCGTCCGGCGCCTCATCTTCGACCCGCTTACCAAGGCCCAGCCCCGGCAGCTGCACGACATCTGCCGTCGCATCATGGGCGCCATCGACCCCGACGACCAGTGCCCGGATCGTCTTGACCGGCCATCCGCTAAGCGGTAAGCCAGTCCCGGAGAATGACGATGAACTCGATAATCAACCCAGACGTCCCGGCTGGGGCCTACGACGACTTCCTGCCCGGCGCGGGCGCCCGCTCCCGGGAGCAGCGCGACTGGCGGCCCGCCGACGGGCCGCTGCCCGCGCTGTACCTCAGCCATGGCGCTCCCCCGCTGTTCGACGACGCGCTGTGGCTACGCCAGCTCCTGGACTGGTCGGTGTCGCTGCCGAAGCCCAAGTCGGTGCTGATCGTGTCCGCCCACTGGGAGGCCGCGCCGCTGTGCCTGTCGGCGCCCGGAGCGGGCACGCCGCTGGTTTATGACTTCGGCGGGTTCCACCACCGGTACTACACGATGAAGTACCCGACCCCGGACGCCACCACGCTCGCGCACCAGGTCGCCAGGCACATGCCCGACAATGACCCTCTCTACCTGCACCCCCGGCGCGGGCTTGACCACGGCGCGTGGGTGCCGCTGATGGCGATGTACCCGCTCGCCGACGTCCCGGTGCTGCAGCTGAGCATGCCGACGCACGATCCGGAGGAGCTGATCGGCATCGGCGCCCGGCTGCGGCCGCTGCGCGAGGAGGGCGTGCTGGTCATCGGGTCCGGGTTCATGACCCACGGGCTGCGGTCGATCACCGCCGAGATGGTCACCCAGGGCACGGTGCCGGGCTGGTCCTCCGACTTCGACGCCTGGGTGGCCGACGCCCTCGCCCGGGGCGACGTCGATGAGCTGGCGAACTACCGTCGCGCGCCGGGCATGCCGTACGCGCACCCGACGCCGGATCACTTCCTGCCCATCTTCATCACGCTGGGCGCCTCCGGCGACCCGGAGCGGCCGGTGCGGACCGCCATCGACGGGTACATGATGGGCTTCGCCAAGCGCTCGTTCTCGGCCGGGGGATAAACACCGATCCCAGGCCACCGGGGCCGCCACCCTCCGGGAGTAACCTAGCTTGCTATGCCGAGCACGCCGCTTGCCGAACCGACTGCGCTGGCGCAGGCGCTGCGTAAGGCCGGGATCAGCGACCTTGACACCGGGGCGCGGCGCCGCGCCGAGTACTCCTCCGACGCCTCGAACTACCGCGTGGTGCCCGGTGTCGTTGCGTTCCCAAGGCATGTCGATGAGATCGAGGCGGCGCTGTCGGTGTGCCGGGAGCGGGGTGTTCCGCTCGTGCCCAGAGGGGGCGGCACGTCGATCGCGGGCAACGCGCTGTCCACGGGAGTGGTCCTGGACACCTCGCGGCACCTCAGCCGCGTCCTCGAAATCGACGCGGCCGCGAGGACAGCGCTCGTGGAGCCCGGGGCCGTCCTGGACGCCATCACCGAGGAGGCGAGCAAGCACGGTCTGCGGTTCGGACCTGACCCGTCCACGCACTCTCGTGCCACGATCGGCGGTTCCATCGGCAATAACGCCTGCGGGTCCCGGGCGCTGGGGTACGGGCGGACGGCCGACAACGTGATCGACCTGCAAGCGCTCGCCGGGTCGGGAGCGCGGTTCACCGCCCGGCGTTATGGCGGGGCGGCGGGCGCGCTCAACGCCACCGGCAAAGGCCCGGAGGCCGCGCTCGTGCGTGACCTGATCGCCGTGGTCAGCGGGCGGCTCGCGGTCATCAGGACGGAGTTCGGGCGGTTCACCCGGCAGGTTTCCGGTTATTCGCTGGAGCACCTGCTGCCGGAGAACGGGACGGACCTGGCGCGGTTCCTGGTCGGCACCGAGGGAACCCTGGCGCTGACCCTGCGGGCCACCGTCCGCCTGGTCGAGGCGCCGAAGGCCACCGCGCTGACCGTGCTCGGCTTCGCCGACATGGCGGAGGCCGCCGCCGCGGTCCCCGGCATCCTGCCATATCAGCCGATCGCGCTGGAGGGCCTGGACTCCCGGCTCGTCGAGGTCGTCCGCACCCGGCGCGGCCCGGCCGCCGTCCCTGACATCCTCCCGGCCGGCGGCGGCTGGCTGTTCATCGAGACCACCGGCGACACCGCCGCCGAGGCCGCCGACTCCGGCCACAAGCTGGCGGCGGCGGCGAACTGCCTCGACAGCGCCGTGGTGACCGGGCCGCAGGCCGCGGCGCTCTGGCGGATCCGCGAGGACGGCGCGGGCCTGGGCGGGCGCACTCCGGCCAACGCGCCCGCCTGGCCCGGCTGGGAGGACTCGGCGGTACCGCCGGATAACCTGCCCGCCTACATTCGCGAACTGCGGGCGCTGATGGACTCCCACGGGGTCGACGGGCTGATGTACGGGCACTTCGGCGACGGGTGCATCCACATGCGGGTCGACTTCCCGCTGCGCGACCGGCCGGGCGTGCTGCGCGCGTTCACGCAGGACGCCGCCAAGCTGGCCGCCGCGCACGGCGGCTCGGCGTCAGGCGAGCACGGGGACGGGCGCGCCCGCGGAGAGCTGCTGAAGTACATGTACTCCGCAGCCGCCTTGGAAACGTTCGGCCAGGTCAAGAAGATCTTCGATCCGGCGGGCGTGCTCAACCCCGGCGTCATCGCCGCCCCGGCGGCGCTGGACGCGGACCTGCGGGTCCCCGCCGCGCGGCCAATGACGCGGGGGCTCGGCTTCGCCTACACCCGCGATGGCGGGGACTTCGCGACCGCCGTGCACCGGTGCGTCGGGGTCGGCAAGTGCCGCGCGGACGACACCGCGACCGGTGGCGTGATGTGCCCGTCGTTCCTGGCCACCCGCGATGAGAAGGACTCCACCCGGGGACGCGCCCGGGTGCTGCAGGAACTGGCGAACGGGTCGCTGGTCACCGGCTGGGACTCCGCGGAGGTCGCGGAGGCGCTGGACCTGTGCCTGTCCTGCAAGGGCTGCTCGACCGACTGCCCGGCCGGGGTGGACATGGCCACCTATAAGGCCGAGGCGCTGTACCAGCGCTACCGGGGACGGATACGGCCGGCCTCGCATTACTCGCTTGGCTGGCTGCCGCGGTGGGCGCGGCTCGCCGCGCGGGCGCCCCGGCTCGCGAACGCGGCGATGGGCAATCCGTTCACGGCGCGGCTCGCCAAGCGCCTGGGAGGAATCGACGAGCGGCGTGACCTGCCCAGGTTCGCGCCGCAGACCTTCCGCCGCTGGTTCGCGGGCCACCTCGGCAGCGCCCAGGCCGGCAGCACGACTGGGAAACCAGTGTTGCTTTGGGTCGACACTTTCACGAATGCCTTCGCGCCGCACGTAGGGCGCGCCGCCGTTCAGGTACTGGAATCTGCCGGCTATTCGGTGTCTATTACGGAACGAACCACTTGCTGCGCGCTCACCTGGATCTCTACTGGGCAATTGGATGGGGCGCGCAAGCAGTTGCGTCGCGCAATCGACTCATTGGGCCCCGCGCTGGAGGCGGGGATGCCGATAGTCGGGCTTGAGCCCTCGTGTACCGCGGCCCTGCGGGCGGACGCCGCCGAGCTCCTTCCCGACGACCCGCGCGCCGCGGCCTTGTCCGGTGCGGTGCGCACGCTGGCTGAGCTGCTGCGCGAGACTCCCAGCTGGGCCCCGCCGGACCTGTCCGGCGTCGCCGGGGTGGCGCAGCCGCACTGTCACCACCGCGCGGCCGGAAGCTGGGCGGCGGACGCCGCGCTGCTGCGGTCCGCGGGGGCCTCCCTTACCGCGGTCGGCGGCTGCTGCGGCCTGGCGGGCAACTTCGGCGTCGAGCGCGGCCACTACGACATCTCGGTCGCGGTCGCCGAGACGGCGCTGCTGCCAGCGGTGCGGGCCGCGGGACCGGGCGCCACGGTCCTGGCCGACGGCTTCTCCTGCCGCACCCAGCTTGAGCAGCTGGCCCGCATGCCGGGCACCCACCTCGCGGAGCTCCTGTGTTTTCCGGGGGGTACACACCAACCCCCCGGACCCCCCGAGTAGTGCAGCTTCCCTCCGTACATCCGGCTGCGCCGGAGGAGCCCGCGAAACCACCGGGCTCCTCCACGGCTCGCCGGATCGCCGGATCGCTGGAAGCTGCGCTCGCAGGCTCGCTTCGCCTCGCGAAAACCGAGGTAGGCGCGCTCCGCCTGGCGAGGCGTCCGGGGGCACCACACCCCCCGGACCCTCGCCGTCCACGCGGGCCCTGACGCCCCTGGCCACCGGAAACGCCGACTTCGGCATGAAGCGGGCAAATGGCACATCGGCCCCCGGTCGATGGCGTCACGGCCGGCGTGTCACGGTGAGACATCGGCAGAACCCAAGGACAATCCAGCGGAATTCCAAGACAATGGTGAGTCAGTTCACGTGTTGGGTTCACGCGTGCCGAATATTGCAGGAGTCGCCAGATGGGCACACCCAGCTCCAGCTCCGCCGGCGAGGGGCCGCCGCGCGTTCGGTCGATCCGTTCACACCTGATAGCGCGGCTGGCTGTGCCCGTCGGCGGCCTAGTGGTGGTGTGCGCGCTTGCCATAGGCGCGGCGCTCAGCGCAGCGATGAACTCGCCGTCCGGGACCGGCTCGGCGCATCAGAGGGCGCTAGTCGAGGCCGGGATCTTGGCCGCGGCGGCGCTCGTGCTCGCGGTCTGCACGGTCTTGCTCGTCGCCGCCTTCGCCCGTCGCCTGTCTCATGATGTCCAGGGCCTGACCGAGGCCGCCCGCAAGGTCGCTGACGAGCAGCTTCCCCGTGCGGTGCGCGAGCTGCACAGCGGGCAGCTGCCGGAGCCGGGGACGGTCCAGTCACTGGGCGCGCGGCCAAAGACCGCTGAGATCGCCGCCGCCGTGGGCGCCATCACCAACATCGAGCGCACCGCGATCGAGGCGGCCGCGGCCGAGGCCCGGCTCCGCGATGGCCTGCGGCAGATCCTGATGAGCCTGGGCCGCCGCAACCAGTCCCTGCTGCACCGGCAGCTGAAGATCATCGACCAGCTGGAACAGCAGGCGGTTAGCCCCGGTGAGCTGGCCGACCTGTTCACGCTGGACCACCTCACCACGCGCATGCGCCGCCATGCCGAGTCGCTGACCATCTTGTCGGGAGCCTCGCCGGTCCGGTCCTGGAGCGGGCCGGTCGCGGCCATCGACGTTATCCGCGCCGCGGTCGCGGAGATCGAGGACTACAAGCGGGTCTCCGTGGCCACGGAGGCCGAGGAGTCAGTGGCCGCCTCAGCGGTGACGGACATGATCCACCTGCTGGCCGAGTTGATCGAGAACGCGACCCTGTTCTCCCCGTCGGCCACGCGGGTCGAGGTCCGCGCCGAGCGGGTCGCCAACGGCTTCGCCATCGAGGTCGAGGACCGCGGGCTGGGGATCGCCGCCGAGCAGCTCAGGGAGATCAACTCCCGGCTAGCCAGCCCGCCGGACTTCGACCTGGCCGACGCCGACCGCCTAGGCCTGTTCGTCGCCGGCCGGCTGGCCGCCCGGCACGGCGTGCAGGTCGAGCTGATCCCGTCGGCCTACCGGGGGACCAAGGCGGTCGTCGTCCTCCCGGAGAGCCTCATCACGACCGGGACGGGGCATGCCGACAGTGACCCGGTGCTGCGCGGCGCGGCGCGGCTGAACGTCGCCTCGCCTGAGGCATTGTCCCTGGTCGGGGCGACCCTGGCCCGGCCGAGCGCGTCGGCCGAGCCGATCGCCGCCGACGGAGCGCCACCGCGCGGGCCGTCCAAGGGCGCCTTCGCGGTCAGTGCCCTGCTCGCCGATCCCGCCGCGCCGGGCGGGGTCAGCGGGCTGGGCGCGCCCGGCGGGATCGGCGGGCCCAGCAGGCCCAGCGGACCGCGGCGGCCCTCCGTGGCACCCGATGAGCGGGTCCCCCTTGAGGGGCTACCCAGGCGGGAAAGGCCCGCCATCCCGGCTGAGCAGGACGCGGTCGCCTCGGCGGAGCAGGCCCCCTCACCGGTTGCCGGCGAGTGGAGCGACCTCGCGATCACGCCGTCCGCGGGGTCGAACGAAGCGGGCGAGGAGCCCCGGCGGCTCCCGCGTCGCATGCGGCCAGGCAGCGCGGAGCAGCTGGCCAGCGGCAGCCCGGTTCGCATGCCAGGGGTGGCCCGGCCAGCGGAGGCGCCGACGCCCGAGCGAGCCCGGAACCTCGCCGCCTCCGTGCAAAGCAGCTGGCAACGGAGCCGGGAAGCCGACGACATACCAGAAACCGATCTCGCGGTGCCGGACCTGGCACCCGATAGCGAGGAGGAGTAATGGACGGGGACGTCACAGGCGCGACCGATACGCGCGGCCTCGCCTGGTTGCTTGATGACCTGGCCTCACGCGTCGAGGACTTCCGCCGGGCCGTCTTGCTGTCCCGTGACGGGCTGCTGATCGCCTCGTCTGGGGATCTGACCCGCGAGGACGCGGAGCACTTGTCGGCGGTCGCGGCGGCGCTGCAGTCGCTGGCGGCCGGCACGGGAGAACGATTTGACGCCGGCGGGGTCCGGCAGACGGTCATTGAGCTGGAGAAGGGGCTGCTGTTCGTCACCGCCGCCGGCGAGGGCAGTTGCCTCGCCGCGCTGTGCCCGGCGAACGCGGACGCCGGGCTGGTCGCCTACGAGATGGCGATGCTGGTCAAGCGCGCCCGGCCGCACCTGGCCCAGCAGGCGAGGTTCCCGGCTACCGAGACGTCGGTGGGGTGATCGCGTGGCGTCCCAGGAGGGCTGGAAGCGCCGCGAGCCCGGGCCTGTCGTTCGCCCCTACGCGGTGACGGGCGGCCGGACCGAGCCTGCGGACGGCGAGGTGCTTGACCTGATCGCCGTCGTGGTCACCACGAGCAGGTCTACTGGCGCCGGCAGCGAGCCAGCCCGCCGGACCCCCGAGCATCGCAAGATCATCAACCTGGCCCACCAGCCGACCACGGTGGCCGACATCGCCTCCGACACCGGTTTGCCCGTCGGCGTCGTGCGCGTGCTGCTCGCGGACCTGATCATGCTGGGCGCGGTCAAGGTCGTGCGCCAGCGCCCGGCCAGGGAGATGCCCAGCGACGACCTGCTGAGGGAGATACTCAATGGACTCCGCGCGCTCTAGCGCCGGCCAGCCCGGGCTGACCCCGCACAAGCTGCTGATCGCGGGCGGCTTCGCGGTCGGCAAGACCACGATGGTCGCCGCCATTAGCGAGGTCCGGCCGCTGCTCACCGAGGAGAAGCTGACCACCGCCAGCGTCGGCCACGACGACCTGCGGGGGGTGCCCGGCAAGACGACTACTACCGTCGCGCTTGACTATGGCCGGATCACCTTCGCCAGCGAGCTGGTGCTGTACCTGTTCGGCGTACCGGGCCAGGAGCGCTTCTGGTTCATGTGGGACGAGCTGGCTTACGGCGCGCTCGGCGCCGTCGTTCTCGCTGACGTCCGCCGGCTCGATGACAGCTTCCCGTCGGTTAACTACTTCGAGACCCGCGGGCTGCCGTTCGTCATCGCGCTCAACTGCTTCGACGGCGCCCCGCGCTATGAGCCAGACGAGGTGCGCGACGCCCTCGACCTGGATCCCGCGGTGCCGGTAGTGCTGTGTGACGCGCGGGAGCGCGGATCGGTCAAGCAGGTTCTCATCACCTTGATCGAGCACGTGGCCGCGCAGCGGGCCCGCGCAGCGGTCGTCGCCGCCCCCGCCGGGCGATAGGAGGTCGGCATCGTGCCTTCCCCGTCCTCGCCCCCTTCCCTGCCCCCGGTGCCCACGCTGGCGGCCTGGTTCATCCCCCGGCCGGAGACGGGCCAGGCGGCCTCGGCGGCGCTGGTTCCCGGCGCGACGGTCGTGCTGGTCTCCGACCGCGGCTCAGGCGCGCGCGCCGGGGCTCCCGCCACGACCGAGCGTGTCGCCACCGGGGCGCGCGAGTGGCCCGACTCCTGCGGCAAGACCCAGCTGGCGATCTCCCTGGCGACCAGCTTGCGCGAGTCCGGAGCCGTCGAACTGGTCATCTGGGCGACTGCCACCAGCCGGGCATCAGTGCTATCGGCTTACAAGGAGGCGGCGGCCGCCCTGAGCCTGCGGACGGCTGGGGACTGCGAGGCAGTCGCCACGCGCCTGCTCGGCTGGCTGCAGGGGACGCGGACGCCGTGGCTGGTCGTCTTGGACGACGTGACGGAAGCGGCGGCCGTTAGCCGCCTCTGGCCGGCCGGGCCGGCGGGCCACGTACTAGCCACGACGACGAGCCCGGCCGCAGTCCCGCGAGGCCACGTAGCCTCCCCCGTCATCGTTCCGGTGGGGACGTACAGCCGCCGGGAGGCGCTCGCCTACCTGATGGGCCGGCTAGCAGCGGACCTTGATCAGCGCCAGGGCGCGGCGGACCTGGTGAACGAGCTTGGCGACGAGCCGCTTGCCCTGGTGCAGGCTAGTTCCGTCGTCGCCGCCTCGGAGCTCAGCTGCCGGGAGTACCTGGACCACCTCACCGCGCGCCGCGAGATGGTCCGCGCCGCAGGCGGCGCCGTGTCCCCGGCCGCGCTGACGTGGGGGCTGTCGGTGGAGCACGCCGCCCTGCTAGCCGGGAACCTTGCCCACCCGCAGCTCACCTTCGCGTCGCTCCTGGATGGCACCGGGATCCCCGGCACGGTGTTCACCGCCTCGGGCCGCGAGTACTCGGTCCCGGAGGCGGCGGTTTATGACGGGCTGGCCGCGCTGGCGGCTACGGGGCTGCTGTCGGTCGACTCGACGCTGACCCCGCCGATGGTGCGGGTCAACTGGGTAGTGCAGGCGGCGATCAGGGCCGCCTGCCCCCCGGAGTCACTGAGCGGCATCTCGGTTGCCGCGGCGAACGCCATGCTCTCCGGCTGGCCCGGCGATGACCAGCCCGAGTGGCTGCGCCGGGCCTACCGGTCCTGCGCGCAGACCCTGCGGCGAATCGCCGGTGACGCGCTATGGCAGGACGAGTGCCATGGGCTGCTGCTGCGCGCCGGGCAGAGCCTGGACGCGCTGCCCGCCCCGGCCGCCGCCGTCGAGTACTGGAGCGACCTGGCGACCACCAGCGACCGCGTTCTCGGCGGCGACCACCCGCACACCCTGGTGATCTCCGAGCACCTGGCGCGCGCCTACATGGCCGCCGGACGGCCGTCAGAGGCGATCTCCTGGTTCCAGTGGGTCAAGGGCGACCGGGCCAGCAGGCTCGGGCCAGACGCCGCCGGAACCGCCGACGCCTCCCGGGACCTCGGTAAGGCCCTGCTGGCGGCCGGACGGCCGGGCGAGGCGGTATCGGTGCTGACCGAGGCGGTCTCCTCCTATGACCATGCGATGGGCACCGACAGCGTAGAGGCCATGGGCACGCGCGACGACCTCGTCACCGCGCTGCGCGCGACGGGGCAGTATGCCGAGGCTGTGTGGCTCGGGAAGCGGGTTCTCGCTGACCGTGAGAAGGTCCAGGGCGCCAAGCATCCTGACGCCCTGAGCACGGCCCAGCAGCTCGCTGAGGCATACCTGGCGGACGGGCAGGCGAAGGCCGCGATCTCGCTGCTCAAGCGCGTGGTCTCCGACCGGGAGAAGGTCCTTGGTTCCCGTGACCCCGACACCCTGGCCGCCTGCGGCGCGCTGGCCAGCGCGAACCATGGCGCGGGCAAGATGGCCTCCGCCGTGCAGCTATACGAGCAGGTCCGAACCGGGTACGCCGAGACCCTGGGCATGGATCACCGGCTCACGCTGTCGGCCAGCCTAAACCTCGCGCACGCCCATTACGCCGTCGGCCGGCAAAGCGACGGATCCAAGCTCCTGCGGGAGACGGCCGAACGGTGCGAGCTTCACCTGGCGGCCGGGGACCCGCTGACGGCCAGCGCCCTGGAGAGCCTGCGGAACGTCTCCGGCGGCGGCACCGACGGGCCAGGCAGCGCAGGCAAGGACGGTGCTGCCAAGGACGGTGCCGTCAGCCCCGCGGCCGCGCCGACGGCCGACAGTGAGCCGCAGGGCGGCTTCGGGCGCCGGGTAACCGGCCGCCACCGGAACAAGTAGCCCAGAGGCCATCCGCGACAGAGGTTGCCGAGGTAGGGGGTCTGGGGGATTGGTGGGTATCCCCCAGAAAGCTAGGCTGCCCTGGGCCCGGGGTCGCTCTCGCGGCGGATGGAGAAGAACGGCGACTTGAGCACGAACCGGGCCACCAGCATGAGCAGGAAGCCGAACACGACGATGCCGACCAGCGTCCACAGCTCCGGCGCGTCCTTTTCCATGAGCGCCTTCACCACCATCCAGACGAGGAAGGCCGCGGCGGCCAGCGGCAGGACGCCGAGCGTGATCGCCTCGACCGCGCCGGACAGGACGCGGCGGCGGTAGTACACGATCGTGGCCATGGCGGTCAGGACGTAGAAGACGGCGAACAGGATGCCGGTCAGGTCGAGGATGTAGCCGAAGGCGGTCTGCACCGAGTTGGCCAGCAGGTACACCCAGGCGAGAATGACGAGCAGGAAGCCGACGACGAGGCTGGCCGCCGCCGGGGTCATGAACCGCCGCGGGACGTTGGCCAGGAACTCCGGCAGCACTCGGTAACTCGCCATCCCGTAGATGATGCGGGCGGAGATGACGATGCCGGTGCCGGTGGTCGCGATCCCGGACAGCGCCACTGACAGGGCCATGAGCTTGCCCCACGTCGCGCCGCCGAGGACGTTGCCGATGTCCACCAGCGGGGCCGCGCTGTTTTGCAGCTTGCCGGCCGGCAGGACGCCCTGCAGGCCGAACTGGGCCAGCGCGTAGATGGCGGTCAGCAAGATGACGGCGATAATGGCCGCGCGGCCGGGGTTCACCCGGCGGTGCTTGACCTCTTCGTTGACGTAGATGGTGCCGTCCCAGCCGCTGAAGGCGAACACCGCGATGAGGAAGCCGCCCACCAGGTCACCCTTGCCGCCGATCCCGGTGAAGCTGAACCAGCCGCTGGAGACAGGGACGACGGTGGGCGCGGTGTGGCCCAAGACGTAGACCAGGCCCCAGATCGAGACCCCGATGAGGATCGCGTACTCGACGATCGCCATGCCGACCTGGACACGCGCGGTGAGCTTGATGCCCACGATGGCGATGATCATCATGAGCAGCCCAAGAGCGGTGGCGATGCCGACATTGCCCCACTTGTTGGAGGCGTCGCTGCCGAAGACGGCGAGCACGTTCGGCCCGAGCACCGTGACCCCGCTCAGCGTCCCGAAGACATAGCCAGCGATCATGAGCCAGCCGGTCATAAACCCCAGGTAGGGGTTTATCGAGCGGCCCACCCACTCAAAGGACGCACCACTATTCGCGTTCCACCTGTTCAGGCGGTGATAGGCGTACGCAATGATCAACATCGGGATACCCGTCACCAGGAGGGTGATCCCGCCACCGTAATTAACCGTCAGGGCCAGTGAGGCCAGGATGTAGGCGACAACCGCGGCGGGCGCGGACGTCGCCATGCCGATGATGGTGTCCTGTGCTACGCCGATCGCGTCGGGTTCGAGCCGAGCGGGCGGGGCGGGAACGGTAGCGGTGGACGTCTCCGCCATCAAGTCTCCTCTAAGCTAGGCCAGCACGATCACATAAGTCACGGGAGATCTTAACCGTCCACGAACGCCACTGCTATGGGGGCAAGCGCTTCAAATCGGCATAATACGACGAAGTTATTTGCCGGAGTGAGGCACGAACTTCGCAGATGTGGGTAGATAGCAATATACCGAACGGGCGGGAGGCGACTCATTCGGCCCGAGCCGCCACTGCCCGTTCGGCATATCTGTGAACTTCTGCTGACTATTGTGTTACGAGGCTGCGTTACGCGACCTGAGCGGTGGTCGCCGCCGGGGACGACTCGGGGTGGCCGATCGTCAGGCCGCTGTCGGGGTCGAAGAACTGCAGCCGGCTGGTGTCCACGGCGAGCTCGACCGGCTGGCCTGGGCGGACGGTGGAACGGGCAGACACCCGGGCGGTCCACAGCGACTTGCCGCCGATGAGCGCCGGGACCGCTTCGTCGTCTCCGTCGCCCGCGGTCGCGTGGGTGATGCTGGCGTGCTCGACCGGCGCCGCGTCGATCGTGAAGATCGCGTGGATCTCGGTGCCGAGCTCCTCGGTGACCCCGACGGTGATCGGCAGGCGCGCCCACGAGGCGTCGGCGAAGCCGGCTTCCTCGAAGTCGGACGGCCGGATGCCGAGGATAAGCTGGCGGCCGAAGTAACCGTCCAGGCCTGCCTTCGCCTCCAGCACCGACGCGGGGACCGGCAGCCGGTAGCCGGCGAACGTGACGGCGGGGCCGTCATCGCGGACGAGCTCCGCGTTGACGAAGTTCATGGCCGGAGAGCCGATGAACCCGGCGACGAACAGGTTGACCGGGGACTCGAACAACCGCTGCGGCGTGTCGACCTGCTGCAGCTGGCCGTCGCGCAGCACGCAGACGCGCTGGCCGAGGGTCATGGCCTCGACCTGGTCGTGGGTAACGTACACGGTGGTGGTGTGCAGCCGCTCGTGCAGCTGGTTGAGCGCCGCGCGCATGGACACGCGCAGCTTGGCGTCCAGGTTGGACAGCGGCTCGTCCATCAGGAAGGCGCGCGGCTCGCGGACGATGGCGCGGCCCATGGCCACGCGCTGCCGCTGGCCACCGGACAGCTGGGCGGGCTTGCTCTTCAGGTACGGCTCCAGACCGAGCAGCTTGGCGGCGTCGTCAACGCGGCGACGGATCTCGGGCTTGGGCGTGTTACGCAGCTTGAGGCCGAACGCGAGGTTCTCCGCGACGGTCATGTGCGGGTACAGCGCGTAGTTCTGGAACACCATGGCGATGTCGCGGTCCTTGGGCGGCAGGTCGTTCACCACCTGGTCGCCGATCCGGATCGTGCCGCCAGTGATCTCCTCCAGGCCCGCGATGGAGCGCAGCGCTGTGGACTTGCCGCACCCGGAGGGGCCGACGAGAACCATGAACTCGCCCTCTTTGACGTCGAGGTTGAGGTCATCGAGGGCCTTGGTGCCCCCTGGGTACACCTTCTCGACGTGGTCGAGGACGATCTGTGCCATGCGAGACTCCCGTGTCACCGTTATCTGCACTACCAGCCTAGCTACCGCGACCTCACGGGGCTATGGCCGAAACTGGTAAGTAAGTTAACAGAAACCAGGCGGTACCGGCCAAGCCCGCCTCCGAAACAGTTGCCGAAAGTATTAAATTATGGTCATCTTAACTGGTCAAGGCCCGGCTGGCATCGCGATTGACCATGCTTGTCCTGACTTCCCCCAGCTCGCCCGGCTTGGCCAGAAAGAGGTGCGTCTGATGCTAGTCGCCGGCGTCGACTCCTCGACACAGTCCACCAAGATCGTGCTTTGCCGCGCGGAAGACGGCACCGTGGTCGGGCAGGCCGCGGCGCCGCACCCAGACGGCACCGAGTGCGACCCGGCCGCCTGGTGGGAGGCACTGGGCACCGCCGGGCGGGACCTGCTGGAGCAGGCATTCGCCATCGGGGTCGCGGCCCAGCAGCACGGCATGATCGCGCTGGACGAGACGGGGGCGGTCATCCGCCCCGCGATGCTGTGGAACGACGTCAAGTCCGCGCCGCAGGCGGCGCAGCTGATTGAAGAGCTCGGCGGGCCGGCCGAATGGGCCGCGCGCACCGGATCGGTGCCGACAATGTCGTTCACGGTGACCAAGCTGCGCTGGCTGGCCGAGCGCGAGCCCGCGCACGCCAAGCGCACGCAGAAGGTCCTGCTACCCCACGACTGGCTGACCTGGCGGCTGGCCGGCGGCGGGCCCGGCTCGGCCCTGGCGGCGGTCACCGACCGCGGCGACGCCTCGGGGACGGGGTACTTCTCGCCCGCCGACGGCACCTGGCTGCCCGGCCTGGCTGAGCGGGCGATCGGCCATCCGGTCGCCCTGCCCCGGGTCGCCGGGCCGGCTGAGGTGGTCGGGCACACATCGTGGGGCGCCGCGCTGTCCGCCGGGACGGGCGACAACATGGGAGCCGCGCTCAGCCTCGCCCTGGCCGACGGCGACGTCGCGGTATCGATCGGGACGTCGGGGACGGCCTACCTCGTCAGCCAGAAGCCCTCGGCGGACGCTTCCGGGGCGGTGTCCGGCTTCGCCGACGCGACCGGGCACTTCTTGCCGCTAGCGTGCACGCTGAACGCGGCCCGCGTGCTGGATGTCACCGCGCGGATGCTCGGCGTTGACATAGATCGCCTTTCCTCGCTCGCGCTGGCGGCGGCGCCAGGTGCGGACGGGCTGGTGTTCCTGCCGTACCTCGACGGCGAGCGGACACCCAACCGGCCCGCCGCCAACGGCGTCCTGCGCGGCCTCACCAGCCACAACACGACACCAGAAAACCTCGCGCGCGCCGCGGTCGAGGCGGTGCTGTGCTCGCTGGCCGACGCCATCGACTACGTGGGCGAGGTCAGCGGGGTAGCGGCCCGGCGGATCCTGCTGATCGGCGGCGCCGCCCAGTCGCCGGCCATCAGGGCGCTCGCGCCGGCGATCTTCGGCCTGCCCGTCACGGTCCCCGATCCCGCCGAGTACGTCGCCCTCGGCGCCGCCCGCCAGGCCGCCTGGGCACTCGCGGGATCGCCGCGGCCCCCGCAGTGGCCCGCCCACCCAGCCCGGACCTACGAGGCCGAACCAGTCCCCGAGGTTCACGCGCGGTACGCCGCCCTTCGCGATGAGACTGCTTCCTGGGGGATATGAACCAATCCCCCAGGCCCCCTATGTGGCGGCCTGCGCGCGTAAGGGCCGGGAACCCGGTTCGCGGCGCTTGGCGATCCCCGGGGCATTTGCGGCGCTTTATCGCGCTTTGGGACCAGTGCTACGACAGTGATGCCTGTTGCCTGAGGGGTTACACGGGGCAGCGACAGCCTCCGTAGGGCTGCTGAGGTCGCGCTGAGCACCCGCTTGGCTGATCCTCAGGTAGGCGGAGCGGGTCTCCGCCGGGCTGTTGGTTAACACGACTTTCGAAAAACTTTCGATTTCGCTATTGTCACATACGACTCATTAGATACCATACGTCACACAAAATCGCGCTAGATCGTCGGAATGGCTATTGACATGCACTTTTGGCGAGCTTAGGTTTCGCTCATCCAACAAATTCGTTTCCGAAACTTTCGCACAGGAGCGGTAGTGGCGGTCGAATATGGGAGGCAATCAGATGGACGTGAGACGCCGTAGTGTCCTAACGGCGGCGGGGGCGGCTGGCGCAGTCGGTGCGGCCGGTGTCCTCGGTAGTGCCGGCACCGCGTCGGCGGCGGCGCTCGGGGCCAGTCATGGCCACCGGGACCCCAACTCGCTGCGCGAGCTAGCGGAGAAGGTGGGACTGCGGATCGGCACGGCGATCATCCCGCAAGACATCAACACCCCCGCCTGGGCGGCCGTCGCGGCGAGCCAGTTCAGCGTGGTGACTCCCGGCAACGAGATGAAGTGGCAGGTCGTTGAGCCCACCCAGGGAGTCTTCGACTGGTCCGGGGCGGACAACCTCGTTGCCTTCGCTAAGGCTAACGACCAGCTCATCCGCGGCCACACCTTCTGCTGGCACAACCAGCTCCCCAATTTCCTAACCACCGGCGTAGCGAACGGCAGCATCAACCAGACCCAGCTGCTGGACCTGCTTGAGGCGCACATCTTCACCGAGGCCGGGCGTTACCGCGGCAAGATCTGGCAGTGGGACGTCTGCAACGAGTTCCTCACCGATAGCAACCCGTCCGGGGTTAACCCGAACGACTTCTGGATCAAGAACGCGGGCCCCGACGTCATCGAGCGTGCGTTCCGGTGGGCGCACCAGGCCGACCCGCACGCGCTGCTCTTCTACAACGACTACAACATCGGCGGCGAGGACGGCTCGAACGCCAAGTTCCAGGCGGCCTTCAACCTGGCGCAGGGGCTGCTGGAGAAGGGCGTGCCGATCCACGGAATCGGCATCCAGGGCCACCTGGACACCCAGTTCGGCTGGAGCCCGCAGCGGCTTTCTGACGACATCGGCAAGTACGCCAGCCTGGGCCTGAAGGTCGCGATCACCGAGGCCGACGCCCGGACATTCGTGAACAACCCGACCGACCAGGTGCCGACGAACGGCCTGGAGAACTTCGCGCAGCCGTTCGAGATGGATGAGATGCTCAAGGCCTCCCTCGCGCACCCCGAGCTCATCTCGTTCACCGTCTGGGGCTTCACCGACGCGGACTCGTGGGTGCCGGGCTTCTTCACGGGTGAGGGGTTCGCGACGATCTACGACGTCAACCTCAACCCCAAGCAGGCCTACCTGTCGATGCAGTCCACCCTCAAGCTGGCCGCCCTCGGCGCCCCGCACCGCGTACGCACCCGCACTCCCCACCCGTAAACCAGGAACAGTCCGCCACCCGCGCAGGGATGCGCGGGTGGCGGACCTCTTTAAAGGGGACGGCCCCGCCCCTCGCGGACGGCCCGAGGGGCGGGGCCGTCCGCATCAGGGGCGCAAACGGCTAGCGGACGCCGTACAGGTGCTCCAGGGCCAGTTGGTCCAGGTGCTCGTAGCCCATGCCACGGGCACCAAGCGCGGTCGCGTCCACGGTGTGGTCGCGGACGTCGCGCCAGGTCTCACCGGGAGCTAGCGTCGAAACGGTCAGCTCCCCGGCCCGGGCCGCCTCCAGCGCCGCGATCACTTCCGGGTCCGCGCGGAAGGCACGTGCCTTCTCCCGCAGGATCAGGTAGTTGCGCATGCAGGCGGCGGCCGACGCCCACACGCCCTCGTCATCCTCGGTGCGGGGCGGCTTGTAGTCGAAGTGGACCGGCCCGTCGTAGCCGCCGGCCAGCAGCGCGTCCACCACCCAGAACGCGCCGCGCCCGTTCCCGGCGCCAAAGCGCAGGTCCTGGTCATAGCGCGGGCCGTTCTGGCCGTTGAGGTCGATGTGGAACAGCTTGCCGTGCCACAGCGCCTGGGAGATGGCGTGCGCGTAGTTGAGGCCGGCCATCTCCTCGTGCCCGACCTCGGGGTTCACGCCCACGATCTCGGGGTGCTCCAGCTCGTTGATGAAGGCCAGCGCGTGCCCCAGCGTCGGCAGCAGGATGTCGCCGCGCGGCTCGTTGGGCTTGGGCTCGATGGCGAAGCGGATGTCGTACCCCTGGTCAATGACGTACTGCGAGAGCACGTTCATGCCCTCGGCATAGCGGTCAAGCGCCACCCGGACGTCCTTCGCGGCACCCGACTCGGCGCCTTCCCGGCCGCCCCAGAACACGTAGACACCGGCGCCGAGCTCCGCGGCCAGGTCCAGGTTGCGCATGACCTTCGCGAGCGCGAACCGGCGCACGTCGCGCTCGTTGGCGGTGAACGCGCCGTCCTTGAACATCGGGTGGCCGAACAGGTTGGTGGTGGCCGTGGTGACGACCAGGCCCGTCTCCTCCAGTGCCTTGCGGAAGGCCGCGATGCGCGCGTCCCGCTCCGCCGGCGACGCGTCAAAGTCGAACACGTCATTGTCGTGGAAGTTCACGCCGTAGGCACCGAGCTCGGCGAGCTTGCGAACGGCGCGGTCGGCGGGCATCGGCGGGCGGATCGCCGTGCCGAACACGTCGGTTCCCTGCCACCCCACCGTCCAGATGCCGAACGAGAACCGGTCTTCGCGCGATGGCACATACCGATCTGCGGTCATGGCGAACTCCTCTCCTTGCCTATTACTTCTCTAGCTGACGCTACTGTCCCTCGCCGCCGCGGATCGTTCCAGGGGGACCGGGAACGACCCGCGACAGCGACGGCTCTCAGCCCTTGACCGCGCCGGCGGCGCCCGCGACGAGGTAGCGCTCGGCGAACACGAAGACGGCGAGGGCAGGCGCAGCGGCCAGCATGGTGAACGCCAGGATGAGGGCCGTGTTCGACGAGTACGTGGACTGGTATACCGAGACGCCCACCGGCAGCGTGAAGTTCGACTGCGTGGTGAAGACGAGCAGCGGCAGCAGGAACTGGTTCCAGCTGGTCACGAACGCCAGCAGCGACACCGTGACCAGCGCTGGCTTGCACAGCGGGATCAGGATCTGCACGAAGAACCGCAGCCGCCCCGCGCCGTCCACGAGTGCCGCGTCCTCCAGGTCGCCGGGGATGGCGCGCATGAACGGACGCAGGATGAGCATCGTGATCGGCAGCGCGAACGCCGCCTCCGGCAACGCCACGCCGAGCCAGCTGTCCAGCAGGCCGAGGTCCTGCAGCAGCGCGAACAGCGGCAGCGCTGCTATCACGATCGGGAACAGCAGGCCGGTGATGAACAGCGTGTAGTAGAACTCCCGCCCGCGGAAGTCATACCGGGACAATGCGAACGCCGCCATCGAGCCCAGCACCACCGCCAGCGTGGTCGCGACTACGGCGATCAGCGCGCTGTTCCCGAGAAACTGCCAGAAGGGCGCGGTAGTCAGGATCGAGCCGTAGTTCGACCAGACCCATGGATGGGGCAGCCCGATCGAGTTCGAGCCGAGTTGCTGGTTGCTGCTGGCTCCGTCCAGGAACACGAAAAGCAGCGGAACGATTGTGATCCCCAAGATCACGATCGACACCAGGTAGGTGGCCGGCATGATCGTCCACCGGCTGTAGTTTCGGGCACGCGTTCCCGGCCGAGATGGGCTCGCGGTAGCTAGCGCCGCCATGTCACACCACTGCCCTGGTCAAGGCGCCGGCGGTGTCCCGCCGCAGCGCGAACCGCTGATACGCGAGGCAGAAGGCAAGGCAGAACACGAACATGATGATGGAGACTGCGGTGCCATACCCGAATGCCTGGTTCTGGAATCCGGTGCGGTACATGTACGTCGCCATCGAGTCCGACGCGCCCGCCGGGCCGCCCTGGGTCATGAGCCAGATGATGTCGAAGACCTGCAGCGAGCCGATGACGGTGATGAAGACCCAGATCCGCATCGTCGGCCCCAGTAGTGGCAGCACGATGCGCCTGGTGATCTCCCAGGCGTTGGCACCGTCGATGGCCGCCGCTTCCTTGAGCTCGACCGGGATGCCTTGCAAGCCCGCCAGCAGCAACACGATGCCGAAGCCGAGATACTGCCAGGTGAGCACCACGAAGTTCGTGTACAAGACGACGTGCTGATTGGCGAGCCAGAACTGGACCTCCCCGCCCAGCCCGACCGCCCTCAACACCTGGTCGACGAAACCGTCCGGCTGAAGCAGCAGCGACCACATGACGGCGGTGACGGCCGGCGGCAGCACGTAGGGGGCGAAGATCACCAGCCGCATGAAGCCGCGGCCGAAGAACTTGCGGTTCAGCAGCAGCGCGGTGCCCAGGGCGAGCGGCCCCTGGAGGACCAGCGCCAGCCCGGTCAGGAGCAGGGTGTGCAAGATCGCCGTCACGAACTCATCGGACTTGAAGGCAAACGTGTAGTTCTTCAGGCCGACGAAGTCGGTGACCGGCCCGTACCCGTCCCAGTTGTAGAGGCTGTAGTAGATGCCAACCGCGATCGGCCCCAGCACGAAGAGGAGGAACAGGATAAGTCCGGGGCTGAGGAGAATGCTCAGCTCCATCGTCTTGCGCAGTCGCCTGCGTCGCGACCATCGAGTAGGCCGGGCCGGCCAGCCCAGCGTCAGCTGTGCTTCGGGTCATCTCACGCGGGTCCCGAGACCGACGAGATGATGCCCGCCCCGGTGGGGTCCGGGGTCGCGAAGAACTTCGCCACCGCGTTGTCCAGGTTCTGCCCGGGCGTGGTCGGCAGCGCGGTGTCGAAGTACACGGCGATGGAGCTCGCGGTCGCGTTCGCCGCCGCGGCGTCCTTCTCCGCGGGCACGGTCAGCGCGTCGGCGGCGGCCGGGTTGGCCGGGAGGCCGACGCCCGCGCCCAGGAGCTGGCGCTGGACTGCGGGGGTGGTCAGGTACTGCAGGAACTCCGCGCAGGCCGGCTCCGCGGCCTTGGTCGTGCAGGAGTAGCCGTCGCCGCCGCCGAGCACGGCCTTCGGGTCACCGGCGCCGCCGGCCACGGTCGGGAACGGGAACCAGCCGAGCTTGGAGTTCACGTTCTTATCCGAGGTGAGGCTAGCGCCCGCCCCGGGGTCCCAGTCACCCTGGAGCTCCATCGCGGCCTTGCCATTCATCAGCAGGCCAACCGAGCTGCTCGGGACGTTCTGGGCCGGGACGCCCTGGTAGCCCTTCTCGAACGGGTCAGTCTTGATGAAGTCGTACAGGTCCTTGCTCGCCTTGGTGAAGCACGGGTCGCTCAGGTTAACGCTGGTCATGGCCTGCTTGATCGTGGCGGCCGAGCACTCGCGGACGGCGAAGTACTCCCACCAGAAGGCGTCCGGCCAGCCGTCCTTAGAGCCGACCGTGATCGGCGCGATGCCCTTGGCCTTCAGCTTGGCGTCGTCGGAGACTAGCTCGGCGATGGTCGTTGGCGGGGTCGTGATGCCGGCCTGGGCGAACAGGTCCTTGCGGTACCAGAAGCCCACCACGTGCAGGTCATACGGGATGCCGTACCACTTGCCGTCAGTCTGCCACGCCGTGGCCGGGACGCCGAGCTGCCCGACCCAGCTGGAGACGTTGGAGGAGATGTCGGCCAGCTTCCCGGTCTTGACCTGGGTCGCCTGCCCGCCGCTGCCCCACTGCTGGAAGATGTCCGGCGGGTTGTTGCCGCGCAACGCCGGAGTGATCTTCGTCTTGAACTGCTCGTTCTGCAGCGGGACGTTCGTGATGGTGATGTTCGGGTGCGAGGCCTCGAACGTCTTGATGACGTTCTGGAAGACCCCGAGCAGCGGCTGCGTGTTCGCGTTGTTCCACCAGGTCAAGGTCACCTTGCCGGAACTGGAGTTGTTGCTGCCACCGCCAGTCGGCTGAGTGCCGCCGGACGTGCTAGTCGAGCCGCCGCCGCTGCTGCAGGCGGCGGCCAAGGCCGTAGCCGCCGCCAGCGCAACGGCCGCTAGCGCCCGTTTCGTATTCATGCTGCGTTTCATCTCCCCTGGGGGTAGCGGCTCGCGGTCCGAGCTCGCCGTAGCCTATGCCACGGCGGCTGGTCCTCGGCCTGTCCGAAAGTTTCAAGGGATACTTTCGATGGTGCCGTCATCGTAGAATCGACGAATCCTTAGGTCAACCCCTGGTTTCCGGCCTGTTACCGACATTTTCGAAGGTCTTGTCCATGTTGTTACCGACCTGACTATGCACGTACTGGGCACCACGTCAAGCTACAGATCTGCGCATTCCCTTGACCACGCTGTTAACGTACGATGCACCATGGAAGCGACGATCGGGGCAAGAGCCGCCACAGATCGAAACTTTCGGAAAGAAACCTAGGTGGCTACCGAACATGTTGGAAGGTGGGCCTGTGCGGCCTCAGGAGGACGGAAGCGCGCGGCAGCGGCAGCCTGGGGCGTCGGGCAGGCCTCGCGATGGCGGCAGCAAGCTACTTGAGCGCAAGACGACGCTGGCCGCGATCGCGGCGGCAGCGGGCGTATCGCTGCCCACGGTGTCGAAGGTCGTCAACGGCCGCCCGGACGTCGCGGCCGAGACCCGCGCCCGGGTGGAGCGGCTGCTCGATGAGTACAACTACGCGCGGCCCGGGCCACGGCGCCAGCGCCGCGGGGGCCTCATCGACCTCGTGCTGGCCGGCCTGGACAGCCCATGGGCGGTGGAGATCCTGCGCGGCGTGGAAGAATGGGGCGCCGCTCACGAGACGGGGGTCGCGGTGTCGTCGGTGCGGCACGGCAGCGCCCGCCCGGCGAGCTGGACGTCGACCGTGGCCAGCCACGATTCCAGCGGCGTGATCCTGGTCACCTCCCGGCTGACCGACGAGCAGCTGGTGCAGCTGCGCAGCGCGGCGATCCCGCTGGTGGTCGTCGACCCGGCCAACGCGCCGCCGCCCGACATCCCCAGCGTTGGCGCGACCAACTGGGCCGGCGGCATCGCCGCCACCGAGCACCTGCTCGGGCTCGGGCACCGGCGGATCGGCGTGATCAGCGGCCCCGGCGACATGCTGTGCAGCCTGGCGCGCATTGACGGCTACCGCTCGGCCCTGGACCGGGCCGGCGTCGAATACGACCCGTCGATCGTGCGGTACGGCGACTTCCACCACGAGGGCGGCTTCGCCCGCGCCGTGGAGCTCCTCGACCGGCCCGACCCGCCGACCGCGATCTTCGCCGGCAGCGACCAGCAGGCCTTCGGCGTGTACGAGGCGGCGCGGCTGCGCGGCATGCGGGTGCCGCAGGACCTCAGCGTGGTGGGGTTCGATGACCTCCCGGTGACCCGGTGGGCCTCACCCCCGATGACCAGCATCCGCCAGCCGCTCGCGGATATGGGCAGCGTGGCCGCCCAGATGCTCGGTGACCTCATCGAGGGCAAGGCGCTGCGGTCGACCCGGGTAGAGCTATCCACCGAGCTAATGGTGCGGGAGTCAACCGCCGTCCCTGGAAGGCCCGTGAAGTGACCCACTCACTCGACACCACCACCCAAGCTGGCCCGGAAGCGCCCAGCCCGTGGCAGGACCCGGAGCGGCCCGTCACCGAGCGGGCGGCCGACCTGCTCGGCCGGATGACGCTGGAGGAGAAGATCGCCCAGCTGGGCAGTGCCTGGATGGGCTCTTCCGGCGAGGGGGACGGCGTCGCTCCGATGCAGGACGCGTTCTACGACGACGAGGCGGCACCGTTCGACGAGTTGATCAAGCACGGCCTCGGCCAGCTGACCAGGGTGTTCGGCACCCGGCCAGTGTCGGCGGCGGCCGGGATGAGCGCCATGAGCGCGCTGCAGTCCCAGGTTGTCGCCAGCAGCCGGTTCGGTATTCCGGCGGTCGCGCATGAGGAGTGCCTCACGGGGTTCGCGGCGTGGACCGCCACGATCTTCCCGACCCCGCTGGCCTGGGGCGCTTCCTTCGATCCGACGCTGGTCGGTGAGATGAGCCGGTGCTTCGGCTCGACGATGCACGCGGTCGGCGTCCACCAGGGGCTGGCGCCGGTCCTCGACGTAACCCGTGACTACCGGTGGGGCCGCGTCGAGGAGACCATCGGCGAGGACCCTTACCTGGTCGGCTCGATCGGCACCGCCTACGTCCAGGGGCTGCAGGCCGCGGGCGTGGAGGCGACCCTGAAGCACTTCGTCGGCTACTCCGCCTCCCGGGCGGGCCGGAACATGGGCCCGGTCTCGATGGGACCGCGGGAGCTGGCCGACGTCATGCTCGTGCCGTTCGAGATGGCGTTGCTGCTCGGCGGGGCCAAGTCGGTGATGCCGACCTACATCGATATCGACGGCGTTCCCGCGAGCGCCGACCGGTGCCTGCTGACGACGCTGCTGCGTGACGAGCTCGGCTTTGACGGGCTAGTGGTCTCGGACTACTACGCGGTCTCGTTCCTGGAGATCCAGCACGCGGTGGCGGGCTCCCCGGCCGGTGCCAGCGCTCTCGCGCTGGCCGCGGGCCTTGACGTGGAGCTGCCCAACACCCGCTGCTTCGGCGAGCCGCTGGTTGCCGCCGTCACCAGCGGGGACGTTCCCGAGGAGCTGATCGACCGCGCGGTGAGCCGGGTACTGCGCCAGAAGATCAGCCTTGGCCTGCTCGATCCCGGCTGGACGCCGGTCCCCGGGGCGGCCGCTTCCGCGCATGCGGCACCGGATCTCGACCCGCCCCCGCAGCGGGCCGTGGCCCGCCGCCTCGCCGAGGAGTCGGTCATCCTGCTCGCCAACCCGGTGGCCGCGCTGCCCCTGGCGCAGGCGGCCAAGGTCGCGGTGGTCGGGCCGCTGGCCGACGAGCCGCTGGCGTTCTTCGGCTGCTACAGCATGCCCCGCCACCTCGGGCACCTCAACGCCACCGACGGTCCCGGCGTTGAGGTGGTGACGCTGCTGGACGCGCTGCGCGAGGAGGGTGCCGACGTTGCGTACGAGCCCGGGTGCAGCGTCCGCGGGACCGACAAGGCAGGGTTCGAGGCAGCAGTTGGCACGGCTCGTTCCGCTGAGGTGATTGTGGCGATCGTCGGCGATGAGGCGGGACTGTTCGGGCACGGGACCTCGGGCGAGGGATGTGACGTGACCGACCTGCGGCTGCCCGGCGTGCAAGAGGACCTGCTGCACGCGCTCGCCGACACCGGCAAGCCGGTCATCGCGGTGCTCGTCACCGGGCGGCCGTACGCGCTCGGTGACGTGGCCGACCGGATGGCAGCCATCGTCCAGGCGTTCTTCCCCGGCGAGGAAGGCGGCCACGCGATCGCCGGAGTGCTCACGGGACGGGTCACGCCGAGCGGCCGGCTGCCGGTCGAGGTGCCCAGGTCGCCGGGGTCGCAGCCATCGACGTACCTGAGGTCGCCCAACGCCGCCCTTCACTCGGGCAGCTCCGTCGACCCGACGCCGCTATACGCGTTCGGCCACGGGCTGTCGTACACCACCTTCGCGTACTCAGACCTGGTGCTGTCCGCGCAGGAGGTTGCCACCGACGGCTCGCTGGAAGTCTCCTGCACCGTGCGCAACACCGGTGAGGTGAGCGGCGCGGAGGTCGTCCAGCTTTACCTGAGCGACCCGGTGGCCCAGGTAGCGCGCCCGGAGCGGTGGCTGGCCGGGTTCACCCGGGTCGGGCTGGCACCGGGCGAGGCCAAGCGGGTGTCGTTCCGGCTGCACGCCGACCGGACCTCGTTCGCGGGCCTGTCCGGCAAGCGGGTCGTCGAGCCCTGCGCCATCGGCGTCGCGATCGGCGGCGCGTCGGACTGCCTGCCGCTGAGCGACACGCTCACCTTGACCGGGCCGCTGCGCTTCGTGGGCGCGAGCCGGGTCCTGGACACCCCCGCGGCGGTCTATCACCTGGGCTGATCGCGGGTTACCGCCGGCGAACAAACCAGCGCGGCGGCATCGGGCGGTGTATGAAGGTTTCATGGCACTGCTGCGGCGAGGCATTCACTTTGGGTCCTACGGGCACGTTGATGACGGGCCCGCGGTGTTCGACCGGCTGGTCGCGGCCGCGCAGGCCGCGGAGGCGGCGGGCTTCGACGCGATCTCCGTGCCCGACCACGTGCACCAGAACCAGATCGCTGGCGGGCCGGCCTCCCCCATGTTCGAGGCGTACACGGTGCTCGGCGCGCTGGCCATGCACACCGAGTCAGCCCTGCTGCTGGCGCTGGTCAGCCCGGTCAGCTTGCGCAGTCCCGGGTTGCTGGTCAAGGCGGTGACCACCCTGGACGTGCTGTCCCGGGGCCGGGCCGCGCTCGGCGTGGGGGCCGGCTGGGACGTCGCCGAGCACGACGCCTACGGCATCCCGTTCCCGCCGACCGGCGAGCGGTTCGACCGGCTGGATGACGCGCTGCAGGTCAGCCGGGCGCTGTTCACCCAGCAGCCAGCCTCCTTCACCGGGGCTCACTACGCGATCGCTGGCGCCTACAACTCGCCGCGGCCGGTGCACAGGAGCATCCCCATCCTGGTGGCGGGCGGCGGCGAGCGGCGCACGCTCGACCTGGTGGCCCGGTACGGCGACGCGTGCAACCTGCTCGCCGACCTCGCCACCGTTCCGCGCAAGCTCGACGTCTTGCGTGCTCATTGCGAGCGGGCCGGGCGCGACCCGGCCGAGATCACCAAGACTGTGTTCGCGTTCGACACCAGTGACCTGAACAAGCTCGCGGCCGATGCCGGCGCCCTCGCGGCCGCGGGCGCGGACGGCATGATCATCGTCAGCCCGGAAGATCCTGCGCGGATCGCCGGGATCGGCAAGGTCCTCGCGGACGCCTTCCCCGATTAGCCGGCTGTGATCGCCCGCCGGCGCTAGTCCGGCTGGGGCGCGGCTTGTCGGCGAGCGGCCGTCGCGATCATCGCCTGGACGCTGATGTAGCTAGTCAGCGCGATGCCGGTCAGGAGCGACATCCACAAGGAGGAGGTGTCCGCGCCGTCCTTCACGAAGGCCTCCCCGGCGATGAACGCGCCCAGCAAAGCGGCGAGGCCGGTCGCCAGCAATGTGATGATGGCCGGGGCCCGCAGGGCGGCCGCCTGGAAGAGCAGTAGCACGGCGGTGCCGAGGAGGACCAGGCCGACGAGGGCGTGGGCGGTGAGGTAGGCGGGTGCCTTCTCGATCTCCTGCAGGTAGCTGGCCCGGGAGTAATCGGGGATCGTGACGTAGAGATTGAGGATGGTCCCCAGGACGAACTGGATGACCAGCGCGATGAGGGCCACCAGGCACAGCGGGCGCAGGCCTGCCGGGCCACGCTCGCGGGCGGCCTTGCCGGAGATGATGGGCGTCACTAGACCTTGCAGCATCGTGAACATCAGATCTCTCGATTCTCCCTGTGCTCCTCTGGCAACTTTGATCACTTTAAGCACTCGAGATCTTACTCTCAGTGAAGTCGGCCATGGGCTGCTTATGAGCAGGCGGCGTTGCCGTCAGGGGAGGTCAGCGCGACTACCCGGGCGCGGGCGGCGGCGGTGACCCGGCAAAGCTACTCGTGAGTGAGGCGGGGCGGTGGGGGTTAGCCTGGCTCTTCTGTGAGCCCGTGTTCTATCGCGTAGCGGACCAGCTCGACGCGGTTGTGCAGCTGGAGCTTGCCAAGAGTGTTCTGGACGTGGTTCTGGACGGTCCGGTGGGAGAGCACGAGGCGGGTGGCGATCTGCTTGTAGGACAGGCCGGTGGCCACCATGCGCAGCACCTCGGTCTCCCGCTCGGTCAGGGTCGGCACGTCGGGGGCGGCGACGCCGGCGGCGGGGGGCGCGGCGGCCATCCGGCGGAACTCCCCGAGCACCAGCGCGGCCAGCCCGGGCGTGAACACCGCGTCTCCCTCGGCGGTGCGCCGGACCGCGTCCAGGAACTCCAGGCGGGCGGCGGACTTCAGCAGGTACCCGGCGGCGCCCGCCTTGACCGCGTCGAGGACGTCTTGCTGCTCGCCGCTGGCCGATAGCACCAGCACCCGCACGGCGGGATCGGCCG
The DNA here is from genome assembly GCA_025934375.1 of Streptosporangiaceae bacterium. Lineage (GTDB taxonomy): Bacteria > Actinomycetota > Actinomycetes > Streptosporangiales > Streptosporangiaceae > Trebonia. The sequence goes on along the minus strand of JAICYD010000001.1, from coordinate 102,105 downwards.
CGCGCAGCGCGCTGGTGACCTCGACGCCCGACATGCCGGGGAGCTGCAGGTCGAGCACGACGACATCGGGCCGGGCGGCGCCGAAGACCCGCAGCGCCTGCGCTCCGTCAGCGGCCGTCGCCACCACCTCATACCCCGCCTCGGCCAGGTCCCGGGCCACCGATTCCCGCCACATCGGGTGATCGTCCACCACCATCACTCGCACGTTCGCAATGTAGCTCACGCCGGCGCGGATTGGCGGATATGCGTAAGGCAATGGGCTTGCGCGGGGATTCTCAGGCACGATGGTGAGGTGTCCCGGAGTGCTGAAGCGCTGTGGCGCGCGATCGCGGTGTTCCGCTTCGCCAGCCTCGGCTATGCCGCGCTGCTGCTCGGCGCGATCAACAGCGACCGTTACTCGCGGCCAGGCTGGGCGTGGGCGGCGATCGCGGTGATGACCGCGTGGACGATCTTCACGACGTTCGGCTACGCGCACCGCCGGCGCCGTACGTTCCTGCTGCTCAGCGCGGACCTGGCCATCACCGCAGGGCTGCTGCTATCCACCCTCGCGCTGCAGTTCCCCGATGCCCAGCGCTCTGGGGTCATGCCGGTCACCGCGACGTGGGTAGCGGGCCCGGTGCTGGCCTGGGCGGTCAGGTCCGGGCGGCGGGCCGGCGCGCTGACCGCGCTGGCCTTGTCCGCCTGTGACTTCGCCCTGCGCCGCGAGGACATCGGCGTGGTGCTCAACGGCGTCGTGCTCTTGTTCCTGGCGGGGGCGGTGGTTGGCCACGTGGCCCGGCTCGCGGCCGACTTGGAGGCCGAGCGCGAGCATGCCGACCGCGTCGAGGCGGCCGGCCGGGAGCGGGACCGCCTGGCCCGCGACATCCACGACTCGGTCCTGCAGGTGCTCGCGCTGGTGGCCCGGCGCGGCGCCGAGGCAGGCGGCACCGCGGCGGAGATCGGGCGGCTGGCCGGCCAGCAGGAGGCCGCCTTGCGCACGCTCATCGGGACGGCGCCGGCCAGCGGTCCGGCCCCGGCGGCCGCGGGGACCGCGGAGCCCCCGGCGCGGGCCGGGGAAGCGGACCTGCGTGCCCTCCTGCTGGCGTGCGGCACGGAGAAGGTGACCGTGTCCGGGCCGGCCGGGGCCGTCTTGCTGCCGGCAGACGTCGCCGGGGAGGTGAGCGCGGCGGTGCGGGCGGCACTGGACAATGTGCGGAGCCACTGCGGGGAGCTGGCCCGGGCATGGGTGCTCGTGGAAGACGAGCCCGACGTGGTGACGGTGACGGTCCGCGACGACGGGCCCGGCATCCCGGCTGGCCGGCTGGCCGAGGCGGCGGCGGCCAGGCGGCTCGGGGTCAGCCACTCGATCCGCGGCCGGCTACGCGACCTGGGCGGCTCGGCGGAGGTGAGCTCCGTGCCCGGCGAAGGCACCGAGGTCACCCTGCGCATCCCGCGCGCGCCCGCATCCGTTAAGCCCGCGGCCCCCGGCAGGGCCGGGGCGATGGGCAGGCCCGAGGCCGCGGCGAGGCTGGCTATCTAGCGCTAACTGCAGATGAACAGGATGCAATGCGAGCCGCTCGGCGACGGCGCGGGGGGCGCGGTCGTGGCGGTCGGCCCGGCTGACGTCGGCGGGGTCGAGCCCGGCGGTGAGGTCGCGGGCGCGGACGACCGGGCCGGTGTGGTGGCCGACGGCGCGGACGACGTGGACGCCCCCGCCCCCGCCTTCGCCGACGGCGTCGTGCCAGCGGGCCGGGTGGCCGAGCGGGAGGGCACCGCGTGGCTGGGCCGCACCGCGGCGCTCGAGCCCGGCGTCGCGCCCGCCGTGGTGGGCACGATGATCGCCGGCGGGCTGACGGGCGACGGGGCGGGGCTGCCCGATGACGATGTCAGGGCCATCACCGCGCCCCCGGCGAGGGCCACGCAGGCGGCCACCGCCACCAGCGGCAGCCACCAGCGGCGCGCGCCCGGCTCCCGGTCAGGCTCGGGTAGCTCCGGCGGCGGGGCGGTCATCTCCGCGCTGGGGTACGCCGACCCGGGGGGCGTGCCCCGCACGGCGCGATGCGTCGCCGACAGCCGGTCCCCGGTCCGCGGCACCGCGGGCGCTCCGCTCCCGAGGGCACCGCTCCCGAGGGCACCGCTCCCGAGGGCACTGCCCCCGAGGGCACTGCTCCCGAGGGCACCGCTCTCATCCGGGCCGACCTCGGGCTGCCCGGCCATGGACGCCCCGCTGGCTGATCCCGCGACCGCCTGGAGCCAGGCCGCGGAGTCATGGGTCGCGGGGCTGGCCGCGATCGAGTCCGCCGGCGCGGACGCGGTCAGCCGGTCCAGCAGCTGCTGAACGGTCGGGCGGTAGCCCGCCTTCTTGGCCAGGCACGACTCGATCAGCCAGCGCAGCTCGTCCGGGACCCGGGCCAGGTCCGCCGGCTCGTGCACCACCCGGTACATGAGCGCCTCGTCGGGGCCGTCGCCGAACGGCCCCTCCCCGGTGGCGGCGTAGGTGAGGACCGCGCCCAGGCTGAACACGTCGCTGGCCTCCTCGACCTCCCGGCCACGGGCCTGCTCCGGCGACAGGAAGCCCGGCGAGCCGACGGTCATCCCGTCGTCGGTCAGCCGGTCCCGCTCCCCCGCCCAGGAGACCCCGAAGTCGATCACCCGCGGCCCGTCGTTGGCCAGCAGCACGTTGGACGGCTTCAGGTCCCGGTGCACCAGCCCGGCCCGGTGGATCGCCTGCAGCCCTTCCGCCAGCCCTGCCGCCAGGGACAGCACCGCCCGCGGGGGCAGCGGCCCGTGCTCTTCGACCGCGTCGGCCAGCGACGGCCCCTCGACGTAGGCGGTCGCCATCCAGGGCAACTCCGCCTCGGGGTCGGCGTCGACCACGGCCGCGGTGAATATGCCGCTCACGCCGCGCGCGGCGGCCACCTCGCGGGCGAAGCGGGCGCGGAATCCGCGCCGCTGGGCGAGGTCAGGCCGGATCACCTTGATGGCCACGGCCCGGCCGCCCGGTGAGCGCGCCAGGTACACCCTCCCCATGCCGCCGGAGCCGAGCCGCCGGAGCACCTGGTAGGAGCCGATCCGCCTCGGGTCGTTAGCGCGCAGCTCCCCGGTTCCGGCCAGGTGGGCAGGCAGGATTCCGCTATCAGCTGCGCGGGGTCCGGTCATCGAGCTCCAGGCCACCGTTATCGCCGCCTCCACAGTTTCTGGCAAAGTCCATCAAAAGGGATCGCTTGGGTGACCCTATCAACCGAACCGTGCTATACGCCGGGATTCGGGGATGTTCACTGAAGCTGGGCGACGATCCACTCCAGCCAGCCGAGCCGGTGCCGCTCGAAGCCGATGCCGTAGGTCAGCGTCGCGTAGTTGCCGAACTCCGGGTGCCCGACCGGCGGCGGGCCGCCGCCGTGCCGGCTCTCCACGTTCCGGAGCTGCTCCTCATACTCGCGTAGCCGCTCGGCATGCGCGGCCTGCTGCCCGGCGAACAGGCCCGCCGCGTCGGCCGGCTCGACCGTCCAGGCCGCGTATGCCTTAAGCAGCAGGTTGTCCCGGACATGGCGGGGCTCGGGCGGCTGGATCACCCAGTCCCTCAGCGCTGCCAGGCCCGTGGCGGTCGGCGAGTAGACCTTCTTATCGCGCGGCCCCGGCCCGGGCTCGGCGTCGAAGCTCACCAGGCCGGCGCCCAGCAGCTTGCGCAGCTCCGGGTAGATCTGGCCGTGCTGGGCGTGCCAGTAGTAGCCCAGGGGGCGCCCAGCGCGCGCCGACAGCTCGTAGCCGCTGCTCGGCTGCCGGGCGAGCAGCGCGAGGATCGCGTAGCCCAGTTTCGACACCATGCGGGAACCCCCCAATGCGGCCAGCCATGCCTGACTCCACCCTAGTGACCACCTAGCGCGGCCCCGCACCACTATGTCAATATAGACATAGTGATGGTCATGAAGTCGGCGAGGCGGCCCCGCATGAGAGCTCAGGCAGGGAAGGCACGAACCGCGATGCTGCTGGCCTTCGCCAGCGTCCTGGTCGCGACGGGCTGCTCAGCGGCGCGTACGGGGGCCGTACCGTCGAGCAGCCCGTCCGCGAGCAGCCCGCTCACCAGCATCGCGCCGCCGGCCGCCCCGCCATCGGGGGCGGTGGGCAAGCTCTGCGGATATCCCGACGCGCCGGGCCGCCTGACCAAGGTCATGGCCACCGACGGGGTATGGCTCGACGCCATCAGGATCGGCAGCGGCCCCCGGGGCGTCGTGCTCGTCCCCGAGCGCGGCAACGAGGGCAATTGCGGATGGTGGCCGTACGCCGCCTACCTCGCCGCCCACGGCTTCAACGTGGTGGCGATCGATCACCGCTGCAAGGGCGGCAGCGACTGCCCGGCGGGGCCCGCCGGGGACCCCGGCTCGGCGGCTAAGGCCCCGGCCGGCCTGATGGCCGACATCAACGGCGCGGTGCGCAGCCTGCGCGCGTCCGGGGCGGTGAAGGTGGCCCTGGCCGGCGGCTCGCAAGGCGGCGCCGAGGTTCTCCTCGCGGCGACCCGCCCGCCGCCGGGGATGACCGGCGTCGTGGCGCTGTCGGCCGACGAGCTCTCGCTGCCGCTGGCGACCAGCCCCTACCCGGCGACGGTCCAGGCTGCCGCGCCGCGAGTGCGGCTCCCCGTGCTGATGGCAGTGTCCAGCAACGATTCGCTGATCTCGGTCCAGGACACCAGGCGCCTGTACGCGTCCGTGGGCTCGCACGGCAAGCGACTGGTGATCCTCGGCCCGCAGGCGGGGCACGGCTGGGACCTCGTCGGCCCCAACGGCCCGGGCCTGCCCCTGCCCGCGTTCGCCGCCACCGTCACGGCGTTCTTGCAGACGATCACCGCGCGGGCCAGGGCGCGGCCCGAACCGCGAAGAACTCCCGGGTCCGCTTGATAAGCGAATCGGTCATGCCGTCCGTCATCGGATCCGCCTTCCCGTTTCCTCACATGAGTAGCCGCCGAGCTCTTCCACCGACGCCTGGAAGCGGCCGGAGCGCAGCAGTGCCCACAGCGGGGCCAGGCGCGGGGACTCCAGCGCGCCCGGCGCGACCACGAGGTCGTAAGGCTCCCGGGTCACTGGCACGAAACCCAGTCCGAAGGCCCGGGCGGCGGCCATGATGCCCAGGCCCGCCTCGGCCCGCCCGGCGGCGACCGCGGCGGCGACGGCCAGGTGGGTCGGCTCCTCCCGGGCGTAGCCGTCCACCGCCTCCGGCGCGATGCCGGCCTGCGCGAGCAGCACGTCCAGCAGCACCCGGGTCCCGGCTCCGCGCTGCCGGTTGACGTACCGCAGGCCGGACCGGGTAAGGTCGGCGATCTCGCCCAGGCGCAGCGGGTTGCCGGGCGCGACGAGCAGTCCCTGCTCGCGGTGTACCAGCCGGATCACGGCCGCGTCGGCGGCGGCCCCGCCGAGCACCCGGTCCAGGTAGGGCAGCGTGTACTCGCCGGTGACGGGGTCGAGCAGGTGCGACCCGGCGACGTGGCACAGCCCGTCGCGCAGCGCGACCAGCCCGCCGAGCGACCCCGCGTTGGACGACGCCAGCGTCACCAGCGGGTCCTCGGCCCGCAGCGCGGAGGCGGCCAGGTCGAGCACGAGGTCGTGGGATCCGATCGCGACGATCGTCTGCTCGATCTCGGTCAGGCCGCGCAGCAGCTCGACCGGCACCGTCGCACCCGCGTGGTGCCCCTCCACCCCGGCCGGGACCACCAGCAGCCCGTCGGCGCGCACCAGCGAGGTCAGCACCCCGGCGCCGCGCGGCAGCGGCGTCGCCACCAGCGTCTCGTTGACCATGCCGAGCCGGACCCGCACCCAGTCGTCCATGCCGAGCGGAGACGCGAGCTTGCGGGCCAGCCGCGCGCGGGCTTGCGGCCGGCGCCCCGGCGGCGCGCCGGACAGCTCCGCCAGTAGCGGAAGGGCGAAAATGTCGAAGGTCAGCGCGGCGGAGACCGGGTACCCGGGAGCGCCGAGCACCGGAGTACGGCCCACGACGCCGAGCACCACCGGGTGCCCGGGTCGCACGGCCACCCCGTGCACGGCCAGCGTGCCCGCGGCGGCGACAACCCGCGCGGTGTAGTCGTCGCGCCCCGCGCTGGACCCGGCGATAACGATGAGCAGGTCACACTCGGCCGCCGCCTGCTCGACCACGGCGGTAATCCGCGCCGGGTCATCCGGCTCGACCGGCAGGCAGCGCACCTCGCACCCGGCCTCGCGCGCCTGCTCGGCCAGCATCAGGGAGTTCGTGTCGAGGATCTCCCCGGGCGCCAGTTCGCTGCCGATGGGCCGCACTTCATCGCCGGTCGGAAGGATGACAACCTTTGGCCGGTCCCTAACGAGCAGTTGCTCCGCGCCCGCCGCCACCGCCGCCGCCAGGTCAGCCGGGCGCAGCCGGTGCCCTTCCGGCAGCAGCAACTCCCCCGCGCTGACGTCCTCGCCGATCGACCGGACGTGCTGGTACGGCGGGACCGCGGCCCGCAATTCGGCGTCTTTGGCGCTGTAGTGGACGACTTCTCGAATGACGACGGCGTCGCGGCCGGGAGGCATCGGGTCGCCGGTGTCGACGACATCGAAGGCATCCGGTGGCAGCAGCACCGGGGTGGTCTCGCTGGCCCCGGCGGTGTCGGCCGAGCGGACCGCGATCCCGTCCATCCCGGCGGCGTCGAACGGCGGGGACGAGCGGGTCGCCCACACCGGGGCGGCGGTGATCCGGCCCGCCGCGTCTGGCACCGGAACCAGGCACGCGGGCAGCCGCTCCGCGCACCCGGCGGCCTCCCGCGCGGCCCGCCAGGCCTCCAGCGCCCGCGCGGCGGGGACGTCGCGGATGTAGGGGCTGTTCTCGCTCATCCGCGCCGCCTAGGCATAGAGGGTCACGTCCACCTCGCTGCCGGCGTCCAGTCCCGTGGCTTCCTCGGGGATGACGATATAGCCATCGGCGTCGGTCAGCACCGATAGCAGCGCCGACGCGCCGAAGACCGGGGTGGCGACCCGGCCGGACGCCTCATCGCGGACCCGCACCTGCACGACGTCCAGCCGGCCGGCCGCCGACGCGAGGTCGCGGGACAGCCGTGCTCGCGTGGACGGGTCCGGCGGCGCGGCCGCGCACCCGCCGACCAGCCGGATCAGCGGCATCCCGATGAGCCGGAACACCACCAGCGCCGAGCGCGGGTTGCCGGGCAGGCCGATGACCGGGACGCCCGGCTCCGCGCCGGCGGCGCCGCATTCCGCGAGCAGGGTGGGCTTGCCCGGCTTGATCGCCAGGCCGTGGCACCAGATGCCCGGCGGGCCCAGTGCGGCGACCGCGCTGGCGGTCTCGTCCCGGGTGCCCACTGAGGAGCCGGCCGAGACGACGACCACGTCGCTGTCCGGGAGCGCGTCCCTCAGGGCCTTCTCCAGCGCGCCGGGGTCGTCGGGGATGATACCGGCGTAGGCCGGCTCGCCGCCGGCGTCGGTGACCAGCGCCGCGAGGGCTATGGCGGTGGCGTCCCGCACCTGACCCGGCGCCAAGGCGGGGGTCTGCGGCGGGACAACCTCATCGCCGGTGGAGAAGATGGTGACCCGGGGACGCGCGCGCACCTGGACCTCGGTGATGCCCAATGCCGCGAGCATGGCCAGATCCTGGGGGCGAAGCATGGTCTCGTTGCGAAGGAAAGCCTGTCCTTGCCTGAGGTCCTCGTCAGCCCGCACGATCCCCTCCCCGGGGGCGACGGGGCGGACCACCTCGATGGTGCCCGGCATGGCTTGCGTGGTGTACTCGACCATGATCACCGCGTCCGCGCCGGGCGGGATCACGCCGCCGGTCGGCATCGCCACCGCGGTGCCCGGCCGGACGGCGACCGTCGGCTCCTGACCCATCATGACCGCGCCGGTGACGTCCAGGTAGCCGGGCAGGCCGTCGGAGACCCCGTAGGTGTCGGCCGCCCTGACCGCGTAGCCGTCCACGGTGGAGCGGGCGAAGCCGGGCAGCGGGTGCGGCGCCGTGATGGCTCCCGCGGTGACCCGGCGCAGCGCCTGGGCCAGCGGGACCGTCTGCGCCGGGGTGCGGCGGGCGGGCCGGAAGCCCGCCAGGGCCTGCGCCACGGTCTTGGTGGTGAAGAACTCGCGGGACTCAGCCATTTCCGCTCAGTTTGAGGACGCTGGCCACCGGGCCGAGCGCGACCTGGCCGAGGCCGCAGATCGAGGTCCGGCGCATGACGGTGGCGAGCTGGCGGACGGTCTCGTCGACGTCGGCGGGGCCGCCACCGCGGGCCAGCAGGTCGCCCAGCAGGACGTGCGCCTTGGCGGAGCCGACCCGGCACGGCACGCACTTGCCGCAGCTCTCGTCGCGGAAGAAGCGCAGCACGTTGACGGCGGCGGCGAGCAGGTCGGTGCCCTCGGCCATGACGACCATCGCGCCGGAGCCGAGCATTGACCCGGCGGCCTGCACGGTGGCGAAGTCAAGCTCGACGTCGAGGGCGTCCGGGCCCAGGAAGTTCGACGACGCGCCGCCGGGCTGGATCGCCGCGAGCGCCTGGCCGCCGGTCACGCCACCGGCAAGGTCAAGCAGCGCGCGGGCGGTGGTGCCCATCGGGACGCAGTAGACGCCGGGGCGCTCGACGTGCCCGGAGACGGCGAAGAACTTCAGGCCGGAGTGGGCCGCTGCGGTGGCAGAGCCCGCGCCTTGCGCGTTCCACCACGCCGCGCCGTTGCGGGCGATGACCGGGACGTGCGCGAACGTCTCGACCGAGTTCATCAGCGTCGGCTTGCCGTGCAGGCCGTAGGTGCCGGGGAACGGGGGCTTGTTGCGTGGCTCGCCGCGGTGGCCTTCCATGCACTCGATGAGCGCGGACTCCTCGCCGAGGATGTAGCCGCCGGGCGAGGTGAAGATCTCGACGTTCAGCCGCTTGCCGGATCCCCGCGCGTCCGGGCCCAGGTAGCCGGCGGCGCGCAGGTGGTCGATCTCCCTGGCGAGCGCGCGCTCCTCGGGGCCGTACTCGTGCCGGATGAACACCCAGCCGTCTTGCGCCCCGATGGCGAGCATCCCGAGCAGCAGGCCCTCCAGCACCAGGTGCGGCTGGGTGGCCAGGATCTCCCGGTCCTTGAAGGTGCCCGGCTCGGACTCGTCGGCGTTGCAGATGACGTACTTGACGTCGCCAGGTGCGCTCGCGACGAGGTCCCACTTGCGGCCAGCCGGGAACCCCGCGCCGCCCATGCCGCGCAGTCCGGCGTCCTTGAGCGACGCGATGACGCCGGCGGTGTCCCTGGTGCCCGCAAGGACCGCGTCCACGACGCCGTAGCGGTGGGCGGGGGTCGGGTACGGGTCGTTGGGCCAGCGCGCCGGGGCTGGCCCGGGCGCGCCGTCCTGGTGGCGGCCGTTCGGGTGCGCGCCACTGGCGGTGCTGACCGCGGCGGTGCTGACCGCGGCGATGGCCTTGGCGGCCGCGATCTTCGCGTCGACGGCGTCCGCGGCGAGCGTGACCGGCGCCTCGTTGACCGAGGCGGCGGGCGCGATGTCGCAGCGGCCGATGCAGGAGCGCTCGACGATCTCAACGTCGGCGTCGGCGCCGTAGCGCTGCTTGATGGCGGCGATCCGCTCATCGCTGCCGCGTAGCCAGCAGGACAGGTCGTGGCAGACGCTCAGCTGCACCGTGTTCGGCGGGTCGGTCCGGAAGTGCGGGTAGAACGAGATCAGCCCCTCGATCTCATACAGCGGCCGGTTCACCTCGCGCGCCAAGGCGATGAGCTCCTCGCGAGGCAGCCAGCCGGCCCGCTCCTGGATGGCGGTCAGCGCCGGGATCAGGCTGGGGCCGGGGAACTTCCCGGCTCGTCCCTCGACCCCGGGGACCTTGACCGGTGCCTCAGCCATCGCTGTCACCATCGGGAACGCGCTCGATCTTGACCGCGCAGAACTTGAACTCCGGGATCTTGCCGACGGGGTCGATCTCGTCGATGGTGAGCAGGTTCGCCGCCGCCTCTCGGAAGTGGAACGGGATGAAGCAGTTGCCCGGCGCCTCGCGGTGTGAGACCTTCGCGGCGAGCTCGATGGTGCCGCGCCGCGACGACACCCGCGTCAGCTCGCCGTCGCCGATGCCGAGCGCCGCCGCGTCGCGAGGGTGAATGTACACCTGCGCCTTCGGCGCGATGGCGTCGAGGGCGTAGGACCGCCGGGTCATCGAGCCGGTGTGCCAGTGCTCCAGCATGCGCCCGGTGTTCAGCACGAACGGGTACTCCGCGTCCGGGAGCTCCTTCGCCGGCAGCCATTCGGCGGGTACCAGGTGGGCCAGGCCGTCGTCGGTGTTGAACTTTTCGGTGAACATGACCACGATCCCGTCGGTGCGGGCCGGGTCCGGGTTCGGGTACAGCTTGCCGGTCAGGCCGAGGTTGTCGTATGTGAGGTTCGCATAGCTGGGGATCACGCTAACCAGTTCCTCGAAGATGTCCCGGGGGCTGGTGTAGCGCCAGTCCAGGCCGATCCGGTTGGCGATGTCCTGCACGACTTCCCAGTCCACCCGGGCCTGGCCGGGGGTGTCGAGCACCTTGCGGCCCAGTTGTACCCTCCGGTCGGTATTGGTGTAGGTGCCGTCCTTCTCCAGGTAGGAGCTGGCGGGCAGGATGACGTCGGCGAACTCGGCGGTCTCGGTGAGGAAGATGTCCTGCACGACGAGGAAGTCGAGCTTGGACAGGGCCTTGCGGACCTTGTTGATGTTCGGGTCGGACAGGAACGGGTTCTCGCCGAGCATGTACATGCCGCGCACCCCGCCCTTGAGCGCGGAGCCGATGATCTCGGTGACGGTCAGGCCGCGCTGGGGGTCAAGGTCGGCGGCACCCCAGGCTGCCTCGAACCGCGCCTTGACCTCGGGATCGTCGGCCTTCTTGTAGTCCGGGTAGAACATCGGGATCAGGCCCATGTCGGAGGCGCCCTGCACGTTGTTCTGCCCGCGCAGCGGGTGCAGGCCCGCGCCCTGCTTTCCGACGTTCCCGGTGATCGCGCACATCGCGATCAGGCAGCGGGCGTTGTCGGTCCCGGTGGTGTGCTGGGAGATCCCCATGCCCCAGTAGATGATGCCGGCCTTCGCGCCGCCCCAGGCCCGCGCCACGCGGCGGATCACGTCGGCGGGCACGCCTGTGATCTGCTCGGCGCGCTCGGGGGGGTAGTTGGCGACGTTGGCCGCGAGCGCCTCGTAGTTGGAGGTCCGGGCCCGGATGAACTCCTCGTCGGTGAGGCCGAGCCGGATGACCTCGTGCATGACGCCGTTGTAGAAGGCGACGTCGGTGCCCGGCTTGAGCTGGCAGTAGATGTCGGCGTGGTCGGCCATCTTGTCGGCGCGCGGGTCAACGTAGATGATCGTCGTCCCGTTGCGGCGGGCCTGCTTGAAGAAGCTGGAAGCGACCGGGTGGTTGGCGGGCGAGTTGGACCCGGTGACGATGGCCACCTCGGCGTTGATGATGTCGCCGTACGTGGTGGACACCGCGCCGGAGCCGATCCCCTCGAACAGCGCCGCGACGCTGGAGGCATGGCACAGCCGGGTGCAGTGGTCCACGTTGTTGGTGTGGAAGCCGGTCCGGATGAGCTTCTGGAAGAGGTAGGCCTCCTCGTTGGAGCACTTGGCGGAGCCGAACCCGGCGATCGCCGCCGGGCCGCCCTCGGTGTTGATCTCGGTGAGCCGCCGCGCGACCAGGTCGAGGGCCTCCTCCCAGGTCGCCTCCCGGAAGTGCGGCAGCACCTCGCCATAGTCGACGAGGCCGCCTGGCTTGCGGGACTGCCGGGCGCGCTTCCCGCCGCGGCGGTGCTTGCCGGGGTCGGTGTCGGTGGCGAGGCCGTGGCCGTCCTGCTCGTCTGGCCCGGCGTCCGTCGCCATGTCGCCGCGCACGTCGGCCGACAGCGCGCCCTTGGGGTAGGACTCGTCCTTGCGGATCAGCGGCATGGTCAGCCGCTGCGGGCTGGCCGCGTAGTCCCAGCCGTAGCGGCCTTTCACGCACAGCCTGCTTTGCGAGCCAGGCTGGTCGCGGCCGTCCACGAAGGCGATCGCTTTCCGTTCGCGGTCCACGAGGTAGGTCAGCGCGCAGCCGACGCCGCAGTACGGGCAGACGCTGTCGACGGCGTCGAGTTTTTGCCGAGGCTGGATGGGGATGCCGTGGATCGGCTTGTTGGTCAGCGCCCCGGTCGGGCAGGCGGCCACGCATTCCCCGCAGGAGACGCAGGATGAGGCGCCCATCGGGTCGTTGAGGTCGAAGCCGATGTGGGTGCCGTAGCCCTTGCCGGTCCGGCCGATCACGTCGTTGCCCTGGATGTCGTCACAGGCCCGGACGCACCGGTCGCACAGGATGCAGGCGTCGTGGTCGACCGCGATCACCGGGCTGGACAGGTCGGCGCCGCGCCCGGACGCCAGCGGCAGGCCAAGGTCGCAGGTGGCGGCTGCTTCGGCCGTCAGGACGTCGTCCGGGGTTACGCCGAGCTTCCTGGCCAGGGCCAGCAGCTCGTTGTCGCCGGTCGTCACCTCCTTGGGGTCCCGCGCGGCGGGCGGCTGGTCGGACAGCAGGAGCCTGGTGAGCATGGCGCGGCTACTGTGCAGCTCAGGGGTATCGGTCTTGACCTGCATGCCGTTCTCGCAGGCGCGCACGCAGGACGCGGCGAACGCCGGCGCGCCCACGTCGACCACGCACATCCGGCACACTCCGACGGGATCGAACCGGTCGTTGTGGCACAGGACAGGGATGTCGATGCCAGCGTCCCTGGCGGCCTGGTAGATCGTGGAGCCGGCAGTAGCGGTGACTTCACGCTCATCGATGGTGAGCGTTACCGTCCCCACGCTTTCCGGGGCAGTAATGGCCATAGGCCCAGTATCCGCCCGCCCGCCCGGGCGTATCTACCAGCGGGCCTCGCGGATCGCGGCCCGGGCGTTGTGCCTGGCCACGACCGCATAAGCGCTGGGGTGCGGGGAGGTGGGGGTCGGGGTCGCTGGCGGGGCCGGGGTAGCCGAGTTCGTCGAGGCCCCGGGCCTTGTAGTAGGCGGCGATCATCGAGCGCAGGCGGGCGGCGGTGAGCCGGGCCTCACGGCCGCTGGGGAGCGTCAGCGGCTCGGTCAGCAGGCGGTCCGGGAGCCAGTCGTCGGCTGGCTGCCAGCCTTCACGGGCGTTGAAGGCGCGCTTGGCGAGGACGATGCGGCGGGCGGCTTCCCGGAGCTCGGCGCCGGTGACGTCCCAGCCGGTGACCGCGGCGAGCAGCGCCGCCCACTCTGGCCAGGGCTCTTCGAAGACCCCGCGCAGGAACTTGCACAAGATCATCGAGTCCATGACGGCGGCCCGGTCCTCAGTCTCGATGGCGGCGGCCACGTGCGCGTCCCCGCCGGCCAGCCGGTCCAGGTCACCGGACAGGTCGGCCTCGTAGGCGCCTGACCTGTTGTGGTCGGCGCCGCGCGCGTTGACCGCCAGGCCCAGCGCCATCGCGTGCAGGGTGCGCGGCTCGTAGCCGGGCATCTCGAGGCCTTTGACGTGCAAGGCGAAGGCCGCGGAGCCGCCGCCGACCGCCTGGGAGGCCGCCTTGGAACCGTTGCCGAGCAGGATGCCGAGCGGGGTGCGGCGCTCGCCGATCTCCGTCAGGGCGCGAAGCAGCGCGCCCGGGTCGCCGAACCGCAGCCACGGGGCGTCGATCAGGCCGCGCTGCGCGCATTCCATCGCCCAGGCGATCGTGCCGCCGGCCGAGATGGTGTCGATGCCGAGGTCGTCGCACACCGCGCTCGCGGCGAGCACCCCGGCCGGGTCGCTGACCCCGCACATCGGGCCGAGGGCGAACACGTTCTCGTACTCCACGCGGGTCTTCCTGCCGCCGCCGACGCGGTAGATGTGCTCGCAGCCGATGGTGCAGGAGGCGCAGCCGCTGCGCGCGACCCGCCGCAGTACATTCCGAGGGGACGAGCCCCCGGCCCCCCCGATGCCCTCGATCCCGGCGCTGGGCTCCTCTTGGCCGTGCTCGTGCTCGGCCAGGTGCTCGGCGCCCTCGAAGGAGGCGGCCTGGAAGTTGCGGGTCGGCAGCGCGGAGATCGCGTTGAAGGCGAGCAAGTTGGCCAGCGTGCCCAGCTCGCGATATTTCGCCGTGGCGGGGCCGAACGACCGCGCCCGCAGGTCCCGGGCGGCCGCGAGGACGGCCTGGGGGTCAGCGGCCGGGACCTTGCCCGCGCCGGCGTGGACCGCGACCGCCTTGATGTTCTTCGCGCCCAGGACGGCGCCCAGCCCGCCGCGCCCGGCGTGCCGCCCGTCGTGGGAGATCGTCGCGTACCGGACGCCGCGCTCCCCGGCCGGGCCGATCGCCGCGATCCGCCAGCCTCGGCCTAGGTCGGCTCGCAGTTGCTCCTCGGCCTGGGCGGCAGTGCGGCCGGCCAGGTGCCCGGCGTCGGTGAGGCGCGCCCCGTCACCGTCGACCAGCAGCACCGACAGGTCCCGGGCGCGGCCCGTGATCACGATCGCGTCGTGGCCGGTGAGCTTCCCGGCGATCGCGAACTGGCTGGAGGCGAGCGCGTCGGTCAGCATCCCGGTCAGCGGGGACTTGGCCACCACGGCGAACTTGGCGCTCGTTGTCAGCGGGGTGCCGACCAGCGGGGAGAACACGAAGGCGAGCGGCGATCCCGGTTCCAGCGGGTCCGCGCCCGCCGGGGCCAGGTGGTGCAGGAGCCAGGCGCCCAGCCCGGCGCCGCCGACGTAGGCGCGCAAGACGGTCTCGGGGAGCGAGATCGCCCGCGCCGATCCGTCGCTCGCGTCGACGACGAGCGTCCGGCCGAAGTACCCGCCGATCCGCGTGGCGGCGTCCTGCTCGGGACTGCCCGGTGGCATCTGGCTCACCCGCCCGCGTCGGCGGACATGAAGAAGACCGTGTCCCCGGCCGCCAGCGGGGTCAGCGCATCCCGGGTGATCTGGTCGCCGTTCAGCGCCGCCGCGACGTGCCGGTCCAGCGGCAGTCCCACGGCGGCCGCCGCCTCGCCGACGGTCGCCGCGCGGACTGCGCGCGGCCCGCGGCCCGCGGCCCCGGCGGCCGCCCGGGCCAGCGTGCCGAACATCTGGACGGTCACCTCGGGGGCCGGCCGGGCGCGCGCGGCGGCGTAGTCGGCTGGCTCGTTGACGTTCACGAGCGAGTCCAGGTGCGGGTCAAGCGCGGCGAGCACCGGGTCCGCGCGCAGCGCGGCGTCATCCAGGCGGTTCACCAGGCACTCCGCGAACAGGAACGCCGGGCGCAGCCGCGCCTCCTTGACCAGCCGCTCGGCGGTCTGCGCGAGGCTGACCCGGTAGGCGGCGGCCAGCGGCTGCGGGTAGCCCCGGGCGACTGGCAGGCAGACGTCCGGGGCGCAGGTGCCAGGGGCGGACAGCCCGTGCAGCACGCTCCGGATGAACGCCGGGTGCAGGAACGGCAGGTCGGTGGAGGCGATGAAGGCGGCCTCGGCCCGGCCGGCCAGCGCCGCCAGCCCGGCGGCGATCCCCTGCACGGGCCCCTTGCCCTCCTGGGGATCATCGACCACGAGGACGCCGGCCGGAAGCGGCGCTGGCAGGTCCTGGCCGGGGGCGCGGACGACGACGACCGGGCCGCTGGTCGCGCGGGCCGCGATCGCGACCGTGCGGTGCAGCAGCGTCGCGCCGTGCCATTCCAGCGCGGCCTTCGGCGTCCCCATCCGCGAGGACTTTCCGCCGGCGAGCACCACCGCCGCAAACTCAGCCACGGAACCCAGCGTATGCGAGAGGCGGCCCGGTTGCGGTTAGCCGGTCGTGGACGACGATGGCCGGTAGTGAGTAACCGCGTCGGCGGCCTTCGCCGCGATCCCCTGGACGACCGCGATCCCGCCGCCCATGCTGTAGTTGTAGTGCGACAGCACCGCGATGAGCAGGTGGTCCCCGCTGTGGGTGACCGAGCCGATGCTGTTGATCGCCCATAGCTTGGGGGCCGGGAGCCAGCCGTTCTTCACCGCGAAGTCCGTTCCGCTGTCGGCGGTGACCGGGACGCCCCACGCCTGCTCAGACGAGACGTGGTACATCAGGTGCCGGATGTAGGCCTGCGATGAGGCGGACAGCTTGGACGGGGTCGCGAAGATCTGGCGAAGCAGCCGGATCTGGTCATTGGCGGTCGTGGTGGTGATTCCCCATTTAATGCCGGGCCCCGGCGTGGTGTCCTTCAGGCCGAAGACCTCGTTCGCGGACGCGACTCCGCTCGCCTCCCCAGCGTCGTCCCACAAGGCGGTGGCCGCGTCGTTGTCACTGTCTTCGATCATCAGCGTCGCCAGGCTCTGCTG
Source organism: Streptosporangiaceae bacterium (assembly GCA_025934375.1). Taxonomy (GTDB): domain Bacteria; phylum Actinomycetota; class Actinomycetes; order Streptosporangiales; family Streptosporangiaceae; genus Trebonia. The sequence continues at coordinate 85,886 of JAICYD010000001.1, read as the reverse complement.
GTGGGCCGACAGCGAGCTCTTGTCCTGCTGCGCCTGGTAGAGCAGCGTGGCGAGGATGTCCGCCTTCGCGATGCTGGCGGTGATGAACTCCTGGTTGCCGTTGTAGGACACCCACTGGCTGGTGGTGAGGTCAAGCACGGCAAGGCCGGCGTCGTCGTTGTCGGCGTCGAACAGCGGCCCCACGGCCGCGGTGACCAGCTGCTGCGCGGTCGGGCCGGGTTCGGGCTTCGGTTTCGGCTTCGGGCTCGGGGCTGGCGCCTTCCAGGCGATCGCCTTCTTCGCGACCACCTTGGCGGCGCTGTCCGGTCCGCCGCCGGCACCGCTGCTCACAACTGCGCATCCTGAAGAGAACATAACGGTAACAATCCCCGCCAGGATGGTAATACCGGCACCTCTCCGCATGCGCAGCTAAAGTAGTCCTAAATCCATAGAATTACCTGAGAATAAACTTATATTAACTTGTTCTTAATAACCTGAGCGAACCCTGGGTGAAACCCGATCGTCACAGCTGCCGTGCGAGGTCGACGATTGATTCACCATTCAAGTCCCAGTCCCCGGCGGTAGGCGCCTCGCTGGCCGTGGCCTGGCTGGCACCGCCGGCGCGGGTCGGGCCGTATTCGTCCGGGCGGGCGACGAAGGCCGTGGCCAGGCCCGCGTCCCGTGCTCCGGCAAGGTCGGCGGGGTGCGCGGCGACCAGCATGACCTGGCTGGGGTCGAGGCCGAGGTAGTCCGCCGGGCGCCGGTAGGCAGCCGCGTCGGGCTTGTACGCGCGCGTCACGTCCGAGCCGAGGATCAGGTCCCACGGAAGGCCCGCCGCCTTGGCCATGTCCAGCAGCAGCGCGGTATTCCCGTTGGACAGCGGCCCGACGACATAGCCGGCCTTGATCTCGCTGATTCCCGGGACGCTATCCGGCCACGGCGGCAGGAAGTGCCAGGCACGGGAGAGCCCATCCAGTTCCGCGCTGTCGAACCCGGCCGGGTCCAGCCCGTGCGCGCGCAGCACGTCGTCCAGGTTCTCGCGGTGCAGCACGTCCAGCACGGTAAACGCCCTGGCTCCCGAGCGGACCGCGCGCATCGCGGGCTGGTACCTGGCCCGCCAGGCGTCGGCGAACGCCCCGGGGTCGACGGCGAGGCCGTGGGCGGCGGCGAACCCGCCGACGGCGGCGGCGATGCCCGACCGCCAGTCAACGACGGTGCCGAAGGTGTCGAACAGCACTGCCCGCACGACGGCCCCGGTCGAGGGGGCACGGAATCCGCCAGCCACCCGGACAGCATCTCACTGGCGCGCCCCTTGTGCACGACGCGGTCCAGGCCGATCGCGGCGTAGCCGAGGGTCGACAAAGGATCCGGCGACCATCGCGAGCTGACTGGCCCTGGCCGCGGGGGCGGCCCGGGGTGCGGTACCGGTGAGGTACTTGTAGGAACCATGCGAGTAGAGCTCCGGTGGCGGACTGAGGCTGCCGAGGACCAGACGGCCGAGAATCAGTCGACCGAGGATCAGACGGCCGCCAATCCGCTGGCCATGGCGCTGTGGCGGCCCGGCCCGGGGTGGACGATGATGTCGAGCGGCGTGCTCGGCGGCGGTCTGGGGGCACGCCAGTGGGTGCTGAACGCGCAGGTCCCCGGCTGGTATAGCCGGACCGACCCGGCGGCGCACCTGGCGGAGCTGGCCGCCGGGCTTGGCCTGGACGGGCCGGGCGTCGGGCTGCTGACGGCCGCGCAGGTCACTGAGCTCGTTCAGCGCGGCGATGAGGGCGTGCAGGCGGCGGTCACGGTGGGCATTCGGGTGCCGACCTGGGCGGCCGCCCCGGACGGGGTACCCGACCCCGAGCTCGCCCCGATCCGGGGCCGGGGCCGGGGAAGGGCGGGGCCAGGGGACGCTCCGGCCGGGGGATGGCGGCCAGGGACGATCAACATCGTCGTCTCGGTGCCCGTCCCGCTGACCCCGGCTGCCTTCGTGAACGCCGTCGTCACCGCGACGGAGGCCAAGTCCCAGGCCGTCATCGAGGCGGGGTTCCCCGGCACCGGGACGGCCTCTGACGCGATCTGCGTAGCCGCCCCGACCAGCGTCGCGACCCGCGCCGCCGCCCATGTCCTCGCAGGTGAGGAGGGCGAGGGCTTCACGGGCCCGCGATCCCCGTGGGGCGCCCGGATCGCCCGGGCAGTGCACGCGGCTGTCTTGGTTGGCGCGACGGCTTACCGGGAAAAACTAGGGCAAAGCGCATTATCCAGGGCGCACCGGCCCTCCGCCATCCGGTCCCGCCGTCCCGGGATGCACTCAAGTTGAGATGCGTGGTAGTTGAGATGCACTGTAGTTGCGGGAGTGCGTAACGTAACTGCGGTGGGAATGTTGTGTCCGACGGGGGAAGCGGGGAAGGGTGGGGATTCAAGCGGGTTACGCCGCCTGGATGGCGGCGCTCATCGTGGCGTACATCGTCCTGCCCGGCCTGCGCGCACAGTCCTGGACCCTGCTGTACCTGACCGTGATGGCGGCCATGCTGGCCGGGATCTTCCGTAACGCCCCGGTCCGGAAGACGCCGTGGCTGCTGCTGGTGGCGGCATCCGCGTCCTTTGGCCTAGCGCAGCTCAGCCTGCTGGCGGGGGGCTCCGGTGGCCATCCGGTCGGGCCGGGCCTGTCCGTCGAGGACCTCATGTCGCTCGCGAAGTCCCCCCTGATCGTCATCGCCCTCGTGCTGTTCGCCCGCGCGCGCAGCCCGGGAGGGGGGCGGCAGAGCCTCATCGACGCGTTCACCGTCACGCTCGGGCTGGCCATGATGATATGGATCTTCAGCGTCCTGCCGACCATCCTCAACCCGGCTCTCAGCGGTGACGAGCGGCTGATCATGATCGGCTTCCCGGTGGGAGACGTGATCGTCATCCTGGCGCTGGCCAGGCTGCTGGCACCCGGCACGGCCCCCCGGGGATCCCTGCTGCTGATATCGGCGGGCATCGCCGTCGGACTGCTGGCCAGCGTGGTGTACAGCCTGATCCGGGCCTATGGGTCAGACCAGGTCGTCACGATCCTCGATGTCGGCTGGACCACGTGCTTCGCCCTGTGCGGACTGGCCGCCCTCCGCCCGGACATGCGCGCGATGACCCAGCTGACGAAGCGACGGGTGACCGAGGCCTCCCGGGGACGGCTGCTCCTGCTGACGTGCACGACGCTCATCGCCCCCGCCCTGCTGACTTACCTGGCGTTCTTCGACAACGACGTACGCGAGGGCGACATCGCCGCCACGGCCACCGTGCTCTACCTGACGGTGCTCGCCCGGCTGTGGTCGCTGAACTTGTCGCACCGCCGTGGCCTGCTCCGGGAGCGGGAGGCACGCATGGCGGGAGTTTCGCTCGCGTCTGCGCGCACCATCAAGGATGTCTCCGCCGTCGTCGCGCGCTCGGTCGCCGCGTTCATCGGACGCAACTCCCGGCACGAGACGCTCTTCGCGATACGGGCCGGGGAGGAGTTGCGGGTCGTGGCCCCGGCCTCCGATGCGGGCGAGCCCGCCGCGCCCACCGAGATCGTGCGGCTCACGGCCACCTCGCTGCCGCGGCTGCGCATGCTGACATCGGCCGACCCGTGGTTCGCGCCCATCGAGGGACTTGACCCCGAGATCCGGGCGGCCGCCGAGCGGGCGGGGCATGACGGGCTCTTGGTGTGCCCGCTGACGCTCGCCGATCGCCCGTCCGGCGACCCGCTGGTCGGGCTGCTGGCCGTGCTCGGCAAGCGGCGGGACCTGCGCAACCTGAAGGGCTCCCTGGGGATCCTCGCCAGCCAGGTCGCGCTCGCGGTGGAGCGGGTCACGCTCACCCAGGAACTGATCCGCCAGCGCAGCGAGGCCGTATTCCGGACCCTGGTCCAGGACACCTCCGACGTGATCCTCATCCTCGATGAGGAGTTCACGGTCCGCTACGCGACGCCCTCGGCGGCGAGCATCTACGGCGACATCACGGTGGAGGGAACGCCCGTGGGAACCCTCACGGCGCAAAGCGAGCGCCTCGCGGTCAGCCCCGCGCTGCGCCAGCCCGGAGGCGACGGGCCTGGCCGGCCCCCGGGCGGGGAGGACCCCTTCAACGGACTATGGCGGATCACGCGCCACGACGGGCGCACCCTCCTCGTTGAGGTCCGCTACAACGACCGGCGCGCGGATGTGACGGTCGGCGGCCACGTGCTGACCGTCCGGGACGTGACCGAGCAGCGCCAGCTTGAGGAGGAGCTGAAGCACCGGGTCTTCCACGACGCGCTGACCGGCCTGCCCAACCGCGTGCTGTTCGCCGACCGGGCCGCGCACGGGATCGCGCTCGCGCGACGGGACGGGACGACAGCCGCCGTGCTGTTCATAGACCTCGACGACTTCAAGATCATCAACGACACGATGGGCCACAGCGTCGGCGATGAGCTCCTGGAGGCCGTCGCGCGGCGGCTGGCCTCGGTGACCCGGGCCTCCGATACGGCCGCCAGGCTCGGCGGCGATGAGTTCGCGCTGCTCATCGAGCAACTGGCCAGCCCCGACGCGGTCGAGGCGTTCGCCGACCGGGTGGTCACGGCGTTCACCGAGCCGTTCCAGGTGTCGGCTGGCTCGGTGCTCACCACGGTGACCGTCGGCGTCGCCACCTCTGACGACAGCACCGACGCCGACCAGCTGCTCCGGCACGCTGACCTGGCCTTGTACGCCGCCACGTCGGCGGGCAAGCGACGGTGGCACCGGTACGTGCCCACGCTGAGCGCCGGGATGGTCCGGCGGCGGGAGATGCAGGCCGCGTTGGAGGAGGCGGTCACCAAGTCGGCGTTCGAGCTCGCCTACCAGCCCATCGTGACGCTGGCCGACGGGCACATCTCGGGGCTGGAGGCCCTGCTGCGCTGGCCGCACCCGAGCTGGGGCATGCTCATGCCGGGCCAGTTCATCGACATCGCCGAGGAAACCGGGCATATCATCCCGCTCGGCGCCTGGGTGCTGCGCCAGGCGATCACCGACCTCGCGCAGTGGCGCGGCCCCGATCCCGATCCCCGGCAGCCCTTCGTCAGCGTGAACGTGGCCGCGCGCCAGTTCCGGGACGTGGGGTTCGTGACGAGCGTGCGCAGGCTCCTGGACGAGTCCGGCCTGGTGCCATCGGCCCTGATGCTGGAGCTCACAGAAAGCGGGCTGCTGCACCGCGATGAGCGCATCAACTCCGACCTGGCCGAGCTCAAGGACGCCGGGGTACGGCTGGCGATCGACGATTTCGGCACCGGCTACTCATCGCTCAGCTACCTGCGGGAGCTCCCGATCGACGTGCTGAAGATCGACAAGTCCTTCGTGGAAGGCATCGCCTCCTCCGGGCAGCGGCTCGCGCTGGCCAAGGGCATCGTCGAGATCGCCCGGACGCTGGAGATCGACGTCATCGCCGAGGGCATCGAGACCGAGGAGCAGCGGACGCTGATGACCGAGATGGGCTGCCGGTACGGGCAGGGCTACCTCCTGGCCAGGCCCATGACCTGGGAGCAGGCCCAGGTGCTGCTGCGCTCCGGCCAGGGCCTGGTACCCGAGCTTCCGCCCCGCCGGGCCGTGATTCCCGGTGGGTACACGCCCCCGCGCCCCCGGGACTACCGACCGTAAACCCGCCGACCGGGACCCGACCCAGGTTCAGAGGCCAATGCACAATTTCATGCCTAACGATCGTGACATACTGCCCAGTTGACCACTTTCCCATGAGTAGTCGGGCTTTTCATGTATGTTTGGGTTTTCCGGTGCTATTATCCCGCAAAACCCAAACATATGAGCGATACTGCCTTTGCAGGGTGCGCCGGAACGGACATCCGGCAAGCCGCGCAGGCTGCGCCCCGTCGGCGGGGTGACGCGCCGCGACGCTTGTGATTGGTGTACCTGTACGCCAAGTTGGTCCGACGTCAGCCCGGCCCGGTTGCGGAAGAACTTCAGCATCTTGCCGAACAGCCGCAGCGGGCTCACCCCGGCGTCGCCCGGCTGGACCAGTCCATGCCCTTGGGCTGGCGATTGCGCTTGTGACTGGGCCTGCGACATTTCCTGCCCGTCCCTTCCTGCTCAGCGCGGCCGCAACCGCACCGATCGGCCGCCTGGCCGGCTCACTCGGTGACGCGGGCGGTTTGCTGGCGGGCGCGCAGCGCGGTGAGCAGCATCTGGGCGGCCAGGCAGGCGCCGACCCCTTCTCCGGAGCGCAGCCGCAAGTCCAGCAGCGGTTCCAGGCCCAGTTCGGTCAGCACGGCCTGGTGGGCGCGCTCCCGGCTGCGCTGCCCGGCGACCAGGGCGGCCTGAACGGCGGGCGCGGCCCGCACCGCCAGCAGCGCGGCGACCGACGTGACGAGTCCGTCCAGGACGACGGGAACCCGGGCCCGGGCGGCGGCGAGGGTCACCCCCGCGAGCAAGACGATCTCCGGGCCGCCGAGCGCGGCCGCCGCGGTCCACGGGTCGCTGGCCAGCTGGTCCCCGTAGGCGGCGCGGGCACGGGCCAGCGCGCGGGTAATGACGTCGGCCTTGCGGGCCATCATGGCCGTGTCGGACGCGGCTCCCAGGCCGACCGCCTCGGCGGGATCCAGGCCGAGCAGCGCGCAGGCCAGCGCGGCGGCGACGGTGGTGTTGCCGATCCCCACCTCGCCCAGGCAGACGAGTCCCTCCCCGGCCAGGCGGGTGCCCAGTTCCGTTCCCCGCGCCAGCAGGGCTGACACGTCCGCGCTGGTCATGGCGTCGCTGATGGCCAGGTCGCCCGCGGCGCCATGGGCCCGCGCGTAGACGGCCTCGCAGCCCAGGCCCGCCTGCCGCGCGGTGGCGGCCCCCAGCGACACGCCGCGCACGGTCGCCTGGTGGACCTCAGCGGTGACCGACGGAGGGTAGGCGGAGACCCCGTGCCGGGTGACCGGGTGATCGGCCGCCGCGACGATGAGCGTGCCGGCCCCCGGGGGCACGGGGCGCAGCGCGAGCACCCGGTTCACGGTGGTGTCGAGGACGCCGAGCGAACCGGGAACGTTCAGCAGGTCATCGCCGCTGTCGCGACCCGCGACAACCGATCGCTGATCCGGACCCGCCAGCTGTGACGACAGTGTTGGTCGTGACGGCACTGTTGACTGTGACGGCTGTGATGGCTGTGACAGATATGACGGTGGTGACGATGGTTCGGCGGCTGGCCACCGCTCGGGCAGTATCACGTCGTCGAGCGGCAGCCGCCGCGACCAGCCGCGCCGCTCCAGGCCGGGGTCGGGCGGCCGCTCGTCCGGCCAGCCCAGGCACAGCCACCCGAGCGTTTCCACGCCGTCGGGCAGGTCCAGCAGGGTGGCCAGGTCGGCGGGCCGAAATAGCGTGACCCAGCCCAGGCCCAGGCCCGCCGCGCGGGCGGCCAGCCACATGTTCTGCGCCGCGCACGCGCAGCTCCACAGGTCGGCGTCGCCGAACGTCGCCCGGCCGAGGATCCCGGCGGCCGGCGGCCGCCGGTCGCAGGCCACCACCACCCCCAGCGGCGCCTCCCGGATGCCGTCCAGCTGCAGGTCAAGCAGCCGGGCGCGGCGGTCGGGGGTCAGCCGGTCAGCCTGCCGCAGCCGCTCCCGGTCCGCCAGCAGCGCCGCCGCGTCCCGCGTCGCCTGCTCAGTGACGATGATGAACCGCCAGGGTTGCGAGTGCCCGACCGAGGGGGCCTGGTGGCCAGCCTCCAGCACCTGCCGGAGCAGGCCCGGCGGCACCGGGTCGGGCCGGAACCTGCGGATGTCGCGGCGCGCGGCGATGATCGCGTGCAGCGCCGCCGCCGCGTCGGGGCTGAACGCCCATCCCGCGGGATCCGCCGAGCGGGCCGCCGCCGACGTGGTGTCTCCGACCAGCGGGACCGGCCGGGGCCAGCTAACCACCGCGCCTGCCTGACCACTGGACCACACACCCTAACCACAGTGCCCCTTAACCACAGTGCCCCCAACCACAGTGCCCCCTAACCACAGTGACACCCCGGCCAGCGTGATCATGGTCGCCGACTCGATCAGCGCGCCGAACACGTCGCCGGTCATCCCGCCCAGCCGCCGCTGCGCGTGCCTGCGCGCCAGCCACGCCGCGCCCAGCGCGGCCGCTTGCGGGCCGACCACCCAGCCCACCGGAATCCCGGCGGCCAGGGCCAGCAGCGCGCCGAGCGCCAGCACTCCGGCCGTCCACGCGAGCACGGCCGGCACCGGAACGCCGTCAGCGACCAGTGCCCCGAAGCCGCTCGACCGGGCCGGCCGCACCCCGCGGACAGCGGCGTGCACCGCCGCCACCCGCCCGGTCGCCGCCGCGACCGCCAGGATCAAGGGCGACGCCCAGGCATTCCCCGCAACGGAACCGGCCGCTGCCACGTCGGTCCCCATCACGATGATGAGGGTGACAACCCCAAATGGGCCGATGTCGGACTTGCGCATGATCTCCAGCGCCTGGTCGGCGGGCGCGCGACTGCCCAGCCCGTCCGCGGTGTCAGCCAGCCCGTCCAGGTGAAGGCAGCGGGTGAGCACCGCGAGCACGGCGACGGCGAGCACCGCGCCCAGCAGCGGCGCGTGCGGCGCCCACTGACGGATCACTCCGGCGGGCAGCCCAGCGACCGCGCCCAGCAGCGCCCCGATGGCCGGCAGCCACAGCAGCGCGGCCACGCCGTCACCGGGCCGCAAGGCGGCCCGGTCGGCGCGGACGGGGAGGATAGTGAACAGGCTCGCCGAGCGCCGCGCGGACGCTATCAAGGCCTTTATCGCCGGGCGCCTCATCGCAAGCGCAGGGGTATCCCCGCGGTGACCAGCCAGACCTCATCCGAGGCGGCCGCGAGCCGCTGGTTCAGGTCCCCCAGCGCGTCGCGGAAACGCCGCACCGGCACCGACTCCGGGACGATCCCGCTGCCGACCTCGTCACTGACCGCGACCACGAGGGCGCTGGTGTGCGCCCAGGCGCCCGCCAGCGTGTCCAGGGCGACCGACAGCCGTTCGCTGGCCTGGGGGGAAAGCTCGTCATCCCAGCCGGCGTCGTCCATCACCCGCGACAGCCACGTAGTGATGCTGTCGACGAGGAGGGGGGCACCTTCGCCGGCCTGGTCCAAGACCTTGGCCGGGTCGCCGGTCTCCACGGTGGACCAGCTGGCGGGGCGGCGGACGCGGTGCTGGCGGACGCGGTCGGCCCACTCGGCGTCGCCCGGGTAATCCGGCGCGGTCGCCACGTAGGTCACCGGCCGGGCTGACCCAAGGTAGTCCTCCGCGAAGCGCGATTTGCCGGAACGGCCACCGCCAAGCACCAGCACCCGCCGGCCGGTGGTCACGCGCGCCGGGGGATCCGGTACCGCGACCTGGTAGGTCAACTCGTCCACAGCTAGAGGGTAGTACCCCCGCGCCGGGCCGACCGGAGCGCGACGGCGGACACCGCGCACGTCACCGCCGCGGCCACCGTGACCGCCCGGCTGAGGCGGATGGCGCGGCCAATGTCGCGGGCACGCGGCGGCTTCCCTCCCGGGCCCCGCCCCCCCGCACCGAGGACAGGGCGGTCCTCCACCCGGTCGCCGTAGTCGTTGCGCCCGCCCAGGCGGACGCCCAGCGCACCCGCGGCGGCGGCCTCGCACATGCCGGAGTTCGGGCTGGGATGGCGCCGGCCGTCCCGCCGGGTCACGGCGAGCGCCGTCCGCCCGCTCCCGCCCGCGACCGGGGCGACCAGCGCGGTCAAGGCGGCGGTGAGCCGCGCGGGCAGGTAGTTCGCGATGTCGTCGGCGCGGGCGGCGGCCCAGCCGAAGTTCTCATGTCGGGGGCTGTGGTGGCCGACCATGGCGTCCAGCGTGTTGACCGCCCGGTAGGCCAGCAGGCCGGGCAGGCCCGCGACCGCGCCCCACACGAGGGGGGCGACGACGGCGTCGCTGGTGTTCTCGGCGACGGACTCGATGGCGGCGCGGGCGATCTCGGCCTCATCCAGGTGCTCGGTCCGCCGGCCGACGAGGTGGGTGAGCCGCAGCCGGGCAGCGGGCAGGTCCCCGGCGGCGAGCAGCGCCTCGATCGCGGCGGCCTCCCCGGCCAGCGACCGCCCGCCGAGCACCGCCCAGGTGCCGAACGCGGTGGCGGCGGCGAGCCGAAGGCCACTGGCCCGGCCGGCGGCCAGGCCGAGCGCGGCGGCCGAGCCGGCCATCAGTGCCGTGTATCGCACGCCCGCGCCGCGGCGATCACGCCACATCCGGTCTTCAAGCCTGCTCGCGACGGCACCGAACAACGCGACTGGGTGCCCCCGGCGCGGATCGCCAAGCGCCTGGTCAAGCGCCACCCCGGCCAGCAGGCCCAGCGCCGTCATGCGAGCACGGTCGGAAGCTGCCACCCGACAAGGGTAGGGCGCCCTCGTGATCGCCTGGACTGAGCGCAGCGAGGGAAGCCGATCACGCCCAAAGGGCGCCCGCCTCGGGGGTACCGGGGGTCGTCCCCCCCGGGGATAGGGTGCGTCTGTGGCACCTGAGGGCAGCGTCTGCGTCTGGTACATCCGGCACGGGGAGAACCCGGCCAACCTGACCGGCGAGCTGTCCTGCCGGAATGTCGACTACCCGCTCACCGAGCGCGGCGTGGCGCAGGCCACGGCGCTGGCCAGGTCACTGGCCAGCGAACCTCCGCCCGCCGCGATCTACGCGTCCCCGCTGCGCCGGGCGACCCAGACGGCCGGCATCATCGCCGCCGGCACCGGGATCCCGGTCGTCACGGTCGAAGGACTTCGCGAACTGGACGTCGGCGAGATGGAGGGACGCCGTGATGAGCAGGCGTGGGCGACGTACGTAGAGGTGTGCTACGCCTGGCTGGCCGGGGACTACGACCGGGCCTATCCCGGCGGGGAGAACTACCATCAGCTGACCGCGCGGCTGGCGACCGCGTTTCGCCGCGCGCTGGATCACCCGCCGGGCAGCCGGGTCCTCATGGTCGCGCACGACGGCATCATGCGGGCAGGGCTCACCGCGATCTGCCCCAGCGAGCAGCCGCCCGTGACCGGCCTGCCCAAGTGCGGCATCGCCAGGATGTCACTGCGCGCGGCCGGTCCGCTGGGCGTCGAGGGCACCCTGCTCGACTGGCCGTTCGCCGCGGCCGATCTGGTGCCCTGAGCCGCCGCGCCCGGCGGTCGCGCTAGCCTCCCGCCCCGGGAAGGTCAACCGGGGACAGCGCGGGGCGCTTGGCGGTACGGCCGTCGCCGGAGGAGGTGCCGCGCAGGCGGCGCCCGACCCAGGGGCCGAAGTGCTCGCGGGCCCAGTGGTAGTCCTCGCGGCGCGCGGCGGTCCAGGCGCCACGGTCGCGTTTGGCCACCGCTGGCCGCGACCAGACGATCGGCGGCGGGGCGGCGGGCGGGCCCGGCGGGCCCGGTCCCACGCCGAGGGCCTCGACGGCGCGCACGGCGATCTGGCGGTGCGACTCCGACGTGAGGTGCAGGCGATCGACGCTCCACGCCTCGGGCCGGCTGAGGAACCGCATGCCCCACAGGTCGACCAGGTCGCAGCCCCGGGCGTCGGCGATCGCGCGCAAGTGCATGTTGTACGCGGCGATCTTGCCGCGCAGCAGGCCCATCAGCCAGAACGCGCGCGGGTCGAATCCGGTGAACATCAGCACCCGGCTACCGGTCTGGACGAGCCGGGCGACCGCCGCGTCGAACAACTCCGCGAGGGTGTCGGGGTCGCCGCCGGGGCGCAGCAGGTCGTTGCCGCCGCCGGCCAGGCTAACCAGCGCCGGAGTGGCGGCGCCGTCCAGCAGCGATACCCCGGCGGGGACCTGGTCGGTGACGATCTGGCGCAGCACCTTGCCGCGCACGGCCAGGTTCGCGTAGCGGAAACCGGGATCGCGGACGGCGAGCGTCTCGGCGAGCCGGTCAGCCCACCCGCGAAAGCCGCCGCCGGGGGCCGGGTCGTTCATCCCCTCGGTGAAGCTGTCGCCGAGGGCCACGAACGACGCGATCACCGGCCCCTCTTGCCCGTTCGGCACCGGGAGTTGGTTAGTGTCGTTCATAGTTGCTCCATGATGCCAGGTGCCCTGAGCGTTGAGAGAGCAGCGGGGGGACCGGGGGGAAACCGCACGATGAGAGCAAAGCGCGGATCAGCGTGGCCAATCCGCGGCTGGGCAAGGCCGTTGAGGATAATCTGCTTCGCCTTGCTGGCGGCGGTCGCGGCGGCCGGGTGCACGGCTGGCGGCCCAACCCAGCCGAGCGCTACGGGGGCGGGGACCTCCCGGACGCTCGGCGCGCCGGGCAAAGGCGGGAGCCCTGTTTCCGGGAGCACAGCGGCGGCCCCGGTGGCGGTATGGCCGACTTTCGGCCGCGACACCGCGCGCACCGGGGGGACCCCGCGCCTGCACAGACCCGGCCGGCTGAGCGTCGCCTGGCGGGCCCGGCTCGACGGGGCGGTGTACGGGCAGCCGCTGCTGATCGGGAACCTGGTCGTCGTCGCCACCGAGCACGACACGGTGTACGCGCTCAGCACGGTCTCCGGCAAGGTCGCCTGGCACACGCACGTTGGGACCCCGGTGCCGCGCGACGTGCTCCCGTGCGGCAACATTGACCCGCTCGGGATCACCGGGACGCCGGCCTACGACCCTTCCACCGGCATCGTCTACGCGGTCGCGGAGACCACCGGGTACCGCCACACGCTCTTTGGCCTGTCGGCTACCAACGGCGCGATCAAGGTCGAGCGGTACATCCCGACGCCGGACGGGCAGCAGCGCTATGACCAGCAGCGCCCCGCGCTCACCGTGGCCGGCGGCCGGGTGTACGTCGCCTTCGGCGGGCTGGCCGGGGACTGCGGCCCGTCCCGGGGCTCGGTCGTCGGGGTTCCGGCGACTGGCCGCGGCCCGATCGTCTCCTACGTGGTGCCCACGTCCCGCGAGGCCGGCATCTGGGCCCCCGGCGGGCCGGTTCTCGGGCCGGACGGGTCGTTCTACGTGTCAACCGGCAACGGCGCGGCGGACAGGTCGGGCCTCGCCTACGACCGCAGCGACTCGGTTACCCGCCTGACGCTCGGCCTGCGCGTGCTCGGCTTCTTCGCGCCGGCCACGTGGGCCGATGACAACGCCCACGACCTCGACCTTGGCTCCACGCAGCCCGCGCTGGCGGGGAACGCGGCGTTCGCCGTCGGCAAGCGCGGCGTGGGCTACCTGGCCCCGGCGGGCGCACTGGGCGGGATCGGCGGGAATGTCGCGGAGGCGCCCGTCTGCAAGGCGTTCGGGACGGCGGCGGTCCACCTCAGCACGGTCTACGAGCCGTGCACGGATGACGGCCTGACCGCGGTGTCGGTGAACGTCGCGACCAAGCAGATCCGGATCTTGTGGCGCGGCCCGGCCGGCGCGCACGGGTCGCCGTCGATCGGCGGCGGGGCGATCTGGGTGCCAGACAGCCGCGGCCGGCTGTACGCGCTGAGCCCGGTCAACGGCAGCGTGCTCCAGTCGGTGTCGCTCGGCGTGACGATGCCCCGGTTCTCCTCGGTCTCGCTCAGCGGATCGCGCGCCTATCTCGGCACGCTGACCGGTGTCGTCGCGGTCGCCGGGGCGTGACGCTGGGCGACATCGGGTAACGGGCACCGGGCGCGGGGCCAGCGCGCGGATAATCGGGATATGAGGCCACTGCGGGCAGGGCTCATCGCGGTACTGACGGCCTGCGCGGCTGCCGCATGCAGCGGCGGGCCGGGCGCCCCAGCACCCGGAGGCACAGCACCCGGAAACACAGCACCCGGAAACACGGTTCCCGCGGGCACCGGCCCGGCCACGTCCACGCCGCTCACCATCACCCCTGGCGGGCCCAACGTGCCCGCGTCGCCGGGCGGCGGAGGGACCCACCCGGCGGCGGCGTGGCCAATGTACAACCGGACGCCGGACCGGGCCGGGATGGCGGCCGGCGTGCCCGCGCCATCAGCGCCGCATGTCACCTGGCGGGCCAGCCTCGACGGCGCCGTCTACGGGCAGCCGCTGCTGATCGGGAGCCTGGTCGTCGTCGCGACCGGGAACGACTCGGTCTACGCGCTGGACAGCACCAGCGGGAACGTCGCCTGGCACGCCCGCTTGGGAACGCCCGCGGCGCTGAGCAGCCTGCCGTGCGGCAACATCGACCCGCTGGGCATTACCGGGACGCCCGTCTACGACCAGTCCGCTGGCATCATCTACGTGGTCGCCGAGACCAGCGACTTCCGGCACACGCTCATCGGCTTGTCGGTCACCGACGGCGCGGTCAAGGTCTCGCGCTACATCCCGATGCCGGACGGCCCGGCCAACGAGAAGAACTTCCAGCAGCGCCCGGCACTGGCCATCGCCAGCGGGCGGGTGTACGTGGCGTTCGGCGGCCTCTACGGCGACTGCGGCCAGTACCACGGCGCAGTGGTGGGGGTTCCGCTGTCCGGCGGCGGCCCGCTCGTCCAGTTCGTCGTCCCCACCGGGAGGGAGGGAGCCATCTGGGGCACGGCGGGTCCGGTTGCGGGGCCGGATGGGTCGCTGTACGTCTCCTCGGGCAACGGCGACCAGACGAGCGGCGGCCAGTCCTACGACGGCAGCGACTCGGTCAGCCGGCTTACGCCCGGCTTGCGGCGGGCCAGTTTCTTCGCCCCGGCCACGTGGGCGGATGACAACGCGCGCGACCTGGACCTCGGCTCGACCCAGCCGGCCCTGGTGGGCGGGGACTCGCTCCTCATCACCGGCAAGCGGGGAACGGGGTACCTGCTCAACGCCACGCGGCTCGGCGGGATCGGCGGCGCGATCGCGCAGGCACCGGTCTGCCAGGCCTACGGCGCGCCGGCGGTCAGCGGCAACGTGGTGTACGTCCCGTGCCAGTTCGACGGCGGGATCACCGCGGTCGCGGTCGACGCGGCAGGCCGACGGCTCACCGTGCAGTGGCGCGGCCCCGGGAACGCCAACGGCTCCCCGGTCGTCGGCGGCGGCGTGGTCTGGGTGACCGACTGGGAGGGCGGGACGTTGTACGCGCTGGATCCGGTCACCGGCAAGCCGCTGCACCAGGTCGCGCTAGGCGCGAAGCTGCCGCACTTCTCCTCGCTGTCGCTGGCCGGATCGCACGCCTACATCGGCACGCTGACCGGGGTGGTCGCGGTCGGCGGCGTCTGACCCGGCGCTCCCGGGGACCGGCCCCTGGCTGGAACCACGCGGAAGCGGTGATTTCACATCCGCTAATGCTGAGCCGGCGAATTATTGCGATCTGATATGTATCAGGCGCAACGATGGCGCCGACGACAGCACGCTTGGGAGCGGCAATGAGATCGCTTGCGCGCAAGGTGACGCGCCCGGCCGTGCTCACGGCAGTGGTGATGACGGCAGCGGTGATGATTGCCTCGATCGGGGTGTCCGCCCGCGGCGCGGTCGCCGCGACGCCGGCCTCCGCGCGGGCCGCGGCGGCCTTCCCGGCCTCTTCCTGGCCGACATACGGCCAGAACTTCGCGCGCACGGCAATCGCATCAGGGGTGGCGGCCCCGGGTAACCTCGCCGTCGCCTGGCGATCCCGGCTCGACGGGGCGGTGTACGGGCAGCCGTTGCTGATCGGCGCCATGGTGGTCGTCGCGACCGAGAACGACACCATCTACGCCCTGCAGGCCGCGACCGGGCGCGTCGCCTGGCACACGCACGTGGGCACGCCGGTTCCGTTGCGGAGCCTGCCCTGCGGCAACATCGACCCGCTGGGCATCACCGGGACGCCGGTCTACGACCAGGCGAACGGCCTCATCTACGCGGTCGCGGAGACCACGGGCTTCAAGCACACGCTGTTCGGCGTGTCGGTCACTAACGGCGCGATCAGGGTGCGGCGCTACATCCCGGTACCCGATGGTCATGAGAAGTACGACCAGCAGCGCGCCGCGCTGACGATCGCCAGCGGCCGGGTCTACGTCGCCTTCGGCGGCTTGTTCGGCGATTGCGGGCCGTACCGGGGGTCGGTCGTGGGGGTCCCGCTGTCCGGGTCCGGCCCGCTGGCCTCCTACGTGGTGCCTACCGCGAAGGACGGCGGCATCTGGGCCACTGGCGGCCCGGTCCAGGGTCCCGACAAGTCGCTGTACCTGACAACCGGCAACGGCGCGGCGACCAGCGGCCGGTACGACTTCAGCGACTCGCTCACCCACCTGAGCCCCAGCCTGAAGCGGATCAGTTACTTCACCCCGGCCACCTGGGCCAACGACAACGCCCGCGACCTTGACCTCGGTTCGACGCCGCCCGCGCTGGCGGCCAACGGCTCGATCCTCGTCATGGGCAAGCGCGGCGTCGGCTACCTGGTCCGCCAGGGGGCGCTCGGCTACATCGGCGGGGACCTCGCCCAGGCGGTCATCTGCCGGGCCTTCGGCACCGCGGCGGTCAACGGCGGCACGATTTACGAGCCGTGCGCCGACCATGGCCTCGCGGCTGTCGCCGTCAACGCCAGCACGCGCAGAATCCACGTCTCGTGGTACGGCCCCTCGTCCGCGCACGGATCGCCCGCGATCGGCGGCGGGGCGATCTGGATCCCGGACAGCAAGGACGGGATCCTCTTCGCGATCAACCCCGCCAACGGCCACGTGCTGCGACAGGTCACGCTGAACGCGACCCTCGCGCGGTTCTCGTCGGTCTCGCTCGCCGGCACGCACGCCTACATAGGAACCCTGGCCGGGGTGGTCGCGATCGCCGGCGCGTAGCCAGGCGGGCGGACCGGCCTGCAACATACATCACAGATGCCAGGCGTGTCGGATGAGTGGCGGCCGCTTTTCGGTCAGCAAGCCCGTAACCGCGGGACTCCTTGAAAATTTATTGATTCGTTATGTTAGGGTCCTGCATGAATGGACACCCGGGACGTGCGGGCCATCGTTTCATGGGTAGTAGCTGACAAAGTCGTTTGGGCTAGGAGGCGATGCATCGTGTGGGCGGTGCGTCGGGTTGTCGTTGGGGTTGACGGGTCGCTGGGCAGCCTGCAGGCGCTGCGGTACGCGGCCGATGAGGCGCGTGAGCGGTGCGTGCCGCTGGTCGCGGTGATCGCGTGGGTTCCACCGGGCGGGGACGCCGCCGAGCGGAGCCGCCCGTCGCCGTACCTGCGGCGGGTCTGGCGCGAGGAGGCTCGCAAGCGGTTGCAGGGGGCATTCGACGCCGGGCTCGGCGGGATGCCATCGGATGTGACGGTCCAGCCGCACGTCGAGCGCGGCGATACGGGGCAAGTGCTCGTCGACATCGCGAACCGCTCCGATGACCTGCTCGTGATCGGGACCGGGCGGCGCGGCCTCATGTCCCGGATGATCCACCGGTCGGTCGGCCGCTACGTGCTGGCCCACGCGAAGTGCCCGGTCCTGGCGGTCCCCCCGTCGGCGCTCATGGAGGAGATGGGCCACGGCCTGCGCGGCTGGCGCCGCCGCCGCGCGCACTCGATCGCCGCCGAGCTCCAGTCGCTGTAAGCAGCCGAAGTGGCCCGCGGGGCGGGGCAGGGGGACGGTAGGCGCGGGGCTGGGCTCCACCACCGTCACGTCCACGGGCGCGGTCAACAGCTTCCACGACTCGTTCACCGCGTCCGGCGGCGGCATCGCGCTGCCTCAACATCGCCCTGGACCAGCTCAGGGATTAGGGGTAAGCGCGGCTTCCTGCCTGCCCGGGCAGCGGCGGGTCACGATCCGGTGCACGGAATGACAGTGTTCGCCGAATGCGGGTAATCTCAGCGAGCAGGGCCCCATCTGATAGTCATTTACGGGAGCATGGGTGCAGCCGCTAACCCCGAACGATCCTCGCACCGCCGGCGAGTTCACCCTGCGCGCCCGTCTGGGCGCGGGTGGCATGGGCCGGGTCTACCTGGGCGCTTCCCCGGCTGGCCGGGCCGTCGCCATCAAGGTGGTGCACCCGGAACTAGCCCGGGATGAGGAGTTCCTGGCGCGGTTCCGCAATGAGGTCGCCGCCGCCCGCGCCGTTTCCGGCATGTACACCGCGCCCGTAGTCGCCTCCGGCCTCGATGACCACCCGCCCTGGCTGGCCACCGTCTTCGTGCCCGGTCCGGCGCTGGACGACGTGGTCGCCAAGCACGGCCCGCTGCCCGAGGCGGCCCTGTGGCGGCTGGCGGCCGGCCTGGCGGAGGCGCTGGCCGCCGTGCACGCGTGCGGCGTGCTGCACCGCGACCTCAAGCCGTCTAACGTGCTGATGGCGGCGGACGGGCCGCACGTGATCGACTTCGGCATCTCCCGCGCGATGGAGGGCACCCACCTCACCGCCACTGGGATCGTCGTCGGCACCCCTGGCTACATGTCGCCTGAGCAGGCCGAGGGCCGCGAGGCGGGCACCCCCAGCGACGTGTTCTCCATGGCGTGCGTGCTCGCCTTCGCCGCGACCGGCAAGCAGCCCTTCGGGACCGGTAACGCCGCCACCGTTCTGTTCCGCGTGGTGCGCGGCGAGCCGGAACTGACCGGCGTGCCGCCGCGGCTGCGGGAAGTCCTCGAGACGTGCCTGCGCAAGGACCCCGGGGCGCGGCCGCCGCTGTCGGTGGTGGCCACCACGTTCTCCCAGGGGGCGCGGTCGATGGCGGACGCCATCGAGTCGCCGACGGCGTTCTGGCCGGAAGCGGTCGAGAACGTGATCAAGGCGTCGACGGAAAGCCGCCCGGCGGTGACGGGCCTGCCCGCCTCGCCGCCCAGCGGCACGGCCGCCCCGCCCAGCGGAATGTCGAGCCCGGTCAGCCCGCCGCCGCGCAGCGGCCCGTCCGGGCCGTCGTTCGCCCCGCCGCCGTCCGGGCAGGTGCCGGCCGCCGCATCGTACACGCCGCCGCCGTCGGGGCAGGTCCCCCCGTTCGGTCAGGTCCCCCCCTCGGGGCAGATGCCGCCATTCCCGGGCGGCCCGGGGACTCCGCCGCCGTCGGCGTACCAGCCCCCGTCGTACATGCAGACTCCGCCGCCGGGGGCATCGACTCCGCCGCCCGGGCAGTCACCGCAGACGTGGCAGTCGCCGGGCATGCAGACACCGCCGCCGCAGACGCCGTACTCGCCGAGGCCATTCCCGGCCCCCGGGCTGCCCCCCGCCGGGCAGGCACCCTGGCAGGCCCCCGGGATGCAGCCGCAGGTGCCTCCGGCCGGCGCTATCCCGCCGTGGACGGGCTCGACAGGGGCCGTCGGCGCGCCGGGAGCCGTGGGCGCGCCCGGGTTCGGGCACCCGGGAATCGCACAGCCGGGGCAGGGGTCCTTGCACGCCTACCGGCCCGGACACCGCAACCCCGCGCGCAGCGAGGTCCCGCCGCGGGTGGTCAGCGCGTTGCGCGTCATGTGGATCGGCTTGGGCGCCACCGTGATCAACGTGATCGTGAGCATCCTCGCCATAGTCAGCCTGGACAACATCGCGACGGCACACCCGATCACGGACGAGCAGAACGCCGCCTACAGCGCGGAGGGCATCGTCGGCCTGTTCGCGCTGATCGCTGGCTTTGTCGGAATCATCATGTGGCCGATCCTGGCCATGTACGTCCGCCGCGCCCGCAAGTGGGCCACGATCGTCGGGACCGTGATGTTCGGCCTGCAGACCGTCTGCACGCTGTTCGTCGCCATCGGCGCCACCCGGGCACCCGGCGCCATCGCCGTCACCGTCATCGTGTGGGGCCTGGGCCTGGCCGCGACCATCATGCTCTGGGGCGCCCAGGCCCGCGCCTTCTACCAGCAGTTCAAGTAAGCCGCTGGCCCGCCACCGCGGGCAAGCGGCTCCGGCTGAGCCGGCCTTCGCAACCGTATCGATGATCACGGAATCAGGCTTCTAAGCGGCGGCCGATCGTATTACCTCAATAGGGTCAGATAGGGCGGGTTGGCCGGGGGCACGGGAGAGCTGGTTCAGGCATGGAGTCGTTGACTGCGGCGGATCCGCGGGCGGTTGGGGAGTTCCGGCTGCGCGCCCGGCTCGGGGCGGGCGGCATGGGGCAGGTGTTCCTGGCCACCTCGCTGGGCGGGCGGATGGTGGCGGTCAAGGTCATCCACACCGAGCTGGCCAGTGACGAGGAGTTCGTGCGGCGCTTCCGCGCCGAGGTCGACGCCGCGCAGCGGGTTAGCGGCGTGTACACCGCGCCGGTCGTCGCGGCGGGGGTCGATGACCGGCCGCCGTGGCTGGCGACCGCGTTCGTGCCCGGCCCCCCGCTGGACAAGGTCATCGCGAGGCACGGCCCGCTGCCGGGGCCGGCGCTGTGGCGGCTGGCCTCCGGGCTGGCCGAGGCGCTGCGGGCCATCCACTCGGCCGGGCTGATCCACCGCGACCTCAAGCCCGCCAACGTGCTGCTGGCGGCCGACGGGCCGCGGGTCATCGACTTTGGCATCTCGCGGGCGGCCAGCGACTCCAACACGCGGCTGACCGCGACCGGGTCGATCATCGGCACGCCCAGCTTCATGTCGCCCGAGCAGGTCGAGGCCAGGGACGCCGGCCCGGCCAGCGACGTCTTCTCCCTCGGCAGCGTCCTGGCCTACGCCGCGACCGGGTCGTCCCCGTTCAGCGGCGGCCCGAACGTCTCGTCGGCGTCGGTGCTGTACCGCGTGGTCCACGCGCAGCCCGACCTTTCGAGGGTGCCCGGGGACATCCGCGGCCTGGTCGAGGCGTGCCTGGCGAAGGATCCGGCGTCGCGCCCGGGGCTGGGCCAGGTCGCCGCCATCTGCGCGAGCGCGGCCGAGCACCTGCGGCTGTCGGCGGCCGCGTTCTGGCCACCCGACGTCGCCCGGGTCATCCAGGAGCAGGCGGCGGCCCTCACCGCGCAGATCGACGCGATCCAGGACGGGCCTGGCTACCCCAGCGGACCCGCCGAGGCGCTCCAGGATGTCTCGAACTGGGGCAGCAGCACGACAGCGCCCCGGCTCGACCAGCCGATGACGACGCACCCGCCGGGCCAGCCGTCGTACTGGGGGCCGAACGGCTACCCCAGCTTCCCGCCGGGCGCGCCCATGCCCAGCGGCCCCATGCCGGGCGGCCCGGGAACGATGCCGCAATACCCGCGCGCCCGCCCCGAGTACCGGGGCACCAGCCGACGCGGAGTGCTGGCCGGCGCCGTGGCTGCTGGGGTCGCGGTCGTCGGCGGCGGCGCCGCCTGGTTTGCCAGCTCGCAATCGAACAAGCTCGGCGCCGCGATCGGCGCAGACCCCCCCTCCTCGTCGGGGCCGGGACTGCCGACGACAGAGGTGACCAAGGGCAGGGGAACGCGCAAGACGGCGACGTGGGCGTTCGCAACCGGCAATGCCGTGGAAGCGGATGTGACCGTGACCAATGGCGTGGCCTACGTGGGGAGCAAGGATGACAATGTCTATGCGGTCAACGTCTCGACCGGAAAGCAGGTCTGGAAGTCCCCGGTAGGGTCGGTAACCGTCCCTCCGCAAGTTGTCGGCGGCCTCGTTTACGTAGCCACCATGACGGGTGATTTCAGCGCGCTGAAGGTAACCGACGGCACGGTGGCCTGGCACGTGAAGACCAACGTGCCCGCGAGCTTGAAGCCTACCTGGGCGGCTGATGGCGGCACCGTCATCCTGTCCTCCTTTAGCGGGCCGCCGCAGGCCTATGACGCCGCCACTGGCAATCCGACCAAGGCCCTCGGCTCACAGTTCCAGATCTACACCGCCATCACGGCGGCGGGTGGCATCCTCTACGGCGTCGACGCGGAAGGTGCCCTGCACGCGATCAAGATCGCCACCGCCGCCCCAGTCTGGACGGCTGCACTGACCACTTCCAGCTCAGCGGCTATGGGCATGGTCATCAGCGACGGCACCCTCTACGTGTCCACCGAGGCAGGAACGGTTTACTCGGTTAATACCGCTAGCGGGCACCAGAACTGGAAGTTCGACGCGGGCGCCCAGATACTCACGGTCCCCGCCGCCGCCGATGGCAAGGTCTACGTCAATGACATTGACGGTAACTTGCACGCCATCAACGCGGCCGACGGAAAGCAGGCCTGGCGAGCAACGGTGACCGCAGGCGCTTTCGGCCCAGCGGCGGGCGGCGGCCAGGTGTACTCCTGCTCGAGCCTCGTCTTGCAGGCATTCGACGCCGCGTCCGGCAATCCGACCTGGTTCTTCTCGCCGCCCAACTATGGCCTTCCGTGGGGGACCCCGGCGCTGGCCAACGGTACTGTCGTCGTCGGGTGCTCGGACAGCAGCCTATACGCGATCAAGGCATTATCCCCACACGCCGCACCATCCCCTAGTATCCCGAATCGCAGATTCGCTGGCGGCAGCGGCGGCATCGCGGGGCTGGCCTGTGCGGATCGCGTAAGGATCCAACTGGCAGGCGCATGGGGATCGTTAGGCTGCGGGGTCCTGGGCGGGGGTTGGGCTCATCATAGGAGGATGGGTACCGGGCGCGGGCAGCTGCGGATCTACCTCGGGGCCGCGGCGGGCGTCGGCAAGACGTACGCCATGCTCAGCGAGGGGCACCGGCGCGCGGACCGGGGCTCTGACGTCGTCGTGGCGTTCGCACAGACGCACGGCCGCCGGCAGACGGCCCCGCTGCTCGACGGGCTCGAGGTAATCCCCCGCCAGGCGATCAGCTACCGGGGCGCCACGTTCGAGGAGATGGACACCGACGCGGTCATCGCCCGCCGCCCGCAGATCGCCCTGGTGGATGAGCTCGCGCACACGAACGTGCCGGGGTCGCGACACGAGAAGCGCTGGCAGGACGTGCAGGACCTGCTGGAGGCGGGGATCAACGTCGTCTCGGCGGTCAACATCCAGCACCTGGAATCGCTGAACGACGTCGTCGAGCAGATCACCGGGATACCGCAGCGAGAGACCGTGCCCGACAGCGTGGTGCGGGCGGCCGACCAGGTGGAGCTGGTCGACATGACGGCCGAGGCCCTGCGCCGGAGGATGGCGCACGGCAACATCTACCCGCCCGACAAGATCGACGCGGCGCTGACCAACTACTTCCGGGCCGGGAACCTGACCGCGCTGCGGGAGCTGGCTCTGCTGTGGCTGGCCGACAAGGTCGACGAGGGCCTGCAGCGCTACCGCGCGCAGCACCACATCAAGTCGACCTGGGAGGCGCGGGAGCGGGTGGTGGTCGCGCTGACCGGCGGCCCGGAAGGCGACACGCTGATCCGCCGGGGGGCGCGGATCGCGGCCCGGTCAGCCGGCGGGGACCTGCTGGCGGTGCACGTCACCAAGTCCGACGGGCTGACCGGCGCGAACCCGGGCAACCTGACCCGGCAGCGGCAGCTCACCGAGTCCCTCGGCGGGACCTACCACCAAGTGGTCGGCGATGACATCACGGCCGCCTTGCTCGCGTTCGCGCAGGCGGAGAACGCGACGCAGCTCGTGCTGGGCGCCAGCCGCCGGCCGTGGCTCGTGGCGCTGCTCACCGGGCCGGGCATCGGCGCGCGCACCATCCGCGACTCCGGCCTGATCGATGTGCACATCATCACGCACGCGCACGCCGGCGGGCGGTGGGCGCTGCTCCCCCGGTACCGGGGCGGCATCACCCCTCGGCGGCAGCTGCTGGGGTTCGCGCTGGCCGCCGGGCTGGCGCCGGCGCTCACGGTACTGCTGTCGCTGTCGCGGTCGAGCCTCAACCTGACGACCGACGTGCTGGCGTTCCTCGTCGCGGTGATCGTCGTCGCGCTGACCGGCGGGTTCCTGCCCGCGCTGATGGAGGCGGTGGCTGGCTCGCTGCTGCTGAACTACTACTTCACGCCGCCGATCCACCAGTTCACGATCGCCGAGGCGAACAACGTGGTGGCGCTCTTCGTCTTCGTCGCGGTCGGGCTGGCGGTCAGCTGGGTGGTGGACATGACCGCCCGGCGAAGCAAGCATGCGGCCCGGGCCAGCGCCGAATCTCAGCTGCTGGCGACCACGGCCGGCAGCATCGTGCGCGGGCAGGGGGCGGTCGAGGCCATCTTGGAGCGGACCCGGGAGGCGTTCGCGATGCGGTCGGTGGCGCTGCTGGAGTGCGCGTCGGTGGCCGGGACCGATATGCACCGCGGCGAGGGCGAGGCCCGGCGCGGCCCGGTGGCGAAGTGGAACTGCGTCGGCTCAGCCGGCGAGTCCCCGGCGCGTCGGCCCGAGGACGCTGATGTCGAGGTCCCGATCTCCGATTCGCTGTCGATGGCCTTGTCCGGGCGCCCCCTCCCCGCCGCGGACCGGCGGGTGCTGAGCGCGTTCGCCGCGCAGGCCGGGGTGGCGCTGGAGCAGCAGCGGCTGGCGGCCGAGGCGGAGGCGGCCAAGCCGATCGCCGCCGCCGACCGGATGCGGACCGCGCTGCTCGCCGCGGTCAGCCACGACCTGCGCACGCCGCTGGCGTCCGCCAAGGCGGCGGTGACCTCACTGCGCACGCCCGACATCCCGTGGTCGGCCGACGACGTGAGCGAACTGCTGGCCGCCGCCGACGAGTCCTTGGACCGGCTCGCGCACCTGGTGGAGAACCTGCTGGACATGAGCCGGCTCCAGGCCGGGGCGCTGTCGCTGTTCCCGCGGCCGGTCGGCGTGGACGAGGTGGTGGCGCGCGCGCTGGACGCCCTGTCCCCGCTCGGCCATGACATCAAGGTGGACATCCCGCTGTCGGTGCCGGCGGTGCGGGCCGACCCGGCGATCCTGGAGCGGGTGGTGGTGAACCTCGCGCAGAACGCGCTGCGTTACGCTCCGGACGGCAACCCGCCGCTGATCGCCGCGAGCGTCCTGGGTGACCGGGTCGAGCTGCGGGTCGTGGACCAGGGGCCGGGCATTCCGAGCGAGGACCGGGAGCGCATGTTCGTGCCATTCCAGCGGCTGGGCGATACCGACAACACGACCGGCGTGGGCCTCGGGCTGGCCTTGTCGCGCGGGCTCACCGAGGCCATGGGCGGCATCTTGACCGCCGACGACACGCCCGGCGGCGGCCTGACCATGATCGTTTCGCTGCCCGCCGCGGTGGAGCCTTCCGCTCCAAGGACCAGTCCAGCCCCATCTTTTTCGGCAACGGACCTGACGTGACTGCCTCGCCCAAAACCCTGACCCGGATCTTGGTGGTCGACGACGAGCCGCAGATCCTGCGGACGCTGCGGATCAACTTGCGGGTGCGGCAGTATGAGGTCTTCACGGCCGCGTCGGCCACTGAGGCGCTGACCGTGGCGGCCACGTTCCCGCCCGACCTGGTGCTGCTCGACCTCGGCCTGCCCGACATGGACGGCATGACGGTGATCGAGGGGCTGCGCGGGTGGACGAAGGTACCGATCATCGTCTTGTCCGGCCGGGCCGACTCCACCGATAAGGTCCTGGCCCTCGACGCGGGCGCCGACGATTACGTGACCAAGCCGTTCGGGGTCGATGAGCTGCTGGCCCGGATGCGCGCGGCCGTGCGGCGCAGTTCGGCGGCGGAGGACCAGCCGAAGATCGCGCTCGGCGACCTGACGGTGGACCTGGCCGCCAAGCGGATTACCCGCGACGGGCTGCCTGGCGACGCGGGCATCCGGCTGACGCCGACCGAGTGGCACCTGCTGGAGGTGCTGCTGCGCAACCCCGGCAAGCTGCTCAGCCAGCGGCAGCTCCTGCACGATGTGTGGGGCCCGGGCTATGACAACGCGGCGGGCAACCTGCGCCTGTACATGGCCCAGCTGCGCCGCAAGGTCGAGCCCGACCCGGCCCGGCCGCGCTGGCTGATCACCGAGCCGGGCATGGGCTACCGTTTCCAGCCCCCGGAGGCCGCCGGGTTGTCGTGAAAGCGGGAAAGCCTCCGCTTCCTGATCGTGCTGGCCGCCATAGGCTGGGGCGTCTACGAGGTGGGGCGTGCGCGGGAGCGCCGCTGAGCGAGGGCGGCTACCAGGGTAGCTCGCGGCCATCCCGGGTGAACGTGCCGGTCGGGCCGCCGTTCGGGATGGTCACGGCCCATACCACGCTGGCCGCGCCCTGGGCGGGGGTCCGGCCGCCAGCGTTGCCGCCTTCCTGGGCCGTCCAGCCTGGGCAAACCGCGTTGACCAGGACGCCGTCTCGATAAAGCTCGGCGGCGAGCATCCGGGTCAGCGCGTTCAGCGCCGCCTTGGACACGGCGTAGGCAGGGCGGCCGCCGCTGATCCGCGCGATCGAGCCGCCCTCGCTGGAGACGTTGACAATCCGGGGCCTGGGCGAGGAGCGGAGCAACGGCAGCAGCGCCTGCGTTACCCGCCAGGCACCGAAGAGGTTAATGTCCAGGGCCTCGGCGACCGGGGACAAGTCGGTGTTCCCGCCCATCGCCCACAGGTCGGGCGCGGTTGACGCGTTGTTGACGAGGGCATCGACTCTCCCGAAGCGCTCCTTGACCCACTCCCCGAGGGCGTCGATGTTCACCGAATTGTCGACCTCGATGTGACACGGAGTGACTCGCTCGCCATCTGGGTCGATCTCCTTGGCGGCGATCTCGGCGCGGCGGAGGTCGCGCGACCCGAGGACTACCGCGAATCCCAGGTTCACCAGCCGGCGGCACACCTCAAGCCCGACCCCACGGCTGCCTCCGGTTACCACGACCACCGGTAGTTCAGAGCGCCCTGGCATCGTCACCGCCCATCACCGCGCACTTCCCCATGGCCGCTATCTTGCCACCTGTAGCCATGTGGCGAGTGTCACGTTATCGGGAGGTAGCCAACCGGCCGCCCGGTGGAAGACGTACCGCCAAAAACCGGGACGCGACCGCACCTGACTGAAGCACGTTCCGCCATTCCCGCGCTGGGGAGGTGTTCGCGGGGCGCGCGCTGAGCAAACTGGTAGCGGGGGGACCGATGAGCAATCTGTCACATGGCATGCGGATCGGCGGCAAGCTCTCCGGAGCGCGGCCGACTATGAAGGACGTGGCGTCCCGGGCGGGCGTCGCGCTGAAGACGGTGTCACGCGTGGTGAACGGGGAACCCGGGGTAACTCCGGCGACCGCCACCCGCGTCCTGGACGCCATCGAAGACCTGGGCTTCCGGCGAAACGAGAGTGCCCGTCTCCTTCGAACTGGCCGGACCTCGGCGCTGGGGTTCATCGCCGATGACTTCAGCGACTGCGACACCGCGAGGCTTTGCCGGGAGATCGAGGACGTGGCCATCGAGCACGGCATGCTGCTGTTCACCGGCTCGACTGACCGCGAACCCGAACGTGAACAGGGCCTGGCCATGTCGCTGACCGCCCGGCGGGTGGATGGCCTGATCATCTTGCCCACGGCCGGCGAGCACGCCTACCTGGAGGCCGAGATCGACGCGGGGACCGCCACGGTGTTCGTGCTCCGCCCGCCGACGGGAGTCGAGGCGGACATGGTACTGGTCGACGAGCGGGGCGGGGCGCGCCGCGCGGTGGCGCACCTCATCGCGCATGGCCACCGCCGGATCGGCTTCCTCGGCAGTGACCCGCGCCAGTACCGGTCACGGCAGCTCATGCAGGGCTACGCGGCCGCGATGGCCGAGGCGGGCCTCGTGGCCGAGGACTCGTGGACCACGCTGACGCCGCAGCGGCTGGCGGATTCGCCGGTGACCGCGGTCTTCTGCGCCGGGCGCGAGCACACCACGGCGGCGCTGCGCGCGCTGGCGGTAGCGGGGGCCGGGCCCGGGGCACTTTCCAGGCCAGTCGCCATCGTCGGGTTCGGCGACTTCGACCTAGCCGATTTGGTGCGGCCGGGCCTGACCGTCGTCACCTATGACCCGGCCGAGGTGGGCCGGAAAGCGGCGGAACTGCTATTCCGCCGGCTGGACGGCGAAGACGGCCCGGATGCGCCGCCTGCGACGCCTCGCCGCGCGGAGGTGCCGACCCGGCTCATCCCCCGCGGCTCCGGTGAGATCCCGGGACCCGGGTGATACGCCCGGGAACGTAGCGCCGCAAGCGTCGGGGGGGCTACGTCAGGGTCATCATCACAAGGGCGAGCACCACGGCCACGACAACCACGGCCGCCGCCAGCAGTCCGATTCGCGAGGCGGATGCGCGCATGTGCCACGGCGGGGGCGTTTCCTGGTCAGCCCGGGCGGCGAAAGCCTGAAAGCGGACGGTGTCGGCGCTCAGTTCCTCATCAAGTTCGGCCATGGCAACTGACACTACCGGTGTTTTCCGGACACGACCTGGCGTTTCTGGCGCTTCCGGTGATTCCTGGGCAAGGTGGCGCCAGGACATGAAGTGAGGCTCGGTGTCCCGCTTTCACCGAGCCTCACATGTATGACGCAGCGTCCGCGCGGATGGTTTACGCGTCCCCGGAAAACTTTGTCCGGGAACTCGCGGTGATCCCGCCCCGATCGGCCCCCTATGGGGCCAGGCGGGGCGGTGGTTAAGGTGGGGGGCATGCCAGAGCCCGAGATGTACCGGTCGATGTTCGGACCCGAGATCACCTTCCTTGGAGTCCCCCGGGTGGACCTGTCCGACCTGGGAACGGGCCAGTATGACATCGTCTTCCTCGGGGCGCCGTTCGACGGGGGAACCACCCACCGGCCGGGGACCCGGTTCGGGCCGCAGGCGATCCGGGCCACGGACTACCTGCCGCACGACGGGTCGCGGCCGCACCTGGCCCTGGGCGTGGATCCGCTGCAGGACCTGCGGGTGGCTGACATCGGAGACGTGGTCATGCCGCCGGGCTACATCGAGGAGTCGATCAAGCGGCTGGAGGACGTGGTCCACAAGGTCGCCGCGGCGGGCGCGATCCCGGTGATCCTGGGCGGCGATCACACGGTCACCTTCCCGGACGCGACCGGGGTCGCCCGGCACGTCGGGTGGGGCCGGGTATCGCTGATCCACTTCGACGCGCACGCCGACACCGGGGAAAGCGACTGGGGCAGCCACCTGTACTCGCACGGCACGCCCATGCGGCGGCTGATCGAGTCCGGCGCGATCCGCGGCGACCGGTTCCTGCAGATCGGGCTGCGCGGCTACTGGCCGGAGCCACCGACGCTGGCGTGGATGGCCCAGCAGCGGATGCGCTCGTTCGAGATGACGGAGATCGTCGCGCGCGGCATGGATGAGGTGCTGAGCGAGGCGTTCACCATCGCGGTGGACGACTGCGACGCGGTGTTCTTGTCGGTGGACGTCGACGTCGTGGACCCAGGGATGGCGCCGGGGACCGGGACGCCGGAGCCGGGCGGGCTCACCGGCCGGCAGTTGCTGGACGCGGTACGCCGGATCGCGATGGAGATGCCGCTGGCGGGCATTGACGTGGTCGAGGTGTCGCCGCCCTACGACAACGCGGAGGTAACGGCGTTCCTGGGGAACCGGGTGATTCTGGAGGCGCTGTCCGGGATCGCCTGGCGGCGCCGCCGCGAAGCCGGCCAGCCCGCCCGCCGCCCCGAGTCGCCCCTCCTAGAGGGTCGCTAGGCGTCCTGCCTGCACCGATTAGCCGAGTATGGCTGCCTAGCCCGATCGATTGACACCACCTATAGTCAAAAGATGCTGGATGTCACCAGGCTGCGCGTCCTCGTGGCGGTCGCGCGGCATGGCTCGGTCACCGCGGCCGCGCACGCGCTGAACTACGCCCAGCCATCCGTCAGCCACCACCTCGCGCGGCTGGAGGCGGAGACCGGGACCAAGCTCATCCAGAAGGCCGGCCGGGGCATCCGGCTCACCGACGCCGGGCGGCTGCTCGCCGAGCGGGCCGGGGAGATCATCGGGCGGCTGGACGCGGCCGAGAACGAGCTCGCCGCCTATTCGGGCCTGCGGGCGGGGCGGCTGCGACTGGCCGCGTTCCCGTCCGCGCTCGGCACGATCGTGCCGAGCGCGGCCGCCCTGCTGCACGCCGAGCACCCCAGCGTTGACCTGCGGCTCACCGAGGCCGAGCCGCCAGAGGCGGTGCGGATGCTGAAGGCCGGCTACGTGGACGTGGCGCTGATCTTCCGGCATGAGCCGGAGGCCGGGCACTCCGGGCATTCCACGCCCGCGGGGCACGCGGCGGAGGCCGGGCACGGGTCGGCGGAGGAAGGCCTGCGGGAGCAGGTAATGCTCGACGAGACCGTCAACCTGATCCTGCCAGCTAAGCAGCCAGGGCCGGGCGAGCCGGAGATCGCACCCGCCGTTACCGAGATATGGCCCGATGACCTGGCCAAATTCGCCGAGCACCGGTGGATCGCGGGGTGCGACCGGTGCCGCGAGCACCTGCTCCAGCAGGGCGCGGC
Source organism: Streptosporangiaceae bacterium (assembly GCA_025934375.1). GTDB lineage: Bacteria > Actinomycetota > Actinomycetes > Streptosporangiales > Streptosporangiaceae > Trebonia. The sequence goes on along the minus strand of JAICYD010000001.1, from coordinate 55,953 downwards.
GGCGGGATACACGCCCAAGATCTCCTTCACCACCGACGACTTCGTCGCCGTCCAGGCGCTGGTTTCCGCGGGCCTGGGCGTGGCGCTATTGCCGAGCCTGGCGCTGCACGCGGCGCGCAACCCCGATATCCGGGCGATCCGGTTGCGGGGCAGCCGCCGCCGGGTGGTCGCGGTCCGCTATGGCGAGCCGCCGGACCCGCCCGCGACCGTCTTGCTGATGGAGGCGCTGCGGGCCGCCTGCGCGCCGACGGCCATGGTGCCGGCGGCCTCGCCGTCCCCGGAGGCGGCCACCGAGCCGGAGCCACAGCGCGTCTGAGGCCGATCCCAGCGCTTGGCGATCTTGTGGCCCAGCCGCTGCATCGGCTTCTCGACCAGGTAATAGGTCACGGCGCTACCGGTGATGATCACGGTGATCAGCGCGGCCGCCAAGGGCAGTTGCACGACCAGCCCCTTGCTGGCGTGGTGCAGCGCGGGCACGTCCCGGAAGGCGTCGAGGACAAGCGGGTGCAGCAGGTACACCGAGTAGCTGATCATGCCCAGCCAGGCCAGGATCCGCGGGACGCGTCGCTCGCGCAGCAACAGCCCGACGCCGAAGGTGAGTGCGGCGCCGACCAGCGACGTCATCCACTGCCATTGCCACTGAGGGCCGGAGGTGCCCAGGTCCGGGTGCTGCGCCCCGTGCCACAGGCCGCCGCCTACGGTCATCGCGAGCACGACGACCGCGATGACGGCAGCCTTCCACCGGGTGACCTGGCCCGATTCCGCGCGGTAGATCAGCGTGCCGGTGAACATGAACGCCAAGATGGTGTACCCGCTCCATGGCAGCGGGTAGTTGTCCTGATTGATCGTCAGGAGTAGCAGCCCGACCACCGTCGCTAGCCACGATCCGGCACGCACAGCGCGACCGCAGACCGCTAGCCCGATCCCCGCCAGGATCAGCGCGTCCGCGATGACCGGGACGAACCTGGGGCCGAGCGGGCCGATTCCGCCATTGAGCGCTCCCATCGGCAAGATCCCGCCGATCGCGACGACCACGATGCCGCAGGCGAGCGCGTAGCCGCCGCTGGCGCGATGCGCCCGCACGGTGAACAAGGCCGCCAGCAGCAGGTAGAACACCATCTCGTAGGACAAGGTCCAGGTGACGTTGGGTACGTTGGGGCCGCCGAGCACGTTCGGGAGCATGAGCAGGTCGGCTGCCGCGGACTGGAACGGGTGGTGCTGCGCGCCGCGCAGCGTACCGTAGCCGAGCATGTACGCGGCCGCGGCGGCGATGATGGCCAGCGCGTACAGCGGGTACAGGCGGAATCCCCGGCTGACCCAAAAACCCCGGACCGATCCCTTGCGCTCCAGTGAGGCCGGGATGATGTACCCGCTGACCAGGAAGAAGACGAAGACGCCGTATTGCCCGAAGTTGAACCACTGGTATAGGAACGAGTGGGTGGACGTCACCACCAGCGTGCTCCCGTGGTCGAACACGACCGCCAGTGCCGCCAGCCCGCGCAGCGCGTCCAGCCAGGCCAGCCGGCTCCCTTCGCGCCGCGGCCCGCGGCTCTCCGGGAGCGCGCCCCCTGCCGTCATCGCAGACATACGCGTGTCACTCTACCCACGCGCTGGACGCCAAGCAGGGCCGTCGCGATCATGCCCGCATCGCGGTGGGCGCGGCGGCGGGCGCGGCCGTCGTCACGGGCGCGGGCGGCTTTGCCCGCTCCCCGCGCTTGGCGAGGCGGCGGCCGAGCTTCTGCATGGGCCTTTCCAGCAGGTAGTAGCTCGCCGCGCTCACCCCGATGACGACCACGACGAACGCGGCGAGCAGCCCGGCCTGACCGGCGAGCGAGTGCTTCCCGAACAGCCCCGCCGCCTCGAAGCCGCTCAGCACGAGGGGATGGAACAGGTACACCGAGTAGCTGATCACGCCGAGCCACGGCAGGACGCGAGGGATGCGGCGGCGGCGTACCAGCAGCCCGAGGCCGAAGGTCAGCGCCGCGCCGGCCAGTGAGGTGATCCACTGGTCCCGCCACCGGGGCCAGTCGGCGGCCCACCACGCGTGCGGCTGGCGCCCGTCCGCCAGGCCCGCCGCGATCGTCAGCCCCAGCACGGTGACCGCGATGACGGCGGCCCGGGCGCGACCGATGTCGCCCTGCTCGGCGCGGTAGACCAGCGTGCCGGTGAACATGAACGCGAGGATCGTGTACCCGGTCCACGGGTAGGGGTAGAACTGGTTGAAGGTGAGCAGCGTGAGGCCGGCCAGCGCGGCGGCGCAGCCGCCGCCGATCGCGAGCAGCCCGGGGCCGCCCTTAGCGTGCCGCCCGCCGCCGGACTGCTTACCGCGCAGGGCAAGGATGACCCCGCCCACGATCACGACGTCCGCGACGATGTTCGTGCGCAGCGCGTTGCCCGCCCCGTGGGACAGCGCGTTCATTGGCAGCACGCCGCCGAGCGCGACCGCCGCGATCCCGCAGGCCAGCGCGTAGCCGCCGCTTTGACGGTGCGCTCGCAGGCTGTAGAGCGCGGCGACCAGCAGGTAGAAGACCATCTCGTAGGAGAGGGTCCACGTGACGTTCGGGATGTTGGCGCCCGCCATCATGTTCGGCATCATGAGCAGCCAGGACAGCCCCGCGATCAGCCAGTGGCGGTTCGCTCCGGCCAGGCTGACAACGCCGAACGCGAAGCCCACGAGGGAGATCGCCAGCGCCACAAGGTAGGGCGGGTACAGCCGGAACGCCCGGCCGGCCCAGAACTCCCGCACGCTGCCCTTGCGCTCCAGCGAGGCCGGGATGATATACCCGCTCACCAGGAAGAAAACGTACACGCCGTACTGGCCGAGGTCCAGGTGGTGGGACAGGAAGTGTCGCAGCGGAAGCAACACGTGGTAGGAGACGTGGTCGAACACCACGCACAGTGCCGCGAACCCGCGCATCGCGTCCAGCCAGCCGAGCCGGCTCGCCGCCGCCTTGGTCCCGGCTTCGGCCAGCGGATGCCCCAGCGAGGGCGGCCCGGGCCTTAGCGCCGCAGTGGGTACCGTCCGGGACAGGACGGGCACACGGCGCAGCGCGGGCATTAGGGCCATAAGCCCGCAGGGTATGCAGCACACCGCCACCGCGGCGGCGAAAGGCCGGATTTGTTACGCGATCACCGGCGAATACTGCCCTCTCGCGCCAGCGTCCGCTGCTTCTGACCTCGTTCTCACCCCGCGCAAGTCGGCATACCAGCCCGCTGCGGGTAAATTCTCAATCATGCCCACCGAGTCCCAGGCCGCAGGCGATACTCGCGCCGCCGCTGACCCGCGCTGGCTGACCGCCGAAGAGCAGACAGCGTGGCGCTCCTACATTCGCCTCGCCAAGATGCTCATGCGCCAGCTTGACCGTGACCTGCACCCATTTGGCCTGACGACCAACGACTACGAGATCCTCGTCGAGCTCTCGGAATCCCCCCACCAGCGGCTGCGGATGACCGAGCTGGCCGACCTCACAGCGCAGTCGCGTAGCAGACTGTCACATCAGATTACTCGCATGGAAGCGCGCGGCCTGGTGCATCGCGACGCCTGCGATGGCGACAAGCGGGGAACCTTCGCGGTCATCACCCCGCGCGGCATGGCCGTTATCGAGCGAGTCGCTCCGTATCACGTGGAGAGCGTGCGGCGGCATTTCATCGACCAGATCCCGCCAGAGCAGCTCGCGATGCTCACCGAGGCCTACGACCCGGTCCTGGAAACCCTCCGCAGGGTCCGCGACCGGGATTAGGCGAGATGACCGGCGGTCGCCGCTAGAACAGGACCGACATGAAGCGGCCGACTTCGCTAAAGCCGGCCCTGAGGTATGCGGCGCGGGCGGGGCGGTTGAAGTCGTTGACGTACAGCGACACGATCGGGGCGATCGTCGCCTGGGAGTGGCCGACCACGGCGGCCATGCCCGGCGCGGCCACGCCCCGCCCGCGGTACTCGGGCCGGACCCAGACTCCCTGGACCTGGCAGGCCTGGGGGGTCGCGGCGCCCACCTCGGCCTTGAAGATCACCCGGCCCTCCTCGATCCGCGCGAAGGCGCGGCCGGACCTGACCAGTTCGGTGACGCGCGCCCTATAGGCGGCGCCGCCGTCGCCGGCGAGCGGGGACACGCCGACTTCCTCGGTGAACATGGCGATGCTGGCCGGCATGAGGATGTCGATCTCGTCGGTGCGGACCCGGCGGACGCTCTCGTCCGGCTCGACCAGCGGCGGGCCGGAGATGGCCATCAGCGGCTGCACCGGGCGGATCTCCCGGGCCGGACCCCAGTACGGGCGCAGGTGCTGCCACAACTGGGTTACCGTATCCGCTTGCCCGACAACCGAGGAGCAGCGCCGCCCCTGGCGGATCGCGCGGTCGGCGAACGCCGCGATCTCCGGTGCTGTCTTCGCCTCAACGGGCACCAGGTTGGCCCCGGAATAGCACGCCGAGACAAGCTGTCCGCCCTGCTCGTAGCCCCACACCTGGGCGCCCAGGCGGCCCGGGTCCAAGCCGAGTGCCCGCACGCGGGAAGCCACGAACACGTTCCCCACCGGGTCCGTGTCGCAGAGGGCGAGCACCGCCGCGCGATCACGGTCATCGAGGAGCCGGGGCGACTCCGACCGCGGCCTAACGCGCAACATGTTGCCAGCCTAATACGTTCACCCGCCGGGGGTGGGGTCAGCGGTTACTGGACAGGTGGCGTTCACCGGGCCCGAGGCCGACGGAAGGGTGCCGTCGGCCAGGTAATCGTTGAGGTAACGCTGCACGCATTCGTTGGGCGGATCGGCCAGGGACTGGCCGTGATTGCCGCCGCCCTGGACGACTACCATGCGGGCACTGGGCAGTGCCTTGTGGGCGTCCTGCGCGCCCGCGTACGGGGTGGCGGCGTCCAGCGTGCCCTGCAGCATCAAGATGCCGGGTAGCCCGTCGCCCTTGATCTGCATTGGCGCGGAAGGACCGGTGACGGGCCAGAACGCGCACGCCGCGTTGAACCAGGCGTTGTCCCACGCCTCAAATGGGGCCGTCTTGTACACCTTCTCGGTGTCGGCCTGCCACTTGGACCAGTTCCGCGGCCAGTTCACGTCGGCGCATTGCACCGCGTTGTAGACGGCGAACTCATTCTCGACCTGCACCCCATTGGCCTGATAAGCGCTGACCAGGGCGCTGGCGTCGCCGTTGAGGAGGTAGTCCGACAGCGCCCGGGCCAGGCTCGGCCACAGCCAGTTCCCGTAGCCGCCCTGCAGGAAGGTGTCGTCGAACTCGTCCGGCCCGATCTGCGGCTGGCCGGAGACGTCGACGGGACTGGTCTCCAGCATGCCGCGTGCCTTGTACCACGCGTTACGTACCGCGTCGGGGGTGGCGCCGAGGTTGTAGGCGGCGTCGTACTTCGCCGTCCAGGCGAAGAACGCGTTCATCCGGCCCTGGAAAGCGTAGTCCTGGGCGATGTTGTCGGCATACCAGACGCCCGTCGGGTCGACCGTGCTGTCGAGCACCATCCGCCGGACGTGCCCGGGGAACAGCGTGCCGTACACCTGACCGAGGTAGGTGCCGTAGGAGAAGGCGTAGTAGGTGATCTTCGAAACGCCGAAGGCGGCGCGGATCGAGTCCAGGTCGCGGGCGGCGTCGGTGGTGCGCATGAACGGCAGCAACCAGCCATAACGCTGCTGGCAGCCGGCCGCGTAGTCCTTGGCCCGGGTGATCATCTGCTGCTCTTCGGCGGCGCTGGTGGGAATGTAGTCAGGCCGCGCGCCCGCGAAGAAATTCGGGTCGCAACTCAGCGATGGATTCGACCCGCCTACGCCACGCGGGTCGAAGCCCACGATGTCGTATTTCGCGGCGACGCCGGGGTCGATGCCCTGCGCGACCCACGATGCCATGCCCCGGCCCGGGCCGCCCGGGCCACCGGGGTTGACCAGCATGACGCCCTGCTGCTCGCTCTTCGGCGCGGTCGCCGGGACCATGGTCAGCGCGATGCTGATGCTGCGGCCGCCAGGTTTCGCGTAATCCAACGGCACCCGCAGGTTAGCGCACTGCATCCCCCGGTACTGCCCGGTGCATTCGCTCCACCGCAGGCTACTGGCGGTGGGGACGATCGGGCCGCTAGCGCCGGCCGAGCCATTGCCGGAGCCACCGCCGGAGGGGCTTGCGGAGTTGCCCCCGGCGCCGCTACCTGCGGCGGGACCCCCGGAGGAGCCGCTTTGGGCGCTACCCGCACTGGTACACGCCGTGACCACGGGAACCGCCATCGTGAGCGCGAGCACCAGGACAGGCACGGCACGGCGGCGAGGCGTTGACATGCCACCCATCTTGCCGCATGCTCCGCACAACTTGGGCAAGTCCGAATCGACGCGAGTCCGGCACTCATCGGCGATTTCCGACACCGGCCGCCGGAACCGAACAACCCGGTCATGCGTCTCACTTAAAACTGTTCGGACACTATTGAGGGGGTAGTGAAGTGCTTGCGAGACACCGACAGTCGCTCATCTTGCAAGCCGTCAGGAGTGACGGCAGCGCAAGAGTAAGCGACCTCACCCAGCAGCTCGGCGTATCGGACATGACGATCCGCCGGGATCTGGAGGTACTCGCCAGGGACGGACTCGTGGAGAAGGTGCACGGCGGCGCGGTGCTGCCGGGAACGCCCACGACCGCCCATGAACCTGGCTTCGAGGACAAACTCGTCCTGGAGCGCCCGGAGAAGGCATCCATCGCGCACTCGGCGGCAGGCCTGGTCCGGCCCGGCACCGCGATCGCGATCACCGCAGGCACCACGACGTTCGCGCTGGCCCAGTGCCTGATCGACGTTCCGGGCCTGACGATAGTCACCAACTCGCTACGGGTCGCCAACCTGTTCAGCGGGACGCGCGGAGCCGACGGCCCCGCGATCGTCTTGACTGGGGGGATGCGCACGCCGTCGGACGCGCTGGTCGGACCGGTAGCCGACTTGACCATCAAGTCGCTCCACTTCGACACGCTGTTCCTCGGCTGCAACGGGATCGACCCCGAGGCCGGGCTCACCACGCCGAACCTGGCGGAGGCGGAGACCAACCGGACGTTCATCAAACTGGCCCGGCGCGTCGTGGTCCTCGCGGACCACACGAAGTGGGGCGTCGTTAGCCTGGCCTCGTTCGCCTCGCTGGATGACGTGAACGTCCTGATCACCGACGAGCTCCTGCCCGATCAGGCCCGGGCCGCGGCGAGCGAGAAGATCGGCGAGATCCTCGTTTTAAGGCACTCTGACGGCTCCCCGAGAGCCGCTGAGGTGTTAAGCGGGAAAGCGAGCCCCGCGCGGTAACACGCACCGCGCGGGGCTCGCTCGTGAAAAGAGGGGTTCCTAGGAGACCGTGACGATTGGCTGGCCGGACTCGAGCTCGCCCTCGCCGGCCTCCGCCTCGGCCAGCTTCATCGCCTCTTCGATCAGCGTCTCCACGATCTTGGACTCCGGCACGGTCGCGATGACCTTGCCCTTCACGAAGATCTGGCCCTTGCCGTTCCCGGAGGCGACGCCGAGGTCGGCCTCCCGCGCCTCGCCGGGGCCGTTCACCACGCAGCCCATCACCGCGACCCGCAGCGGCACCTCCATGCCGGTCAGCCCGGCGGTGACCTCCTCGGCCAGCTTGTACACGTCAACCTGCGCGCGGCCGCACGAGGGGCAGGAGACGATCTCCAGGCCGCGCTGGCGCATGCCCATTGACTCCAGGATCCCGATGCCGACCTTGACCTCCTCGACCGGCGGGGCCGACAGCGAAACGCGGATGGTGTCGCCGATGCCCTGCGATAGCAGCGCGCCGAAGGCCGTCGCCGACTTGATCGTGCCCTGGAACGCCGGGCCGGCCTCGGTGACGCCCAGGTGCAGCGGGTAGTCGCAGCGGGCGGCCAGCAGCCGGTACGCCTGGATCATCACGACCGGGTTATGGTGCTTGACCGAGATCTTGATGTCACGGAAGCCGTGCTCCTCGAACAGCGAGCACTCCCACAGCGCCGATTCGACCAGCGCCTCCGGGGTCGCCTTGCCGTACTTGGCCAGCAGCCGCTTGTCCAGCGACCCGGCGTTGACGCCGATCCGGATCGGGGTACCCGTCTGGGAGGCGGCCCTGGCGATCTCGGCGACCTTGTCGTCGAACTCCTTGATGTTGCCGGGGTTGACGCGGACCGCCGCGCATCCGGCGTTGATCGCCGCGAACACGTACTTGGGCTGGAAGTGAATGTCGGCGATGACCGGGATCTGCGACTTCTTCGCGATCTGCGGCAACGCGTCCGCGTCGTCTTGCGACGGGACGGCGACCCGGACGATCTGGCAGCCGGCCGCCGTGAGCTCGGCGATCTGCTGCAAGGTGGCGTTCACGTTCGCGGTCAGCGTGGTAGCCATCGACTGCACGCTCACCGGCGCGCCGCCGCCGACGGGCACGCTGCCCACCATCAGCTGCCGAGACTGGCGGCGCGGAGCCAGCGGCGCCGGGGGTGCCACGGGCATGCCAAGGTCAACGCTCATCTGTTTCCCTATCCCATTCGATAGACGCGAGGGTACCCCCGGGACTCGAGAGACCACCGATCCCTTGCACCGAACCATTCTCACCTACAGTCCGGGCACCCCGCCGACGCACCCTGACCCCCACGTCAGGTCGTAACCAGGCGGCAGTCCCCCAGTCACCCGGTGTTCACCGGTGCCCTCCGCTAGTCCAAGCGCATCATTTAGTCTAGGCGCACGGTCCGGGCGTGGCGGGCGCGAGCGAAATCCGCCGCGAAGCGCTCGGCGTCGGCAGGCTCCAGGGTAGCGAACGAGACGCGCACGCCCGGCGGCGCCGCGATCCGGAACCGCCGCCCGGGCGCGACCGCCCATCCCGCCGACGCCATGGCCGAGGCGATCCGGTCCTCGTCAGGCACCGGGATCCAGCAGGTCATGCCGGATCGCCCCGTCACCGGGACGCCGCGCGCGGCCAGCGCGCCGCGCAGCGTCCGCCCGCGGGCGGCGTACACGCGGGCCGCGTGCTCGATGGTCGCCGGCTCAGCCCACAGGTCAGCCACGCTCTCCTGCAACTGGTAGCTGACCCAGCCGGTGCCGAGCGCCTGGCGGCCGGCGACGTGCGAGATGGTCGCCTCGTCGCCCGCCAGGACCGCCAGGCGAAAGTCGGGCCCGAGCGACTTCGATACCGAGCGGATGTGCACCCACCGGGCGAGTTGCCCGGTGGCCGTGCGAGCGGCGACGCCGGCCACCGGCCCGGCGTGATCGTCCTCGACGACCCCCACCGCGGGATGCTGGCGCAGGACCTCCGCCAGGTCCGCGGCGCGGCGCGCGTCCCACGCGGCCCCGGTCGCGGCCTGGGCACGGGGGGTGAAGATGACGGCGGTCGGCCGGGGGGTACGGGGGGTCGCCCCCCCGGGGGATGGCAGTCGGCCGGCCAGCTCGCGGGCCAGCGCGTCGGGTCGCATTCCGAAGTCATCGACCGGAACCGGGACCAGGCGCAGCCCCATCGCGGCAAGCAGGTCGAAGGTGACCGCGTGCCCGGGATCTTCCACCGCCACGCGGTCACCAGGCATGAGCCAGCTGGCGAGGACGCGCTCGATGGCATCCAGCGCGCCCCCGGTGACCGCGAGACTGGCGGGGTCCACGCCGTCTTCGGTGAGCTGGCGGGCCGCCATGGCCCGCAGCCGGGGAGCGACCGGCGTCTCGGGGTATAGCCCGGACCGCGCGGCCGGCCGGGGCGCCATCATCGGGAGCAAGCCCGGATCGGGCGCGCCGGTGATCAGGTCACGGGTACCGCCAGGCGCGCTGTGGTAGCCCCGGGTGCTCACCGGCGGCGCGGGGCTGACCCTGGTACCCGCGCGGCCAGTGCCGGTCACCAGCCCGCGACGCCGCAGCTCCCCGTACGCGGCCGCCACCGTGGCGGGGCTGACCCCGAGCCGGGCGGCCAGCGACCGGACAGGGGGAAGCTGATCCCCGGGAGCGAGGTCCCCGGCGCGCACGGCCGCCTCCGCGCTCGCCGAAATCTCCCTCGCGCTCTTTCCATGGAGGCGATATTGTACTGGTGTGTCCACACAATGTACTATAACATTTAATGGCACGGACGGCGAGCGGCCCGTGCGGTACGAGATCGACGACGACCCGAAGCGAGTTGACCCGGACGCGGCGGTGGCGTTCCTGACCACGCAGGCGTACTGGAACCGCGGGCGGGACGCGGAGTTCATCAAGGGCCAGATCGCCGCGGCATGGCGGGTCGTCGCCGCCTACGACGCGGACGGCGCCATGGTGGCCTTCGCCCGCGCGTTCGGCGACGGATCGTCGGCCTACCTCGCGGACGTGTACGTGCTGCCCGACCACCGGGGCTTCGGGCTGGGCAAGGCGCTCGTGGCGACGATGGTCGGGGAAGGTCCCGGAGCCGGGAAGCGGTGGATGCTGCACACCGCAGACGCGCACGGGCTGTACCGGCAATTCGGCTTCGCCGCACCCGACAGCCGCTACCTCGAGCAGCCCCGGCGCGATCCGGCGCAGTACGCCGCACCCGACCCGCTCGACACTGGCCCGCTGGCCGGCGAGCATGTGCGATTGGAGCCGCTTGGCTACCACCACGCGGCCGGGCTGGCGGCGACGTCAGCGGGCGGCGGGGACCTTTACCGGTGGACCAGGTACCTGGTGCCAGCGGATGAGGACCAGGCCCGCCAGTTCCTCGAGATCGCGCTGCGCGCCCGGCAACAGCGGGTGGCGGTGCCCTACGCGGTCGTCCGCGCCCATGACGGCACGGTCATCGGCTCGACGCGGTTCCACGGCCTCGACTACTGGCCCTGGCAGCTGGCCGGGGTTACCGGGCATGACCCGGCGACCCCCGATGTCACCGAGATCGGGTGGACCTGGCTGAGCAAGGATGCCATCCGCACGGCCGCGAACACCGAGATGAAGCGGCTTATGCTGACCCATGCCTTCGAGACCTGGCGAGTTCAGGCGGTCTGCCTGCACGCCGACGCGCGCAACGAGCGATCGCGCGCGGCCATCGAGCGGATCGGCGCGCGGTTCGAGGGCATCCTTCACTCCCATCGCCTCGCCGCCGACCTGACCCCCCGCGACTCGGCCCGCTACAGCATCACCGCCGCCCAGTGGCCCGAAGTCAAGCAGCACCTGGAAAAGCTGGCGCATCGCCCCAGCTGACTAACCGATGCTGATGGGGTTGAGGATGTCGGCGGTGATGAGCATCAGGCCGACGACCACCAGGACCAGGAAGACGCTCATGCTTATCGGAAGCAGCTTCTGGTAGTCGAGGAGGCCGGGGTCGGGGCGGCGGCGCAGCTTGGCGAGCCGCGCGCGGATCCGCTCGGCGATCACGATGGCGATGTGGCCGCCGTCGAGCGGCAGCAGCGGGAGCAGGTTGAAGGCGCCGACGAACACGTTCAGCGAGGCGACCAGCAACACGATGAAGCTGACCTTGTTCTGCCAGCCGACGTGGGCCGCCACGGCCTGGCCGGTGGCGTTGGCCGCGCCCACGATGCTGCTCACGTTGCCCGCCGGGGTTGACGCGCGGTTCTTGGAGAACAGATCGGGCAGCGCCGCCGGCAGCTGGCCGAGCGCCTGGACCGAGCCGGACAGCACCTGCCAGAAGCCGGTGCCCGCGTACTGGGCCGCGCGCAGCGGCGACGTCGAGTCGAACACCGTGGACCCGGCGATCCCCAGGTAGCCGCCCGCCCGGCCCGGGACGGTCGCGAGCGTCGTGTGCAGGGTCAGCGACTGGCCGGCGCGGTCGACCGTGATCGCGACCGGCTCGCCGGCCCTGGCCTTCTTGATCGCCGAGGTGAGCTGCTCGTACGTGCTGACCTGGGTGCCGTTGAACGCCGTCACCCGGTCCCCCACGCGCAGCCCCGCCAGGCTCGCGGGCGACTTGGCGTCGGTGGCGGTGCAGGCCACGTTGTTGTTCAGCGCGGTGACGCTGGCTGGTACGCAGGTGGTCACCGTGCCGAGTTGCGTAGTGTTGTCGTTCTCGATCCCGATTCCGAGGGCGAGGCCGAAGATCAAGACGAACGCCAGGATGAAGTGCATAAACGAGCCGGCGACCAGCACCACCACTCGCTGCCAGCCGGGAAACCGGCGGAATGCCCGTGGCTCGTCGACGGGGTCCACTTCCTCCAGCGACGTCATGCCGATGATCTTGACGAAGCCGCCGACCGGGAGCGCCTTGACGCCGTACTCGGTCTCGCCGCGCCTCTTGGACCACACGGTCGGGCCGAACCCGACGAAGAAGCGAGTGGCCTTCATGCCGAAGTACTTGGCGGTCCCGAAGTGTCCGGCCTCGTGCAGCATCACCGAGAACAGCAGGGCGAACAGGAAGATGAGCCAGCCCAGCAGGTCCATTTCGTTCCTTCCTACCGGTCGGCTACCTAGTCGCCACCCCGTTAAGCTCACTAGCCCGTGTGCGCGCCCAAGCGTCCACGGCGAGCACGTCATCAAGCGTCAGGTCCCCGGCTCGCGACGTGTCATGCTCTGACACTACCCGTGCCACCGTGTCAACGATCCGTGGGAAGGAAATCCTTCCCGACAAGAACGCCGCCACGCAGGCCTCATTAGCCCCGTTGTAGACGGCGGGCGCGGTGCCGCCGATCCGGGCGGCCTCGCGGGCCAGGGAGACGGCCGGGAACGCCGCGTCATCCAGCGGCTCGAACGTCCAGGAGGTCGCCTTCGCCCAGTCCAGGCCGGGCGCGGCGCCGGCCACCCGCTCGGGCCAGGCCAGCCCGAGCCCGATCGGGATCCGCATGTCCGGCGGCGACGCCTGGATGATCGTGGCCCCGTCGGCGAACTCGACCATCGAGTGCACGATCGACTGCGGGTGGACCACCACGTCGATCTGATCGAGGCCGAAGCCGAACAGGAGGTAGGCCTCGATCACCTCAAGGCCCTTGTTGACCAGGGTGGCGGAGTTGACGGTGATCAGCGGGCCCATGTTCCAGGTCGGGTGGGCCAGGGCCTGCTCGGGGGTCACCGACTCCAGCATCGCAGCGGGCCAGCCGCGGAACGGGCCGCCGCTTGCGGTGAGCACCAGCCGCTTGACCTCCGACCGCTGCCCGGCCCGCAGGCACTGCGCGATCGTCGAATGCTCGGAGTCCACCGGGACGATCTGCCCCGGCTTGGCCAGCTGGGTGACCAGCGGCCCGCCGATGATCAGCGATTCCTTGTTCGCCAGGGCCAGGGTCCGGCCCGCCTGGAGCGCGGCCAGGGTGGCGCGCAGGCCAGCGGCGCCGTCGACGCCGTTCAAGACCACGTCGCAGGGGTATCCCGCCAGCTCGGATACCGCGTCGGGGCCGGCCAAGACGGTGACGCTGGGGGTCGTTCGGCCGAAAGATTCCGCTTGGAGCGCGGGCTGCAGGGCGGCGTGGACTTCGGGGACGGCATCCGGGCTGGCTACCGCGATCGTCTGGACGCCGAACTCGGCGGCCTGCCGGGCCAGCAGGCCCGGGTTGCCGCCGCCAGCGGCCAGGGCGACCACCCGGAAGCGGCCGGGGTTGCGCCGGACCAGGTCAAGGGCCTGCGTGCCAATTGATCCGGTCGAGCCTAGGATCACGACGTCACGAGGGGCTGGCGTAGAAGTCACGAAGACATTCTGCGCCAGGCCCCCCGTGAGCCGCGAGTTAACGAGCTACGCTGACGTGGCCGCCAGCAGGCGCGCGCCCAGGATGAGCGCCTGGCAGCCGACCAGCTGGCCTTGCGGATCCTTGACCGCGGTGCCGTGGACGGCCGCGGCCAGTTCCGCCTTGACCTGGCCCGCCAGCGCGTCGCGGGCCTTTTCGAGGCCCAGCAGCGCCGAGTTGATCAGCTTGTACTTCGCGTCACCGGCGCTGGTCGACTCGGCGGCGTTCGTCGAGGCGATCAGGGTGTACGCGCCGAACGCGCCGACGCTGGAGTTGAGCTGCTTGAAGCAGGCGGACAGCTGCTGCACGGGCGTGCTGCGCAGGTGCGACGGCGCGTTGGCGAGCACCGGGGTGATCAGCTGGCCGTCGTTCTGGTAGGCGTCCTGCAGGCCTGCCAGGAACAGCTCGGTCGACCGGAGGTCGGTGGTGTCGGTCCAGGGGCCGGGGTTGGCGCCCTGGGTGGACAGGACGGTCGGCTGGCCGCTGTCCGGTCCGGCTGAGCTCGGCCCGTCCGCCGCGCCCAGCCCGTCCACGCCCAGGTGCTTCACGCCCGGGCCTGCGAAGCCGGCGTAATCGGTGTTGATGTCGGCGGCGTAGTCACCGTGGTTGTAGGCGAACCCGTTGTTCTGGGTAACGCAGGCGGCCGGCTGGCAGGACGCCGCGCTGCTGGACAGGAAGTAGTCCGGCTTGGCGAACATCGCGAACGTCGGGGTACGCGCCGGGTCGGCGTTCACGAAGTGCAGGATCGCCTCTTCCACCGGGGTGGCGATGTAGTTGGTGATGTTCTGCGTGGTGCCTGTGTACGGGTTGGCGGCGGTCAGCCCGGCGACGTCATGCTCGAACTGCCGGGTCACCGGGTCATTCGGGCCGGGATTGCCGGTCAGGTAGAACTCCGGCGCGCTGTCGTTCTCGGTGCTGAACGGCGTGGTGTTGGCCCTCTGGCTGGCGAGCAGGCCGGTGACGTTGACCGCCAGCTCGCCGAACGTGCCGGCCGGGTAGGTGCAGAAGTTGTCCGGCGTCACGGTGTTCCCCGAGACGGTCGCGCCGTCGCAGGTGGTACCGGGCCCGTTGGCCGGGACCGGCTGGATGGCGCGGCCCACGTTCGCGCCCGCCACGTGGTCGTTCTCGTCCACGTTGAGCTCGAACAGGGTGTTCTGCGGGGTGATGCCGTCAGCGGCCAGCCGCTGGAAGAACGCGCCGAACGCCGCGTTGTAGTACTGCGCCTGAGCGATGTAGCACGCCGAGCCGGGGCCGAGTGCGGCCGGCTGGCCGCTACACGCGGCCAGGCCCGGGATGTGCTCGTTGCCGTGGATGTCGGAGATGTAGCCGTTGACCACGGGGACGCCGGACTCCAGCATGTCGGCCAGGTAGGCCAGCGTCTGGGAGGCGTTGATCGAGCTGAAGCCGGGGAAGCCAGGGGTGCTGAGGAACGCGCCGTTGAGCTGGCCGCCGTTCAGGTCGACGAGGTTGCCGGCGGCGTTGGTGACCTCGAATCCGTTGCGGCTGACGTTCGCCGTGCCCGCGCCGAGCTGGGGCGCGACGTACTTGTGGCCGAACAGCCCCTGGAAGCCGTTGTAGCCGCCCGGCTCGTCCGGCAGCAGGTCCGGCGCGGCGGACGGCGTGGCCGTCGGCTGGCCGAACTTGACCGCGCTCGCGCTCGCGCAGAACGCGCTGCCCTGCGCGCAGTGCACGGCGACGCCGAGGTAGTCAGCGGTCTCCTGGTCCTTGAACGCGTCGGGGTCGGCCTTGAGCTGGGCTACCTCCGGCGAGTTCGGGCCGAATACCGTGGGGAGGTCCACCGCGGTGTTCTCGAGCTCGACGTTGGCGGTGGACACCCCGCCCCAGTCGCAGCCCGCCTTGGTGAAGGGAACCCAGGGGGCGGGGGTCACGGTGGTCGGGGAGACCGGGGCCTTGGCGGTGGCCGGCGGCACCGGGGAGTAGACCATGTTGGGGTTGGTGTCGTGGGCTGCGTTCGGGGCCTTCGACGTGTCGTCGATCGGGGACGTCCAGTAGGTGAACGAGGTCGCCGGGTCGGTGGTGTTGAAGGTCGCGCCCGGGCCGTCGGCGTTGTAGGCCTGGTAGGAGTTGCTGACCCCGTTGCCGTGCCGGTCACCGTAAAGGCCGGTGTAGGTGGACAGGATGTCATCGGCGGTGTGCGCGATGAGCGGCGTGTGGTTGTTGGACAAGAGCGTGCCGTTGCTCTCGAAGAAGTTGAGCAGGTTCGGCATCAGCTCCAGGTCGCTGGGGACGTTCGGGTTGTCCCGGAAGAAGTGGACGTTGTCGAACACGAGCTTGACGACGTGCTTGACGCCGTTGCCGAGCTGGCAGCTGGCCGGACGGAGTATCCCGCCGGCCGGGCGTGGGGGTGCGGCCGGCGCGGCGCTGGCCGCGCCGGCTCCGGCGACGCCCACGCCGGCCACGAGGGCCGCGGACGCGGCAATCGTCGCGATTCGCCTGGATCTAGGCCGATGGGTCCCTGTCGGCCACGCTGACTTCAATACGCTCACCAGTACCTCCGAGACCGGCATATTTCCCGGTCAGGTCATATGCCACAGAACTACGGTCCGCCCCGCTGACGCGCGGCGGGACGCGCGTCGCGTGCGTGTTTCACGATGTCACGCGGCGGTTCCGGTGTTAAGCGTCCAGCGAGTAACCAATGAGGAAAATCTTCGCGGATAGTCAGCTCCCGGGCAGAATCCTATGAGTTCATTATGAAACTCTTGTCACTGGATTCACGCTAGGCTCGGCTTTCACAGGCGCTACCCTAGGGCGCTGATGGCTTTCGCCAGGGCGAAGTCGTTGCCGGTCAGGCCGCCCGCCGAATGGGTGGACAGCGTCAGCGTCACCTTGTCCCATGACACGGCGATGTCCGGGTGGTGATTGGCTTGCTCGGCGAGGTAGCCCACCGCGTTGACGTACCGCAGCGCGTCGCCGAAGTCCTTGCGCGTCACGGTCCTGGTGATTTGCGATCCGTCGAGCTCCCAGCCAGGGACGGCGGCGAGCTCGGCTTGTACCTGATCTGATGTGAGGAGCGTCATGCTCAACGCATACCATGCCCGGGTGACATCGCAACCGAGGCACACCCCATTGCGCTCCGTGCACGAGCGGCTGGGCGCGACGATGACCGATTTCGCCGGCTGGCTGATGCCGCTGCGATACGGCAGCGAGACCGCCGAGCACCTCGCGGTCCGCTCGGCGGCAGGCCTGTTCGACCTGTCGCACATGGGCGAGATCGCGGTGACCGGGCCGGGGGCCGGCGCGGCGCTTGACTACGCGCTGACGGGCTGGCTGTCGCGGCTTTCCGTCGGCCAGGCCCGTTACACGATGCTGTGCGCGCCCGATGGCGGCATCCTTGATGACCTGGTTGTGTACCGGCAGGCAGACGACCGGTTCCTCGTCGTCGCGAACGCCTCGAACACGTCCGTGGTGCTGGCCGCGCTCGGGGAAAGATGCGCCGCCGTAGCCGACGCCACCGTCACCGACCAGACGGACCGGACCGCGCTCATCGCCATTCAGGGGCCCAACGCGTCCCGGGTGCTCGCCGATCACACCGCCGCCGCGCTGGGGTCGGTCAGGTACTACACGGGCGTCCACGGGGATGTGGCCGGCTCTCCCGCTTTCATCGCGCGGACGGGGTACACCGGCGAGGATGGCTTCGAGATCTTCTGCGCGCCCGAGGACGCCGAGCACGTGTGGGAGGTGCTGATGCCGGCGGGCGGCCCGGCGGGCGCCGGCCCCGGGGACCCGGCGGGCCAGGCAGTGGTCCCCGCCGGGCTCGCCGCGCGCGACACGCTGCGGCTGGAAGCCGCGATGCCCCTGTACGGCAACGAGCTCGGCCCGGATGTCACGCCTTTCGAGGCGGGGCTGGGAAAGGTCGTCCGGCTGGACAAGCCGGGTGACTTCGTCGGCCGCCCGGCGCTGGCTAAGCTGGCAGCCGACGCGGCGGCCGGCGACGGGCCCGGCCGGACGCTGGTTGGCCTGGTCGCCCGGTCACGCCGGGTCCCCCGGCATGGGTACCCGGTGATGTCCGGTGATACCGAGGTCGGTACCGTGACCAGCGGAGCACCGTCTCCCACGCTTGGCACGCCGATCGCGATGGCGTTTGTCGCGGCGTCTGCCATGACAGCGGAGAGCACAGGGCCGTTTGGCGTAGACATAAGGGGTCGGATCGAGACGGCAGATCTTGTCCCGTTGCCCTTCTATCGCAAGGAGTAAGCAAGCATGAGCGTTCCCGCCGAGCTCCACTACACGGAGGAGCATGAGTGGGTGTCGATCACCGGTGACGTCGCCACAATCGGGATCACCGACTACGCGGCGAGCGCGCTGGGCGATGTCGTGTACGTGAACCTGCCCGCGGTGGATGCGGCGGTCACCGCCGGCGAACCGTGCGGCGAGGTCGAGTCGACCAAGTCGGTCAGTGACCTGTTCTCCCCCGTGGACGGCGAGGTCACCGAGGTTAACGAGGAACTCGACGACGACCCGGGCCTGGTCAACGCCGAGCCCTACGGCGCTGGCTGGATGTTCCGCGTCCGGATCCCCGCGGGTCCCGGCGGCGAGGCCGCGCTGCCCCCGGGGTTGCTGAGCGCCGCCGAGTACGAGGAGCTGACCAAGAGCGCGGGGTAAGAGCCGGGTTTGACGGGCGCCCCGCGTTGCCCCCGGACTGACCGGAGCGCGGGAGGAACGACCAAGCGCGGGGAGGCAGGAGCAACGCGCCCAAAGGGCGCCCGTCCCTGGGGTCTGGGGGATTGGTGTGGATCCCCCAGGAGATAAGCGCCGCAGGCGGCGCCATATCAGGTAGCTGGTGAGGCTTACGGCCGCCAGCGCCATGGCGCCGCCGACCAACGGGTCAACCTGACTGACGCGGTCTCGGACACGGGCGGTCGCGCGCTGGGCTACCTTGCCCGGGCTGACCCGGTCCGAGATCGCGTCGATGGTCTTCGCGAGTTCCATCCGCGTCTTCTCGATCTCGGTGACCAGGGCCTGCTGTCCCAGCTTGGCGCTGCCGGTCTCGGTTTCAGCCACGTGCGTTTCCCTCTGGTTCGCGATGCCGACGCCTTCCTGGCTACCGACCCTAGCGCCTCGCCCCGGCGCCGGCCACATCAGGGCAATCAGCCAGCCGCTCAGCGCGCATGAGCGGGAAACCCAAAGAACTGTCCCCAACCTGGCGAAATCACCACTCGTGTCGCCCCGGCTAATTAAGATCCCAGTAAGGCGATCTAAGTGCGCCCCGGACGAGGCCGTGCCCGCCGCGCGACCCTTGTCTCGGCCCACGTCACACTCTTGGCATCGCGGCGAGGCTGCTGCCATCTTCGATCTGTGGAGACAGGTAATGCTCATCGGCCAGCCAAATCGTATAGGCAAACTTATATATCCCCTGATAGTCGCGGTTGCACTGGCCACCTTGAGCGCATGCACGAGCAGCGGGTCGAGCGATTCCATGGGCGCCGCCGGCACCGTGGCCATGCCCGGGCCGACCGGGGCACTGGAGCAGTCCACTATCACCGTGGAGGCCGTCCCGACCGCGGACGAGGCCGGCCTGTACATCGCCAGCGACCTGGGGTACTTCGCTCAGGGGGGCCTGACCGTCAAGATCGCGCCCACGGGCGGCGGCGAGCTGGCGATCCCGGACCTGACCAGCGGCAAGGCCGACATCGTGGCGGGGAACTACGTCTCGTTCGTCCAGGCCCAGATCAGCCGCAAGGCCGATCTGCGCATCATCGCCAACGGGTCGCTCATGCAGCCGGGCAACCAGGCGGTTTACGTCATGCCGGGCTCCAAGATCAAGACCGTGGCCGCCCTGGCCAGCCACCCTGGCGGGCACAAGGCCAAGATCGGCGTCAACACGCTGAACAACATCGGCCAGCTGCTGATCGGGTCCCTGTTGCAGGACCAGGGGTACTCGCTGTCAGATGTCAGCCTCGTCCCGCCGACCGGGAAGGGGAACCCCTTCGCGCTCTTGCTGAGCGAATTGTCCTCGGGCGCGATCGACGCGGCCTGGCTGCCGGAGCCGTTCGCGACGATCGCCCAGCAGAACTTCGGCGCGGTGAAGGTCGCCGACTTCGACCAGGGATCGATGCAGAACTTCCCCATCGGCACTTACATCGGCACCACCAAGTGGGTGACGTCGCACCCGAACACCATCGCCGCGTTCTTGCGCGCGCTCCAACGGGGCCAGCAGACGGCCGACACCAACCGCGGCCAGGTGGAGTCCTCGCTGATCAAGAACACCCTGCTCCCCAACGGCATGAACAAGGCTCAGGCCAGCCAGATCGCCGCGCTGATGACGCTCAACTCCTACCCGCTGATCATGGACGTCCCGACCCTGCAGCGGGTATCCGACTCCATGTTCGCGTTCAACCTGGAATCGGGCCTGCCTAAGCCCTACAGCATGACCAGCATGATCCAGTGGGAGCCGGGGACGATCGGGATGTCGCCGCCGGGCTGATCGAACGGGTGCGCACATTTTTCCGCAAAGCCGCGAACCGGACATAGACGCCTGTTTATCCTTCTGACCTGACGTTCGCTCAGGTTAGGGGTTCTCCATGTCCGGAAAGACCGGGAAGTGGCTGCGCGCTGCCGGGATCAGCGCCGCGGTCGCGCTCGCGGCGGCAGGCTGCTCGCCCAGCGGCGGCTCCAGCGGAGGGTTGTCTTCGCTCCCGCGGCCCGGCTCGGCGGAGAAGACCACCCTGAACGTCTCGGTGGTTCCCGCGATGGACTCGGCCGGCTTCTTCGTGGCGCTGGACCAGGGCTACTTCGCCCGGGAGGGCCTGACGATCAACTACACGCCCGCCGCGTCGAGCGAGTTCGCGGTCGGCGAGCAGGTCGCTGGCAAGCAGGACATCACGGGCGGCAACTACGTCTCCTACATCCAGGAGGTCGCCCAGCGGCACCAGCCGCTGGAGGTGATCGCGGAGGCGTCGATCATGGGACCGGGCTCGCAGATGCTCTTCACCCCGGCCAGTTCCACGATCAAGACCCTGGCCGGCCTGGCGGGCCAGACCATCGCGGTGAACGCGCCCGACAACATCGACTACCTGCTTGACGTATCGGTGCTGTCCGAGAACGGCATCAACGTCGACACCGACCACGTGAACTTCCCCGGCAATCCGGTCCCGTTCCCCACCATGGCGCAGACCCTGGAGTCGGGCGGCCAGTTCGCGGCTGCCACGATGCCAGAGCCATTCGCCAGCCTGGCCGAGCAGGACTTCGGCGTGGAGCCGCTGGCCGACCTGAACCAGGGCGCGACGTCCAACTTCCCGATCGAGGGGTACGTGGTCACCAAGGCCTGGGCGGCCAAGTACCCGAACACCCTCAAGCGCTTCCTCATCGCCCTGGAGGAGGGACAGGTGAAGGCTGACACCGACCGGACGATTGTGGAGCACGCGTTCACCCACATCAAGGGCCCCGGCGGCAGTACCGACCCCGCGGCCTCCGCCCGCTACGGCCGGGTGAGCCCCCAGGTCGCGGCCGTCATGGCGCTGAACACCTATCCGGTCGGCATCAGCAAGACACGGCTCCAGCGAGTCGCGAACGTCATG
The DNA here is from genome assembly GCA_025934375.1 of Streptosporangiaceae bacterium. Taxonomy (GTDB): domain Bacteria; phylum Actinomycetota; class Actinomycetes; order Streptosporangiales; family Streptosporangiaceae; genus Trebonia. The sequence goes on along the minus strand of JAICYD010000001.1, from coordinate 34,833 downwards.
CAGCAGTTTGGCCTGCTCGACGGGCACTTCGACGTCTCCGCGATGATCATGCCGCCGTCGGCGTTCAACTTCACCCCGTTCTCCACCCCCAACAGCTAATCTCTGAGGCGTCGCGTACCCCAAAGGCTGACAACCTCGGTCTTCGCGAGGCGGAGCGGGGTCTGGGGGTTGGTGTGTACCCCCACGGAGTTCGACAGGCGCCCCGCGTTGCCCCGGACTGACCGCAGCGCGGGAGGAACGACCAAGCGCAGGGAGGGAGGAGCAACGCGCCCAAAGGGCGCCTGTCTCGGGGGTCTGGGGGGTTGGTGTGTACCCCCCAGGGAATAGAGCGGCAATGGCGTCTCTTCCGCTGCGATGACGAGATGACCGGCGACGACTTCGGCGCGGTCGTCTTGGTGATCGGCCTAGTCGGCACGGTGGCGGTGCTGTCCAACCGGCTCAGCGCCAAGATCAGGGTCCCGGCTCCCGCGTTCTTCCTGGTCGCCGCGGCCGTGGCCGCCGAGATCCGGCCGCACGCCGCCGTCCTTCCGGTCACCACGGTGCAGCATGTCGTGACCATCGCGCTGGCGATCATCTTGTTCGACGGCGGGATGCACATCGGCTGGCGGCGGTTCCAGGAGGCGGCCGGGGCGATCATCTGGGCCGGCGTGGCGGGAACGGTGGTGACGGCGGCCGGCGTCACGCTCGCCGCCCGGTGGCTGGCCGGGCTCGACTGGCGCATGTCCCTGCTGCTGGGCACCGCTGTCGCGGCGACTGACCCGGCCGTGGTGTTCTCCGTCTTCGGCCGGCGCGAGGTCGCCGGCCGGACCGGCACCCTGCTGGAGGGCGAGTCGGGCGCGAATGACCCGGTCGGCATCGCGCTGCTGGCCGCGCTGCTCGGGGCCACCGGATCGGCGAGCGGCGTCGTCACCGACGTGATCATCAACTTCGCGATGCAGATGACCGTGGGAGCGATCATCGGGGCGGTCGGTGGCGTCGCGCTGCTGGCGATGATGCGCCGGATCCCGCTGCCCAGCGAGGGCCTGTACGCGCCGCGCGTGCTGGCCGGGGCGCTGCTGATCTACGGCGTGGCGACCGCCGCGCACGGCTCTGGCTTCCTGGCGGTGTTCGTAACCGGGATCGTGATCGGTGACGAGCGCGCCCCGTACAAGGGAGAGATCGAGCGGTTCCACTCCTCGCTGGCGAGCCTGGCCGAAGTGGTCGCCTTCGTCATGCTCGGGCTGACGATACGGCTGTCCAGCCTCGGCGACGACGACGCGTGGGCTGTTGGCCTGGCGCTCGCGGCCCTGCTGGCCTTCCTCATCCGGCCCGTGCTCGTCGGGCTGGTGACGCTGCCGATCCGGCTTTCGCGCAACGAGCGGGCGTTCTTCTTGTGGACCGGCCTCAAGGGCGCCGTGCCGATCCTGCTCGGCACGATGATCGCCAATTCCGGGTCGGCGGGCGCCGCGAAGGCCTACGAGGTCATCTTCGTGATCGTGGGCTTCTCGGTGACCGTCCAGGGTGGCCTGGTGCCCACCCTCGCGCAGCGGCTGGGCATCCCGCTGCGGACCGTCGATCCCGAGCCGTGGTCGCTCGGCGTCCGGTTCAGCGAGGAGCCGGAGGGCATGCACCGTTTCCGCGTGGCGGCGGGATCGCGGGCCGAGGGCATCACCATTGACGGCCTGCCCTGCGGCGAGGACGTCTGGGTCAGCCTCATCATCCGCGAGGGCAACCTGGTCACCGCCAGCCGCGACACCCGCCTGAAAGCCGGCGACGACGTCATCGTCTTGTCCGACCCCGACAACGCCCCGCAGATCGAGGAGCTATTCACCGCCCCGGCGGTTCCCGCCGACGAATGAGCGTGCGCGGCCGTCGCGGCGGAAGGGCCGACGGGCAGGAGTCACGAGACCGCGATGACGCCATCGCGGATAGCCCGAACTTCCGCGATGACGCCATCGCAGTGCCCCAGCGACACGCGATTACGCAATCGCGGAGTCCTGCGACATATGCAGTGGCGGCAATGGCGGAAACTGCGTAGAGGTCGCGCCCGCCGCGGCTGGCGTCCTGGTGCGCGACACGACTAAACCGCGACGGCATGGTGCTCGCCATCTCCGCCAAGGCCTGGCGGAGCCTGCTGGCCACCATGCGCTGAGTGCGGGCGAAGGGACTTGAACCCCCACGGTGTTTCCACCAACAGGACCTAAACCTGCCGCGTCTGCCATTCCGCCACGCCCGCGAGGTGCTTTTCGCACCGGTTACCAAGCTACGCGCTTATATGCCCAGGTCCTTCTTCAGGCGGTCGACATGGCCGGCCGCCTTGACGGCGTAGTACGCCTTCTCGATCTTGCCGTCGGCGCCGACCACGAACGTGGACCTGATCACGCCCATGATCTTCTTGCCGTAGTTCATCTTCTCGCCGTAGGCGCCGTAGGCGCTGAGGACTGCCTTGTCGGGGTCGGACAGCAGCGGGAAGGCGATGCTCTCCTTCTCCCGGAACCTGGCCAGCTTGGCCGGGGCATCCGGGGAGATGCCGAGGACGGCCAGCCCGACCTTCTCCAGGTCCGGCATGCTCTCGGTGAAGTCGCACGCCTGCTTGGTGCAGCCGGGGGTCATCGCCGCCGGGTAGAAGTACACGATCACCCGCTGGCCGCGCAGCGACGACAGCGACACCGGGTTTGCGTCGGCGTCGGACAGCGTGAAGTCCGGTGCCTCATCGCCGGGCACGAGCCGCTCTCCGCTCACGTGGACTCCCCTCGGGTCAGTTGGCTGGCTATCGGGTGAACAGCCAAACGTTATCGCCTCTGGCCCGCATACTGGAAACCAGCGGGGCTGGTTGGTCGTTATTAGAGATGATCGATGTTGAAGGGCGGAGTTTCCTGTGCTTTCACGCTTGACCGGCTCCTGGCCACGCCTCGCGGCGCTGGCGGGCGCCGCTACCGTACTCGCGGCGTGCGCCTCAGGGGGCGGCACGTCATCCTCCGGCACCAGCCATTCGGCCAGCGCCTTGTCCGCGCGGCAAGTGATCCTGCTGGCCGCGAAGCACACGACGTCAGTGACCTCGTTCAACGCCACCGTCAGCGCCTCAGTCTCTCAGCCAGGCAGCGGTACCTTCCGGATGGCGGGGACCATGGTGGAGCAGTTGTCCCCGTCACTGCGGGCGGAGGCCAACTTCAGCACTCTCGAAGCCAACGGCATACCCGTGCCAGGCGGGGCTGATGAGATCATCACCAGCAAGGCCTTGTACGTCAAGATGAGCGCCATCACCCAGGGGCTGCACACGGCCAAGACGTGGGTACAGGTGCCGCTGTCGGCGGTCTACAAGGCCACCGGCCTGAACTTGAGCTCGCTGTTCAGCCAGGCGCAGGCCAACAATCCGCTGACCCAGACCCAGATGCTCGCCGCGTCGCCGGACGTGCACAAGGTCGGTACTGGCACGATCAACGGCGTGCCAGTCACCGAGTACGCCGGCAGCTACTCGATCGCCAAGGCGCTGGCCAGCCTCCCGCCCTCATCACGGGCCGCGATCAGCGCGCAGACTCAGAGCATGGGCATCAAGTCCGCTCAGTTCCACGTGTGGATCGACGGCCAGCAGCAGGTGCGCAAGATCACCGGGACCCTTACCTCCAGCAAGGTCACCGAGACCGTGTCGGAGACGATCACGAGCGTCAATCAGCCGGTCACCATCACGCCGCCGCCAGCGGCCGAGACCTACGTCCTCCCCGCGAGCGCGCTCCCGACCCGCTAGCGCGCATGGGTGGCGATCACCGGGGCAAGGGCGCGCAGCGCCCGGCCCCGGTGGCTGATCGCGTCCTTGCCCTCAGGCGATAGCTCCGCGGTCGTCACCGACGCGCCCGCCGGCACGAAGACCGGGTCGTAGCCGAAGCCACCGGTCCCCCGCCGCTCGCGGGTCAGCGATCCCGACAGCACGCCGGTCACCGTCCACTCCCGGCGCTGCGCGCTAGCCCCCTCGGTGGCCGGCCGTGTCAGTGGAGGCACAGCCAGCGCGGCGACGCAGACGAACTGCGCGCCGCGCTCGGAGACATCCGACAGCTGCGCCAGTAGCAGGTCAAGGTTGGCCTTGTCGTCGCCGTGGGCGCCGGACCAGCGGGCGGAGAAGATGCCGGGCATGCCGTGCAGGGCGTCCACGCACAGGCCGGAGTCATCGGCGACGGCGGGCAGTCCGGTGAACGCCGCCACGGCGCGGGCCTTCAGCAGCGCGTTGTCGGCGAACGTGAGCCCGGTCTCGGCGACCTCCGGCATCTGCGGGTAGGCGTCCAGCCCGACGAGTGACATCTCCACCCCGGTCGCGGCCAGGATCCGTGACAACTCGGTCACCTTGTGCGCGTTGCGCGTCGCGAGGACCACCTGCTTAGCTGGCAAGTGCCTGCTCCTGCAGCCTGGTCAGCTCGGCGCAGCCGCCCGCGGCGAGGTCGAGCAGTGATCCGAGCATCGCCCGGCTGAACGGCTCGCGCTCCGCGGTGCCTTGCACCTCGACGAAGTCTCCGGTGCCGGTGCAGACGACGTTCATGTCGGTCTCGGCGGCCGAGTCCTCCTCGTAGCACAGGTCCAGCCGGGGCTCACCGTCCACGATCCCGACGCTGACCGCCGAGACCGAGGCGACCAGCGGGCTGCCCTTGAGTCGCCCGCGTCCGCGCAGCCAGGTGATCGCGTCGGCCAGCGCCAGGTAGCCGCCGGTGATCGCTGCCGTCCGGGTGCCGCCATCGGCTTGCAGGACGTCGCAGTCGATCGTGATGGTGTTCTCGCCGAGTGCCTTGTAGTCCAGGCAGGCCCGCAGCGACCGGCCGACGAGCCGGGAGATCTCGTGGGTGCGCCCGCCGACGCGGCCCTTGACCGATTCCCGGTCGTTGCGGGTGTTGGTGGCCCGGGGCAGCATCGCGTACTCGGCGGTGACCCAGCCCAGGCCACTGCCCCGGCGCCAGCGCGGCACCTCCTCGGCGACGCTCGCCGCGCACAGCACGCGCGTCGCGCCGAACTCCACCAGCACCGATCCCTCAGCATGGTCCAGCCAGCCCCGCGTGAACCGGACCGTCCGCAGCGCATCCGCCGCTCGTCCGTCTGGTCGTGTCATGGCGTTAACCCTATCTAGGTCAGGGGCTGGGAACGGTAGCCCAAGTCGTCCCGTTCCAGTGCTCGATCAGTGTCCCTTCCCCCGGAGGCGAGACCGGCCCGTCAATGCCATAGTGCCCCACCAGCCACGCGTTGGTGCCCGACGTGGCGGCGACCGCGTCGCCGAAGGCGTGCGGCAGCGGGTTAGCGCTAAGCGCGGTTGTCCAGGCAGTGCCGTCCCAGTGCTCGATCAGCGGCCGCGGGTTGGTGTCGCCGAAGACGGGGGTCAGCCCGGCCGCCCAGGCGTTGGTCGCGGACGTGGCGGCCACCCCGATGAGCTGGGTCTGCTGGCCCGGCTGGGGATTGGGGCTGGGGTTGGGCAAGATGGTCCAGCCGGTGCCGTCCCAGCGCTCGGAAAGCGGAGTCGGCTGGCCCGTGCTGGCGTTGTTGACGGAGCCGACCGCGATGGCGTTGCTGGTCGAGGTGGCGTCGACCGCCCACAAGGTGCTGAGCTGCCCGGGGTCGAAGGTGGGGACGACGCTCCAGGCGGTGCCGTTCCAGTGCTCGATGACCGGCCGGCCGGCCAGGGTACCGCCGACCGCCCACACGTTGCTCGCCGACGTGGCGGAGACCCCGTTGAGCACGCCGCCGCCGACGCTGGGAGTAGCGCGGATGCTCCACGAAGTGCCATCCCAGTGCTCGACCAGCGTCTGCGCGGTTCCGCTGCTGTCGGTGAAGCTACCGGCCGCCCAGGCATTGGTGGCGGACGTGGCCACCACCGAGTTGAGCTCCTGGAAGCGCCCGAGCGGGCTGGTGACCGCGACGGCGGTCCAGGCGGTTCCGTCCCAGTGCTCGGCCAGCGGCTGGACAATCCCGTTGCCGTCGGTGAAGTCACCGACCGCCCAGGCGTTCGTCGCGGACGTGGCGGACACCGAGCGCAGTTCGTTGCTCGTGGCGGAGGGATTGGGGCTGGGGACCGCGGTCCAGGCAGTGCCGTCCCAGTGCTCGGCGAGTGTCTGCTGGACGCCGGCGGCGGTGAGGAAGAAGCCGGCCGCCCAGGCGTTGCTGGCCGACGTGGCGGCCACCGATTGCAGCCGGCTGACCGTCCCCGGGTTAGGGCTGGGCACCACTTTCCAGGCCGAGCTCTTCAGCTGCTCGGTGAGCGTCTCTTCCGCGCCGAAGGCACCCTGGGTGTCGCCGACCGCCCAGGCGTTGCTCGTGGACGTGGCCACCACCCCGTTGAGCTGGTCGAGGACGCCGGGATTAGCGCTGGGGACGACGCTCCAGGCCTTGCCGTCCCAGTGCTCGGTGACCGTAACCTCCGCTCCGTTGGCGTTATCGAAGTCGCCGACCGCCCAGGCGTTGCTCGTGGACGTGGCGGTGACCGCGCGCAGCTCGCCGAATTCGTTCGACAGGGCGGGGTTGGGTACGACGCTCCAGACGGTGCCATTCCAGCGCTCGATGAGCGGCTGGGTCAATCCGGTGCTGTCATCGGACAGGCCAACCGCCCAGGCGCTGGTGGGCGAGGTCGCGGTGACCGCGAACAACTCGGTGTCGTTGGCGCCACTGGGGCTGGGGACCGTGGTCCACTGAGTGCCGTCCCACCGCTCGGTGAGCGCCTGGACGAATCCGGACGCGTTGATGAACAGGCCCACTGCGATGACGTTGGTCGCCGAGATGGCGGTGACCGCGGTGAGCTCGGTGAATGAGGATGGGGCGCTGGCACCGCTGAGGTTCCAGCTGGACCCGTCCCAGTGCTCAGCGAGCGGCGTGAGCGTCCCGCCGCTGGCCTCAGTGAAGCCGACCGCCCAGACACTGGACGCCGAGACTGCGCTGACCGAGACCAGGATGTTCTCGTTGGGGAACAGGCTCGCGCCCGGAACGACGCTCCATTGGGTCCCGTCCCATTGCTCAGTGAGCGCCACCAGCGTGCCGGTGCCATCCTGGGTCATGCCGACCGCCCAGGCGCTGGTCGCGGAGATGGCCGTCACCGAGAACAGCTCGCTGAGGTTCCCGGGGCTCGGGCTCGGCATCGCCCGCCAGGTCGACCCGTCCCAGTGCTCGATGAGCGCGCTGGCCGTGGTGGAGGTGACGGTGGTACCGACCGCCCACGCGTCCGTCGTGGACGTGGCGTCCACCGCGTCAACGATGTTGCTGGCGGCGGTGTCGGTCCGGGGACTGATCGCGTTCGGGCTGGGCACCTTGACGCTGGGGGCCTTGAGGATGGGCGTTCCCGCCAGGGCCGCCGCGCTGCAGGTGACCCGCTGCGCGAGCCGGGCCAGGGCGCTGGCCTGCTGGCCAGCCGGCGGGACGCCCAGGGCGAACGGCTGGATGATCTTGTGGCCGCACGCGGCGGCGGGCGGGGTGGGGGCGGCCATGGCCGCCGGGCCGACCATGCCGGCCGCGCTGACGGTGCCCGCTACGACCAGGGGCACGACTAGCGCTCGCAGCAGCCTTCGGCTGCCCAGTCGCAGATGCACTCGAATACTCCGTCCTCGGATGGTGAAGCTGGTCAGGGGCTGGGGACCGGCGACCAGGAGGTGCCGTTCCAATGGGCGATGACCGTCCCGAGCCCGCCCGGGCTCATCGTGTAGTCACCCACCGCCCAGGCGTCGGTCGCGGACGTGGCGGCCACGGAGTTGATGATGTTGCTGGTGGCGGCCGTCCGGGGCGAGATCGCGCTCGGGTGCACCCCCTTCGCGGCGGCGGCCGGCGTGCCGGGCATCCCCGGCAGGGCTGCCAGGCCGCATCCCCGCCTCGGCGTAAGCCTGGCCAGCGCGCTGGCCTGCTTGTCGGTGAGGGCGTTCAAGCCGAAGGGCTGGACGACCTGATGACCGCACGACGTCCCGGGCGGGACGGAGGCGGCCATGGCGGCGGGGCTGGTCACCCACCCGGCGGCGAGGCTGCCCGCCACCACGAAGGACGCCGCCAGGGACCGCAGCAGCGCGATGACAGGCATTGGCATAGGCCTCAAGCCTGCGCAGCGACCTGAAGCGGCCCTGAAGCGTGGTTGAAACGGCTACCCGACGGACGAGGCTACACGTCCAGGACCAGGCCGGATCTCGCTACCGTCAGCTGGCCGTCGTAGGCGGCCGCCGCTTCCTCGCGGGAGCGCTCAGGGTCGTTCCACGGGATGAGGTGGGTGAGCACCAGGTGCCCGGCCCCGGCCCGGCTCGCGTGCTCGGCTGCCTCCCGCGCGGTCAGGTGCAGGTTTGGCGGCAGCCCCGGCTGGGTCAGGAACGACGCTTCGAACAGGGCCACGTCCGCGTTCCGGGCCAGCCGGATCAGCTCGTCGGTCTCCCCGGTGTCGGCCGAGTAGGCGATCGACGCGCCGCCCGCCGACACGCGCAGCCCGAACGTCTCCACCGGGTGGTTCACGTGGCCGGCCTCGACCGTGAACGGCCCCACCTCCAGGCACCCCGGCGCCAGGGTGGAGAACGCGAACCGGTCCGCCAGCCCGTCCTCGTCGTCCACGCCGTGCACGCCCGCGACCCGCGCCAGCCCGCCGGCGGGCGCGTACACCGGGATGACCCGCATCGGGCCGCCCGGCACGTACTCCCGCGCGATGCGGAACGAGTACAAGTCCACGCAGTGATCGGCGTGCAGGTGGCTCAGGATGACGGCGTCGATGTCGGCGAGGGCCGCGTGCCGTTGCAGCGCCCCCAGGGAGCCGTTGCCCATGTCGATGACGAGGCGGAACCCGTCGGCCTCAAGGAGGTAGCACGACGCGGGGCTATCGGGCCCGGGGAAGCTCCCCGCACACCCGATCACAGTAAGGCGCATGCGCCCCATTGTGCCCGTGGGGCACTGCATTTGGCTACGAGGGGTAAGCGGCGCCTAAGGGGCAGGTCAGGCCCAGAGCTGGCCTTCGAGCTTTTCCTCGGCTTCTTCGAGGGTGCCGCTGTAGGCACCGGTCGACAGGTACTTCCAGCCGCCGTCGGCGACTAGGACCACGATGTCGGCCCGCTCCCTGGCCCGGACGGCCTGCATCGCCATCCCCAGGGCGGCATGCAGGGCGCAGCCGGCCGAGATCCCGGCGAAGACGCCTTCCTTGCTCAGCAGGTCGCGGGTGCGGCGCAGGGCGTCCTGCGAGGACACCGAGTACCGGGTGGTCAGCACCGACTCGTCGTAGAGCTCGGGGACAAAGCCCTCATCGACGTTGCGCAGGCCGTACACGAGCTCGCCATAGCGCGGCTCGGCGGCGACGACCTTGACGTCGGGGACGTGCTCGCGCAGGAAGCGGCCGGTGCCCATCAAGGTGCCGGTGGTCCCCAGGCCCGCGACGAAGTGCGTGATCGAGGGGAGGTCGGCCAGGATCTCCGGCCCGGTCGTCTCGTAATGCGCGCGCGCGTTCGCCTCATTGCCGTACTGGTAGAGCATCACCCAGTCGGGGTGCTCGGCGGCCAGCCGCTTGGCCACCCGGACCGCCTCGTTCGAGCCGCCCGCGGCCGGGGAGGTGAAGATCTCCGCCCCGTACATCCGCAGGATCTGGCGGCGCTCCTCGCTGGTGTTCTCCGGCATCACGACGATCAGCTGGTAGCCGCGCAGCTTGGCGACCATCGCCAGCGAGATGCCGGTGTTGCCGGAGGTTGGCTCCAAGATCGTGGAACCCGGCCGGAGCAGGCCATCCTTCTCGGCCTGCTCGATCATGAAGAAGGCGGCCCGGTCCTTCACCGATCCGGTCGGGTTCCGGTCCTCCAGCTTGGCCCACAGGCGCACCTCATCGGAGGGGGACAGCCGGGGAAGCCCGACCAGCGGCGTGTTGCCCAATGACGCGAGGAGTGATTCAAAGCGCATTCAGCCGGTTCCGTTTCGCCAAAAAGTGTTAGTTGCCGCCGGCTACCGCGGGCAGGACGGTGACGGTGTCGCCGTCCGCGACGGGGGTCTCCAGGCCGCCGAGGAACCGGACGTCCTCGTCGTTCTTGTAGACGTTGACGAACCGGCGCAGCTTCTCGCCGTCCAGCAGCCGGTCGCCAATGCCCGCGTGGGCGGCGTCCAGGTTCTTGATGAGCTCGCCCAGGGTGGAACCAGCCCCCTCAACCACCTTCGCCCCGCCGGTGTAGGTGCGCAGGATGGTCGGGATGCGAACCTCGATGGCCATTATGTGCTCCTCAAGTCAATTTCCTAGTGCCTAGGATGCCAACCCCCGTGGACGCCCGCTAATTCCACCGCGGCTAGGCGACCTCCACGGCCTCCTCGGTGACCTCGCCGTCTTCGATGCGGTAGGAGCGGAACTCGGTGGTGTCCGGCTCGCGGGTCGAGACCAGGACGTAGTGCGCGCCCGGCTCGTTGGCGTAGGAGATGTCGGTGCGCGACGGGTACGCCTCGGTCATCGTGTGCGAGTGGTAGATCACCACCGGCTCCTCATCCCGGTCGTCCATCTCGCGCCACACCCGGAGCTGCTCCTTGGAGTCGAACTCGTAGAACGTGGGCGAGCGGGCGGCGTTCTCCATCGGGATGAACCGCTGCGGCCGGTCACTGCCCAGCGGACCGGCGATCACGCCACACGCCTCGTCCGGGTGGTCCTGGCGGGCGTGGGCGATGATCTTGTCGTGCAAGTCGAGCGAGATTCTGAGCATGATCGGGAGACTACCCCGGCCAGCGGGGCGCGGCCGCGCGCGTTAAGTGCGCTGGAGCGTTAAGCGTGCTAGCGCCCGGACCAGGGACTCCTGGACGGCGCCGAGCCAGCCGTAGACCTCGAACGCGGCGACCTTCGGGTCTTCGGGGTCGAGCGCGGACAGTTGCTCCTCGAACTCCTCGGTGACCTCCAGCCGCACCCCGAACGCCAGGCGGACGTCGTTGATCGCCCTCATCCAGTCGCGCGCCTGGTCGCCGGTCAGCTTCACCCGGCCACCGTTTTCCGGCAGGGTGTCCAGCAGGGTCTGCGCGAAGTACTTCTTCGCCTCGCGAAGGCTCTCCTCGGTGTACTTACGGAACTCGCTGGCATTGTCCGGATCGTCTTGGTAGGCGTCGGGGAGCAGCCGGGCGAGCACCGGGTCGGTGGGCGTCTGCGGGGCTGGACCCTCGCTGAACAGGGCCTCCAGCTCATCCACGACGCTGCGCTGCGGCTGGTCCTTGCGGTCGCCGCCCATCATGTCGATCACCGGGGTGACGAGGGAGCGCAGCAGGGCGGCCTCGCCGGCCGAAACCCACGCACTGACGCCGCCGTCCCTACCCGGCCGGAAAAGCTCCATGTAATCCCAGCCGCCTCAGGTGTCCTGGCGAACGGTTGCCCACAGGCCATAGCCGTGCAGGATCTCAACGTTGCGCTCCATGGCCTCGCGGGTACCGCTGGCGACCACGGCCTTGCCCTTGTGATGGACGTCGAGCATCAGCTTCTCGGCCTTGGGCCGCGGGTAGCCGAAGACATGCTCAAAGACATAGGTGACGTACGACATCAGATTCACCGGGTCATTCCACACGATCGTGACCCACGGCCTATCGGGCACCGATTCGTCTTCGATGCGGGGAAGATCAACTTCAGCGGGTGCCACGCTCACTCGCTCGCACCTCCTTGTACGTAGTCTTCCACTGTGACTGATTCGGTGAACAGCGGGAGTGTCATGTCGGCCAATGGCGCTTCCCTCGGTAACACTGCCCCGCTACCCCACACGGCATTGCTAACTGATCACTACGAGCTCACCATGCTGCAAGCCGCCTTGCACAGTGGAGCGGCCGACCGCCGGTCAGTGTTCGAGGTGTTCGCGCGGCACCTGCCACACGGCCGCAGGTACGGGGTCGTGGCCGGTACCGGGCGGCTGCTCGACGCGCTCGAGCAGTTCCGTTTCGACCCGGACGAACTGGAGTTCCTGCGTGAGTCTCGCATCGTGGACGATGCCACGCTCAGCTTTCTCGCATCTTACCGGTTCACGGGGGACATCTGGGGCTACGCGGAGGGGGACGTGTACTTCCCCGGGTCCCCGATCGTCGTCGTGGAGGGGACGTTCGCGGAGGCGGTCCTGCTGGAGACCGTGGTCTTGTCGATCTTGAACCACGATTGCGCGGTCGCGTCCGCCGCCTCCCGGATGGTGACCGCCGCCGCCGGCCGGTCGCTGATCGAGATGGGATCGCGGCGAACGCACGAGGCCGCCGCGGTGGCGGCGGCGCGCGCGGCGTACATCGCCGGCTTCGGGTCCACCTCGAACCTGGCCGCGCGGCTGATGTACGGCGTCCCGTCGTCGGGGACCGCCGCGCACGCGTTCACGCTGGTGCACGACTCCGAGAAGGACGCGTTCGCCGCTCAGGTGTCGGCCCTCGGCTCGGCGACGACGCTGCTCGTGGATACCTATGACGTGGCGGCGGCGGTGCGCTCGGCGGTATCGGTCGCCGGGCCTTCGCTGGGGGCGGTGCGGGTGGACAGCGGCGACCTGGCCGCGGTGGCGTTCGCGGTGCGCTCCCAGCTGGACTCGCTGGGGGCCACGTCGACACGGGTCATCTTGACCGGTGACCTGGACGAGTATTCGATCGCGGGACTGGCGGTCGCGCCAGTGGACGGGTATGGCGTCGGGACTTCGCTGGTCACCGGGTCCGGGGCGCCGACGGCGGCGCTGGTGTACAAGCTGGTCGCCCGGTCCTCAGGGAGCGGCGGTGGCCCTGGTGAGCTGCTGCCGGTGGCCAAGCGGTCGGTGGGCAAGCCAGGGCGCGGCGGGCGCAAGTGGGCGGTGCGGGAAATGGGGCCGGATGGCTTCGCGGTGACCGAGCGGATCGTGCTGGAGCCGGTCGCCGCGGATGCCGGCCCGGGTGACCCGAGCGCCCCGGGGAGCGCCAGCGGGCGGCCGTTGCTGCGGGAACTGGTCCGTGACGGGGTGATCGTGGGGCGTGAGCCGCTCGCGACGGCGCGGTCCCGGCACGCCGCCGCCCTGGCGGAGCTGCCGCCTTACACGCTGCAGTTGTCGCGCGGCTACCCGGCGATCCCGACGAGGTTCGGCCGGGACGCAGAGGTCGGGTAGCGAACGGGCACGGGGCGGGGCGGGCGAAACCTGATCGCCTTCGCGCCCGGAACTGGCTAGCGTGTGCGGGTGGCAGTTGACTATTCACGTTTCCAGGAGGCGCTTCGCGGCCTCGGCGTCGCCGGGGAAGTGCGGGAGTTCCCCGCGGCGGTGCCGACCGCAGCGGCGGCGGCGGCGGAGCTCGGCTGCGAGGTGGGAGCGATCGCCAACAGCCTGGTGTTCGCCGCCGACGGCGAGCCGCTCCTGGTCATGACGAGCGGCGCCCACCGGGTGGACACCGCGCTGGTGGCCAAGGCCCTCGGCGTCTCGTCGGTCGACCGGGCGGACGCCAAGTCGGTGCGCGCCTGGACCGGCCAGGTGATCGGCGGGGTCGGGCCGGTGGCGCATCCCGCGCCCATCCGGACGCTCGTCGACAACTGGCTCGCCCGCTATGACGTCGTCTGGGCCGCCGCGGGCCACCCGCACGCGGTCTTCCCCACCTCGTTCGGCGAACTGCTGCGCATTACCGGCGGCACCGCCGCCGACGTCGGAGATTGATGCCGGAAGGGCGGTTCAGGCCGGCCTGGTCCAGGTGAGAGAGTGCCCAGGAGCAGCCGCTGATAGTGGACGTTGTGGTTCCAGTAGTCGGCTATATCGGACATCGCGAGTTACACGGTACGGTGATCGTCGTGCGCGCGCTCATCATCGTCGACGTTCAGAATGACTTTTGCGAGGGCGGGTCGCTGGCGGTGGCCGGCGGGACCGCCGTCGCCCAGGGCATCACGTCGCTGCTGGACGCCGGCGCCCACGGGTATGACCATGTCGTCGCCACCCAGGACTTCCACATCGACCCCGGCAGCCATTTCTCGGCCCACCCGGACTACGCGGCTTCCTGGCCCCCGCACTGCGTGGCCGGGACGCGGGGGCAGGACTTCCATCCGGCCCTGGACACCAGCGGGGTCGGCGCGATCTTCCGCAAGGGCGCGCACGCCGCCGCCTACAGCGGCTTCGAAGGGGTGACCGAGGACGGGACGGGCCTGGCCAGCTGGCTGCGCGCCCACGACGTCGACGCGGTCGACGTCGTGGGCATCGCCACGGACTACTGCGTCCGCGCCACCGCGGCCGACGCCGTTAGCGCGGGATTCCGGACACGGGTCCTGCTCGGCCTGACCGCGGGAGTGGCCCCGGGCACGACCGCCGACGCGATCGAGGCACTGCGCGGATCAGGCGTCGAAGTCGCCCCGGCTTAGCGCTGGCCGCGCACCAGGGGGTTGCCGAGCGGGAGGGCGCGGCCGCCAGTGGCCAGCGCGGCGGTATTGAAGTACAGGTACACGCCGATGGCCGCGAAGACCAGGGCGACGTAGCCGCCCGCCTTGAGCAGGCCGGTCGACCCTTGGTTGACGCCCAGGAAGACCAGCAGCAAGGCCAGGTCGACGAGCGCGAACACCGCGGTGAAGGCGAGCGGCAGCCGCAACGTCGCCAGCGTGAGCATGATCATGACGACGAGCCAGGCGACCAGGAACAGTTCCTGGGCCGCCTGCGCGGACGCCGGCGCGATGCCGAACCAGTTGTGGGTAAGTCCGATGACCAGCACCGCGTAGCTGAGCCAGAATCCGGCGAAGATGCCGAAGACGCTGGCCACGGCGGTCTGGCCGAGGGACGCGCTCCAGATCGTCGCCAGGAACAGGCCGATGGACGTCGCGGTGAGGATGATCGGCAGCGCGGCGCCGATGGCGCTCACCGGGACGACGCCGATCAGCGCCAGGCCCAGGGATACCGACCCGGCGATGAAGCAGGGCAGCCCCAGCGCCGACGGGTCGCCGAGCAACGGCGGCGCGGTGGCGGCGGCGGGCGCGGCTTCGGTGGCGGGCTGCTCTTGCGCGGCAGGCAGCCGCTGGGTACGGACTTGGCCGGAAGCGGTCGCGTCAGCGCTCATCGCCTCGCTCCTTCGGAATGGGGAATCCCGCTCAAGCGGGCTTAATGCATCCGTACGCCGCGCCACGCGTCCACGTGTTCTCACTTTGAGCCACTGCCGCTACTGGGGAAACGGCGGCACCGGATGATGACCTCCTCCCTCGAGCTAACGTGGAGGCCAGTGGCAGAAGTCGTCACTATGTTTGGGTTTTCCGGTGCCATGACACCGGAAAACCCAAACATACATGAATTGCTTGCACATAACGCGTCGCAGCAATCACCGGATGTAATGGCCAGGGCGCGGTGCGGGGGAAGGCAGGCGGTTAGCGGCGGGAAAGGGCCCACTGGCGGATCTTCTCGATCCTGGCCCGGATCTGCTCGGCGCTCGCCTGCGGGATGGCCGGGCCGCCGCAGGCACTGCGCAGTTCGCTGTGGATCACGCCGTGCGGCTGGCCGGTGCGGTGGCTCCAGGCGCCCACCAGGCCGTTGAGCTCCTTGCGAAGCGTGGCTAGGGACTCGCGGCTGACGGCGGGCTGCGCGGCGGACACGGATCCCCGGGCGGCCGTGCCCAGGGCGGCGGCCGCAGCGGGCGGGGACGGCGCGCCCCACGGAGCCGAGTTGCCGGTCGCGGCTGACGAGGCAGTACCCGATGAGACGGCGCCTGATGAAACGGTGCCTGATGAAACGGTGCCTGATGAAACGGTGCCTGAGGGCAGGGTGCCCGGTGAAACAGCGCCGGACGCGATATTGGAGGTGGCCGTGACTGACGGGGCGCCTGAGTAGGCTGCGGCGAGGTCGGGCTGCGCCTGGGAACGGGCGGCCGCCCCCCGGGAACGGCCGGACAACTGGGAGGCCTGGCGCTTGCGGAGCAGGGCGGCTACCTGGTCAGGCTCCAGCAGGCCGGGCAGGCCCAGGTAGTCCTCCTCCTCGGGAGAGCCCGCCTCGGTGGCGGTCCCGAACTCGCCGCCGTCGAAGAGCACGCGGTCGAAGGTCGCCGACGCCTTCAGCGCCTCGAAGGACCGGCCTTCGAGCGGCATGTCCGGCGTGTCGCGGGTCCGCTGGGCCTCGGCGAGCTCGTCCTCGCCGTCCCGCTGGGCGTGCGCCACGACATGATCCCGCTCGGCCTCGAGCTCGGCGGCGAAGCCGAGCAGCACCGGCACCGACGGCACGAAGACCGAGGCGGTCTCCCCGCGGCGGCGCGCCCGCACGAAGCGCCCGACCGCCTGGGCGAAGAACAGCGGGGTGGACACGCTGGTCGCGTACACGCCAACCGCGAGCCTGGGGACGTCCACCCCCTCGGACACCATTCGCACCGCCACCATCCAGCGGTCCTGCGAACTCGCGAACGAGCTGATCTTCTTGCTGGCCGTGGGGTCATCGGACAAGACGACAACCGGGCGGACGCCGCTGACCCGGCGCAGCAGCGCGGCGTAGGCACGAGCCGTCTCGTGGTCGCCCGCGATCACCAGCCCGCCCGCGTCGGGAATCTCGCGGCGCACCTCGGTCAGCCGCTTGTCGGCGGCCTCCAGTACTCGCTGGATCCAGTCCCCGCCCGGGTCGAGCGCCGTTCGCCACGCCTGCGCGATCTGCTCCTTGGTCATCGGCGTGCCGAGCGTCGCGGTGATCTCGTCGCCCGCCCGGGTGCGCCAGTGCATCTCGCCGGAGTAAGCCAGGAAGATCACCGGCCGGACCACGCCGTCGGCCAGGGCCGGCCCGTAGCCGTACACGAAGTCCGAGGCGGATCTCTTCGTCCCGTCCGGTTCCGGGACATAGGTAACGAACGGAATGGGATTCGCGTCCGAACGAAAAGGGGTTCCAGTGAGGCCAAGCCTCCTGCGCGCGGGGTCGAACGCCTCGCGGACGGCCTCTCCCCACGACAGCGCGTCCCCGGCGTGATGGATCTCGTCGAAGATGACCAGCGTGCGGCGAGCCTCGGTGCGCTGCCTGTGCAGGGCCGGATGGGCGGCAACCTGCGCGTACGTGACCGCGACCCCGTGGAAGTCGGCGCCGACCGGACCCTGCGCGTTGCTGTAGGCCGAGTCGATCGCTATGCCGAAGCGGACCGCGGCCCGCGCCCACTGATACTTCAGGTGCTCCGTCGGAGTGACGACCGTGACCGCGACGACCTCACGCCGGTCCAGCAGTTCCCGCGCAACCGTCAACGCGTACGTGGTCTTCCCCGCGCCAGGCGTGGCGACGAGCAGGTAATCACGTCGTGCCTGGCGGAAATACTCCCCGTAAGCGCGCTGCTGCCAGCCGCGGAGACCCTCTACGAGGGGGCTCACTCCTCGCCGTCGCCGCCGGGCAGCGACTCGTAGATCTCCTTGCACTCAGGGCAGAGCGGGAACTTCTTCGGGTCCCGGCTCGGCACCCACACCTTGCCGCAGATCGCGCGGATGGGCGTGCCGAAGACGGAGCTTTCGGTGATCTGGTTCTTGTCCGCGTAGTGCGCGAACCGCTCGTGATCGCCGTGGGACGTGTCGACCCTGATGTCCTCGTGGACCTTCAGGTCGCCGTCTGACATGACTTCGGTGTTGCTCACGGCGGCTAGTTTACCGCCTCCCGGGCAGCGCGGCCGGGGGGACGAGCCGCCAAGAGTCGCGAAAATGCCCGGCCACAGTTTGTCGCGCCGACAATGGAAACGGCGCCTCCGGAAGACCGGGCGCCTCCGGAAGACCGGGCGCCCCCGCCGGTCCGCATTTTTCTCAGTTCTGGGTCGGGTCTTCCGGGTAGGTGGCGAGGAACGCGAGGTCGCCTTCCTGGCGCCGCAGCACGGTACGCCAGAGGGCATCCGGATCGGGGGCGAAGACATCGCCCGGCTCGGCGGCGACCACGTACCAGGCGCCCTCGCCGATCTCGGACTCCAGCTGGCCAGGCGACCATCCGGCATACCCGGCGTAGACGCGCAGTGACTGGATCGCCGGGGCGAGCACGCTCGGCGGCGTGTCGAGGTCGAGCAGCCCGAGGCGGGCCAGCGAAGGGGCGCCATCGAGGGCCCGCCATCCGACGGGCTCATCGGTGCCGGGCACCAGGGCCAGGGCCAGGGCGCTGCTGCGGGCCACCGGGCCGCCGTTGAACACCATCGGGGGATCGGTGACCACGTCAGTCCACTGGTCCAGCACCTGGTCGACGGAGATCTTGGTCGGGCGGTTCAAGACGACGCCGAGAGTCCCCTGGATTTCCTCATGCTCCACGACGAGGACGACGGTCCGCCGGAAGTTGGGATCCCCCAGCAGCGGCGTGGCGACGAGCAACCGTCCGGCCTGAGGATCGAGCCCCTTCAGATCCATATGACAATCATCGGCGACTCTGCCTAGTGAGGGGTACAAGTCGGCTCAGGCTTGGATCTGGCGATGGCATCGGAGGCGGTGCGGGCACTTTGGCCGAGCGCCCGCCATCCCGTCTCTCCCGGCACTGCCGTCACCACGGTCACGGCTTATCCCGAAGACTTAGCTGATTGGGAAGAGTTTTCATCGTATAACTATAAAAAGTCTTCGCGAATCGAAAACTCTTCGGAGTAAATGCGAATCTGGACGCGGACTTACCTGCCGGAGAGGTCGCGGATCGCGGCCGCCACGCCGGAGGCCACATCGGGGTGGAAGACCGACGGGATGATGTAGTCCGGGCCGAGCTCTTCGGCCTGCACGACGTCGGCCAGTGCCCGCGCGGCGGCGACCAGCATGGCGTCGGTGACCTTCTTGCATTGCGCGTCGAGCAGGCCGCGGAAGACGCCGGGGAACGCCAGCACGTTGTTGATCTGGTTCGGGTAGTCGCTGCGGCCGGTGGCCACCACGGCGGCGTACTCGCGCGCGACCTCCGGGTCTACCTCGGGCTCGGGGTTGGCGAGGGCGAAGATTATCGCGTTGGCATTCATCGTCTTAACGTCTTCGCCGGCCAGGATGCCCGGCGCGGACACGCCGATGAAGACATCCGCGCCGGCGACCGCCCCGGCCAGGTCACCCGAGTAGCCGCCCGGATTGGTGTGCTCGGCGATCCAGGCGAGGCTCTCGTCCAGCCCCGGGCGGCCCGCGTGCACGGCGCCGTCGACGTCGGTGACGATCACGTTCGTCGCCCCGGACGACAGCAGCAGCTTGAGCACCGCGGTGCCCGCGGCGCCGGCGCCGGCCATGACGATCCGGACGGCGGCCATCTCCTTGCCGACGACCCGCAGCGCGTTGGTGAGCGCGGCGAGCACGACGATGGCCGTCCCGTGCTGGTCGTCGTGGAACACCGGGATGTCCAGCATGGCGCGCAGCCTGCGCTCCACCTCAAAGCAGCGCGGCGCGGAGATGTCCTCCAGGTTGATGCCGCCGAAGCCAGGCGCGATGGCGGCCACCGTCCGGACGATCTCGTCGGTGTCCTGGGTGTCCAGGCAGATCGGCCACGCGTCGATGCCGGCGAAGCGCTTGAACAGCGCCGCCTTGCCCTCCATCACCGGAAGCGCGGCGTACGGGCCGATGTTCCCGAGGCCGAGCACCGCGGACCCGTCGGTGACGACGGCGACGCTGTTGCGCTTGATCGTCAGGCGGCGCGCGTCCTCGGGGTTGGCGGCCAGGGCCAGCGAGACGCGGGCGACGCCAGGCGTGTAGGCCATCGACAGGTCATCCCGGTTGCGCAGCGGGACCTTCGAGCGCATCTCGATCTTCCCGCCGAGGTGCATGAGGAACGTCCGGTCAGAGACCTTGTGCACCGACACCCCGGGAATGCCGGCCAAGGCGGCGACCAGCGACTCGGCGTGGGCGGTGTCGGTCGCGGCGCAGGTGACGTCGACGCGGAGCTTGCCACGCTGGCCAGAGCTCACGTCAAGGGCGGTGACCACCCCCCCGGCGTGCTCGACGGCGCGAGTGACCTCACTGACCGCGCGGCCGTGGGACGCAACTTCGAGCCGCACTGTTATCGAGTAGGAAACACTCGGAGCCATGGTCACCCGGGTAACCGCCTTTCGTGGATGCCCCGACCAAGGGTATGGCCATCACACGGGCGGAAGCGCGCGGGCGCCGCCGGCGAGGCGCGGGCACCGGCCGTGGGGGGAGGAGGGCCACGATTGTACTGGGCAGGACGTACCCTTCATTCATGGCGACGGAGTCCACGCTGCGGCCGTCGGCGGACCAGGCCGAGGTGATCGACGTTACGCGCCTGCGCGTCGCCATCGCCCGGCTGTCTCGCCGGCTGCGCCGCCATGAGCTGGCCGGGCTCACCCCCACCCAACTGGCCGCGCTGTCCACCGTCGAGCGGTCCGGGCCGCTGCGGCTCGGCGACCTGGCGGCCGCCGAGGGGATCGCCCCCTCCACCCTCACCCGGCTGGTCACCGTGCTGGAAGAGGCCGACTACGTGACGCGGCAGCCAGACCCGAGCGACGCCCGCGCCAGCACCATCGCCATCACGGCGCTGGGCCGGGAGACAATGGAGCGACTGCGGGATGAGAACACCGCCTTGCTGTCGCAGAACCTCCTGCTGCTCACCCCGGCGCAGCGCGCGGCCCTGGCGGCGGCCCTGCCGTCACTGGAGCTGCTCGCCGGACCGGAGGCCCCGGCCCGGGTCCGCTAGGGCGGCCGCCGCTAGAACAGCAGAGTCGCCAGGCGGGAGCGCGCGGCTTTCACCGCGGGGTCGCCGGGCGGGAAGATCTCGAACAGCTCGATCAGGTGGACCCGCGCCTGGTTACGGGCATCGCCCGAGGTCCGCTTGATCACGCCAAGCAGGCGGTCGAAGGCCTCCTCGATACGGCCGGAGGCGATCTCGATGTCGGCCACCCGGATCTGCGCCTCGGGGTCATCGGGGCGCCGGGCCGCGTCCCGGCTGGCTGAGGCCGGGTCGTACCCGCTCACCCGGCGCATGAGGTTGACCTGGGTCAGCCAGCTCTTGGCGACCGCGTCGCCAGGGACATCCGACAGCGCCTTCTCCAAGATGGCGGCGGCGTTGTCCAGGTCGCCTTCCTCCATGGCCTCGCGCGCCTCGCGGTAGGCGGCGGGAACCTCGTCCGCGGCGGATTCCGCGGACTGCCCGGGAGCTCCCGTGCTGACGCCAAGCTGATCGGCGACCGAGAGCACCTGGTCCAGCCACTGGCGGATTTGCGCCTCCGGCATCGCGCCGAGGAACGCGTCGGCCATCTGGCCGCCGATGATCGCGACCACCATCGGGATGGACTGCGCCTGGAACGCCTGGGCGAGGCGCGGGTTGGCGTCCACGTCAATCTTCGCCAGCACCCAGGCGCCGTTCGCCTCGTTGGCGAGCTTCTCCAGCACCGGGCTGAGCTGCTTGCAGGGGCCGCACCACTCCGCCCACAAGTCGATGATCACCGGGGTGGTCCGCGAACGCTGCGCCACATCGGCGTTGAAGGTCTGCTCGGTGACGTCGAAGACGAAGGCCGACGCCTCGGCGCCGGCAGGGGCACCATCCTCGCCAGCATCGGGCGCGGATGCGGCGGCGCGCGCGGCCTGAGCCTTGCGCTGCGCTGCGGCCTGACGCGCGCCTAGGTCGACGGCACCATAGAGGGAGAAGTCCCGCGGCTGTTGCATATCTCTATCCTGCCAAATACTTAGGGTTCCCTGGCCCGCTTCTTCTGCGGGCACACACCAATCAGCTCCGGACACAAACCGCGCATTCCCGCAACCGTAGCATTCCGCGTGCTACAGTCCACGCATGGCTAACGATGGCGAGGGGACGAGCGCCCCCCGACGAGGCAGGCCGCGCAAGTCAGGCCCGGACCGGCTGCAGCCGGATCCCGTGCACCACGCGGTGGGCTCGCAGAAGATCGGCATCCGCGAACTGCGGCAGCACGCCAGCGTTTACGTGGACCTCGTGGAGCGGGGTCACACGGTAGACATCACCAACCGGGGCCGCCTGGTGGCGCAGATGATCCCGGTCAAGGAGCCAGACAGCCCGCTGGAGCGCTGGATCGCTGCCGGGGTCATCGAGCGGGCCGAGGACGCGGGAAGCCCGCTGGACATCGAGCCGTACCCGCCGCTGCCGCCCGGCCGGCCCACTGCCAGCGACGTCCTCGGGCAGATCCGGGAGGGGGACCGGCAGTGATCTACCTCGACTCCTCCGCGCTGGTCAAGCTCGCCTTGACCGAGCCGGAGTCGGCGGCGCTGACCGCCTACCTGACCGAGCACGCAGACCAGGCCGCCGTCTCCAGCGCGCTGCACAGGACCGAGGTGCTGCGCGCCATCTGGCAGGCCGAGCCGGGCGCGCTGCCCAGGGGGATGCGGCTCATCCGCCGGATCGGGCGGGTGTCGCTGAGCGCCGAGATCCTGGACAACGCCGCGACCTTGCCGCCCCAGCGGCTCAGCCCGACGGACGCCATTCACCTCGCCTCGGCCCTGGCCATCAAGCGCGACCTGTCGGCCTTCGTGGCCTACGACAAGCGCCTGCTCGATGCGGCCCACGAGGCTGGCCTGCCTACCGCGAGCCCCGCCTGAGCCAGCGAAAAGGGTCACAACCAGCGGAGGCTGTCCGGCGTCATAGGTGATAGCTCGGGTCGACCGGGCCGCTACCCTCTAGCCAGCTTCTGAA
Source organism: Streptosporangiaceae bacterium (assembly GCA_025934375.1). Lineage (GTDB taxonomy): Bacteria > Actinomycetota > Actinomycetes > Streptosporangiales > Streptosporangiaceae > Trebonia. The sequence goes on along the minus strand of JAICYD010000001.1, from coordinate 12,433 downwards.
TGCGTGGTAACCATTGATGCATGCCGCGAGTATCGTGCCGGCCGCGTTCGCCACGGCACCGCAGCAGGCACGACGGACAGGCTGGAAAGAGGGAGGCAGCCCGGTGAGCGGCGACTCGGCTGGCGGCCTAACCGGCTCAGGCTCCGGTGGGAGCGACAGCGGCGGCTGGGATGTCATCAGCTCCACTGGCCCGTTCCTCATCAACCGGGGCAAGACGCGCGGCACCACGCCGGAGCAACTGTTCACCGAGAACTACCCCAAGCTCGCGGGCTGGGTGCGGCGGCTGGTCGACGATGACGACACGGCCCACGAGATCGCTTCGGAGGCGTTCGTCCGGCTGCTGTCCCGCTGGACCAAGCCGAGCAACCTCGACAGCCCGCAGAGTTACCTGTACATGATCGCGACCAACCTGGTCCGCGACCACTGGCGCAAGATGGAACGGGAGCGCCGCGCCATGCGCGCCGTGACCTCCGGTGGCGATCTGGAGCCGACGTCGGACCCGGCCCAGGACGTGGACGTGCGGGAGCTCATCCAGGGGCTGCCCCCTCGGCTGCGCGAGCCGTTCCTGCTGCACTACTACGCGGGTTTCGGCATCCGGGAGATCGCGGTGCTGCTCAAGCGGCCAGATGGCACGATCAAGGCCGACTTGTACCATGCCAGGGCGAAGCTCAAGGAGGCGTTGGAAGCCCGCGGGTCGGGTAGCGAACAGCGCAAGCCCGGGAAGGCGAAGGGAGGGAAGGCACGTGACCCCAGGTAGGGACGGACTCGACGACTGGCTGGGGCGGGAAGTGCGACCACTGCCGCCGCCAGCGGGCACGTTCGAGCTGATCAACAAGCGCGCCCGGCGGCGCAAGCTGCGCAAGCTCGCGGTCACGCTCACGTCGGCCGCCGCGGTCGCGGCCGCGGCGGTCTTCGCCGTGCCGACCGTCATGGCCCGGCACCTCAGCCCGTCGCACCAGAACGGCGTCGCCGTCGGCAATGGGTCGACGTCGCCAACCCCGAACGCGCTGTCCACCCCGCCCACCGCCACGCCGACGCCCGGCCGGACAAAGTCACCATCTCCCACGACGCCGGCCAGCACGCTGACGCCGGGCAGCGCGTCGGGCGTCACCGCTGCGGGCGGCGGTCCGGTCCCCCCCAACTTCCAGCCGACCTCCGTCACCTTTGTCTCGGCCTACGAGGGCTGGACGATCGGGCAGGCGGGCACGCCAGGTACCTGCGCCAACGCCGACCCGACGATCTGCACCTCGATGGCTCGCACGAACGACCGGGGCAGGACCTGGACCGGCGTCCCGGCCCCGAGCACCAAGCTCGTCTCCGGCATCCGGTTCCTGGACGGCGTCAACGGCTGGGCATTCGGGCCGCAGCTGTGGTCCACCCACGACCGCGGCAGCACCTGGACGCAGGTTGACACCCATGGCCAGGAGGTCATCGACCTGGAGACGGCGGGCACGCAGGCGTACGCGGTCTTCGCCACCTGCAGCAACGACCCGCCGAACGGGAACGTGGGCGATCCCGCTCAGCCGCACTCCTGCACCAGCTTCACCCTCAAGTCGGCCGCGGCCGCGGCGGACGCCTGGTCCCCGGTCGGCTCCGCCACTACCGGGCTGACCGTCGGCGCCAGCAACTGGGTCGGCGCGTACCTCGTGCTCGGCAGCGGCCGCGGCTGGCTGCTCGGGCCGGACGACTCGCTGTACTCCGGCTCGCTGGCCAGCGGCTCCTGGCAGAAGGTCGGGTCGGCGCCTTGCCAGCTGACCAAGCTGCTCACCTGGGTTAAGCCCACAGGCTCGCTCGTCGCCGCCTGCAACCGCCAGGCAGCGTCCGGCGGCCCCACCGGCGTCACCGTCTACACGTCCACCGACGACGGCGCCACCTGGGCGAACGGGGGATCCACGACCAGCAGCGGCGCCGTCACGTCGCTGTCGGGATCGCCGAGCGCGCCCATCATCTTGGCCACGTCGGGCGGCATAGACATCAGGGCCAGCGCCGGCCAGGAGAAGCAGGTCGCCTCGCTGCCGGGCGGGTTCAGCTACGTGGGCATGACCGGCGACAACCAAGGAGTAGCGGTTCCCGTGGACACCTCGCTGCACGAGATCTGGATGACCTTCGACGGCGGCCTGCAATGGACCGCCTACAAGGTCAGCAGCTAGCCTCCAGGGGACCTCGGCAACCGCTTCAATGGCCCGCGTTCACGCCAAATAAGTAACAAGCCTCACAAAAGCCAGGCCGGCACCGCCTACGTCAGGGTGCGGTAACCCACCGAGGACAGCAGCTTCTCGGTGGCCTGGTGCGCATCCAGGCCGCCGTCAGCTACCTGGGCCGCGAGCGAGTCAAGCAGCGGCCCGCCCAGCCCGGCCCGGACGACGCCGAACGCCAGCGCGAGCACCTCATCTCGTGCCCGGGCGATCCGGCGGCGGTCACGCTCGCCGGAGGTCTCCAGCCACTCGGCATGCCGGTCCAGCTGGCGGAGCAGCTCATCGATCCCCTCGGCGGTCGTCGCGACCGTCGTCACCACGGGCGGCTTCCACGCCGCGGTGGACAGCGCGACCATGTTCCGCAGGTCCCGTACCGTCGCCTGGGTGTCCGGCCGGTCCGCCTTGTTCACCACCAGCACGTCGGCGATCTCCAGCACGCCCGCCTTGGCGGCCTGGATCGAATCCCCCATCCCGGGCACGACCACCACGACCGTCGAGTCCGCCGCCGACGCGATCTCCACCTCGGCCTGCCCGACCCCCACCGTCTCGACCAGGATCGCGTCGAACCCCGCGGCCTCCAGGGCCCGGGCCGCCATCGGCGTCGCGGCGGCCAGCCCGCCCACCTGGCCCCGGCTGGCCATCGACCTGATGAACACGCCCGGGTCGGTCGCATGGCCTTGCATCCGCACCCGGTCGCCGAGCAGCGCCCCTCCGGAGAACGGCGACGACGGGTCCACGGCGAGCACCGCGACCCGCTCGTCCCGCGCCCGCAGCGCTGTCACCAGTGCGCTCGTCGTCGTCGACTTCCCCGATCCGGGCGCCCCGGTCAGCCCGATCACCCGGGCGCCGGACGCGGCCGGGCCGCGGGCAGCCGCTTGCGCCTCCGCCGGGGTTGCGCTTCTCATCCTCCCCATGGCCCAACGACCGCGCGGGTCCCCGTTCTCAATCCACGAAATGACGCGCGCGAGCGCTCGCGGGTCGCCGGCGTGGACGCGCTGGGTCACGTCCGCGACTTCGGGGTCGAACTCAGCGGGCACGCCGGGCTCGTTGGGCATGGGAGGGGTGTTCAGCTGGGGACCTTGAGCAGGAGCGCGGAGCCCTGGCCGCCGCCGCCGCACAGGCCAGCCGCTCCGAGGCCCCCGCCGCGGCGGCGCAGCTCGTAGGCGAGGGTCAGCGCGATGCGGGTGCCGGAGGCGCCGAGCGGGTGGCCGAGCGCGATGGCGCCGCCGTTGACGTTGACCTTCTCGGGGCTGACCCCGAGCTCGCGCATGGACTGGACGGCGACCGAGGCGAACGCCTCGTTGATCTCGATGAGGTCCAGGTCGCTGACCGATAGGGCGGGGCCCTGCTGACTAGCCTTCGCCAGGGCCCTCTTGATCGCGTTGGCGGGCTGGGAGTGCAGCGAGTTGTCCGGGCCGGCTACGGTGCCGAAGCGGCCGACCTCGGCCAGGATGCTCGCGCCGAGTTGCTCGGCCTTGTCCCGGGAGGTGACGATGACGGCCGCCGCCCCATCGGAGATCTGCGAGGACGAGCCGGCGGTGATCGTGCCTTCCTCGCCGAACGCGGGCGGCAGCTTGGCCAGGCCCTCCACCGTCGTCCCGACGCGGATGCCCTCGTCGTCGGCGAAGGTGAGCGGCTCCTTGCCGCCATCCCGGGGGGTACGGATGGTGCTCCGCGGGGTCGCGCCCCCGGGAGATCGCTGCGGGACCTGAACCCCGACGATCTCCTCGGCCAGGACGCCGTTCTTCTGAGCGAGTGCGGCGCGCTGCTGGGAGCGGGCCGCGAACTCATCCTGCTCGGCGCGGCTGATGCCGAAGCGGGCGTTGTACCGCTCGGTGGACTCCCCCATCGAGATGCCGTCGAACGGATCGGTCAGGCCGTCGTAGGCCATCGCGTCGATCATCTCGACGGTGCCGAACTTGAAGCCCTTGCGCGACTTGGCCAGCAGGTGCGGCGCGTTGGTCATCGACTCCATGCCGCCGGCCACGACGATGTCGTACTCGCCCAGCCGGATCAGGTCCGCGGCCTGGGCGATCGCGTCGAGGCCGGACAGGCAGACCTTGTTGAGGGTCATCGCCGGGGTGGTCATCGGGATGCCCGCCTTGACGGCCGCCTGGCGGGAGGCGATCTGGCCGGCGCCGGCCTGCAGCACCTGGCCCATGATCACGTACTCGACGTCGTGCGGGGCGATGCCGGCGCGCTCGATCGCCGCCTTGATCGCGAGGCCGCCGAGGTCGGCGCCGGAAAAGCCGGCTAGCGAGCCGAGCAGGCGTCCAACCGGGGTGCGCGCCCCGCCGATGATCACTGGGTCCGGCATGGGGCCTCCCTCATTGCTAGTACTACTTACGTGGAACGATACCCAGCATGCTGCAACGTATCGATCATGTGGGGATCGCTTGCCGGTCGCTGGAAGCGGCCATCGAGAAGTACGCGTCTGTTTTCGGGCTGGCCGTCGTGAGCCAGGAGGTCAACGAGGAGCAGGGCGTGAAGGAAGCCATGCTTGCCCTCGGGGGGACGCCCCCCCGGCAACCCCCCGCGGAAACCCCAGGTGGGCTTGCCGTCCCAGCGGCGCCTTCCCTCTCGTACGTGCAGTTGCTCGAGCCGCTGGCCGATGACACCCCGGTCGGGAAGTTCCTCGCCCGGCGGGGCGAGGGGCTCCACCACGTGGGCTACGCTGTGGCGAACGTCACGGAGGCGCTGGCGGTGATCGGCGGGGCGGGCGCGGTCCGGCTGATCGACGAGCGGCCGCGGCATGGATCGATGGGGGCGTCGATCGCTTTCCTGCATCCGGCCGACCTCGGCGGCGTCTTGACGGAGCTGGTCCAGCCGCACGGCGCGTAAGCTGGGGCAGCCCGGGTGACCTGATGATTTGCGGTGATTTGGGTAACCCGCTGACGTGGACGAAACGTGATCTTTCAAGGGCGCCCACCCGGACGCATGAGGTCCACAGCGCCCCGTAGACTGCCTGCTAGGGCAGCGACAAAAGCCTCCGAAGACCCCACGGATACGGCGGAGGCGGAGTAGTGTGCCTGTCACTGGGCGAGAAACTCGCCGGAGTCCGCGATGCAGCGCCATCAACCCGGGGCCACAGGGTTCGGGAAACACTGGGCTTTAGAGGTTCCGAGTTCTGACGCCGCAGAGCTGGCAGTGCCGGCGACAACCCCGGCCGATGACCCCGCCTGCCGTTTCCCCCGTCTAGCCAGGATATAGGCCACATGCAATCGGACATTGACGCGCAACTTACCAGTTTCTTCGAAGAGACCCCACCACGTGACTTCGCCAAGGTGATGCGCGGCTATGACCCGCACCAGGTGGATGAGCACATCCGGCAACTCGCTGCCGAAGTCCGTCGGCATCAGGAAGACGCGCTGGCCGCCCGCCGCGAACTGGGCGACGCGCACCGGCAGATCCAGGAGCAGGAGCGCCCGACCTACTCCGGCCTTGGCGCCCGGATTGAGCAGCTGCTGCGCCTGGCTGAGGAGCAGGCCACCGAGCTCGTCCAGGCCGCCCGGTCCGAGGCCAACGAGATCAAGGCCGCTTCGAAGGTTGACGCCGCCGAGTTCCGCGCCGCCGCTGAGAACGAGGCGGCGGAACTGCGCGCGAACGCCAAGCGGGAGACCGACGACGTGCGCGGTGCGGCCGAGCGGGAGGCGGACTCGATCCGCACCTCCGCCCGGCGCGAGGCCGACGAGCTGACCTCGACCACCGAGCGCGAGGTCGCTAAGGTGCGGGCCACCGCCGATCACGAGGTCGCCGAGAAGCGCGCGGCCACCGAGCGGGACATCGCCAAGCTCCGTACCACCACCGAGCGTGAGGTTGCCCAGCTCAAGGCGAACGCCAAGCGCGAGCGGGATGAGATCCTCACCACCTCCAAGCGGCAGGCCGATGAGATGCGGTCGCAGGCGCAGCGGATCCTGGAGGAGTCCGAGGCGCAGCGGGCGCAGGCCGAGGCCGAGTTCGAGATCCAGCTGGCCGCCCGTCGCGAGGAGGCCGAGCGCCAGGAGGCCGAGCGGCTCGCCGCCGCCCAGGCCGCCACGCAGAAGCTGGTGTCGGAGGCTGAGCAGCGGGCGTCCACCGCCGAGCAGCGGGCCGCGAAGGCGTCAGCGCAGGCCGACCAGACCCGCCGCGATGCCGACCAGCACGCCCGTCAGCTGGTGTCCAACGCGAAGAAGAACGCCGACCAGATCGTCGCCCAGGCCAAGGCGCAGTCCGAGCAGTTGCTCAGCGAGGCGAAGAACGACGCCGAGCGCCGTCGGCTCACCGCCCAGCGCGAGGTCGAGGAGCTCACTCGCCAGAAGGACAACATCTCTGGTCACCTGGCGCAGGTCCGCCAGCTGCTCGGTGGCCAGATGGGCATGGCCATGCCGGCCATGCCGACGATGGACTCGCAGGTCGCCGCCCCGCCGGCCAAGCCCGCGATCCAGGAGAGCGCTCCGGCGGCCCCGCCCGCCCCGGTTGCTCCCGCCGCCCGCCCCGCGCCTGCCCCGGCCGCCAACGGCGCCGCCAAGGGACCCGGCAAGGGCGATGGCGACGAGGACTGGTGGACCGAGTAGCGGTTCGCTTATCACGGCTGGCAGTACATGCCGGTGAGGCCCCCGAAGCGTCGCGCTTCAGGGGGCCTCACCGCGTTTACCGGCCATTGGGAACGGCCGGGAGGAACAGCCAAATGCGCATTTACCTCGCAAACGGAACATGGTGAATGCGCATTACCACGCGAGAGCGTGGCCAAATACGCATTTGCCGCGCCGGGGAACGAAGCGAATGCGCAATAAGTCAATCGGTTCGGCCTGACTGGATGGAACGGCTTTGATCGGGGTTCAACGGCTGGTCACGGGATGTTATTCGAACGATCGGGCGCAGCCGGAACGATATCCGTTTTATCATGTTATGACCGTTTTTGCCTGGTGGGCCGGGTGCGGGTTCCTGACTTTTGGCTGACTGGCGCCAGCTGTCGTCTCTGCCCTGGCCTGGGCTTACGCGGTGGCCGGGCCTGGATTCGGGTGGCTGGCTTGCCTTGATGGTAGCGGGCGCGCATGAGCGCCGGCCGTGGTGCTGGTGCGCGGTCCTGGGGCGGCGCGCCTGGTGGTGGCGGGCCGTGGTGCGGCTGCCCGGGTGGCTGCTGCTGCCTGGGGTTGCCGGACGGGCCCGGTCAAGGCGGTTTCCCTTGACGGGGGCCGGGAGGCGCCCATAATGGGGGCGCGGCGGCGGGCGGGCGCACTTCCCCGGCCGCCGGCGATAGGTGCCTTCTTCCGCTTTCCCTGCCGTTGACGTTGACCTTGCCCTTGTCCTTGGGGGTGAGGCTGGCCGGCCGGGGGCGGGGCGGCGCGGGGCGCTGCTTTGTGCGCCCGTGGGCGGGCACCCCGTCAGTACACTCGGTGTAAATGAAATACCTGGAATAGGTTCTGGTTGTCGTCGGGCCGGGCTTGGCGGGCTGCCGTTCGGGTTGCGCTGGCGCTGGTGCCGCGCGGGGCGCGGCAGGGTGTCCGGCGGCCTGGCGGGCCGGGTGAGGGCGTCCTTAGCCGTCGGTGATCAGCACTGCGTGCCGTTGCAGCACGAGCATGGCCGCTGTGATGTCGGCCAGAGATGCGGGGGATGGCGGGGATGCCAGGCTCACGGGCTTGATGACGGCGTAGTTCCTGGTCAGCAGCGCCTCGCGTAGCCCGTTTTCCTCTGCCTGCTCTAGCCAGTCGCTTATGGTCCGCAGCGCGTTGCGCACGTCGCCGGTTGCCGGGGTCTCGTCTGGCAGGCAGTCGATCTCGCTCCATATGACCTCTAGCCCGAACCGGATCTTGCGTGTCGTGTTGAGCGCGTCCCCGAGTGCCTCGCTGTCGTCGGGCCGCGATGGCGCGGTGCTCACGCGTGCCCTGCGGGCAGCGCGGCCAGGACCGCGCTGGCTTTCTCCTCAAGGCGGATGGTGGCGGCCTGGATGCGGGCCAGCGTCGCGATGGCCCCGGCGGCGGTGCGCTGTGCCTGGCCGGGGCGCAGAGCGGGGCTTGCTCGCGGGGGCGGGCGCCGTGGCGGCGGGCGGGGGCCATCACGCGGTCCCGTGCGCGGCGGGGGCGGCGGCGGGGGCGTCCGTGGGCAGGAGGAGCGCGTGCTCGACGCGGTCGCGGAAGATGACGAGCTCTGCCTCCAGGGTTTCGGGTATCGCGCCGTCCTCGGCCAGCCGGAGGAGGATGTCGGCGGCCAGCCTCAGCCGGTCCAGGTCAGAGCGGGCGAACAGGGGCAGGACGTCTTGCTGCATGGGGTTGCCTTCCGGTGCTCGGGCCGGGGCCCGGGGATGGGCTGGCGGCCGTGGTGGGTGCGGCTCCCCGGTGGCAGGCGGGGGCTGCTGCCACCGGGGGCCGCGCTTGTTCCCGCGCGTGCCTGGGCGCTGCCGTGCGAGCCGGGGTGATGGCCTTGGTGCCCTTGGCCGTGCGGGGGCTGGTGTCAGGCGGCGGGCGGGCCGGGGTCGAGCGGGAGCGCCGCCCAGACGTACTTGCCGCCGTTGGGCGCGGGGTACCAGCCCCGCCGGCTGCTGAGCGTGGTGACGATGAACAGTCCCCGGCCCGATTCGGCCAGGTCGCCGGGTAGTGACGGGCCGGCGGGCGGCGGGGCGGGGTCGGGGTCCCAGACGCGGATGCACAGCTCGCCGTTGCCTGCGGTGATCCAGACCGTGACGGGGCGCGGCCCGGTGCCGGGGGGCGCGGCCTTGCGGCTGGCGGCGACGGCGTTGGTGACCAGCTCGCTGGTGATGGCCTCGCCGTCCTCGGTGAGGTGGCGCAGCCCCCACTGGGCCAGGGCGCCGGCCAGGACGCCGCGCGCGCACCGGGGGGCGGTCTCGACGGGCCCGAGTATCAGGCCGGTCGTGCGGGCGGCCGGCCCGGGGCGCTGGCGGCCGGCGCGGACGGGAAGGATCGCGGGCCCCGTGTCAGCCCCGGGCCTGCCGGCACGGGCGGGCGGCCGGGCGTCGGGGGCCTCGGCGCCTCCGTGTGCCTGCATCTTCATCACTCCTGGTCACCAGGTGATCTCTGACGAAGATGACCTTATGAGCGCGTGAAACGGTGCGGCAACGGCCATTCACCCGGCGTAGCCGACGAAGGTGCAACGGGGCAGGTCAGGCCGGAAGCCTGACGGCGGCGGCCAGGTCGCGCAGCTCCCCGGACAGCGGGCCGCGCCGCCTGCGGATGACGCCCTCGATGATGTCCCGGGCGTAGCGCTGCTGCGCGAGCCACTCGGGGGCCTCGGCGCGCAGCGCGGTCATGACGGCGACGACGTCCGCGTACTGGCGGCGCATGCCATGGGCGGAGGCGATGTCCAGCCGGTGCCGCAGCCGCTGGGCCGGCTCCACCCGCGCCAGCCCCGCGCCCGTGATCCGCTCGGCGAGCGCGAGCACCCGGTCCGGCTGCCCGGCCAGCACGGCGTTCTCCGCGCTGATGATCTGCACCTGCGCGGGGCCGAACGTCATGGTGGTCGAGGCGTTCGCGGGGACGTCGCGGCGGATCTTCGCCGCTGCCGCGCGCGCCAGCGACAAGGCGTCGTCGGCCTCGCCCGGCCGGTTGTCGCGGATCATCGCGTTGTTGACGTACAGCAGCACCTTGCCGTAGGCGGCCAGCTCCGCGTCGCTGGCGCGGGAGAACCGGGGCTCGGCCCGGTCGGCCCAGTCCACGGCCAGGCTCCCGGCCTCGCCCAGCCTGCCCTGCCGCAGCAGGCACCACGCCATCACGCTGACCGCCGCCATGCTGTCGCTCACGTCAGGCGCCGCGTCCAGCGCCAGCCTCCCGGCGGTCATCGCGTCATCGAACTGCCGCGTCATCGTGAGCACCCACGCCGTCGCGTTCAGCACCCGGGACCGCGCCGCCCGCCCCTCGCTCCCCAGCGACAGCGCGTCGCGGATCAAGACAGGCAGCACGTCACGGACCTGCGCGTACCGGCTGCCCCGGAAAGCGGGCAGCAGCGCCGCGAGCGCGGCGAGCACCCCCTCCTCCGTGGCAGGCTCGCCCGGCTCGCCCCCCGGCGGCCGCTGGTACAGGGCATCGCGGATGCCGTCCCACCGGTCGGGCCGCACCGGGTCCGGCTCGGGCCTGCCAGCAGCCGTCAGGTCACTGGTCGAGACGTGCAGCGCCCTGGCGATCGCGTGCAGCGTCTCCAGGCGCGGGTTCCCCTCGCCCGCCTCCACCGTCTTGACAGTGCGCAGCGACAGCCGCGCCAGCCGCGCCAGGTCCTGCTGGGTCAGGCCGCGCAGCTTGCGGAGCCTGCGGACCCGCTCGCCGGCCGGGGTGACATCCATCGGTAAACCTCGCCTGGGTCCTCGTGCGACTGGACACAACCCACTGTACGCCGGAGGCCGCAGTACGCCCCCGTGACCCCTGCGCGTGCATGGTCGAACCCGAACGTCCGTAACCGCCTACGCCGCCCGGCCGGCCTGGCCCCAGACACTTCACAAGCGCCCCCACCACTGAGGGCTTAACCCGTGCTTCATGCCGCCCCAGCGCCACCGCATGATTCAGCCCGCGCCTATTGCCGCTGCCAGTACCATCACCTGTTTAACCCCGCGCCTTCCGCTGGGTCTATGCCCGCGCTCGGATTTGACCTTGACTTTGATCTTGACTTTGACTTTCTGGTTTTGATTTTGATTCTGGTTTTTGGCTGGTGGAGTGTAGTGGAGGTGTTCCTGACCTCACCCGCTTGCTCTTTGAGGGGGTGAGGTCAGGGGCACCGGAGCGGAGCGCAGCCAGCCGCCCGGCCGCAGGCCGGGGGTGGTTTGGCCCCGTGCGGCGGGGTGCTGCGCGTCCGCACGCGCGGGCTGGCCGGTGTCCGGGGCGGGTGCGGGGCGTGAGCGGCGGCTATGGTTGCCCGCCGGCCGTGCTGGGTTGGTGCCGCGCGCTCCCCGCGCGGTCGGCGCGATCGCCGGCTGTGGGGGATATTGCGGCGCTGGGCGGGTGACGGCGGGGGCTGCCTGGCGTAGGGTTACTCGCAGAAGTTAGTGGCGTTGGTGCGTGCCGGGACCCCGCAGGCTGCGTGGAGATGACGGTGAGGGCCATGCCCGGGGTTCGTGTGGTTAGAAGTGCGCGCGGGGGGTCCGTCGTCATCGCGCTGTGCGGAGAGCTGGATGTGTGCACTGCCGGGGATGCCGTGGGCGCGCTCACGGCGCTGGCGCCCGCCGGGGCACGGGTAGTCGTTGACCTGGCGGGGCTGGCCTTCATGGACTGCTATTCCCTGGGCAGGCTCGCGGAGGCCCGTGCGCAGGCCCGGCGGGCGGGCGGTGACCTGGTGCTTGCTGCGCCTCAGCCGGTGGTGCTGCGCCTGCTCGTGCTGAGTGAGATGTTCAGTCACTGGGTGGTGCTCGCCAGCGTGGACGAGGCGGTCAGCGGTGCCGGGCGCGTCCCGGCTGCCCCCGTTGCGCCCGGGGCGGCTGCCTCGCCGGCCAGGTCCGGGATCGTCTTGTCAGCGCTGTTCAGGGGAGGGGCGGCCATGAGGCATGCCCGCAGGCTTCCCGGGCTCCTCACCGCAGCGGGCAGCAGGCGGCACGACGGGGCAGGCACGCGGTAGGGCCTGCGTGGCGGGTTGCCGGGGTCGCGGCGGGCGCGGGGCTGGCCGGCGTCGCTGCTCGTGCGCCGGCTGGCGTGCCGGGTGCCCGGCCCGGTGCGGGCCTGCCCTTGCCGGTGAGGGTGGCGGGATTCCGCGGTGCCGGTTTCGCACCGCGGGATCGTCGCGGGGCGGCGCGCGGCCGGGCGCGGTGAGGGTCGCCCGCCTGTTGACGGTGAGCGCGCGGAGCGCGCCTTTTCTTACGGGCTGGACCTTGGCCCTGGGCGCGGAGCGCCCCCCGGGCGGGGAAAGGGGGTCCAGGGGGAAATGGGCTGTGGGGGTTTCCCGCCTGGCCAGGCGGTGAGCGCGCAGCGCGCTTGTCCTTGCCGTTGACGTTGACCGTGGGCCTGGCGGAGCCAGGCCGGGGGCGGCGGGGCGGGGGCGGCGGGCTGGCGGGCACCTTCCGTCCCGGCCCTGGACGGCGCGGCGCCGGCGGGGGCCTGGACGGCGGGCGGTGCGGGCCTTGGCCCTGGCGGCCTTCCCTCTCCGGCTGCTGCCGGGTTATGGTCCTGGTGGTCTCGCGCGCGGCTGGCTAGGAGCGCTCTGAATAACTCGCGACCGGCTTCTTCGGCAGTCTTGCCGGCAGCGTGTTCGAGTCGCTGAGATAATGTGGTCATGCAGGGCACCTCGCGCACCGATCATGACCTGTGGGATGCGGGTGACGTGGCCGG